>JAALKR010000004.1:50726-104619 GCA_011087955.1 Oligoflexia bacterium
CGAGTTATAAAATCAAAGCGAGTCACAAAATTGAAGCGCAAGCCAAAGGAAGATTTTAAGGAGAAGTCAGATAGCGCTCTTGTTGAAATTACAGAAGCCATCACCAAAGTTAGAAAAGTTAGAGAGTCGAGCAAAAAAAACACAATAGCAATAGACGCTAAAATAGAAAAAACTACGCCTGCTCTTTATACGAATGCAATGCGCAGCTCTCCAGTGGTGCATAAATTTTCATCTGTTTCTGTGAAGAGTAGTCAAAAGAGCAGCCAAAAAAATACTCAATCGACCAACCACCCTATCCAGCCTAGTCAATCTAGTCAGCCGCCTGTGTTAATGCGCAGTGTACCTGCTCCACCAACTAGCGTGGCTACCCAGTCTATGGCTACTCAATTTGTAGCTAAAGTAGGTGTCGTAAGCGCAGTGCCTGTAACCTTGAATAAGGCATCTCTCGGTAAGGCATCCGTTAGTGAGGTACCTGTTAGTAAGGCGTCTCTCAGTGAGAGCCCAGTTCTAATTAAAGGGATTTTAACTGGGTCGTGGAAGCAGGCGAAGGGCCACTATGAGGTTGGTTTTTATAGCGCGATAGATAGTTTTGGTGAACCAATCGGTGCTCCGACTCGAGTAGAAATTTTGCCATCCGGGAGGCGCACATTTAAATTACAGATAAATGCAAAAGCCCAGGGCTATGTTTTTGCAAGACTCTACCCTGCAAAAGGGTCAAAGTCTTTACCACAGTGGCATTCATATGGAAAACGTATCGATGTAGCACAATATGACCCTCAATCATTATTATCTGTGCCGATTCAGTTGCAAGCAGAGCGTCAGCCACAAGGGAAAATAATTTTGGCAAATACCGAGGCTAAAAGGGCTCGTGTGCTTAAGGGTCGAGTTCGAGCGATGTTCTCTAATGCTAATGCACCACTTTGGATAACAGGAACAAGAGTGCGACTCCGTGGGACTAATATGGATGCAGTGACTAACCAGAATGGTCATTTCGAGCTCGAAACCTCTGCAATCGGAGGAAGAGCTCTGCTAGAGATCTTAGCTCCTGGATACTTGCCTCGCGTGGTGGAAGCGTCTTTTGATCGAAGCTATAAGGGGAATGAGGTTGAGTTAGCAAGTCGTTCGACTGTGAAGCATTTAGCTAGATCGCTAGGTATCGCTCAGTCTGACGAACTCTCGCTTCTAGTGATCGATACAGGAACTATTAACGGAGTTCGTCTGCCTGGAGTAAGCACCCAATTAAGCCTAAAAGCGCAGGGCCCGTTTTATTTCAATAACAATGGCTTTCCTGACCGCGCCTTAGCGTCGACGACAGAAAATGGAAAGCTTATTTATTTCAATGTAGAGCCAGGGATTGGTTTTTTGGAAACATTTGTGTTGGGACAAACAGTCAGCCCAGTTGTTGTTTCCGTTCTAGATGGAAACGAATTCCTTCATAAAAAAATACGATTCTCTAATCATGAAGCAGCGGTTAAGGGGAAGCTTTTCGACCCAGTTGAAAGTCAAAGTGGGGTGCCACTTCCAATTTCTGGGTCAAAAGTGAGAATTGCTGGTAGTGCTGATTGGACTGAAACAGACTCATTTGGATCTTTTGAATTACCAATGCTTCGCTATGTAGAAGGGAGTGAGATTTTATTAGAGGTTTCAGCGCCTGGTTACTATAAGCATAGATTTTCATTTCAGGTTTCTGCGAAAAAAGCACTGTCGCTATCAAAATTGAAACTGTTCGTATTCCCAAAAAAATATATTAGTGAGTTAGCAAGGTCAGTAGATCTCGAGCTTAATCCGGATAAAGGCCTTTTAATGGGAAAAATTTCACTAGAGGAAAAAGTGCGAATTGATACTCTAAGTGAGCATAGTTCAACAAATCTTGCCAAAGATTACTACTTTGATGAGAATAATATTCTTCGCGGCTCCTACGCCTTTACGCAACCGCGTAACGGCCTTTTTTCTGTGTTTAATGTTTCTCCAGGAAGAGCCTTACTTCATGGGTACAACCCGGATGGAGCTTTACGCTACTCTGGAATATCCTACTTTAGTCCATCGACAGTGAATGTGATTATTGATTGAGTAAACGCGGTTATTGAGTCTATTCAAACTTTAGTAGCGAATTAATAGCGGCACGAAAACCAATTTGAACAACCCGCTCCATTGCGCTTCCGTTTAAAGTGAAGTGTTCACCGAAGAACATCTGATGATCTGTCGCCCTAGGGTGAATATTAATATGCCTCACGTTTGGGCGTATCATTAGTTTCTCTTCAAGTATGCTGCCGATTTTTTTACGGTGTTTTTCATCGAATTGTTGGTTTTTACAGTACTCCATTACTGCATCAAGCGCAGCTTTCTTTTGTTGACGGTTATACATTGCTAATTGAATTTTACGCTCCACAAGTAGGTAAATCGCCTGGATACCAATTGCGGGGATTCCATACTTAGTGAGGGAGCCAATCTCCTTATTATAGTGATACGGCTGGTGCGTATAAGATGAGATGACTAAATCTGCTCCTGCATCTTCTGCCACGTGTGTAGAGAGAGATTCTCGTATTTCACCATCAAAATAATAGATGATCTTGCCCTTAGAGTTTTTAATCCCGTAAGGCGAAAATATTGGTGGTAACGCAGATGAGGCCGCAACCGCATTTGAGATGTTGGCGCTGGTTGCATAAATACATGTAGGGTCATCTAGGGGGGATGGCATTTTCTTTTTCGAAAAAATCACTCGCTTAGAATGATTTAGTTGTGTCGCAACAATATAGAGCTCAGGAAAATAGTCAGCAAATTCATTTGAGGGTAGTACTGCTTGAATGTGACGCGCTAAACCAGAGGTTGTGAAGATTCCAGGCAAAGTGAAAATTTTTCGACTCGTCATTGCATTTAGGACATAATCAGAAATATTTTTTACTCGCTGGAGGATGTTGAAGTCTTTCTTTTCATGCGGTGAGGACTTTAAACTTAAGAGGTCCGAATAGCCAATTGGTCTTAATGAAGATAAATTACTTTCTCTCTGTAAGTAAGCGTTAAAAATTTCTTCGACTGTATATCCGGATGCTAAATAGGATGCGACTACTGAGCCAGCGCTAGAACCGACATAAACAGAGATTTCTTTAGGTTTATTAGCTGGGATATTTGAGCTGTTATTCGATTTACTTAGCCCCCCCCTAAAGGAGAACCCTTTTTCTTTGAGGGCTAAGCATACGCCCATATGAAAGGCAGCCGCCTTGGTTGCGCCACCACTGCATACAAGTGCGACCTTTTTATGGGGAAAAACGGAAGATTTTTGATTCACCACGAAGTTATTATCTGGCTATTGCCGTATTGTTGTCAAACCGGTTGTAAATTAAGGACTTTACAATTGAATATCCAATTTTTACAATATCGGTATGGAGAAATGATTATCCAGAAACCAGGAGGGAATATGGAAGCACCAAGATGGGTATCAATTGCTCAGTACTCAGTGGAAGAGGGCGTTAGTATATCAACTATTCGCAGGAAGATTAAGAGCAGCGCCATTGAGTATAAAATGGCTAGCGGGCGTTATTTGATTAAATCTGCGCGCCCGAAACATGAGGCAGTGAAACATGAAGCAATGAGAAAGGATTCGCAAGCCGAGCCAATGAGGGCTATATTTCCTGCGCAGTCTGATGACTCGGCGAGCGCGACACAACAACAAACGCTTCGTGAAGCTAAGAGTTATTCAGGGGCATTAGCACAGCAGGTGGCTGCAAGTGCGCCTATCTCCTCGCAGGAATTTAAAGATCTCGATCTAAAATTAAAAGCTTTGGACGCACGATTAAATGGGCTTGCCCGCAAACTTGAGTTTGTTATGGAGCAGAGCTCTGAGCTTAATATGTTGGTAAAGGTATTTGAAGAGAAATTGAATGTTACTCTTTAGAGCAAGTTCTATCTGTTTTGCTTTGCTCGTGACTACTATGAGTGATGCTAGCGCAGAGGAGACTTTTGGCTATTTCAGTGATTTAGGAAAAGGGCAGGTCACTCGCCCTGGTTTAGATATTCGGCGAATTTTTGTGCTTCCGGGTAAGGATGATGTCAATGGGGTTATGGCGCCGAAATTAGACCATGCTATTTTAAACTATATCGATGAGAGCCCTCGTTTTGAGCTAATTCGCAACGCAGATGTAGCTCGCGCGCTGAAAATGGATAGGCGCGGTTATGGTCGCATTGCTAATCATGAGAAAGTTCATGCAAAAGCTGCACAAATTACGGGGGCGGATGTAACTGTAGTATTGGAGTCAAATCACCGCGGAGATGAGGTTCAGCTGCGACAGGACTGGCGTAGGCTTGATGGAACTCTGCTGTTTACGGAAACTCGTACTATTAAGGCAGATACTCGAATTGATAAGCAGCGAGAGACTATAAGCCAAATGACCAAGGCGATTGAATTTCGAATTCCGTTTGCTGGCAGTGTAACGGGCGTAGATGGTCAGACGGTAACTCTTGACTTAAATAAAGACTACGTTCGTGTCGGTGATACAATCAATTTTATTCGGCTCAAATCGACTAAACAACACCCTCTATTAAAGACCTTGGTGGATGCAGAGTATGTGAAAGTCGCTTCAGGTAAAATTATTAGTGTTGATCCTGTTCTTTCTTTCGCAAGAATTACGCAAATTGGACCAGGCGAACAGGTGGATAAGAAGACAAAGGTTGCGCGAATCAATACCAATTATAGTCGTGATCAAAAGGCGCAGCCCATGCAAAACGTTAAGCCTAAAACACAACTTAAAACACAACTTAAAACACAAACTAAGACACAACCTGAGACACAACCTGAGACACAACCTGAGACACAACCCAGGATGCCTGAAGAAGGTGACTCGTTCGCTGTTATTAAGGAACTGGGAGGCATTAATGATCCTATACTTCGTACAGAAGCTAATCCTATGTCACTTCGTGCAGGAAATGAAAAACTCAGCCTAGATAGGGATAGCTTTGTTGGTCGATACGGGAGAGTAGGAGCGAGATTTAATATCAGAAATTTGGAGTATATAAATGCCGAAGATGCCGATAATAAGATCATTTTTACGGGTTGGGGAGTTGGTGCGGCTTTGCTTGGTGAGGTTTGGATTACTAAAATCTGGATCCTGGGATTTTCTTATGACGCCCTGCTGAGTGGTACGGGTGAAGTGACAGCCTCTTGGAATAAGGTTGAATTTTATGGAGCCTACCGATATTTGCTCGAAGATGAACTAGATAAAATATATTTAACATTCCTCTTAGGCTACCAAGCGATAAATGCAAATCTTTTGAGTAAGAAGAGCTTCTCCGGCTCCGAGGTTCTTTTTGGTATTAAATTAAATTGTCCAGTGGACCTGAATTCACAGGTTGTTGCAAGTGTTGGCCTTTCTCCTTTCGGAGGGTTTGGTGAACCAGATGGGGCAACCATGGTCTCCGTTGCAGCTGGTTATCATCTAAAATGGAAGTCTAATTTTTGGGCTACACTGGATCTATTATTTGATTCTTCCAGCGCTGGGGATTTGACAGCTCGTCAATTCTCGATTAGTCCTGGCCTTATCTATCGCTTTTAAAAATGGGCACCTATCTTATGGCCAGGGGCAAAATCATGGAAAAAATTCAGGAACTTTCTAGCCTCATTCATAGGTACAATCACGCTTATTTTAACTTGGATAAGCCCCTAGTGCCCGATGATAAATACGATGAGTTGTGGCAAGAATTAAAAAAATTAGAAGATGAAAATCCAGAGTTTCGCCTAGCTGACTCACCAACTCAGCAAGTGGCTCCACAACCGCTTAAAAAATTCAAAAAATACACTCATGGCATTCCAATGCTGAGCTTAGCTAATGCGATGAATGAGGATGATTTTTTTTCTTTTGATGAGCGCGTGAAAAAATTGATAAACGATGAGGGTCTTAAAACTAATGGATATCATTGCGAGTTGAAATTTGATGGTTTGTCTATGAACCTTCGTTACAAGAACGGTATTTTAAGCAACGCATCTACTAGGGGAGATGGTCGAGTTGGAGAGGATATATCTCCTAATGCAAAGACGATCCCATCTATTCCTTTACGAGTTGAGTTGCTAAAAAAAGTGAAGGTGTTCGAAGTTCGAGGTGAGGTAATTATGCCGAAGGCAGCATTCGTGGGACTCAATGAAGCTAGAGAGGCTGGCGGGAAAGATGTTTTTGCGAACCCAAGGAACGCTGCCGCAGGCTCCATGAGGCAATTGAATTCTCAAGTCACAGCGGAACGAAATTTGATTTTTTATGCCTATGCTTTAGGTGAAAACTCTGGAGAGATCAACTTTAAGACGCAAGAAGAGGTTGGAAGCTTTCTTAAACAGTCAGGGTTCAAAACGGACACGTTTAGCTCGGTATTAAAGACAGCAGACGACGTGATGGCTTTTTATCGAGATGTTGAGAATAAAAGAGAGGGGCTGAGCTACGCAATTGATGGGGTTGTAGTTAAAGTAAACTCAATTGAAGCTCAGGACGGACTTGGCTTTGTTGCTAGAAGCCCGCGCTCGATGATTGCGTTAAAATTTCCGCCGGATCAGGTAGAGACCGTTTTGGAAAATATTACCATCCAACTTGGCCGCACAGGTGTGCTTTCTCCTGTCGCAAACTTAAAGCCTGTTGATGTGCATGGAGTGACCGTTAGTCGAGCAAGTCTTTATAACCAAGATGAAATTAATCGGAAAGATATACGAATTGGTGATCATGTTTTCGTGCAAAGAGCAGGTGATGTGATTCCTGAGGTTGTATCGGCCATTATAGATAAACGCACTGGAAAAGAAAAGAAATTTAAGTTTCCAAAAAAATGTCCATCATGTGATTCAGTAGTAACGCAATTGGAAAGGGAAGTAGCTATTCGTTGCATGAATACGGAATGCCCGGCGCAGCTTCAAGAAAGAATTACATATTTTGTAGCGAAAGGATCCATGGACATTGTTGGTCTGGGCCCGCGAATTATTAAGCAGTTAATTGAAAAGAAATTCGTGCAGTCCTATTCAGACATATATAGATTAAATGCTGAAAAACTTTCTGAGCTTGAAGGGTTCAAAGAAAAATCAATTCAGAATCTTTTAGATGCAATTGAAGCTAGTAAATCACGCTCATTAAATTCATTTATCAACTCCTTGGGCATTCGACATGTTGGGGAGCAATTGGCTAGAACGTTGGCAGAAAAATATGAAGATATTTTTTCGTTAGGTAAAGCTTCTGTTGAGGAGCTGAACGATATCGACGATGTCGGTAACACAGTAGCGGAAAGCATTGCTGCTTTCTTTAAGAACAAAATGAATACTCAAGAGTTGCAGGAGTTGAGTGGTCTGGGTATTCATCCAAGGGAAATCGCGTCAGACGCCGGAAGTTCCTTCTTAGGAGAAAATTTTGTTTTGACCGGCATCTTGTCTTCGTTGAGTCGAAAAGAGGCCATAGAAATGATTTTACAGCGAGGTGGAAAAACAAGTTCCAGTGTGAGTAAAAAGACCTCCTATATATTAGTTGGGGCAGAGCCTGGGTCAAAATTAGAAAAGGCTCAGAGGCTTGGTGTTTCCGTGTTGGATGAAGAAAAATTCCTAGCTTTACTCGAGAAAAAGCAAAAATAATTAATACACAGCCATTTCTCTTAAAGGTGTTTTCTGGTCTTCCCGATCATGTGGACAGAGGATGAAATGCAGCTATGGTTACCAAGAAACTAAAAAATAGTTATTTGACTTTGATTCAGGCTCCTGTCTTGGCATTTTTGATGTTTGCGGTGATTGGTTGCGCTAGTAGCTCCAATACGACCCCCTCTGGGGGCGCGCTTGCAGAAGCAGACTTGTTTGATGCTTTCAAGGAGGGTAAGGAGGGTAAGGAGGGTGATGAAGCTAATGGTGCTGAAGTCTCCGATACTAGTTCAGATGCGGATGACAATATTGTCAGCGGCACACCTCCTCCTAGTTTTAAAAATGCTTCTCAATCTTTAGGGGCAGGTGAAAATTTTGATTACTACTATAGAGCACTTGGTGGTGAATCGGTTCAGCGTATTGCATATACATTATATGACTCGGATAGAGCAATAAGAAAATTGCTTCGTATGAACCCTAAATTGAAGGCAAAGGCTCCAGTGCCATCTGAAACAAAAGTTTACTTCAATATGGGTACGGTTAGTCCGCGGTCAGAAATGCTTACGAGGGATCTAATCGAGCGCTATGGCGAGCAACTTTCTGAGCGAATTCAATTAAAACGTAGTCAACAGTTTGGTAATGAAAAGTATGCAGAGGTGACAGTTAAGCGAGGCGATACTTTACAAGCGATCTCTGAAAGAGTTTTTGGAACAACTCGTTTGTGGGCAGAGTTATATCTTTTAAACCAAGACCGCATTGCAGACTATGATCAGTTGGAGGTTGAGGTAGTTCTTCGCTATTATCCGGAGATTGATTTTAAGCGGCCTGTTGTCGCGACAAATTACGACACTCCAACGAGGGAAGTGGCTTCAGTAGAGACTAATTCGCAGAAAGCTGCTAACGCTGATCCTGTGGCTCAGAAAGGCAACGCTGATTCCGCGGTTCATGGTGAGGCGCTGGTTGATGCCAACAATAATGATGCTGATGCGGCTTTTAGTGGAACCGTCGCTAACAAACCGCCAAGGTCGCAGGTTAATCGCTTTAGGCAGCAATCGGCAAATAGTGGACTAAAAACACTTCGTCCCCTTACGGGACAAGCACAGCAAGATGAGGGTGGAATTTTTGCTCAAATCAGGCGGCTTATCTATGTAGGTATTGTGTTGCTCATCGTAATCGGCGGTTATTTTTTAACTCGACTGTCGCAGTCGAATGGATTTAGGAGAGGTAAGTTTGGTGGTATTCAACCACCAACACCGCAGTCTACACGCGCAAGGCCGGAAGTAGCTGCTGCTGTGTACCCATCGAGAGATATAGGCAGTTCTTCTGGGGTGCGACTTAATAAAAGAGCGGGCCCTTCTTAGTTAGTCAAAGGGGCCGTTTGTTATTACCTGGGACTGCATTGCTGTCGCTACTTTATTCGATTCTGCGTTTTTTGGGAAGATTAGGCTTTTTAATGGGAATCGCATATGTTCCGTTTTCGATTTCCGTCATCTTCTTGTCCCATTTGCTTTTGTATATTTGGTAGCGAGCCTCGGTCTGCCTATAGATAAACGTAATTGAGCTTTGATTAGCTCGCTGCACTTCGGCACGCAGTCTAGCGATCGTGTCTTCAAGCCGTTTCCGTTTTACTAAAGGCGGTTGCCGCTCTTCGCCCATAAAATAAGCAAGATATTTTTTATGCAATTCATCAATTGAGCGCGCCACTTGATCGCACTCTTTTTTTAAGGGGTGTTCGAGAGACATGAAGACATGATAATGCATTCTTATGGGAAAGAAAGCGGTAAAAAAAACTAAGTATGCTTGTCAAGAGTGTGGGCATGTCGCCTACCAATGGATGGGGAAATGCCCTTCTTGTGGCGCATGGAATAGTCTTGTTGAGGAGGTTGACCTGACGTTGTCCGATGCTGGGGGCTCTAAGAAGCCAGCTGAAGATGGGCAGCTAGAAAGAATCATCTCTTCGCGGAAAAGCGCACTTGGCAATAAGGCTAAGGTGGTACGTCTTAATGAGATCACTGATGCAGAGGCAATTCGTTGGACTACGCAAATCAGTGAATTTGACCGAGTCTTGGGCGGTGGTGCGGTGGAAGGTGGATTTGTTTTAATTGGCGGTGATCCAGGGATTGGTAAGTCCACGATCATGCTTCAGACGTTAGAGAATTTATCCAAAGATAAAAAAGTTCTCTATGTGTCTGGGGAAGAATCCCTGCAACAGATCAAAGTGCGTGGTACTCGAATTGGAGTAAAGGGCGAGAATATTCTGCTCGCGTCTGAAACTTCCCTTGGAAAAATTTTTAAGTTAATAGAGGAAGTCAAACCAGATGTTTTGGCGATTGACTCCATTCAGACTATGTTTAGCAATGAAATTGAATCTGCGCCAGGGTCAGTTTCACAAGTGCGCGAAGTAGGCGCCCGCCTTATGCATCTTGCAAAAGGTGCGGGTATTTTAACGTTTGTTGTGGGCCATGTTACGAAAGATGGCACCATTGCAGGGCCGAGAGTGCTGGAACACATGGTTGATACGGTGCTTTATTTTGAATCAAGTGATGATCACTCGTATAGAATTCTTCGTTCAGTAAAGAATCGTTTTGGCTCGACTAATGAAATTGGTGTTTTTGAAATGAGTGAGAGTGGGTTGCAGGAAGTGGATAACCCCTCTGCGTTTTTTTTAAGTGAGCGAAAAGAAGAAGAGGCAGGGACTGCAACGATTTCTAGTATGGAAGGCACTAGACCGTTGCTGATTGAAGTGCAGTCATTAGTGGCTAAATCATATTTATCTTCGCCAAGAAGAACAACAATCGGAGTAGATCATAATCGAACGGCTCTTTTGATTGCAGTGATGGAAAAGAAGTGGGATATCGCGCTTGGAGATCAAGATATTTATGTAAATGTAATCGGTGGCGTGCGCATTACGGAAACCAGTGGGGATCTTGGCGTGATGGTGGCTTTAATGAGTAGTTTTTCAGGAAAAGCTATTCCAAGAAATACATTATTTATCGGTGAAGTTGGTCTATCGGGTGAGGTTCGTGCGGTTTCGCAGATTGCAGAACGAATTAAAGAAGCCAAGACCCTTGGGTTTGCCCGCTGCTTTATTCCTCAGAGGAATCTTGAGAAATTAGATAATGCTATTCCAGGCATTAAGCTTATCGGCATAAAAAAGGCGCATGAATTAGTAGAGCTGATTTTTTAGATGGTGTAGTTAGCGCGCTTACGTTTAATGAGGGGATATTGGTCTTAATTCGCCAGCCCATTGCACTATCCTTTCATTTAATATGACTATTTTAATCAAAAATTGGTGTGCGCGGGCGCGTGGGCCCGTGCAGGCCAAGTCCCTAATTGACACTTCTATTTAACCTATTAAAAAAATCAGCTACTAGTACGGGTCTATCGGAACCGCGTTATAAAACCTGAGAAATAAACTCAGTTTTTGGAAATAAAATTAGAGGGCCCCGCTCATGGGGCCCTCTAGCTAGGAATATCGCTGACTTGTGGGCTCTAAATTAAAGCAGACTTAGTACACTTACCTGTCGCTGGTTCGCTTGTGCCAATGTTGCTGTGCCTGCTTGCTGCAAAATAGACTGCCTAGATAGTTGCGAAGTCTGAACTGCGAAGTCTGCATCTCGGATTCGAGAATTCGCCTCACTCAAGTTCTCATGCGTGATCGCTAAGTTACGAATCGTAGATTGTAGGCGATTTTGTAAAGCACCTAGTCCTGCACGATTTTCGTTAACTTGTGAGATCGCATTATCAATCTGCTCCAAGTTTGTCTGTGCTGCCTCCTTAGTCTGAGTGTTCAAACCTGAAAGACCGAGTCTTCCTGTGGTAATATCTGAGCTCTGTGGAGAGTACAAAAGACGATCTTGTTCTGCATTGTTGTGAATACCAACTTGAACCTCGAGATCTGTACTTTCGCCGTTCAGTAGCTTTGCCCCGTTGAACTCTGTCACTTGTGCAATACGATCAATCTCATCTGTTAGTGCCTGGAATTCAAAGTTAATATACTCACGCTCTTCCCCACCCACTGTATCTGAAGCTGCTTGTACACTTAGCTCTCTTACTCGCGTTAGAATATTAGACACTTCATTCAATCCGCCCTCTGCAGTTTGGACCAAAGAAATACCGTCTGCCGCGTTCCGCTTAGCCTGCATAAGACCACGAGAATGTGCCTTTAACTTCTCAGAAATCGCCAGACCTGCAGCATCATCACCAGCTTTATTGATACGATTACCACTGGACAACTTCTCTAGAGCATCTGCTTGACCTTCATTCGAAGCACTTAGGTTTCTCTGGCTTTTCAGGGCGGTCACGTTAGTATTAATGCGTAACCCCATGGTTTACCTCCTCAATAGTTACCCATCCTCTGGTAAAATCAAGAACCCGCCGCCCTGCGAATCCACCCTCAGCCAATAGTCCTGTGTCAGTGACCCCACGTCACTTACACATTTCCGACCCAGCTTCAGGCGCGTCCAGTGAGTACCCCTCACTTGCCGCACAAGATGATTCGGTAGAAAAGCACCAATCTTTAAGCCTAATCGTAAAAAAAGATAACTAAGTATCAAAAGTCGACCTATGAATTTATATATAAACGGAGTTTTATTCATAAAACTTTTTTTTGACAAGTAAATTTCATTCGGTGTAACGTGGCTCTTTTCGAAAGGGACTTAGACATGCACACAAATCTCAACAGATCGAAACTACTTATCACCACGGCACTCATTCTATTCCTGAGTTTTTTCACAAGTACTGAACCCCGCGCTGCCGCAAGTACAAAGCTTACCGTTTACACATCCCGCAAGGAGCATCTGATTGAAGAAATATTTAAGCAATACACTCAAAACACTGGTGTGAAAATCAAGTACAAAACTGGAACGCCTGGCGCACTTGTTCAGAGTATTATTGCAGAAGGCTCCAAAAGCCCAGCAGACATTTACATGACTGTGGACGCAGGCAACCTTTGGTTCGCAGCAAGTGAGGACGTATTAGAAAAAACCTCTTCTCATGTATTAAAGAATAATATCCCAGAAAATGTGCGGGATAAAAATGACCGATGGTTTGGCCTCAGCATTCGAGCTCGAACGATCGTTTATAATACCGAGAAAGTTAAGCCTCAAGACCTCTCCACCTATGAGGATTTAGCCAGTCCTAAGTGGAAAGGCCGTCTCTGCTTACGAACGGGCAAAAAGGTCTATAACCAAAGTCTTGTTGCAATGCTTATTTACGAACTAGGTAAAGCCAAGGCTAGAGAAATTGTACGCGGCTGGGTAGCAAACACTGCCAAAATCCACTCTAATGACACTTCCGTACTAAAAGCAGTCGTGGCCGGGGAGTGCGACCTCGGAATTGTGAACACCTACTATTTTGGGCGCTTGCAGAAGAAGAACGAAAACATTCCATTAGCGCTCTTCTGGCCAAACCAGGGCAACTCATACGGTGCTCATATAAACATCTCTGGCGCTGGGATCGTAAAAACCAGTAAAAATAAAGCTGCCGCTAAGAAATTTTTAGAGTGGCTTAGCTCTGAGGACGCGCAAAGCTCTTATGCACAAATCAATATGGAATACCCAGTCTTAAGGTCTGCTACCAATGCGCCACAAGTGGATGCTTGGGGTAAATTTAAGCCCAATAATTCTTTCCCTCTCTACAAAGCTGGGGAGCTACAAAAAGAGGCGATGCTCTTAATGCAAGAGGTGAAGTATCGCTAAAAATAGCCGCGCTGCAAATGGTGCCGTCTTTATTTTGGCGGCGCTTTTTTTCTTCCCACTTATTGCACTTGTTCAATTTTCATTGTCTGGACAAATCAACCCCAGTGCAAGGCAGTTCGTTTATAGCTTCGCCCTAGCAGAAGCAACGATCAACACATCCGTCCTAGTTGCTATTTCGATCATTGTTGCCAACGCTTATGCCTTGACACTTTCCCTACTACACCGCTTTAGCAACCTTTCCTATAAAAAAGTGCTGTTTGTATTAGCTGTGCTTCCCTTAGCAATTCCACTGTATGTCTATGCTTTCATTTTCATGGGGGCCTTTGAATACGGAGCAGCACTACCTAGTCTACTTAGAGCTTCGTCAGGTCTCATCATTAATACCCAGAATATTTTTTTCGTAGGCTTTATTTTTGGGCTCGCCCTTAGCCCATATTGCTTTCTTTTTTATTATTCTGGGTTGTCTCGCTTAAACAGAAATTCCTTGCTAGCAGCTAGCAGTCTGGGCGCCAAGTCCTGCTCAATGCTTCGATATATAGTTTTACCTCATTTAAAGCCCCACATCTTATCCGCCTCAGTATTAGTAGCGTTGGAAGTAATTTGTGATTTCGGTGCCGTTTCGATCTTTAATCTCGAAACGTATTCAATAGTTGTTTATGGAGCCTGGGAATCCTTTTTCTCACTTGAGGCCGCAGGGCTTCTTAGCCTGGCCCCCATCGTGCTGGGATTAATTCTCTTTTTTCTACTGGAGTCTTCAAGACTAAGGGAAGAGAAAAATACCGTTAGCCGAATGGAAAAGTCTACAATCGAACTTATTAAGTTCAACTATCCAGCCCAAGTCCTTGCGTGGACATTTGTCGGGGCTAGTTTTGCCCTATCCGTTGGCTTCCCACTACTTCAGCTACTTCTCTGGACCTTGGAAACTAGCATTTATACACCTATGCAGAGTTTTTTAGATTATGCGCTAAATACCTTAATTATTGGAACTACCGTGGCTGTGTCTGTCACGGTATTGTCTGTTGTTATTTCCTATATCGATCGGAACTTTATGATCCGTGCAAAAAGTCTATTTCCTCTTTTACAGTTGGGATATGCGATACCTGGCTCAATATTTGCTGTCGCATGTATCTCCTCCTTTTCATTACTCAGGATCGAGCATAGTGGCAGACTTGCCCTGTTCTTATTGTTGTTTGCTCTTGCGGTCAGATTTTTTGCCGCAAATTTTCAACAAGTGACAAAACAGTTTTCTTCCATATCCAAAGAACTTGATAATGCAACGATGAGTCTTGGCGCCCGCCCCCTGGACATGTTTCGGTTCATTCATTTTCCGCAAATAAAAAGAGCTCTTTTGCTTGGGCTAGTCTTTGTTTTTCTTGAAGTCGCAAAGGAAATTCCCATAACCCTTATTCTTAGGCCTTTTGGTTGGAACACATTCGCCACCAAAATCTACGAGCTTACGAGTGAAGGCGAGTGGGAGCGAGCCTCTTTGCCCGCACTATTCTTAGTTTTACTTGGTAGCCTGTCTTTGGTAGTTTATCTGGCAATTTTGCGCAATTCTGAAAGGCATGAAAATGCTTGAAATCAAAAACGCTAGCATCGCCTTTGGAGATAACAAGCTTATAGAGTGCCTATCTCTAACTGTTAAGCCCGGAATCATCCACGGGATTCTTGGCCCCAGTGGCGCCGGAAAATCTTCATTATTAAATTTTATCGGTGGCTTTCAAGAGGAGGCTTCGGGCGAAATTTATCTAAATGACCGTTGCCTTCAAAGCGTAGAACGCTTTCTTCCTGCAGCAGAAAGGGGGGTTGGTTACATATTTCAAGCCCACCACCTCTTCCCACATATGACCGTGGCTGAGAATATTAGTTTTGGCGCTAAATTTTGTAATTCTACTAAAAGAGCTGATATTGATAGACTTCTATCCCTTTTACAAATTAAGCACAGGGCAGGCGCTTACCCATCTAAGCTTTCTGGGGGTGAGCAGCAGAGAGTTGCCATCGGCAGAGCGCTTGCCGCAAAACCGAAGCTCTTACTTCTTGATGAGCCCTTTGCGAGCTTAGATATAAACCTAGCCAAGAAGCTCCAGCGCGACCTAACTAAAATTATAGCTAAGCTAAATATTCCATGTATGCTAGTAACTCATTCTTTAGACGATTGCCTGAGCCTATGTAGCTACCTTACAGTCATTTTAGGAAAGACTAATTTTCAAACAGGCACCTTTGAGGAAATCGTTGCTAAGCCAAATTCCCCTGCAATTGCCAGACATTTACGGACTGGCGTGCTTGTTAGCGACAATAAAACTCAGTCAATAAAATATGCGCCCCTATCAGAATTCAAGCCGGGCAGACCGGAGAGCCTAGACGGGCTCCCCGAATCCATACGAAAAAATGCAATCCCTGTCACTCTACAAAGTATCTATTCACGTTTTGGCCTTCTTTATACAGACGTCATCTATGACTCTGACACCAATGGATTACAAATGTTTGAAAACTATTGCTTGGGTCCAACCAAAGAAAATAAAAAAATTTATTCCCCCGAAAAAAACAACTGTTTTCAGAACTGGTATTTAATTCCAAAAAAGCCAAATGTTTGGCAGGCATTTTAAACTTTAACAACAAACATCAAACTTTATTTGCGTATAACAAAACCATTGGTTAGAACTGACCTATGCAGAAAAAAGTGACAAGGAAATCTAGAAAAAAAGAATCGAACCATATTTCTCATTCTATGGCGCACTATCTGCTTGCAGTTCATAAGCTAAAGGAAACTAAAGGATACGCTAGAGTAACGGACGTGGCGCGTGAACTGAACATTAGTAAGGGCTCCGTATCCACAACCTTAAGTGGCCTAAAGAAACGAGGCTTTATTGCAGAAGAAAAGGGGTCAAAATTCCTACTACTTACCGATTACGGACATCAGGAAGTACATCACATTCTTTCAAACCGAGCTTTATTTTATCATTTTTTCCACGACCTGCTCGGAGTTAGTGAAGCTTCATCCAGGGAGGGTTCATGCCTAATGGAGCATCTCATGAGTGACGACATTCGAGGGCAGTTCTTTAATTTTATGAAAACTATCTCTCTTCCAAGTCGGGACCCGAAGAAGAAGAAAGCCATAAAATCCATTAACGACTTTGAAACAGCTCTTGACTTAAATCGCTATGAAACACTCGCTGAGTTCATTGATGATCAGCAACCATACTATTGAGGATTTCGAGATTGTCTTTATGCAGTTTCTCTATGGATTCAACCCAAAGCCACAGTGTGGTTAAGGCCTTCAAGGCCCTGGTGACAGCCTTTGAATTTTTGCGCCAATTTTTGCAAGCTTCGTTTCAATTTGTTCGTACCCTCTATCCAAATGATAAATACGGCGAATGGTCGTAGCACCTTTCGCGGATAAACCAGCTAACACCAATGAGGCCGATGCACGCAAATCTGTGGCCATCACCTTCACCCCATGAAATGGACTTTTCCTTCCACAGATTTCAGCCTTTGACCCTTTCACATAGATCTCCGCGCCCATACGAGAAAGCTCCGGCACATGCATAAAGCGATTCTCAAAAATTCGCTCATCAATTGTGGAGCCCCCAGGAACCTGGCAAAGAAACGCCATCAATTGCGCTTGCACGTCGGTCGGGCAGCCTGGAAACGGCTCCGTCACAATATCGACTGGCTTAAAATCAATGCCTGCCGAAGCTTCAACCCAATCGTCACCAGATTTAATACTAATTCCACATGATTCAAAAATATTGCATACAGCCCCTATTTCGTTGCGACGGCATTTTTCAACTCGAACGCTACCGCCAGTCATCGGGCCGGCTAAAAGTAAAGTTGCTGTCTCAATGCGATCAAACATGACGTCATATTCAACGCCACATAAGTTATGTACACCACTTATACGAATCTCTTTACTTCCAGCACCCTTGATCTTTGCTCCCATTTTATTGAGCATATTGGCAATATCAACAATCTCTGGCTCTAGAGCGCAATTTTTAAGGATAGTCTCTCCTTCTGCCAAGGTCGCTGCCATCATTAAATTTTCTGTGGCTCCAACACTAGGAAATGGAAGAATTATTTTTGCCCCTTTTAATGAGGATTTCACTTCCGCAAAAATGTAACCCTCGCGCAAATGAATTTCTGCCCCAAGCTGCCGCATTCCATCTAAGTGAATATCAACTGGCCTATTTCCAATCGCGCACCCTCCTGGAAGAGAAACTTTTGCCTTTCCCTCTCTTGCAAGCAAAGGGCCGAGACAAGTGATGGAAGCACGCATAGTACGAACCAAGTCATAGTCTGCCTCAACTGACTTCAATTCGCTTAATTGCAATTTAATTTTATGGCTACCAAGGTCTTCAAAAGCTCCTCCAAAGCTTACGAGCAAGTCCTTCATTGTTGTGACATCGCGTAACCTGGGCAGGCGATTAAGTACCACGGGTTCATCCGTTAAAAGACTACAAAGCATTAGAATTAGACCCGAATTTTTAGACCCTCCAGCCTCCACTACGCCCTCTAGCCTGTGGCCACCTTCGATCTGTAAATAATCCATTACGTTCTCTTTTTCTTTCCAATTAAAAAGCGTAGGTTACCATGCAAATCCTTTTTACTCGTAAAGTCGTATGGGAACTCAGAATCCCCCCACTTTAGCAATATAGCATCAATAACAGGCTCAGATAGCTCCAAATAAAAGGCATCAATCGGATTCTTGTATTGTTCAATTTGCATAAACAACTCATCAGCAAGCCAAGCCGCTTGAAAATTTATCGTAGAATGCTTTCGCGTCTGCGGGGTCAAGGCAATTAATGGCTCATGCATTTTAACTTCCAGAGCCAGGTCTGGGTCATCCTCATCCACATAGGGAAGGTTCGCAACTATAATAGCTCCTTGTAAACAAGGCTGCGAACAAGACTGTAAGTGTAACTGCCAAGGCTCAAGTAAATACCCTTCTTGTAGTTCAATTTTTAATTTTGAATCCTTTGAGTTTCTTTCCGCCACCGCAAGTGCGCGGCCTGAAATATCGCTTGCAAGCACCTCTAGATTTGAGCGTGAACTCTTAATCGCCAATGCGATCGCACCTGACCCAGTCCCAATATCAAAAACTACTCCTTCCTTTAATCCTACCTGATCGGTTAAAAATAACTCTACCAACTCCTCAGTCTCCGGCCGGGGAATTAAAACACCTGAATCCACATAAAGTTCAAGCCCGAAAAAATTCGCTGACCGAACAATATATTGAAGAGGAACCCCACCCTGGCGTTTTTGCGCCGCCCCATTAAAGCGGGCCAATTTGCCCAGATCAATTTCATTATTGAAATAAAGCTTCAAGTCCGCCAGACCACAACCAAAAAAATGCGACATTAGCCACTTAGCATCACTTAAGCCTATTTTTCGTTCTGCTATTTGTATTGCTTCGTGAACCGTCATTCTTCATAAACCATCATACTTTATGGACTGACCCTCATGACTCTTATGCATATTCAGCGCTATTTTTCAGCATCTCTGCCTGATAATGAGCGATCAATGGATCTATCACCTGATCCACATCACCCTCCATCACGGCGTCCAGACTATGAAGAGTAAGCCCAATCCGATGATCAGTGACACGGCTTTGTGGGAAATTATAGGTGCGAATGCGTTCTGACCTATCTCCAGTTCCAACCATAGCTTTTCGCGTAGCCGCGTGTTTTTTTTGAGCTTTCTCTATTTCCGCATCTAAAACGCGCGCGCGTAAAATTTTTAGGGCCTTATCTTTATTTTTATGCTGAGATTTTTCATCTTGAATGCTTACAACGGTGCCCGTCGGGATATGCGTAATTCGCACAGCGGAATCTGTGGTATTTACGTGCTGACCGCCCGCACCACCTGCGCGAAAGACATCGATTTTTAGGTCCGTTGGATTGATTTGCACGTCCACTTCTTCTGCTTCAGGAAGAATAGCTACGGTTACAGTTGACGTGTGAATTCGCCCCTGGGATTCTGTATCAGGAACTCGCTGGACTCTATGCACACCTGCCTCATTCTTCAAGCGGGAATAGACTCGACCCCCAGTGATCATTGCAGAAATCTCTTTTACCCCGCCGATGCCAATTCCGCTGATAGAAAGCACGTCCACTTTCCAGCCTCGCTTGTCGGCATATTTTTGATACATGCGAAATAGGTCGCCCGCAAAAAGCGCGGCCTCATCTCCCCCCGCCCCACCGCGGATTTCAAGAATAACATTCCTGGCATCATTTGGATCTTTTGGAAGCAGAAGAATATTGAGGACTTTTTCTAGTCGCTCAATCTCTGGTTCAAGAGAGGAAATTTCCTCTTTTGCAATCTCTCGAATTTCTTCATCAGATTCTTCGGAAAGTAGTTCTTTTGCGTCCTTTAGATCCTGCGAAGATTTTTTAAAGATCGCATATATTCCTACAACCTCATGCAGATCCGCGTGCTCTTTAGATAGTTTGCGTAAATCGTCTGGACTAAGACCGGGGTTCTGTAGCTGATGCTCGACCTCATGAAAGCGCTTTTCGACCGCATCGAGCTTCTTGAACACTAGCCCACCCCAAGTAAATCAATGATGTTCTGAATTTAGCTCTTTTTCCTACCGCGCGCCACCGAACCATAACGCTTATTGAATCGCTCCACTCGACCTTCTGTATCCACTAGCTTCTGCTTACCAGTATAGAACGGGTGGCAGTTAGAGCAGATATCAACTTTTTGGTTCGCTACAGTGCTAGCAACTTCCATCACATTGCCGCAAACACATGTGACTGTTGTGTCTACATATTGTGGATGAATTCCTGTTTTCATTGCTCCAAATACCTTTCAAGCGCCTCAGCCGGCCAAAATCCTTTTGCTGATAACGAGTGTTACTATCACAATTTAATTGTGCATGCTATCGATGAAATCCCTGTTGGATTCAGTGTTTTTCACCTTATCTAGCAGGAACTCCATCGCATCAACCGTATTCATCGGCACTAAAACCCGGCGCAGGATCCAGATCCGCTGCAAATCGACCTCTGGAATAAGAAGCTCTTCCTTACGAGTCGAACTCTTATTGATATCCAAACAAGGAAAGATCCGTTTTTCCAATAATTTACGGTCAAGAACAATCTCAGAATTGCCCGTTCCCTTAAATTCTTCGAAAATCACCTCGTCCATTCGCGAGCCTGTATCGATAAGGGCTGTAGCGATAATCGTAAGCGACCCGCCCCCCTCTACCTTCCGAGCAGCGCCAAAGAAGCGCTTTGGCTTGTGGAGAGCATTGGAATCTACACCACCGGAGAGGATCTTACCCGAACTCGGAACAACAGTGTTATAGGCCCGAGCCAGACGAGTTATGGAATCAAGTAAAATCACTACATCTTTGCCCGTTTCGACAAGTCGTTTTGCCTTCTCTAAAACCATTTCAGCCACTTGCACGTGGCGAGAAGCTGGTTCATCAAACGTAGAGGAAAGCACTTCCCCATCCACATTGCGATCCATATCCGTCACTTCTTCTGGCCGCTCATCAATTAGGAGCACAATCAGGTAAGTCTCTGGATTGTAGGAGGTGATAGCCTGAGCAAGGTTTTGTAGAAGAACCGTCTTACCAGCCTTTGGCGGGGCAACAATCAAGCACCGCTGACCTTTACCAATCGGGGAAATCATGTCGATAATTCGGGTCGAATAGTTCTTAGGATCAGCCCCTAAATTCAGTCGCTCCGTTGGATAAAGTGGTGTGAGGTTATCAAAAAGAACCTTCTGTTTTGCTGCCTCTGGGGACTCAAAATTTACTTTGTCTACCTTAAGAAGAGCGAAGTAGCGCTCATTCTCTTTTGGAGAGCGGATCTGTCCCGAAATAATATCACCAGTGCGCAGTCCAAAGCGTCGAATCTGAGACGGGGATACATAGATATCATCTGGACCAGGAAGGTAGTTGTGGTCTGAAGATCGCAAGAAGCCATAGCCATCTGGCAGGCGCTCTAGAACACCATCGGCAAAAACGGCATATTCACCTGCTGTCGTCGATTGAAGAATATGGAACAAAAGCTCCTGAAGGCGCATACCGGCTGGGTTTTCCACGCCTAGCTCTGTCGCCAATTGAGCAAGCTCCTTAGGCTTCTTTTTCTTTAAGTCCGTCATGTAGAGGACTTGCTTATCAGTACTCTCCGGATCCACTGCCTCCGACTCAGCCTCTAACTCTTCTCTCTCCTTTTCCCTCATGGATTGTTTAGAGTCACGACCGCCACCATTGCGTCGACCCTTTCCGCCGCCGCCGCCGCCGCCGCCGCCGCCGCCGCCATTGCGACGACCTCTACCATTACCGCCAACTTTCTTTGCTGCGCGCATGCTTGAATTTGATTTTGGCTGGGGTTCTGGTTTCACAGACGTATTCTGCTCGTCCATAAACAATCTCCTGATTTCCTAACGTTGCAGGGAAAAATTTAAGTTGATTAACTTCACGATCGGCCTGTATGACCAGACTGGTTTTATCGGCGCCGGACCGGAATGTCAACAACTCTTCCGGCATAGGAACTAAGTGCGCATGAATACACTGGAAATCCCCCCCTCCCCTCTAGCTATTTCGGAGCTTTCCCATCGCGTCCACAGCGATAATAACGACTCTAAGGAAACACCTCTAGTTCTCTTACACGGGCTCATGGGCTACGCCAGTAACTGGGGAAAAGTATGGTCTGATCTTGCCAATGAAAGGCCTGTACTTATCTATGACCAAAGAGGGCATGGCAAAAGCGGAAAACCGAAGACCGGATATAGCCCCGCTCATTATGCCGCAGATCTACTGCAACTAATCAATCATTATGAATGGGACAACATTCACCTTTGTGGGCATTCCATGGGTGGGAGAGTAGCAATACACTTTGCTGCCCACCACCCAGAACGCGTCGAATCGTTAATCTTAGAAGATAGCGGCGCATTTGGAAATCCTCAAGCATTGGCTTGGATTGAAAATTTACTCAACCGCGTTCCAGTCCCCTTTTCTGACAGAAGTAACGCGAAAGAATTTTTTGATTACGAATTTCGTGATGACCCACTAGTTGGCAGTTTTTTGCACGCAAACATAGAGAAAAAAAACGATGGGGCCTATGGCTGGCGCTTTTCCAAGGACGCAATGCTAGAAACAATTGAATTTGGCCGCTCCAAAGATAGCACTGATGATTTTAAGAAAATTCAATGCCCCACTCTGATTATTCATGGCGAGCTGAGTGCACACTTATCTAAAGAAGAGGTGCAACAAATGATCGATCTAAATCCGCATCGAACAACTGGCATCACCATCAGTGGGGCCGGCCATTTTGTTCATCCAGTAAAACCAAATGAATTTAACGCTGCCCTAAAGGAATTCATTCGGGTCAACGGATAGATAGTTTTCAATATCTTTATGAATAGAAAAGGTCTCTAGACGCTTGGACGAGCAGGCCGTAGATTTTTCCATACGAAATGTGATCAGTTCATCCGGAATATACCTACCTTTAACTTCAATAGAATAATCCGAACCGTTCACACTACAGTCCCTTTCCCTGTTTGGTTGCAAAACGCTTACTGCTCGCAGCGTTGCCATGCGATTCACAAACTTCCGCGCTGATTCGTTCGCTAATTTGTTTTTTTTGCCCTCCTGAATCAGCAACCATTCAGCTCCATTTCGCTCCAAAGTGAATTTTAGTTGCCCCTTATTTTTCAGCGTGACTACTTCCACAGAGTCCAATATCGCACTCATCACACGCCGATTCTGATAAGCAAGAAGTTGCGAACCCACTAGTCTCATAAAAAAATCTGGTACCGAAAAAAATAATTCTTCGGTGCCTTTTCGTAACCGCATAACTACACGTCTACTCTTTGGAGCATTAGAAAAAGCGAACTGCCAATTTTCTGGTGGGCCTTTATCCGCCCAAAAAAACTCCATTCGAAGCGGAAAATTATTAGGTATACTTGCATCGCCTGCCCGCAAGGCAAAAGCGCGAGGAATATAGCAAAGTGAGGAGACTATTCTTTGCACGAGATTCGCATCAGCCTCCGCAGTAATCGGCATTTCAATAGCCCACTTAGCTCTAAGCTTTTTTACAGACTCAGAGACCCCTCTAAGGACCGGGTCTGTCCGTCGAAAAACAATTTGCCTCTCTTCCCCCTCACTCTTTAGTCGCATGAGGGTGAATGAACGAATATCGTGTGGAACACACCGCGGGGGAGTGTTACTAAGTGTTTCTTCTGCCGGATAATGGATATTATTTGTTAGCAAAGCCCCAGCCACTCCGACTAAAACCAATGTCACCAAAAGAAACAACAATTTACGTTTATTCAACAAATTTCTCCCTCAAATCGACTTCGCTTTGCTTTACACCCCGATTAAAAATCGATAGCATCTTCCCATGAGCTTTTTATCCTCAACAATAGATGTTTTTCAAGCCGGTGGCTTCATAATGTGGTCTCTTTTGATTTGTTCTCTGGCTACTTGGGCCATTGTTGCAGAGAGGCTATGGACTCAACGCAGCTATGTAGTCGATGGTAAAACTCTACTTCAGCATGTAACCGACCTCCTTAGCGCCGGAGATATTAATAAAGCCCGCGCTGCTTGTGAACGGAGCGAGCTGCCCCTGGCTCAGGCTATGCTGATGATCATGTCCGAAACGAAACCGGATAGCCCGCGCTTTGAAGAGAGCCTATCAAAACTAGTTGCTCGGGCAAGAATTGAACTGAGCCAAACCTATAAACAATACCTCTGGATCCTAGGCACAATTGGCTCTGCAACTCCATTCCTTGGTCTATTTGGCACGGTTGTCGGTATTCTTACGGCTTTTGGTGAAATCGCTCGAACCGGCGACACTGGATTTGCTGTAGTAGCCGCGGGTATTTCTGAAGCCCTTATTGCAACTGCTGCAGGCATTATCGTAGCGGTTATTGCAGTAGCATTTTTTAACTTCCTTCAAGTTCGTACTGCTCGTTTAGCTGTTGAAAGTAGGCTTGCTCTTGAGTCGTTCATGGAGACTTGGCAAGACGCTGTTCAGAAATAAGTGGGCAAGACAGGAATAAGCAAGCAAAGCAAGGGACCAACTTATGGCAATGAATGGCCCAAACATGAACCACGAGAGTGATGATCTAGATGGAGAGGCATCTGTATTTTCAGAGATCAATATTACTCCATTAACTGACGTATTCTTGGTTCTACTCATTATCTTCATGGTAACGTCTTCTGCTGTTTCTAACAGTGGCGTGAAAGTTAATTTGCCAAAGGCGGGGGCGGCTTCCAACAGTAGAGACAACCGAGGCGTGACGATTACTTTAGACTCTTCTGGCCAAATTTTTGTCGGAAAAGAAGCCACTACGCTGGATGGGTTAGAAGCATTTCTGACTCAACGATTGACAACATCCGACAACAAGAATGTCGTCTTAGCCGGCGACCAGGAAGTACTTCTCGGAAGTGCTATTCAGGTGATGAATATTGCTCGCAAAGCCGGCGCTACGAAATTTGGTATCGCCACTAAAGGTGCTACAAAAAACAATACCTCAGCTCGATAGGCGCTGATCCAAGCTCGGTAAAACGACGCTTCATGCCGCTTTCTTGGGATTGCTTTCTTTCGTTACAGGCTGCTCTTTATCTTTACTCGTAGCCCTGTCAATTTTATCAATTATTTCTTGACGAAACTGAGCGTAGCACCTTGATTCATCTTTCGAAGCAAATTCAAACCTCATACCGGCCCGCCAAGCGAACCCCTTCCTCCCGCTTGTATTAGAGTAGTCTATGGACCGATTCCATATCACTTTACCGTGATACGTTTGCGAGCCCTTGGATTTAAACGCAACAAGGATAGCCGCATCCAGGTTCAGCTTCCGATCCAAGTAGACGGCAACTGAATCTTTTTTTATATCCACGAGGAACGCGAAGCATGCGAT
This sequence comes from Oligoflexia bacterium, assembly GCA_011087955.1. GTDB lineage: Bacteria > Bdellovibrionota > UBA1018 > CAIPTA01 > JAALKR01 > JAALKR01. The sequence goes on from JAALKR010000004.1 coordinate 75,882, forward strand.
CGGGTCCTTCGCATTTTTCGACCATAAAAAAATCTTTACTCGATGGACGGAAAATTTCAGGCGTTTATTAGCGTCTGCCTTCTTTTTGGGATGAAATACGCCCATGCTGTGCTATCGGCAGAACTCCGACGAGGCTTTAAACACTACTCCTGCGGCAAGCTTGGGCATTCGAATCGAGGGGTATTTCGGCCAGTAAATCGCTCCTTAATGATGTTCTCCCCCTCACAGGCTGGTGTCTTTCGTCCGCCAGAAATAATATCCACATCTAACTCTTCTAGTGCACCTTCTGGGAATTCCAAGTCGATTTTGGGTAAGCCCGCGTGTAATTTCGCCATAACATTTGTCCATATCGGGAGTGCGCCACTCGCGCCTGTTAGGCGAAGAGCTCTTTGCAGGCCTTCTACTTCTTTTGAACTCCGGTCGTACCCGACCCAACTAACCCCTAAATATTTATTAGTGAATCCCGCAAACCACGAATCTCGAAATTCATTAGTAGTTCCTGTTTTACCTGCCGCCGGGTATTTAAACCCTCTGCGACTCGCCGACTCTGCCGTCCCTTCGGAAAAGACTGATTTCATCATATCCACTATATTAGCTACTTCCGGCTCCGGTAGGCTTTGCTCTTCTATGGAAATGAATTGTGCTACGGGATCGCCCTCTTTGTCCGTGATAGCAAGTATGGCTGTGACGTCACGTTTATAACCAAAATTTGCCAACGTTGAATAGGCTCGCGCAACCTCAATAGGTTCAATTTCAATCGCCCCTAGTGATAAACTTGGTTGCACTGAAAATTCAGACTCAATTCCAGCAGCCCGAATTGTTTCCGCAACACGGTCTAGACCTAATCGAAGTGCAAGCTTTGCTGTAGGAATGTTTATCGAATGAGCCAATGCATATCTCAAGGTAACTATGCCGCGAAAATCTGGGTCATAGTTTTTTGGTTTCCATATTTGCCCTTCAAACCTATGTCCAAATGGTGCATCCTCAATTTTGCTAATAGCACTGAGTGGGGTATTATCTTCATTTGTGCCGTACATAAGCCCCGTTAAAAAAACGAATGGCTTAACTACAGACCCAATCTGTCGGCGCATGAAACGCGCTCGATTATAAGTAGAGTCTTTAAAGGAACGTCCGCCAACAACCGCCATTACTTGATTAGTTTTCGGATCAAGTAAAATAAATATCCCCTGTAGGGGCTCGATTTTTTCTGGGTTAATTTTATACCGCTTTACAAGCCTTGCAAAACGCTTCTTTTCCAGACGATTTTTCAATCCTGTCTCAATTACTTCAATCTCCTTCTCAACAGCTTCTTCTGCAATACCTTGGGCATAGGTATCTAAAGTAGAGAAAATTTTATAGCCAACGCCAATTAATTCTTCATCTGGAATTTCTTTGAGAAGTTGAGCCTTCATAAGGTCTGTAAAGTAGGGTGCCACATCAAGGACAGCCGAGACATCCACAAATTTTAATTCCTCTGCAACAGCTTCCTCATATAACTCACGGGTAATAATTGAATTTTCAAGCATTACCTTAAGCACTAATTCTTGGCGACTTTTTGCTCGCTTAAGGTGACGATAGGGTGAATAATAGAACGGGCCGCGAACGAGCGCTGCCAGCAATGCTTGCTCCGCCAGCGTAAGTTCACGCAACTCTTTTGCAAAATAGTGCTTCGCCGCTTGTGCTACTCCATGGATTTCCAAATTACCTAGTTGCCCAAAATAAGCTTCATTCAGGTATTTCTCAAGAATTTCATCTTTCGAATAGCGAAACTCAATCAGAATCGCCATGATGATCTCTTTTGTTTTTCTTCGGAGGGTCTTCGCTCGAGTAAGATAAATATTACGAACCATTTGCTGGGTAATTGTGCTCGCACCTTGACGGTATCGACCTGCACGCAAGTTTACATAGATGGATCGAAGTATCCCCTTTGGATCAATCCCGATATGTTCAAGAAAGCGCTGGTCCTCAACAACCACTATCGCCTGCAGTAATGTAAAAGGAATTTCCGAGATCGGAACAGTTTCACGCGTTTCTGTATCGCTACTATTTAAACGAGCTACCACGACTGGCTCAACAGCCACACCTTCAAGCACGACATATCTAGCGCCACGACGGTAGTAAACCGCAATTACATGCCCGTTATGCCAAAGCACATGAATAGGGCGTTTCGTTTCGATGCCTACATTGTCTTGATCGAAGAATAAATTTGCGACTGAAGACGGATAATTAAACCCCTTTAAGTAAAAGCTAAAGAGCTTCCACTCCTCCGCCACAAACTCTCCTTGAAGGTTGACCTCTAGCTCTTGCAGCGTAATTTCCTCGGCCGGGGAAATGCGGTAACTTCCCTTTACAAGCTCTTTTTCTCTGCCAACCTCTCCGCTAATATTTTGATAACCACGCTCTTTAAGGCGATGCATAAACTCTTTTCCACTAAAAAGGTCACCCGGACGTATCCAAAAATTTCTACTGTAAACGAGTGTCGGGATGGCATCTTTTACGTCATGGAACTTTTCGTCTAATTCTGCGGACAAATTGCGCACTACAAAAAAACCAAGGGCGACAACAATAGGAATCATTACCCAGGCGAGGATTAGAAAAATTTTCAACTGCTGCTTCCAATTGAAACTCAAGCCACACTCCTTAATGCAACGCAAATAATACACGCTTTTCTAATATGTGCTTTTCTACTGCAAATATACGTGCCAATATGCCATCACTTTTCTGTAGAAGACGCCTTAATTTTAACTACTTTGATAGGGTAATGCATTATGAAATCACAAGTGAAGAAACGAAACCAGCTTTTCACTTCCATTCTTCTACCTGGATTTGCATTTTTCGTTTCCGCCAACGCTCTTGCAATCACGTTTGATTGGAAGGGTTATTTCCGCGCCAACCATAATTACGTTCGAAACTACCAAATGGGCAGCGGAGCTCCGGAAAATACCGACGTGACAGCTGCTAGCGGTGAGTTTATCCGAAGCGAAGGAGCAAAATCTGCGTCCTTTACTTCTTTCTTCGCAAAACTCAAACCTAGCATCTTAGTAAACGATAATGTCATCATTCATTCGGAGTGGAATCTTGGTGATCCAGTTCTAAACTTCTTCGGACGTGGCGTCGATCTTGATCAAGATAATAATCCGGTGTCGACCAGAAAAGGTGAGCTTACAATGGAGGCGGCTCGCCTTTGGTTAGATGTCCATACAGACTTTGGTCTTTTGCAAGTTGGTCGCGCCCCAATGAACTGGGGCCTTGGCGTTATCTTTAACAAAGGTGACGGCGTACATGATCGCTTCCAATCAACGAGTGACACCATTCGCATTGTTTCAAAATTCGGTCACTTCTCGATCATTCCTATCTATTCAAAAGTAGCAATGGGTAAAAATATTGCAGGCGCCCAAGACCCTTCAGGCACCGTGCTGGATGGCTCTGACGACGTCACCGATTTTGGTGTCGGCATTAAGTACCATAACGAAGAAAGAGAATTAGAGGCGGGTCTATTGCTCTATAAGCGTGATGCAAAAGACCAGCAAGACACATTTCTCTTTCCACACAATGCCAATAGAGACTCTGAAAACCTTGCCGATTCGAACGGTTCGAACGGATTGAGCTTACGACTCCTTGATTTGTATGCCCGCAAAACTTGGTCCCGGCTAACCGTTGGGGCGGAGATTCCAATCTATACAGGGGAGGTGGGTGATGTGAATAATGTTGAATCTCGTAATTCGTATAAGGCGACTGGTTTTGCTGGTGAAGTAACGATGAATTTTAACCGCTGGAAGCATATGCTTAAGTTTGGCTCAGCTCCAGGACAAAATGCAGTAACCACAGGTGATCGCGGGAAAGAGTATGGCGCGATGTATTTCCATCGGAATTACAAGCTTGGTCAGATTTTATTTAATTATAAATTAGGTGGCTTCGGTTCCAACAACCCGGACATTTTTAAATCCCGCAACGATGACAATAATAATGGCGGCTCTCTTCGTTCGCCATATGACTCTGCTATTTCAAACGCGAAGTACATTATGCTCGGCACAGAGAACCAAGGTGAGAATTGGTCTTGGTCACTAGGACTTGTTTACGCGCTTGCCTCAGAATCGGCGCAGAAAGGAAAGGATTTCTATATTCACCGCCTGCGTGAGTACTCTGCTGAGCCGGCCGTGGAAGACCAAGGTGAGAACCTCGGTTTAGAGCTCGATTTAGGCGCCGGGTATAAGTGGGATGAGAATATTCATTTCGGCGCTGACTTTGGTGTCTTCTTCCCCGGTGACTATTATGAATTTGACAACAAATTATCCCAAGCCAACCCGGCCGATCCAGTGATGTCTGTAACATTCACTGCCGGCATAGTATTTTAACCGGTTTTGTTTTTTAGAAGCGGGGATAATACTGTTGTCGTGCGTAGGGTGACGACCCTTGGCCACCAAACATTCCTGAGCCAGTACCAAAAAACATCCCTTGACCACTAAACATCCCTAGCTGGGCTTGTTGGAGTGCTTCCAGTCCGAAGAGGGCCAGCTCGCCATAGCTCGGCTGCTGAACTATGTAACCAAACGGTGTTCGTACTAGCCCGTAGCGTTGGCCAAAGAGTTCTTCGCCGTCTTCTTCGTACTTTTCCTTGTCAGAATCTGAGGCGTAGTCATCGGCGTCATCCTCAAGCTCCTTTTGAACTTTTTCAGCCTTACGACGTAGCTTCACACACTTCTGAATACTACCCTTCTCAGCACGCTTATTCACACACTTCTTATATTGCTTAACAAGTGCATTTCGTTGCGCCTCAATGAAATCTAATCCAAGTGCCTTCGGAAGTATTTCTTCGGCACGCTCTGCCACTTCCAGAGCCTCATCAAGGTCACCCAGCTTAGAGGCTCGGTTGGCAAGCTTTCCGTAAAGATCGCGAGTCATGCGATTGATATCGCTTCTACGGCCAGACCCAAGTAGAGATCGAGCTGTGCGGCGCAAATTTTTGATGCTGCGCTCTGCGCGCCTTGCCGCAGATGAACCCATATCATCAATGTCTTCAATCGAAATTTCTACGATGCGCTCCATTTTTTTAATCGCTTCTTTGTGGAACCTCGAAGCGTCAACACCCACTATACCACGAGCCACTCTATCAAATTCAGCAATAAGAGCATTTACTTCTTCAAGTGATTTTGCTTGATCAAGCTTGGCTATGATTTCATCGAGTGCATTCTCATTACTTCTAGCAATGAACTCATTATAGTTGATTCCAAATGAGCCTAACTCACGAAGAGCTGCGTTCCTTCGGGTCACATTCTTACAAGAAGAACTGTAAAGCTTTAAAATATTTGCTACTTCAGCAATTCTTTGTAGCTCGCGCCTACGTTGCTCTTTCGCCTCTTCAATGGCCTGAGCTTCCGCCCGCGATTCTAGCAAGGCCGTTACACTTAAAATTTCATTATTGGCGTCTACTACACCCCCACCAACACCTTCGATCGGTAGTTTTTCACAAACTACGCGATTGTTGAGAGTGCCTGGCGTAATCACTGTGGAGCCTTCTTTTAATGCACAGAAATGAAGCGTCCCAGCAAAATCAGAGGGGATTCGCAGGTCAAACATTGAAGCAAGATCTACCGCATTGGTTCGGTCTAAGGCAGGATCGATATTCTTAGCGCGTACTAATTGTTGACTTGGCCTAGCCTCTTGGCAGTCGTCATTTAGTCTAGCCACAATGAAAAGCTCGTCCGTCTTGTCCTTTAATGGGTGTCTCACAACATCCATCGAGGCCCCTGTCGTACACTGTGAATTAATTAGCCCGATTGGCATTAATCGTTTTTCATGAGACCCAGCCACTCTGGATACAGACCATTGTAGTGATCCCCGGTGGAGATGTTTCCTAAACTCACCCAAAGTTAGGTAACTTGGGTTAGTGCTACTTATAGTATCCATACTTGAAAGCGCCGCAGCTTGCGGGGCATACATTATAAAAGTGGCAACAACCACGGCGACAACGCGCGTCCTAATCAAGGCCACTATGGGCATACTACTCAACTCTAAACTGCACATAACCTCTATCCTCACAACTGGTACTTCAACAATTGACCTTTAGCTGATCACAACGTCGAGATTGCAAGCAGAATGCCAAAACAAACCAAATAACTATAATAATAATTTATTAAATAATAATTTCAAATAGTTACCTTGTTTATCCTATAATATCTCCGGAATGGGGTGTCTCTCTTAGGGCAGTCCAAGTGTCAGATTTCTATACACCGCGCAAGATTTTATACAGCACGTAGCCAATACTTTCTGCCTCCTCCAGTGAATTTTTCTTGATCTTGGACTCTGCAGAGTTCTATTGTTCGTACCCGGGAGAAGGAGTTGGCAAAATATGTCTGTGTTTGAAACGATCCACGAGGACAATTTCGAGAAAATTATCTTCTGTAATGATAAGCGCGTGGGGCTAAAAGCGATTATTGGTATTCACAATACTGTCCTAGGACCAGCAACTGGTGGTTGCCGGATGTGGAGCTATAAATCCGAAACAGAAGCCCTTACGGATGTAACTCGGCTAGCGAAGGGCATGAGTTACAAAGCATCAATTTCTAAGCTCACCATGGGCGGCGGAAAATCTGTGATCATGGGTGATGCGAGTACAAAAACTCCCGAAATGCTAGCAAGATTTGGTGAACTCGTGGAAGAACTCGGTGGCAGGTATATCACCGCAAAGGACGTAGGCATTAATAGCGACGACCTAAAGCAAATGAAGACTAAGACTAGGCATATTTTAGGCGTAGCTGGCGAAGAGAATTCTTCTGGCGATCCATCTCCAGTAACCGCTTGGGGCGTTTATAACGGCATGAAAGCTTGTGCCAACGCTGCTTTTGGCTCTCGCTCACTAAAAGGAAAGACTATTGCGCTTCAGGGTCTAGGCTCTGTGAATTATTACTTAGCAAAGCACCTAGATGAGGAAGGTGCCAAGCTTATTGGTTCCGACATCGATAAAGGGGCAGCTGCGCGGGCTGAAAAAGAATTTGGCATGCAGATCGTAGATGTAAATGGAATTTATGACGTAGATTGCGATGTATTTAGCCCTGGTGCACTTGGCGCGATTATTAATGAAACTACGATTCCAAAGCTAAGGTGTAAGATTGTTGCGGGTGCGGCGAATAACCAATTAGCCACTACCGCCGCAGGCGACGCACTTTTTGAGCGCGGGATTCTTTATGCTCCTGATTATGCGATTAATGCTGGTGGTCTGATTAATATCTTCCATGAGCGTGAGGGCTATAGTCACGACCGCGCATGGAGCCATGTTGCAGGAATTTATGACACAGTCGGAGACATTCTAGCGCGATCTGTGAAAGATAAAACGCCAGAATACATAGTAGCTGATAAAATTTCTCAAGAACGAATTGACGAAGCGGAAGAAAAACTAGGGCGCAAACCGTAATAAAGCTCAGCCACAAACCATCCATAATAATGCGCCCACTAAAGGTGTCATTTTGACACTGAACAGAAACAGATTTAGTCGGAGAAGTCCCTCTTCCTCCCTATTCCTTATCACTCCTTTCCCACTATCCTGCAGCACTCCAAGCTGATGTTGGGTTTTTGCTGATGATAAAGTAATTCGTAGAGCCATAGTCTCGCAAAACGAAAAGCCTTACCTACATTTAAAGCTGGTTAACCTGACCTTACCGGAAGACGAGCAAGTGCTTGCTGCCGCACAAACCATGGAAGGATCCTGAAGCATGCGCAGAAAGCTCGATGAAGTTACTTCTGGGCTATAATTGGCCTGGTAATATTCGCGAGCTAGAAAACATGATCGAGCATGCTTTTGTAATGGAAAGCACAAAAATGATTACTCCTTCCTCACTACCTGATTCAATCCGTGGACTCACACGTAGCCTCGGAACAACCCCACTATAAGAGGAACTGACACAAAACTCACTGGCGCGGCAATTTCGAGTGCGAATGCCACTCCTACTGAGGTTCCTAACAAGAGGAAGGATGGGAACCAGGTTAAGCTCGACTTCCAGACGCAGAAAGAACAATTCGAGAAAGAATTTATCATTAATGCGCCGAAAATATTTAATGGGCGCATCAACCAGACTGCACTAAATGCTAATATCCCAAAAAAGACACTGCTTCGTAAGCTTAAAAAATATAGTCTATCGGCTAAAGACTATACAATCGATAAAATTCCATAGAAGGAACATGCAAATGCTAAGCAGGAAATATTATATTCTGATCTCCATAATTGGTTTTATTGTATCTTTTGACCAACTGACAAAGGCATTGGTAATGGGCAAATTCCGCCTGCATCAATCTATGGTTGTGATTGATAATTTCTTGAATGTCACGCTAGTACACAATCGAGGAGCTGCATTTGGTATTTTGGCAAACCTTCCAGACAATATTCGTGAACCATTTTTTTTGGTGATTCCATTGCTTACGCTCGGTGCGATTCTAATTGCCTTTTATAAATTGACTGAAGAGGACGCCCTGGGCATCTTGGGCCTAGCCCTAATTGTTGGGGGCGCACTAGGTAACCTCATTGATCGTGTGCGAATCGGGCACGTAATTGATTTTATTGATTTTCATTGGTTTGGAAAGCATCACTTCCCTGCTTTTAATGTAGCTGACTCTGCTATCTGCATTGGCGTCTTTATTCTAATCTTAAATTTAATCTTTTTTCCTCCGGAAATAGCGAGTGAGCCAGGCGAAACAAGCGCGAGGAAAATGGCTGATACGGGTAATTAATGTTTCCTGTTTTGTTCGAAATCAGTAGCTTCACAATTTATTCCTATGGATTTTTCATCGCCATCGGTTATCTATCTTCTATTACCATTGGCGTTTGGCTTGGAAAAAAAGAAGGATTAGACCCTGCAAAACTGGTCGACCTAGGCTTCTATTTATTACTTTTCGGGTTCCTTGGAGCACGGATTCTTTTCATTATTACTCGTTGGGACCATTATATAGCTAACCCAGCAGAAATTTTTTATATATGGGAGGGCGGCCTTGTCTTTTTGGGCGGCTTCCTGCTATCACTCGCATTTTGTATTTGGTATTTGCATCGAAACAAAATGCCCGTGCTTACTGTGCTTGACCTAGGCGCGCCTGCAATCACAATTGGACATGCCTTTGGCCGGTTAGGGTGTCTTGCAGCAGGTTGTTGCCATGGAAAATTTTGTGAACTCCCTTGGGCTATTGTACTTAACTCAACTCATGTTCAAAAAAACCTGCAAGGACTTCCAATTCATCCGACCCAGATTTATTCCGCAACCGGTCTCTTCCTATTAGGTGGAGCGATGATTTACGTCTGGCATAAACGCAAATTCAGAGGGCAAGTTTCTCTCATCTACTTAACGCTATACCCCGTTTTACGTAGTATCATTGAAATTTATCGTGGTGACTCGATTCGTGGATACATTATTCCCGGATATGTAACCACCTCACAGTTTATTTCGTTCTTAATTTTTACGGCAGCAATCACTGCATATTTTGTGATGAGGAGCCGCCCAGAATTCAAGGATATTTAAAATTCATAACGTCGAGCGCTTTTTCCATCTCAATAAATGATTTCATATTACGAGTCTCATAAATCTTCCAAGCACTATCGTCTGTTTGTTTAAAATAAGCAATTTTACGATTTACAAGCTTAGCTTTGTTACCATTAGATTTATTTTCGAATGTCAGTTCATAAACCAAACTGATATTGCCATTCTCCTCTTGTCGCTGATCTCTAGCCAAAAACCGCATAAATTTAAATTCAGGTTTCACCAATTTTTCCCGAAAGTCTTTTTGGGTCATCATTTTAAGCCCAGCCAAAGCCTTCCCTGTTAAGTATACTTCTAAACTAGTTTTATCTTTTTCTGATTTAGCGTTTAAGGCAACCCTCACATAAGTCTCTAGGACTTCCTTTGGGCTCATGCCCTCTTCTTTTGTTGTACAAGCTGCGCTAAATAACACAGTTATAGCCACTAGAAAAATTGCTGACAAAAAAACTCTACTCCGAAACATAACCGGATCTCCTGAGGTGAACTAAATAATCCTGTAAGTCTTGGTGCTCATCAGAGTCGTTACTCCGAAGAAACCTAAGGCCAACGCCCATTCTATCTGAGGTACGAATCACAGGATCTACCTTTAAACATAGCGCCGAACCCTCTCCATAATCAAATTCTATTGATTGTGGATCTATCGCGAACGCGGCGTTCTCAAAAAAAACAAAGCAACCTTCTTTCCCAAAGTTGACCACTCTTACTGGATGACTTTGCTGCTTCTTGCCTCTCGTATATAAAATACGAGCGGAGACTCCTGGAACTCCCTTTGGTCTTGCTTCCCACCATGCGCGGTGGGATCTAAAATATGGCAGGTCAAGGGCTTTTCGAATCCACTCACTTGCATAAACAAGGATACAGGCCAAAAAGAAAATAACTACTACAAGTGATAGGTGTCGCTGTTCGACCATCGCTATTACGGCCGAAGCAAGGATGGAGATCACGGTCGTCACCGTGAATAGTATTCTTCCCATGTGTTGGAGGCGAACCAAAAGCACAAAACAGATTAACCCCATCGCTGCGGAGAAACAAAAGCTCACCCAAAACGGCAAGTATCCTTCCACCCAGGCCCATTTTAAAATCTTGAAGCCCTCACCATAAAACAAATATGGCACCGCTACTGACGCCGGCAGAAGGAGACAAAACAATGTAATTGCGGTGTAGTAAGTAGCTCTACTCATAAAACTGGCGACTATAAAATTGGAAATTCTCTATTGAGGGTAGTATACCATTCATTATGCAATTCATCATCATGCTCTTTGCCTATTTACTCGGGTCAATTCCTTCTGGGCTTATTCTTTCACGAGCCTACGGCCTAAGTGACCCGCGACTGGTCGGGAGCGGAAATATTGGCGCTTCAAACATGACTAGGCTAGGCGGCAAAAAGCTTGGTGCCTTGACGCTATTTTTTGATGCGCTTAAAGGTGTGGCTCCGGTTTTGTTGATGCAGGTTTATTACCCCGACACCATTGCATATGCTGCCATTGCCGGTGGTCTATCAATCCTTGGCCACTGCTACTCTGTTTTTCTTAAATTTCGTGGTGGCAAGGGTGTGGCCACCGCCGCCGGGGTTTTTATGCTATTAAGTCCCGTGCCGATGTCAATGGGGTTGGGTGTATGGGGAGCTATTTTTTGCATTACTCGGATTACTTCTATTTCAGCTTTAATCGCCTCTGCTTTTGTCCCACTGATAATGGCGCTCCTCGGAACTGAAACTCCATATTTAATTCTATCTATTTTTTCGGCAGCAATAATATTCCGCCGACACGAAGAAAATATTGCTACCTTACTGAAGGGCAATGAACGCTCGTTTCACAAGACTTAGAACTGTAGATTTACGCCGAGGACATGGTCTCGCTCCCGAGGAGCCCCCCTTGTCGTCCGTAATGCGTATTCAAAAGATGTTCTAGGACCGTTCCAAGAAACGCCCAAGGCTGTGCCTCGAATAGAATCAATCTCGTCACGAAAAAGAGCCCCTCGAATGATTAATTCTTTAAACACTATAACTTCTGTGGCTAATGACCATAGCTGCTTGTCGTCAGCAAATTCAGAAACTGTCTTTCCATAATCAGCTACAACTTTTAATGGACCAGTTAGCTTATAACTTACGCCCAAAACTACGTTTCGTGGCCGCTCGCCTTCTCGATCAAGCGCATTTTCTACTTTGAGACCAGCTGGCAGCGCTCGTGACAATGGATAGATGACACCAACATCCGACGTGAAATAGTTTTCCGTCTCTTCGTTTTCTAGCTTCATTTTATAATTTACTGTAATGCCCGCAATTAAATTCTTCCCAACTGGGCGGCCAATAACGCTTCGTATCGTTTGAGAATCTAAGTACGGACTAGCTCCACCAATTAATCGTCGACGGGACTCCCGAATATAGGCTAATCCTCCTTTGGCAATTTTACTCTTGCCATCATAGACGCCCGTCGTCCAAATTCGCCCACCGGCTCCCAACTCACGAATCTTACTTTGAGCATAGCTATAAAAGACTCGATGCGTGCGCAAACCAGCTACTGCGGCAGGGTTAGAAAATAACGCATCTTTTGGGATACCAGCAGTTCCTCTGCCGCCCAGCCCCACAATTTGCGGTACTATTGCAAATGCGTCGCCCGCTACTAAAAAAATGGAACTTACCAGTAAAATAAATCGGATTCGAGGGGATAGATTCATAGAGCACAACTCCCTTTGTTTTCACTAAATTCATACCATGATATAGTTTCGCCCGGTATACGGAGACTCTAGAAAAGGCGGCAAAAAATGCAGCAGAAAACTCGTTTGCGCGTAGCAGTAATTCCAGTCGCAGGCTTAGGAACCAGATTCCTGCCGATTACAAAAGCAATTCCTAAAGAAATGCTCCCGCTCGTCGATCGCCCAATTATCGAATACATTGTCGAAGAAGCCTTTACGTCTGGCATAGAGAAAATTATCTTTGTTAATAGTAAGGGCAAACACCCTATCGAAGATTATTTTGACTACGACGCTGATGAAATTAAATTCGCTAAAAAAATTGAGCGATTGAAGGATAGTCATGACATTGCCCGTGCGATTACAACCATCTCGATTCGACAACATTCACCAAAGGGGCTAGGCCACGCTATTCTGTGTGCAAGACCCGCGGTCGAAGACGAGCCGTTTGCGGTCCTATTGGGTGATGACGTCATTGATGCGGATCCGGCTTGCACAAGACAACTAATTGATGTGTTTGAAGCCAATGGCCAAAAATCTGTGGTAGGCGTTATGGAAGTCCCACAAGAAGCTACGAGCAAATACGGTATCGTTTCAGGTAAAGAAAAAAAGCCTGGGCTCTTTGAGGTAGATCGTCTTGTAGAAAAACCAACGCCGGAAGAGACTCCGTCGCGATTTGCGATTCCTGGGCGCTATATTCTTACTCCTGACGTCTTTGATATTTTAGAAAAAACTAACCCCTCGGTCGGTGGAGAAATTCAGTTGACCGACGCTCTTCAGGGGCTCGCAGACACGTCTGGACTCCTCGCTTATTGCTTCACTGGAAATCGGTACGATGCGGGCGATCAGGTTGGATTTATCGAAGCAAATATTCGCTTTGCGCTGAAGCGTGACGATACCCGCGAGGGTGTGAAAGATTTAATTAAGCAAATCGCAAAGGATATCGGATGAAAAAATATGCACTTGTCGCTTTAGGGTTATATATTACTATTTCAACTGCATCTGCATTTGTCGTTCCTAACTTCTATTCTTTAAAGCAAATTGCAGAGCGTAAAGGCAAATATAATAATGCCATTGTTCAATTTCGAATCTTTCGCCCAGTAACAGATAAGAAACAAAAGTCTGAGATGCTTTGGAATGGGCAGCTTTTCTACCCTCCCCTAAGGACAAATCAAGTAAGCTTCGAGCAGCGAATGCCCTTAGTTCCTCTACATCTCGAGCAAAATCCAAGAACCCTCGTTCAGTTTTTCAAGCTCGCTGGCTATGGCGCAGATCAAGAAGCAGATACGATTTTGTGGTCGCCGGCAGAAATTAAGAAAAGTGAAAAGGCACTGGAGCCTTTTTATAGACTGAGCTCAGCGACATCCATCGTTCGGTACAATGGTCGAATTGCCATAGAGTATAAAGCAGGCAAGGAAGACCCCTCTATGAAGCGCTTCCTTGTTGAAAAAGACTCCTATTACCCACTACTCATCTCTGAAAAATGCCCTCAGGCCATGCTCGACCTTGCCTATGGGGTGTCTAACAACGATATTTGTGCGATTGAGTTTGAATACCGATCAGGAAAACTTCCATTTTCCACACCACAAATTGCTTATGTAAATATTAATGAGCGTCGAATTGCCGTAATTCGAATTGATAAAATTATTATTGACCCTAACCCAGCGCAGGTTGCTAAAGCTCAAAGCCAAATCAGTAAAGCTAATCTAACTGAATCTGATGATATTGTTGCTGCGTTATATAAATTCATTTTGTATTAGGTTATTTAATGTTTGCTGACATAACGATCCTTAAGGCGTCACCAACACTCACTTACCAAGTGCCTGCTCATCTTCTCAACGAAATAGACATTGGTAAGCCTGTAGACGTCCCCCTTCGAAGGCAGACAGTTACTGGTTATATTTCCGATATTTATTCAGAACGAAGAGACGGCAAGTCATTCACAATTAGAGAGATTAAAGCTCTAAGCGATACTCTTCCAAAGCTAGATGAGAATTACCTTGAGCTTTTAAAGTGGGTTGCCAACTATTATCACTACCCGCTTGGTGAAGTGATTCGAACAGCGTTGCCTAGCCAAAGAGCTCCAAAAAAAATTACCGCCTATCGTTTGACTAAAAAAGGGCGTGCTCTGAACGAAGAGAAGCGAACTGCATTCGCTAAACGAAGTGGAAAACGTCTCTCACTGATTAAGTTGTTAGAGTCGAAAGACGTAATCTTAACGATTCCTTCTGATTTTAAGTCGGCCTATTCATGGCTTAAGAAGAATGAATATGTAGCGTCGTTTAAGCAAAAACAAGAGCTATCCGAGGCTGTAACTACAACTGCAGATGCAATTAGCTCTCATGATCCCCATAGCCTGGACCCTCCTCATAACCTCTACTGTAAATTAAAAGTTATCTCTCTCAACGAGGATCAAGAACGAGCCTATTCGAGCCTGATTAATTTTATTAACGCGAATGAGTTTCGTTCAATGGTTCTTCATGGGATCACTGGAAGCGGGAAGACTGAAGTTTATTTGGCAGCCGCTCGCCATTGCCTGGTAAACAATAAATCCGTTTTAATACTAGTTCCAGAGATTGCCTTAACCCCTCAGCTACTCCAACGAGTACAAGATCGTTTGGGAGTATCCGTTTGTGTTTTGCATTCTGGCCTTACCGATCACGAACGTTATAGGCAGTGGGCATTAATTAATGAAGGTAAGGCCTCCGTTGTTATTGGCGCTAGGTCTTCAGTATTTGCTCCATTGAAGAATTTGGGCCTAGTTGTGGTAGACGAAGAACACGAGTGCTCGTTTAAGCAAGAGGATCGTTTGCGTTATAACGCAAGAGACTTAGCTATTCTGCTTGCCAAGCTGAATAAGGCCACGGTCTTATTGGGCTCAGCCACACCTTCCATCGAGTCTTATTATCAAATTTCAACTGGCAAAGCGAAACTCGAAGAGATTCACTCTCAGTTCCACTCCAATCATCGTCCTAAAGTTGAATTAGTCGATATGCGCCGCGAATCTAAGGGCACGACAATAAGTAATTTGTTGGCGCGCCGAATTCAAGACACGCTGGATGCAAGCAAGCAATCTATACTCTTTTTGAATCGAAGAGGCTTTGCCTCTTGGCTTAATTGTGATTCCTGTGGTCATGTTCCTCAATGCCCGAATTGCAGTGTTAGTCTAACTTATTATGAATACAAGAATATGATTCGTTGCCACTATTGCGGACACTCAGCACAGGCTCCAACTGTTTGCGAAGAGTGTGGCCAAGATAATTTTCGACATGGTGCTATCGGAACTGAGGCGGTTGAAAAGGAGCTCAACAAGCAATTCCCTACTTCGCGAGTAGCTCGTATTGACCGAGACACTATTTCAAAGAAGGGCGAGTTGGAATCGATTTTAAAAAAGGTTCGAGACAATGAGGTCAATATTATTGTTGGCACTCAGATGATTGCCAAAGGGCACGACTTCCCACATGTGCAACTTGCTGCTGTTTTAAATGCTGACGACTCCTTAAATATCCCGGACTTCCGCGCCGGTGAACGAACTTTTCAGCTGCTTACCCAGGTTTCCGGGAGAGCTGGACGCCGAGGAGAGCAAGGCACTGCTATCATCCAAACTTTCGATCCAGATAACCCATATATCCAATTTGCTTCCACGCTGGATTATACTAGCTACGTTCGGTTCGAATTAGAGTTTCGGAAAGAGCATAGGTATCCACCATTTTCTCGGCTTGCTCGTGTCCTAATTTCCGCAGCTAATGCGGACGAAGGTCGCATTCACGCAGAACGAATTGCTCGTCACATTTCTCAAATTAACGCCGCAAAGCTTGAAGTTCTTGGCCCAGCTCCCGCGGTGTTACAAAAACTCCAAAATAGATTCCGCTGGAATATCTTGCTAAAGGGCAACTCAGCAGCAGAGCTAAATGCATTGCTTCGTTCAGCAAATCGAGTTTGGCGACAGAATATACCTAACTCTATTGGCCTATCCATCGACATTGACCCCTCTTCCCTACTCTAGACTTCTTTATTTTTCAGGAGAAGGAGCTAGTTTATCCAAGTAAAAATTCGACTAGGACGAAATGAAAAATTTTGGTCCTTTGCCCACCCAAGAACAAAGTTTAACCAAATAAACATCGCTTTCCCTTTAACGTTTTCTTTTGGAACGAAGCCCCACATACGCGAGTCCGAGCTACGGTCGCGATTATCGCCCATAACAAAAAGACTACCTTCGGGCACAACAGTTGGGCCCCAGTCCGAGCCCCACATATCGCTCCTATCATGCAATAGTGAATGTTTCCTTCCATCCATATCAGCCATGTAGAGAGCTAAAGTCTTTCGATCTGTATCAGTTTCAATTCCTTCCAATAAATTTGAGCTATCAAAAACCCTTTCGTGAACTGGTCGATCATTAATCATCAGCTCTTTTTTCCGAATTGCAATTTTATCGCCTGGCAGACCAATCACTCGCTTAATATAATTAACCGATTCGTTCTTTGGGTACTTAAAAATGATCACATCCCCGCGCTCCGGCAAGTTGTGTTCTGTAACAAATACCGGCTCTTCGAAAAGGAGATCCGAAAATGGCACCTTCCATCCGTAGGAAAATTTATTTACAAAAATATGGTCACCAATAAACAAAGTGGGGATCATCGAACCCGAAGGAATTTTATAGGGCTCAATCACAGAAGAGCGCAGGAGTAACACAACTAAAATAGCTATTGCTAGTTGTTTGCCTGTATCGGCTAGCCAGAATTTGACCTTATCCAATGCTCTTTCCTCGTTATTATCCATCTTGAATCTCTTGAATACATGGTCTTATCAGATTGCGCAATTGGTGACTAGTATCTCCGTATGTAATAACTGTGGTAGATTTATTACGTGAGCGTTCTTGATCGCTATATAGCCCGTGAGTTTTGGAAGACTTTCTTGGTCTCTTTAGCCGCCCTCTTGGGCCTGTTTATGAGTATTGATGCAATGAGTCAAGGAATTAAGGAGGGGATCTCAACCGCCCACGCTATCCAGTATACTCTCTACCAGCTGCCTGAAATTATTGTCATGGTGCTGCCTGCGGCCTGCCTTATGAGTACATTAATTACACTTTCCTCAATGGCGAGGCGAAATGAATTGGTCGCAATGTTTGCCAGTGCAATCCCCTTGGCTCGGATAGCCTTCGTCCTGCTCTGCTTAGTTTTTATTATCTGTTGCGCCTCCTTCATTATCACCGACCGAGTGATCCCCCCACTCTCCAAAATACGAGCTCACTTCTATCGAACTGTGATTTTAAAAAAGCCAGATTTACACACGGAGATCAATAACAGTCGGATCTGGTATCGCAGCGACAATCTAATTTATAACATTCGTGCATTTGAATTGCGGACAGACACAATTCACGGAATTTCTATCTACTCCTTTGACCAAAAATTCTCAGTAAGCCAGCAAATCGATGCAAGGAGGGCAAAATTTAAAAACGGTCAGTGGCTGCTAGAGAACGGGGTTGTGACTATTTTTGATGGGCAACCAATAGTTCCGATGACACAAAAATTTTCCTCCAAATCACTAAAGCTCAGGGAAAAACCAGAGGATTTTCGTGAAATTGAAAAAGAAGTTGAAACCCTCCGTCTCAAACACCTTTGGACCTTTATTCGGAGAAACCAGCAAGCTGGGATTGATACAACATCTTATGAAGTACTCTTTTGGTCGAAAATTTCTATCGCACTCGTTCCTCTCGTTATGGCAATTCTAGCCATTCCTTTCGGCGCACACCGCAATCGCCACACCTCTCTAGCAAGAGATGTCACTCTTTGTTTTCTTGTAGTTGTCTTGTATTGGCTTTTCTTCTCAACCGCGCTATCAATGGGCAAATCGGGCTCACTGCCGCCAGTTGTTGCAGCTTGGCTTCCCAGTGTATTCTTCTGCATTTTTGGAGTAGGAATGATAGCCCGCGGAGGACGGCAGTAAAAATGGCAATTCTGGAAATTCTAACTTACCCCAATGCGCGCTTAGCTATTCCTAGTGAGCCCGTAACTAAGTTCGATGCAGAATTAGAAACACTTATCAAAAATATGTTTGAGACCATGTACGACGCTCCAGGAATCGGTTTGGCCGCGCCCCAAATTGATGTGCATAAGAATATCTTTGTCCTAGATATTGACTATGAAGAAGATGAAGAAACCGGAGAGCTAATCAACAAGAACCCAAAAATTTTTATAAATCCTAAATTTCTCAATAAGGATGGGGAAATTCTTCACAAGGAGGGGTGCCTAAGCGTACCTGGCATTTATGAAGAGGTTAAGCGAGCAGAAAAGGTTACCCTAGAATACCAAAACCTTAAAGGCGAAGCTCATAAAGAGGATTTCGAAGGCCTCCTTGCTGTAGCCACCCAACATGAAAACGACCATCTCTTAGGCAGACTCTTTATCGATAGATTGAGCTTTGTTAAATCCCGTTCTATCAAGAAGAAGATCAAGAAAGAGCTTAAAAAGTGAGAGTTGTATTTCTTGGGAGCCCGGACTTCGCTGTCCATTCCCTAGAAGCTTTACTCGCAAGTAAACATGAAATCATCGGCCTGATTACTCAACCGGATCGTCCAGCCGGAAGAGGGATGAAGTTAAAAGCACCCGCCGTAAAAATCGTAGCAGAGAAAGCTGGCTGTGAAATTTTTCAACCAGAAAAGTTAAATACAGCACTTGTATACGAATGGCTTGAAGCTAAAAAACCAGAGCTCTTGGTCGTTGTTGCTTATGGAGAATTTTTAGGCAAACGCATTCTGGAATTTTGTGGCCGCCCACCCATTAATGTACACCCTTCTTTATTGCCTAAATTTAGAGGGGCTGCCCCAATTCAGTGGTCATTGATTAAAGGCGAAACTGTCAGTGGGGTCACCGTACAGAATATGGTGAAAAAAATGGATGCCGGTGATATTTTGAAGCAGGTAAAAGAACCGGTAGCAATAGACATAAACGCTGCTCAGTTACATGATCATTATGCAAAGGTTGGAGCAAAAATTTTAGTCGAAACGGTGGATGAAATCGCTTCTGGGAAGGAGGCCCCATCCCCCCAAGATGAGGCTCAGGTATCCTTCGCCCCTCTTTTAAAAAAAGAAGACGGCAAGATCGATTGGAAACATTCAGCCCTCTCCATTCACAATCAAATCCGTGGCCTCTTTCCTTGGCCAGGTGCGTTTACATCTGTCGGCGGTTTAGTGGTTAAAGTGCGAAAATCTTGCCTTGTCCCCAATAATGACTCGCCGCCCCAAAAATTAAGTGCTGGTGAATTTCTTCGTCACCGCGATTCCATTCTAGTAGCTACTGGTGATGGCTGGCTCGAAATCCTCGAAGTTCAACCATCGGGTAGGCGCCCACAGTTGCCGGCTGAATTCTCGAATGGTATTAAAGGTCAGGCTGAAAAAGGCCTTTCTCTAAAATTTGAATAGACGGGATTAATATGGGTCGTGATGTGTTAATCGCTCCGAGTATTCTCGCGGCGGATTTTGCTCGCTTAGGTGAAGAAGTAAAGACTGTTCAAGAGGCGGGTGCTGACTGGATTCATGTGGATGTGATGGATGGGCATTTTGTTCCAAATATTACGATTGGACCCTGTCTAGTGGAAGCACTGGACGCACTCGAAACACCTCCACTGGATGTACACCTAATGATCGAAAAGCCAGAAAATTATATCCCGCAATTTATAAAAGCAGGTGCAGATTATATTTCCGTTCACCAAGAAACTTGCCCTCACTTACATCGCACCTTAACTCAAATCAAGGAGTGTGGCGCCCGACCAGCAGTGGCTTTAAATCCGTCCACTTCTCTATTTACGATTTTTGACGTGCTCGACATGGTTGATATGGTCCTGCTTATGAGCGTAAACCCTGGCTTTGGTGGACAAAAGTTTATTCCTTCTGTCTTGGAGAAATGTCAGCAATTAAGTGAGCTCCGGGAGGAAGCTGGGCTTGAGTTTTTAATTGAAGTAGACGGTGGTGTGAACATTAATAATGCCGGTCCACTATCTGATGCGGGAGTAGACGTTTTAGTGGCCGGTTCCTCAGTCTTCGGAAAATCAGACTACGCAAAAGCAATTGAAGGACTGCGCGATGGCCCGGTTTTCGAATAAAGATATTGCGCTAGATGGAAGCTCGTTGACGATTCCTTGTGTGTTAGCGGTTGCCCGGCGAGAAGCAGGAAAGGCCCCTAAAGTAACGCTTGCGGCAAAAGCCAAGTCACGAGTGGCCAATGCCTTTAAGTATGTCTCTAAGGTTGCCCATGGAGATGCGGCCGTTTATGGAATCAATACAGGTTTTGGTTTGCTTAGCAATGTCCGCATTAGCCTAGACAAATTAGAAGAGTTGCAAATTAATCTATTGCGCTCGCATGCCGCAGGTGTCGGCGACCCTTTACCAAAGGATGTAATTCGTGCAGCACTACTACTTCGAGCTAACACACTAGCTAAGGGATATTCCGGATGTTCGCCAGAACTTATTAAAGCTATTATTGCTCTTATCAATAATGGCATAACCCCTTGGGTGCCACGCAAAGGTTCAGTTGGAGCTTGTGGTGATTTAGCTCCGCTCGCCCATATGAGCTTGGTGCTTATTGGAGAAGGCAAAGCTTATTATAAAGGCAAATTGATACCTGGGGGTCAAGCTTTAAAAGCGGCTGGCTTAAAAACCTACAATTTAAACCCTAAAGAAGGCTTGTCTTTAATTAACGGCACTCAAATCATGACAGCCATTGCAGCGCTCACGTTACACGATTCTTTGGAACTAATTCGCATTGCTGATATAGCTGGCGCTATGAGCCTAGAGGCCTTCCAGGGTACAGATAGAGCATTTCACTTACATGTGCATGAGCTGCGCCCACACACTGGGCAAATCGATGTGGCAAAAAATTTACTAAAACTAGCCAAGGGCTCAAAAATTAAAGCTAGTCACGTCGATTGTGACCGAGTGCAAGACCCCTATAGCTTCCGCTGTATGCCACAAGTGCATGGCGTTTCACGGGATTATATCCGTCATGCAGTTAAGACTTTAGAGGTGGAGTTCAATTCATCTACGGATAACCCGCTCGTTTTTTTACCAAAAGATTTAGATGGCAAGGGTCAACATGTAGATGGTGGAGAGATTGTAAGTGGTGGAAATTTTCACGGTCAGTATCCGGCAATGACCATGGATGTAGTGGGCATTGCCCTATCTGAGCTTGCGAATATCTCCGATCAACGAATCCAAAAATTGATTAATCCTTCCATGAGCAAGCTCCCGGCCTTCCTCACAAAGGATCCTGGGCTTAATTCTGGAATGATGATTGTGCAAGTAGCAGCCGCTGCACTAGTCTCAGAAAATAAAGTGTTAGCGCATCCAGCCTCCGTGGACTCAATCCCCACAAGCGCGGATAAAGAAGACCATGTAAGCATGGGCGTAATGGCTGCTCGCAAAGCGAATGAAATTTTAGATAATGTACGCAACGTTTTAGCGATGGAATTTCTTTGCGCTACGCAGGGCCTAGAGTTTCACTTGCCGCTTAAGCCGGGGAAAGGCTTGAATACCGCCTACGATATAATTCGTACAAAGGTAAAGCCAATCGATAAAGACCGCGCTTTTCATAAAGACATAGAATCCATCGCAGAATTAATTAAAAAAGGCACATTGCTTCGTGAAGTAGAGCAAAAAATCGGTGTCCTTCACTAGGAGACGCTTATGAAAGAAATAAGAGCTAATCGAGGTGTTGATCTTGAATGTCATGGCTGGATTCAAGAAGCTGCTTTGCGCATGCTGCGAAACAATTTAGATCCAGAGGTCGCGGAGCACCCGGAAGAACTCATTGTTTATGGTGGCCGCGGAAAAGCAGCTCGCAACTGGGAAGCATTTGAAGCCATTGAACGCTCCCTAAAGTCACTAAAAGAAGATGAAACGTTGCTTGTGCAAAGTGGAAAGCCAGTGGGAATTTTGCCAACGCATAAGAACGCGCCAAAAGTTCTGATCGCGAACTCGAATCTAGTTCCTGAATGGGCCAATTGGGATCACTTCGATGAGTTAGATAAAAAAGGCCTTATGATGTACGGCCAAATGACGGCGGGCTCTTGGATTTATATTGGGACACAAGGAATCCTGCAAGGAACCTTTGAGACGTTTATGGCTGCAGCAAAGAAGCATTTCGACTCCGATCTAGCTGGACATTTAGTGGTTACTGCCGGGCTTGGGGGGATGGGTGGAGCTCAACCTCTCGCAGTAAAAATGGCAAATGGAGTTTGTTTAGCCGCAGAAGTCAACTCAACCAGAGTCGACCGAAGACTCGAATCTGGTTATCTCGATAAGATGACAACTAATATCGATGAGGGAATTGACTGGGCACTTGCTGCAAAGGAAAAAAAAGAAGCTGTTTCAATTTGTATTGAATGTAACGCCGTTGAGTTACTTGAGCGTTTACTCGATCGCAAGGTCACGCCATCTCTTCTGACAGATCAAACAAGTGCGCACGATCCTTTGATGGGCTATATTCCGAAGGAATACTCCATCAAAGAAGCCGCCAAGGCGAGAAAAGCTGATCCAAAGAAATATACCGAAGCTGCAATCGAAACCATTGCAGAGCACGTTCGCTTAATGTTGAAGCTAAAAGAGGGTGGTGCACACACTTTTGATTACGGTAATAATATTCGCTCCTACGCAAAACAAGCGGGCGTTGAAAACGCATTCGATTTCCCTGGATTTGTGCCCGCCTATATTCGCCCGCTCTTTTGCGCGGGCTCTGGCCCATTCCGTTGGGTCGCACTCTCCGGTGATAAAAACGATATTCATATAAC
Source organism: Oligoflexia bacterium (assembly GCA_011087955.1). GTDB lineage: Bacteria > Bdellovibrionota > UBA1018 > CAIPTA01 > JAALKR01 > JAALKR01. The sequence goes on from JAALKR010000004.1 coordinate 98,873, forward strand.
CGATGAGGCGCTACTATCACTTTTCCCAGAGAACGAGGCGCTCCACTGTTGGATTCAGAAGGCGCGCGAGCATGTGCATTTCCAGGGCTTGCCATCACGCATTTGTTGGTTGAAGTATGGCGAGCGTGAAAAAGCAGGGCTTCTATTTAATAAGCTCGTTCGCGAGGGCAAAGTAAAAGCTCCTATTGTCATCGGTCGTGATCATTTGGACTGCGGATCTGTCGCTAGTCCAAATCGTGAAACAGAAGCTATGAAGGATGGCTCAGACGCTGTGGCCGACTGGCCACTATTGAATGCTTTAATTAGCACAGCTGCTGGAGCTTCCTGGGTTTCCTTTCATCATGGTGGCGGAGTGGGGATGGGTTACTCCCTACACGCGGGAATGGTTGTTGTCGCCGATGGATCAGAGGATACAGATAGGCGCCTCAAAAATGTTCTGAATAACGATCCTGCTATGGGTGTGATTCGTCATGCAGATGCAGGCTATGACAAAGCGATCGATACCGCTAAAACAAATAACATAAAAATCCCAGGAATTACTTGTTAAGCAGCTTGTGGAAGCAGTGATTGATGGAAACGACAATTTATAAAAACATCGACTGTCTAGTCACTAATTCTGGGCTTATTGGAACAAAGGGTACTCGCCCAAACGAGGATTCGCTTGGGATAATTTCTAAGGGCGCCGTTGTCTTTTCCAAAAAAAAGGGGGTCCTTTGGGCGGGAAGGTCGAGCGCAATTCCAAGATCGCTTCGTATTGGGAAAACGGTGGACTGTAAAGGGCTAGTCGCGTATCCAGGCTTTGTAGATTCTCATACGCACCCTGCCTTTGATGGAGACCGAGCTAAAGAATTCTCCATGCGTATGGAAGGTGCCACTTATCAAGAAATTGCCCATGCTGGCGGTGGTATTTTATCTACAGTGAATAAAACTCAAAAAGCTTCTGCGCCAAAGCTCGCTGATCTCATCACCAAGCGCCTAGAGAGCGCGCATCGTTATGGTGTTCGTTTAATGGAGGCTAAGTCTGGTTATGGCCTTGAGAAACATGCGGAGCTACGCTCACTCAATGCTATTCAAGCAGCGTCAAAAAAATTTAGAAATGTAAAAATTCGAGCAACTTGTCTCGCGGCACACGCCATTCCTGTGGAATACAAAGAGAACCGTGATACGTGGATGAACGAGATATGTGAAGAAATTTTACCAACGGTTGCCAGGCGTAGCTTAGCGGATTACGTCGATGTTTTCTGTGATGAGGGCTACTATACAATTGATGAATCTCGAAAAATTTTTACGACCGCAAAGAAGCTTGGTTTCCACTTAAAAATGCATGGGGATGAATTAGCCAATACTGGCTCGGCCGAGCTCGCTGCTGAAATGGGAGCTCTTTCAGTCGATCATCTATTGAAGGTGTCGGACTCGGGAGTGAGTGCGCTAGCCAGTAGTAGTACCGTGGCAACGCTTCTCCCAGGGACCGCGCTTTTTTTACGTGAACCTCCCGCTCCGGCGCGAAAGCTGATTGATTCTGGTGCATGTGTTGCGCTTGCCTCAGATTTTAATCCAGGCTCCTGTACTACACAGAATTTACCCTTTATTGCTACTCTCGCAGCGCTTCACCTTGGAATGACCTGCCCGGAAATCATTGCTGGCATTACGTACAATGGGGCGCGGGCCCTGGGTATGGCTGGTACGTATGGAGCACTTGCTGAAGGTTATATGGGAGAACCAGTATTTGCAGAAGGTGATCATCCAGCGGCAATTTACTATCGCCTAGCACAAGGGGCACTACCAAATCCGCTTTGACTCACGACTATAATAAGAAGTGCAGTGATAAAAAATATAATAGGATAGCAACACAAGTAGAACCGAAACCCACACATCAATAAAATAATGTTGTTTCGTGGTCATTGTAGAAATTGAAACAATGGTCGCCCAAGCAATAAAGGCCCAAAACCATTTACGAGATTCAGGTAGAAGTGCAAAAGCTGCCATATAGCATGTGCTTACATGCTGGCTTGGCAAGCAATTAGCTGGGGTGTCTATATGGGTGCGGAAATATTCAAAAATCCAAACCGTAATGCTTGGATCGAAGTCCGTTAAAGGATAATCCACTCGCGGGAATGTGACTGGATAGAAAATAAATATCAGAAGCGATGCTACCAGAATGAACAAATATGAATAGAAGTAGCGTGTACGATTGATGTCATTTTTGATCATCAGCCAAGAAGCAATAAAAATAACATACTGAGTAAAGTAAATCCAAATCGTCCAAGGCCAGAAGGGCACCGCACGATCCACCATATCAAACGGCAAAAGTTGTGGTTCAAATAAGTGGTAACTGTTAGTGATCTTGTACGGTACGATGGCTGAAATTACGATTATAGTAAGAGAGCCAAACGAAGAGGCTCTCGAAGTCACTAACTCTGGTAAAGTAAGGCCTTTAGTCTGGCTGGCTGCTGCCTGAATCATGCCCCAACCCATCATTACTCCCCTTAACTCCCTAGCTCTTAGCCATTTATCCGTAAGCACCATACTGTGCCGTGTTGCTAATTCTAGCCCTCTTGCTACCATTAAAGGTGAGCCATGAAAAGAAGCGAGTTACTGAAAAAAAAAGAGTCGTTTAGAAGATTTTTACGTAATGATAATGGCCAGGCACTTGTCGAATATATTTTGCTCGCCGTCGTTAGTATTTCTGTGGTCGCGACCCTGAAAAATCTAATATCCGATCTCACAGTAAAAATCTGGCAAGCGCTTGGTAAACGTATTGCTGCACCATGCCCGATCGTTGACAATTGCGACCCTGGCGCTGACTTCGATATCTAGCCAACTTGGAATCTACTAGAAGATGCGTGCCCGCCTAGGCCTTTTTTGTTCGAGATCCCTTAGGAAAATAGATCCAGTCACGCTTAGCAATTTCTTCATCTATACGCTTTTGAATCCGCACGCGTACTTCACTCGCAATTTTATGCACGAGTTCCGAATTGTTTTCGTCTTTAGACGAATACTGCCTCATATCGATTGGAGGCAGGAATATAACTTTCCATTTCGCTGGCAGCGGCAGCATATTTAAGGGAACTGGAATTAGAACTCCTTTAAGCATCGAATGAAACTTTAAGCTCGAAAGATTAATATTTGTTTCTTCCGCACCAATTACAACGATCGGAACAATTGGAGATTTCGTAGCCATCGCCATTCGCACAAATCCGCGGCGAAACTCTGTGAGCCTATAGCGTTGAGCTGTTGGTTTAAAATTTCCCGCCTCCCCTTCAGGAAAAATAATTACGGCGTGTCCCTGGCGAAGTAATTTTTTCCCTGCTTCCTTACTCGCTTCGACAAGCCCTATTCGTTTGGATAGAACACGAATATGAGGACCAATAAACCAGAGTGGGTGGGCCAGGGTGCGAGCAATCCGATTAATGTTGCGATAGATCTCGTGGCCTACCATAACTGCATCGAGCCCCGTTACACCAGAGTGATTTGGCACTAAAAGAACACGCCCTTTCTTTGGAACATGCTCTAGACCCTCAATCTCTAAACGGAAATAAGTACGAACAATTTCAAGCAGGAAATGGGGCAACTCCCTCTGGAAAAGAGTTTCCGTCTTAGACATCCCTTGTGTCTTAATTTTCGATGGAGCGAAGAATTGTTCCACGCCTTGTAGTATAAAATTATAAAGGAAATTTCTATGGAAAAATATATTGTAGCAATTGATCAGGGTACCACAGGCACAACCGTATTAGTCCTCAGCAGCCAACTGGAGGTTTTAAGCCGCGCCTCCACAGAGATTTTACCGGAATATCCGCAACCGGGTTGGGTAGAGCATGACCCAGATAAAATTTGGGAAGGCACGCTCTCCACGATCAAATCTGCAATACTCGAGGCGAAAATACCGCCAACCTCTATTGCAGCCGTAAGCATTACTAACCAGCGTGAAACCACTTGCGCCTGGAACCGCAAAAATATGGTGCCGGTGTCAAAAGTAATCGTATGGCAATGTCGGCGTACCGCAGAGCTCTGCAACCATTTGAAATCACAAAAAAAAGAGGAATTCGTCCGTAATAAGACGGGGCTCGTACTAGATCCATATTTCTCCGGAACTAAGATGCGCTGGATTCTAGACAACGTGGATGGAGCAAAAGAAAAGGCGAAAAAAGGCGACCTCGCATTTGGCACTATCGATACCTTTCTTTTAAACCGTATGACCATGGGGCAAGTGTATAAAACAGACGTTTCAAACGCCAGTCGTACACTGTTGATGGATCTTAAAACGCTAGATTGGGATGAGGACTTACTCTCTCTATTTGGTGTACCGAAGTCTACGCTGCCTACGATTTGTTCGAGTTCAGAGATTTATGGAAAAACGAAAGCGATGCAAGTATTGCCAGATGGGATCCCAATTTGTGGAATTCTAGGCGACCAACAGGCCGCCCTCCTTGGTCAAATGTGTTTAGAGAAGGGTGATGCCAAAATTACTTATGGAACGGGTTGTTTCTTGTTGGTGAATACCGGTAAAGAAATTCGTCCTTCAAAGAATGGGCTCCTCACAACTGTAGCCTGGAAGATTGGTAATGAGACGCTTTATGCCCTAGAGGGCTCGGCGTTTATGGGGGGCGCTACTGTCCAGTGGTTGCGCGACGGGTTAGGCATTATAAATTCATCAAACGAGGTTGAAGCGATTGCTCGTGAGGCAAAAGTTGAAGAAATGGGTGAGCTCGCGCTCGTTCCGGCAATGACTGGTTTAGGCGCGCCTCATTGGGATGCGAAGGCAACGGGAATAATCACAGGTCTTACAAGAGGTACGAATAAATCTCACATTGCTCGCGCTGCCCTTGAAGGAATTGCCCACCAAAATGACGAATTATTAGATGCAATGGCAAGAGATCTGGGTGCTGAGCTCTCATCCATTCGTGTTGATGGCGGAGCTGCTGCGAACGATTTACTGATGCAAATACAATGCGATCTTGCGCAAACGAAGCTTTATCGACCAAAGATTCTAGAAACCACTGCATTGGGCTCTGCCATTGCTGCGGGATTAGCTGCAAAAATTTGGGGCTCATTTGACGATGTTAAAAAGGCTTGGGCCCTGGATAAAGAATTTAATGCTGAGATCCCGCAACATTTGAGAGAAAGGAAAAAAAAGAATTGGGATTTAGCTGTCAAAAGGTGTCGGACTCATTAAGCTTGCGACTTTTGGGCTTCATTGATTGATGTAACTGCAAACGATAGAACTCTGTATTAGAGCGCGGACGTAATGCGATTGAGAAGTAGTTGTCGCTTTTGTCGTCATAAAAGGACACTTCGTTATAGTCGATCTGCCCTCTGCCCTCTTCGAACAAAGATATATTCAATACAGTCATTGGCTTAAGTGGATCTTCTTTCCAAGCACCAATTTTTATCTGGTGTTGGCCAAATTGCATTTCATGGCGGAACATGCGTTTTTTTACACCATTTGCCAACAGGTTTTGAGCTGGTACGCGCTTCGCGCGCAGGTTGATTAATTTTGTTTCGATTTCTTCGCAGCTATGGGTTGCGGTAGTGGCTCCAGAGGGCTTTCTGCATCTCTCTAACCCAAGCTCCACTATCGCTGTAAAGGCTATCCCTGGAAATAGGGCCATGGCAACGAATAGGAAAACAGCAATTTTAGCCCGTGAACACATGTTACGAAAGATGTTAAACGATTATACAAAGCTAGTCTAGCGCCTTTTCCGTAAGGTCTCGGCGCTCCTTTGGACTTAGACCCGTATTCGTTTGGG
>JAALKR010000037.1 GCA_011087955.1 Oligoflexia bacterium
CTTTATGCCACCCACAACATTTAGGCATATCTCTCTTTAGTCGTTTGCAGTTTTCTTTAATCTTCCTACAATTTCTTTAGTTCTCCCTGCAGCTTTCTATAGATTGTTCTGACATTAATTCCAAGAATTTTAGCTGCTAGTGCCTTGTCTCCATTCAATGCATCTAGCGTCTTTTTGATGACTGTCTCTTCCATTTCTCGAAGACTCGTTCCCATCGGAAAACGCAAATCGTCCCCAGAGAGCTCTGACAATACAGTCTCCGTAGCCCCCCCCACAGACTTTGCTTTCAGTTCTTGGTATCGAATGCGGAGGTCTCGAGGACGAATCTCAAACCCATCGACAAGCACTACTGCTCGCTCTACGATGTTTAAAAGCTCACGGATATTGCCGGGCCAGGAATAATTATTCATTAGCATAATTGATTCTTTTGAAAACTGTAAACCATTCTTGTTGTATTGTACGGCCGCGTTCTGTAGAAATATGTCCGCAAGATATTCAATATCAGCTCCACGCTCCCGTAATGGTGGTAATTGGAAGTGCAAAACATTTAAACGAAACCAAAGGTCTTCTCTGAACTTTCCTTCCTCAACCAGTTGTTGAACATCTGAGTTCGTCGCTGATATGATTCGTAATTCGACTTGAGTTGGTTTAGTTCCACCTACTCGGTAAAATTTTCCATTCTCAATTACTCTCAGAAGTTTAGTCTGAAGCGAGGTTGGCATATCAGCAATTTCATCAAGAAAAATTGTACCTTTATTCGCTAATTCCAAAAGACCGCGCTTTGTTCCATTTGCTCCCGTAAAGGCCCCTCGCTCGTATCCGAATAACTCCGATTCCAAAAGATTTTCTGGAATAGCCGCGCAATTGATACTGACTAATTCCCCGCTGACATCACTAGCTCGATGAATAGCTTTCGCGACAACTTCCTTGCCAGTTCCACTTTCTCCCTCGATAAAGACAGAAGCTTTCGTTGGAGCCACCATATGAATAGTTCTTCTTAACTGCGTAATTTGTGAACAGTTACCAATTAAATCTTCTGACTGTTCTGTATTAGGTTTTGGGCGAATACGAGAAAACACGTCTTGAACAACTTTTAAAAGCGCCTTCCGAGAAATTGGCTTGGAAATAAAATCGATCGCTCCAAGTTTCATTGCTTCAACTGCATCATCAACTGTACCAAAAGCTGTCACCATCACAACTGGGACGTTTTGATCAAACTGCCTAACCGCTTTGAGCAGCTCCATCCCATTCATTTCAGGCATTCGATAGTCAGTGATAATCATATCTGGTGAAAGATCTCGGAATTTTTGTAGCGCAGAAGTCCCATCTATCGATTCAATTGTTTCAAATGCTTCAACATTGAGAATCTTTTTGAGTGCCTTTAAATTACTGATTTCATCATCAACAATTAAAACACGCCCCCGCAATTGGCTAGACATTTCCACCTCCGTCTATCGGTAGCTGAATTAAGAATGTCATCCCGTTTGATCTATTGTGAAAAGAAATTTCACCGCCATGGGCATCAATGATTTGTTTTGAGTGTGACAAGCCAAGGCCAGTTCCTGAAGCCTTCGTCGTAAAGAATGGCGAAAACATCGATTCAATATTCTCAGAGGCAATACCCGGTCCATTGTCTGCAACTTCAAGCACAACATATTTACTATCTTCATTCTCTTGGATTGAAAAAAGTAACCATCGCTTTTCCTTTTTAGGAAATTTAGTGTCGCAAAGTGCTTCACATGAATTTTTGATTAGATTACCAATTACCAAAAGAAGATTGTTTCGGTCACCCAAGATTTCCGGTCCAACTGAAAGTTTTGTATAAATCTGAATATTGTTTTCTTTCAATAGCGGGGTGTAAACATCTAATGCCTCTTTGACTAAATTTAACAAATTAACTCTTTCAAAATTCAGCTTTGGTGATTTTGCAAGATTTAAATATGAGGAAGAAACAGAGTCGAGTCTAGAAATCTCTCGTTTCATGCAGTCAACTGACTCTAGAAAATGCTTTGGCGAATTTTGAATTTCAAACTCTAGATTTTCTAAATGTAAGCTCAGTGCATTTAGAGGGTTACGAATTTCATGAGCCATTTGTGCCGACAATTTGCCAACAAGACCAAGCTTTTCTTGATGTACCAGCTTCGCTCTAGTTTTTCGTAATGCTTCATTCTGATTCTTTAGAGTCTCTTTCGCTCTCCTCAGATTTTTTCGCTCATTAATTAACTGTAAATTCTGCTCGAAAACTGAAGAAGACATTTTGGTAAATTCATTAGCAAAAATCCCAAGCTCATCCTGGTTAGTCTGAATCCGTGATAGAAGCGAAATATCACTCCGGCGCAATCCCCTTGTTGAGATTGTTTTTACGATATCGGTTAATTTTTGTAAGGGGTCCAACATGTTGTCTACCCACAGGACCACGCCAGCGGCTAAGAGAAGAAACGTAGCTAACAGCCCTGCAACTAACGAAATAGATTGACTGATATCATATTCCACTTGCAAACTACGACTGCGAATTTCTCGATCCAAGAATCTTAATGAATCTTTTAAATTAGCCTCAAACTCAGATTTTGTTGTCGAAAACGCATCTCTGTATCGATTATCCAGTGGATAAGAGAAGACATTATTTGTATTCTGGATGAAGTTATCAAATGCTGTTTCGATAACTACAAGTCGCTCTTTGATTGCCTCATTAGCACGAGGGCCACTAGAAAAGAGCCTCCGTAACGAGGCAATTTTCTTGCGCATCATTTGCATATGCACCGAATCTGGTTTTGCCTGTCCGAGCTCGATTGCTCTTCCAAGCTCTCTCCCTAATAGGTATTGGTGTGAATCAAGCTGACTCAAAGCTTTCAATAACGGAATATATTGATCATTCACTGAGCGCATACGTGATTCCATGTTTCGCAGTTGCCGTGCAGCAAACACGGCAGCGGCTATCAATACAGCGGCTGAAGCTAGCAAGGCTAATAGAATCTTTAATCTCAATGAAAACTGCGAAAAAGTCCGCATGGTTAATCGTACCTTGACTACTATAGGCTAACCAACAGAAAACATTAAAGAAGGCCAAAAAAATTGACGAAATGATAATTGGGTAGGTGGCTAATTTTGGGTAATAGTAGGCTATTTTGGGCAGCAAAAATAACCTTAAAGAGGCTGATGGAGTCACAAAAGAAAGCCGAGCTTAGACTAGAGCAAGCTGAAAAAAAATCAAATCCAGAAAGGTCGCATGAAGCGCAAGTTTCATAATGAACTATACTTGGGCTTACCGCTCGCAAACTTTCTCCCAGAGACTGAACTGCAATGTAACGTCTTCATCTACCTACCCGTAAATGAAAAAATGGTTAAAATATACCAAGCTGGCCAAACCCTTTCCAAAACACGCCTACAAAGCTACAAAGCCAAAAAATTCGATGAATTGTATATTCTAGATCCGTTCGACAACTCTACCGCCTATGAGTTTAAAGGTCCGAAGGGCCAAAACCCTCTATTGCCTCCGGCATATAGCAATACTGAAAAAGTCGAGCATGAAAAATCCTTTGTGGTGAAAGGAAGAAAAGAAGAGATATCCAATGGGCTCAACCTGATTCTGAATCCTTATTCCAATAAACTGAAAGAAAGTGAAGCTAAGAGAGAGTCCAGCAAATTACCTATTTCGCAAGAAGCGATCAACCTTACCGCACACGCGGTTACTTACGCAATTGGAAGTGGGTACCGTAAAAAATCAAGCTTGCGAAATTTAGCAATGGTGGCCCTAGCTGAATTCGCAAGTAATGAGTTTGATTCAAGCGTGCTCCCAGACGAAATTCAAAAAATTCGCTTGAAAATTTTAAATGCAGACAGTAAAAGCTCGCTGTGGTTTCGTGACATGAAAAATGCTATTGAGCTTTCCAGAGCGCTTAGCCAGGCGAACCCCTCGATACCAAAATTTTTCGCCCCAGAAAAAAACCTCTTTAACTCTAGCTACAATACCCTTGAGTCCCAGAGTGTTGTGGACCAACAGTTTCTTCGACAGGCCCAGACTTACCTAAATAGCCCAAAATCAAAACCCTTAAAGAGCCTGCCAATTGAGGTCACGGTTTTTGCAACAAACGCTGTTAATGTCTGGATCAACGGTGAGAGTGCTGCTCTACAGGCAAAGTTTATAAAAAACGCGAATGCCGGGCCACTTAGCTAAGGACTTTCCGCTTGAACTCTGGTCCATTCAGTTAAGCGCTCTCCACTTCTTCCCCCCCATTGCCATCGTCACCAATGGCTTCTACAGGACATGCCTCGAGAGCTGCATTACATGCTTCCACTTCCTCCAGGGACTCTGGTTGCTTGGACACGAAGGCGTGACCATCATCGTCGTCCATAGTAAAATTATCAGGAGCTTCGTTCACACAAGCATCACAAGCAATACATTGATCGTCAACGTAGAACTTACCTTTTACATTGCTCGGAAACTTTGCAGTACGATCCGCCATTACCAAGTCCTCCGGTGTCGTCCCAGCATACGACAATTACAGACAAGAATCAAATCCCTACAAAACTGTATTGCTTATTAAATAAAAAAGCTTCGGCTACTGTAGAGCTCGCTCCACTAGGCGGTTTAATTCTTTTGGCGAATGAACACCATGGAAATGTAGCTCCGCCCGACGGCTTTGACCATTTAGCCGGCCCCACTTTCCGGAGCCAATCGTGCTTACATTCCCTAAACCATGATTTTTTAGAATTGACCTAGGAACTCCAGACTTGGCGAGCATTTCCATCACGCCACGAGCTCGATATTGGGCGACCTTGTCTAAGTTTTTCTTCTTTCCATTAGGGTCCGCATGGCCAATGACTTCAATGCGCTCGAAGAGATGGCGATTTTGCACTAGCGCTTGCCCTAGGCGCCCAATCTTCTGTTCTTGCCCTTTTTTTGGCACAACTCTTCCAACACCAAAGTCTGCAACCTTTACGCGCAAAACTCCACCTGGACCTTTTGGCTTCTCCAGCTCATGAGTTTCAGCAATTTCTCCTTCTCCTTTAGCAGCTGCACGTGTACTTAACTTATCTGGGTCTCCCGTAACCAATGGGACGGAGTCATAGCTACTACTAGCTTTGGAAATTGAAGCCACTGCTAGATCCTCAACCCGATCTTCTTGTGACGGGGGCGTAACCTTGTAAATTTCCTCTGGTCGCGATGCATGTTCCTCTTCCATTTCGAGCACCAAGGGCTCAGAAATAGCTCCAAACTCCACAGGTTCCTCGATCAACACTGGTCCATCATCATCACGTCGAGCACGTCGAATTCCACGTTGCTCCTCTAAACTCGCTATTACAGCCGGAGCTGTCCGCCCTATTGGAAAACTCCAAGCAAAATTGAGCATCATCATATTCGCACGCACATCGGGCACATTAATGTCCGTCATCATACGGAAGGAAAGTCGTAAAATATTTGATTCCAGTGGAATGTCGCGAGCAAACTCTACTCCTAAAAAAGAAGTTAACAAGCCGGAATTTAACTGAAATGTAGCTCCATTACCAATATATGTATTGAGAATTGGTCCAGTGCTCCAGTAGGCCAGAAAGCGGTAGCGAGCAGCACCTTCCGCTACAAACGCCAGCAGTGAAGAGTCTGCGCTATCAATTCTCGCGTGATGAATACCAAAAGCACCATCGAAAACCCAAGTTCGGTCAGGAAGGTAATGGGAAAGCCCTGCACGAATATTCAGTTGATGCCCGTTAAATATGCCGTCGACTGTATCGTAGTCTGCTGCACCCAGTGCGCCTTGCAAAAATGGAATCCCACCCATAGGATCCCGCACATTGTCCCAGCCAATTTGGTTGGCACCGGCAACAGTATAAGAGCTTGAAGAATCTTCGAGCGCAATGGCAAATGTTGAATGAAAAATAGTAAGTGCAGCCAAGATCGCTACGAAAAACGAAATTTTATGCGTTTGCATGGTCCCCCCACAGATAGTTTCTAATAGCTTGTTTTCATCATATGAGAGCAATAAAGTCTATAAACAAAGCAGCATAGCTAGGACTTGGTCTCTATATTACAAAACCGGTCTTTATATATTGCGGCGGAATTCGCCATACCGGCCTACTAGGATTGAAGCTAGGCATCCAAAAAGACGAAGCCCGAATTGGTATGTACCAATTCGGGCTTCATATAAAGGGCATCGTGCTATTTTCCCACAAAGTCACCCTTGCAGTATCATCACCGCTGGCAAGCTTAACTTCCGAGTTCGGAATGGGATCGGGTGGTACCTTGCCGCTATCAACACCCCAAAGAAAGTGACTTCTAAGAATCATCAACTCTTGAGTGTCAATACTAGTAATAAAGACAGGTAGGTCTAAAGCCTCAGTCTCGCCAAGAGACTGTCAACAATAGAAGGGTTAAGTACATATGTATCTTAAAAAGAAGTTAATGTTTCTGCCTCATCTCTATCCAATTCTTTTGAATCAAAGATCCAAACCAGAATAAACTAAAATAAAAACAAGCCGCACGGGTTATTAGTACTGGTCAGCTCAATGCATTGCTGCACTTACACCTCCAGCCTATCAACGTTGTAGTCTACAACGACCCTACAGGGACCGAAGTCCAGAGAAAACTAATCTTAACATGGGTTTCCCGCTTAGATGCTTTCAGCGGTTATCCCTTCCGAACTTAGCTACCCGGCTGTGCCACTGGCGTGACAACCGGTGCACCAGAGGTTCGTCCATCCCGGTCCTCTCGTACTAGGGACAGATTGTTTCAATTTTCTTACGCCCACGGAAGATAGGGACCGAACTGTCTCACGACGTTCTGAACCCAGCTCGCGTACCACTTTAATCGGCGAACAGCCGAACCCTTGGGACCTGCTTCAGCCCCAGGATGTGATGAGCCGACATCGAGGTGCCAAACCTCCCCGTCGATGTGGACTCTTGGGGGAGATTAGCCTGTTATCCCCGGAGTACCTTTTATCCGTTTAGCGATGGCCCTTCCATACAGAACCACCGGATCACTAGGACCTGGTTTCCCACCTGCTTGGCTTGTTTGCCTTGCAGTCAAGCACACTTATGCCCTTACGCTCTACGGCTGGTTTCCATGCAGCCTGAGTGTACCTTCGCGCGCCTCCGTTACTCTTTAGGAGGCGACCGCCCCAGTCAAACTACCCACCAGACATTGTCCTTACGCCGGATAACGACGCGAAGTGAGATAGCCAAAACATTCAGGGTGGTATTTCAAGGCTGACTCCACCAAAGCTGGCGCTCTGGTCTCAAAGTCTCCCACCTATCCTACACAAAATGCTTCAGATATCAGTGTCAAGTTGTAGTAAAGGTTCACGGGGTCTTTCCGTCTTTCCGCGGGTAGAGGGTATCTGCACCCCCACTCCAATTTCACTGAGCATATTGCCGAGACAGTGAGCCAATCGTTACGCCATTCGTGCAGGTCGGAACTTACCCGACAAGGAATTTCGCTACCTTAGGACCGTTATAGTTACGGCCGCCGTTTACTGGGGCTTCAGTTCGCCGCTTCGAGGTAAACCTCTGACAACTCCCTTTAACCTTCCAGCACCGGGCAGGCGTCAGACCCTATACATCCACTTACGTGTTAGCAGAGCCCTGTGTTTTTGTTAAACAGTCGTCAGCTCCTGGTATCTGCGCCCGTCAATCGCTTACGCCGCGAGGGCTTCACGACCAACGGGGTGCCTTCTTCCGAAGTTACGGCACCAACTTGCAGAGTTCCTTAGCAATACTTCACTCAAGCACCTTAGAATTCTCGTCTATCCCACCTGTGTCGGTTTACGGTACGGACGTCTTATGCACTAATGCTACGGCTTTTCTGGGAAGCATAGAGTCAGCGAATTACTGGATTGAGTTTCCTCGCACCACATATGTCAGCTCTCGGGGTTGTCAGTATCTATGAAACACTAACCCCTACGGCCTTCTAGCACCATCCATCAGATGCCTCGCCTATCTTTCTCCGTCCCCGCAACAGTCAAACATGCATAAAACGGTGCTGGAATATTAACCAGCTATCCATCGACTACGCCTCTCGACCTCGCCTTAGGATCCGACTAACCCTGAAAGGATAACCCTTGTTCAGGAACCCTTGGGATTTCGGTGTGGAAGATTCTCACTTCCATTATTGTTACTTATGTCAGCATTATCTCTTGTGTAAACTCCAACGGTCCTTACGATCCGCCTTCATTGTCAACACAATGCTCCCCTACCCCTGCCAAGAACAAGTTCTTGGCAAGCCGAAGCTTCGGTAAATTGCTTTAGCCCCGTTAAATCTTCGGCGCAGAGACTCTCGACCAGTGAGCTATTACGCTTTCTTTAAAGGATGGCTGCTTCTAAGCCAACCT
>JAALKR010000038.1 GCA_011087955.1 Oligoflexia bacterium
ATTTCTCAAGAAAACTACGAGCCAGAGCCTAAAATAAAGCTAAGGCACACTATCGATAAGCAAAAATAGTCGCCTCATCTAAGAAGATGAGCCGAGACTCCCTCATTTAGGAAGCCTGCTCGAATGGATCCTCCACCTCAATCTCCATCTCAAATTTGGCGATTCGATATCGTAGGCTTCGAAAACTTATCCCAAGAAGTTTAGCAGCTCTGCTTTTTACACCGTTAGCCTGCTCCAGTGCGCAAAGAATATATTTTTTCTCGTACTCCTCCATTCGGCGCTCTAAGCTAAAATGCTCCGGAATGCGCGCAGGCACCCCTGAAAACCCCAAATCGGCTGTTACCGTCGCGCCGCCTCTTTGTCTTTGGCCTGGAAACTCAAGCTTTTGAGCCTCAGGCTCAGGCATAGCTTGCAGCTCCCGAACCTTTTGCGGAAGACTTTCCGGAAGAATTACATTTCCACTGGATAGGGCAATCGCTCTTTCAATTGTATTTTCAAGTTCTCGTACGTTTCCTGGAAACGGGTATTTTTGTAGAAACTCCATCGCCTCATTGGTAATACTTATATTCCCTGCATCCAGCGCCGCTGAAAATTTCTGTACGAAGTGGTTAGCTAAAATAGGAATATCTTCGGCGCGTTCTCGAAGCGCAGGCATACGCATATGAATCACATTTAATCGATAATAAAGATCCTCGCGAAATTCTTTCTCCTGCACCGCCAGCTCCAGATCTCGATTCGTGGCAGCGACAATGCGCACGTCTACACTAATATCTTCTGTGCCACCCACCATCCGAAACGTCTTCGCTTGAATAGCTCGCAAAAATTTGACCTGCAGCTGAAGCGGCATTTCACCCACCTCATCCAAGAAAAGAGTGCCTTGATTGGCTACTTGAAATAACCCTTTTTTATCTGCAACGGCACCAGTAAACCCTCCCTTTCGATGACCAAACATCTCACTTTCCAAAAGGTTTTCTGGAATAGCGCCGCAGTTCACAGATACAAATGGCCTCTCCTTTCGGTCGCTGCAATTATGAATAGCGTTAGCCACAAGCTCTTTACCCGTACCACTTTCGCCCGTAATGAGAATATTTGCCGTAGTTTTCGAAACCCTTCGGATCATCCCAAAGAGATTTTGCACTTGTTCCGAGTTTCCAATAATCTTCTCAAAGGAGTATTCTTCCTTCAGCTTTGAACGAAGGCGCCTATTTTCATGCTCAATAGTCGCCGTGGCGAGACACTTCTCCAGAACTACGAGTAACTCCTCTATCTGGAAAGGCTTTGAAATATAGTCAGACGCCCCATTTTTCATGGCTCGCACCGCCGATTCGGCCGACCCATACGCCGTCATAATGACAACAATCATATCTGGGTTTTGAGACTTAATTTCAGAAAGCAGCTCTAAACCATCAAAATCAGGCATATTAATATCAGTCAGAACCACATCAAAAGACCTCGTCTTTAGCTCTTCCAAGCCGGACCTTGCATTATCTACTGTCCGTACATCATACCCTTCACGCTTCAGCATGATCTCTAGAAACTCTCGTATAGACGCCTCATCATCTACAACTAGTAATTTCCCTCTTGGGCTCATGTTTGAATCCACAGCCAGACACCTCTACAATATTTACCTATGATACTTGTTGGTCTTTTTCATTAACCTTTGGGAACAATATTTCAAAACAGGCTCCATCTCTCTTCGGTAAAGTTTGAATAAAACCTGAGTGAGTTTTTACAATTTGTCCGACGGTAGCGAGCCCTAAACCAGTTCCGGATTTTTTGGTTGTAAAGAAAGGATCAAAAATTTTTCTACGGATTTTTTCTGGAATTCCCGGACCATTGTCTTCCACAATAATTCTAACGTTATTCTTTTCAATCCGGGTAGATATGATGAGCAATAGTTTAGGCTGATCCGCGGCCTCAATCGCATTATTTACGAGATTTAGGAGAATTTGCTTTAATCGCTCAACGTCGCCGCTAATATAGGATCTTCCACGGAAATTAAGTTTATATTCCACTTCAGTATTTTTAAATTTGATATTTTTGGCCACCGTCACCACCTCTTGGATAGTATCCTCGACACAGATATTTTCAATTTTATCTTTCGTAGGCTTCACAAAATTCAAAAAATCCTTGATTAAAGTATCCAAGCGATAAATTTCTTTTAAAGAAATTTCTATGAGCTTCTGATCATCTGGATTCTTAGTTTCAATATTTTTTACCAGAGTTTCAATAGATCCAGATATGGCAGCTAATGGGGTTCGGATCTCATGGGCAATACCGGCAGCTAGCTGCCCGACCGCAGCGAGTTTGGATTCCAAACTTAACCGCTCCTCCAATCTACTAATCTTTGAAATATCTTGAATGACTAAAATGAGCTCTGTCCGTTGATTATCTCCATTCACAGAAGACTTGCGAGAATCATTATCTGGCATAGGCACAATCTGCAGCGAGAGCAACCGGAGCTCACCACTTGCATCTATTATTTCGAATTTTTTAGTCAATCGCTCTTCATGACTAAGCTTAAACCAATCACCTCGAGCCCCTTCCAGTTCTTTTACCAGATGGTAATATTTAGTCTCCGTGCTGGGAAGTTTGTCTAGGTTCAGCAGTTCGAGACAGGTGCTGTTTACGGCAATAACATCGTCATTTTTGTCAATCTGCAGAACCCCTACTGGAATATTATTAATCAAGCGATTGGTTAAAATGCGGAGCCTAGATACTTCACGATTTTGCTCATCGATCAAGAACTTTTGCTTCTTTATCGCATCCATAAACTGACCGCTTAATAGAGCAGTTAATAGGAAAAAGAGCTCGTTATAGAATAAGGTATAAAATTGACTTTGCGTGCTTGTATCTTTGTTTACATAATAGATAGCTGCGTACACAACCCCAGAAATGCCAGAGACAATGAGCGAGCCGTAAAGCTGGTAGGTAATAGCTGCGATAATGATATTAACAGCATAGAGAAATAAAAATATGGACTCATCAATTCCAGTAAGGAAAATTAGGTAACTAGTCAGTAAAATGTCATAGAGAATTTGACAGGGCACAAAGAATTTAACTCTTTGGACATCCTGCCAATGCACAACAGTTACGAGTGAAATAAAAAAACTTAAGGCTAGAAGCGCGTAAATTTTTACTGCAGTTTCGCTTCCTAACACCTCCTGCCTTAAGAAGATCGTAGTACAAAGAATGAGCGATAAAACTAATAGCCGAACAATGGAGAAAAATGGGAAGGTCTTGTCATCAATGTTTTTCATATTCTAATGCATGTTGTCTTTTAAGTTGCCGTATCAGCTAACTTGAAGATTGGTAGATACATTGCAATCAAGATGACCGTCACCACTCCACCAAGCACGACCAATATGATCGGTTCAATTAATTTTGTCAGCGCGCTCACCACGGCTTCTACTTCTTGCTCATAGAACTCAGCAATCTTTACAAGCATTTGGTCTAGCGCGCCCGTGTTCTCACCCACGTTAATCATTTGCACCACCATGGAAGGGAAAATTTTTGTCCTTCCTAAAGGTAGAGTTAAACTTTCACCTGACTCCACCTCCTTACGCACATACTGTATCGCATCCTGTATCACAACGTTATCCAGAGCCATTTTACAGATCTCAAGTGCGTCAATTAGGTTGACCCCCGAAGATAACATCGTACCCATGGTTCGTGTAAATCGCGCAACGGCCGATTTCACAACCAAGTCTTTAATACCGGGCGAAGCTAACAAAATTTGGTGCCATGCTTTCTTGCCCTTTGGAGTGCTTGTAATTTGCTTAAACCCTATGACTGAAGCAACCGCGGACATCACAATAACCCAAAAATAATCTTGGCAAAAATGCGAGACATCAATTACAAATTTTGTAATAGCGGGGAGTTCACCACCGGAGTTTACAATAAGGCTCTCAAACTGCGGGACAATAAAGACAACCAATCCAAACGTAACACACACACCTACTAAGACCACGATGGCCGGATATACCATGGCCCCCTTAACCAGTCGGGTGAGCTTTACAGAGTCCTCCAGATATTTCGCCAGACGCCTTAAGATAATGTCTAGCGCACCACCAATTTCACCTGCGCGAACTAGGTAAACATAAAGATTATCAAAAATAGAAGGGTGCTTAGCCAGAGCCTCCCAAAAAGCACTACCGGAGGAAACGTTTTCAGAAATTTTAGTTAGTGCTTTCTTCAAGGCGAGATTCTTCTCGCCAGAGTGCAAAATCTCTAATGCTTGAAGAATCGGTACACCGGCTTCAATCATTACGGACAGCTGCCTTGTCACCACAGCAAGCTCTTCCAGGCCAACAAGCCTCCCAAAACTAAGATTAAAATCTCTATTAAACATGGATTCACGCTGAATCTTAGTGGCGCGCGCTCCACGTTGACGAAGATATACCCTTACCTCACTCTCATTCGGCAAAGTAATAGAACCACTTAGCTTAGCCCCATCGCGATTAACTGCGTCGTATTTAAAAACAGGCACTTATATTATCTCCTCTTGCCGCCAGGTCCATCAGTATTACTAGCTCCGCCACTGGCTAGCATTCTCGCAAACTCATCTTGTACAGGGCTATGTTCGTGCGCTACCATTTCGGTGATTCTTTTCCCTTGTACGAGCTTAAGGAGACTTTGATTCATGGTTTGCATTCCAGTCTCTTCCTGATTCGTCTGCATCTGGGAATAGACCATCTCCATTTTAGATTCACGAATCAAGTTCTTAATCGCATTCGTCGTTCTCATAATTTCTATTGCCATGGCTCGCCCACCATCCATAGTTGGGATAAGCTGCTGGGCTATACAGCCAATCAACACGAAGCTTACGAGCTGTCGAACTTGGTTTTGTTGATCCGATCCGAAGACATTAATGATCCGATTAATGGTCTGAACCGCAGAGTTTGTGTGGAGAGTGCCAAAAACTAAGTGACCAGTTTCAGCAATCGTGAGTGCCATTTCAATCGACTCAAGATCCCGTAACTCACCAATGAGCACATAGTCCGGATCCTGACGAAGAATCCGTTTCATAGCAGAAGCAAAGGATCTCGAGTCTGAGCCGATCTCACGTTGATTCACCACACAGTGCTTATGTGGGTGCATAAATTCAATCGGATCCTCTAGAGTCATAATATGGCCTTTATCTGTTGTATTAATTTGATCCAAGATCGAGGCAAGTGTGGTCGATTTACCAGATCCAGTTGGGCCTGTCACAAGAATGAGGCCGTTCGGGTTTCCAAGCATATCTTCGACCACGGACGGCAAACCGAGTGACGACATGGTAGGGATTTCAAATGGAATTCGACGAAAAACACCCGCTACGGAACCTCGTTGATAGAAAATATTTCCTCGGAAACGTGCGAGTCCTTTAATCCCGAAGGAAATATCAATTTCCCAATTATCTTCAAACTCAGCCTTTTGTGCCTCGCTTAAAACACCATAGCAGAGGCTTTTTGTGTCCGTGCTGCTCAAAGGATCTGTTTTTACTCTAGTTATACTTCCACTAATTCTGAGCACTGGGGCTGACCCCGCCGTTAAGTGCGCATCGGAGGCACCCTGTTCAACCATTGCCTTTAATAATTGTTGTAGCGTTATACTAGCCATAATTTCACCTCATCAGATTATTCAGATTAGAAGTCACCTGAAGTACTAGCCAGTGCTTCTTCTAAAGTCGTCTTACCTTCAGCCACCTTTCGTAAAGAATTCATTCTTAGTGTTTTCATTCCCTCTTTCATGGCCATTTTCTTCAGTTCAATCGAGTTTGAACCAGCAAGGACGCCTTCCTTAAGCGTTTGTGTAAAATCCATTACTTCAAACAATGCAAATCGGCCGGCATAACCGGTGTTTGCGCAAGAATCACACCCAGTGCCTTTCAAAGTTTTCATCTTCTTTGCTGCTTGAGGAGAGATTCCAAGCTTAATTAATCGCTCTGAAGGAATTTCTTCCTCAATCCTGCAGCCTTTGCAAACTCTTCGAATCAACCGTTGGGCTACAACCAGATTGATGGCCGCGGTAACTAGGAATGGCTCAATACCCATATTCAGCAGACGTGTAACCGTAGATGGAGCATCATTAGTGTGTAAGGTAGACAAAACAAGGTGACCAGTTAGAGCGGCTTGGATCGCTACTTCCGCAGTTTCGAAGTCACGAATTTCACCTACCAGAATAACGTCCGGATCCTGACGCATAAGGGTTCTTAAAGCGGCAGCAAAGTTTAGCCCAATCGCCGCATGGGTTTGAACTTGATTGATGCCCTCTAGGTTATACTCCACTGGATCTTCCGCCGTAGAGACATTCTCTGTAATTTGGTTAAGTTCTTGCAGGGCTGAGTAGAGTGTTGTTGTTTTACCAGAGCCGGTAGGCCCAGTTACTAGCACCATTCCAAAGGATTCGTGGATAGAGGCAAGGAATTGCTCCATTTCCTTTTTATCAAACCCGAGCACTTTCAAATCGGTTTGAAGGCCAGATTTATCTAGCAACCGGAGTACGGCCTTTTCTCCAAAGATTGTCGGCATGCTGGATACACGAAAATCCATTTCACCATATTGTGTTCGAATTTTGATACGTCCATCTTGCGGCAGACGTTTTTCGGCAATGTCCATTTTTGCCATAATTTTGAGCCTGGCAATAACGGCGCTTTTGATTTCCGCCGGAGGACGAGCAGTTTCATAGAGCGCGCCATCAATACGCATTCGCACTCGAAATATATTTTCATAGGGTTCGACATGAATATCAGAAGCTTTCTTACGGATACTATCTACGAGTATCGAGTTTACCAGTTGAATAATTGGTGCGTCGATATCATTTTCTTCACTGATATCTAGAGCATCGTCATCTATTCCACTGCCGACCTCCTCTACGTCCTCTCCACCTTCTAAAGCAGCTATCGCTTGTTGCTGCATTTGCTGCTGGATCGCTTGGTCGATGCCCTGAGTGCGACCGTAATTCGCCTCTACTGCGGCTTCGAACGCTGAGAATGATGTTAATACTGCTTCCACTTGTAATTGCGTTCGAAATTTAATGTCATCTAAGAATTGCAGTGCAGTGGGGTCCGCAAGCGCAACGACTAAGGTCCCTTTGGATTTTTCAATCGGGATTAGCTGAAACCTCTGCACATCATCCGCTTTCATTAGCTCGACAACATCCTTTTGAATTTCATACTTGCCTAAATCAAAAGAAGGGATTTTGTAGCGCTGTGAAAAGAGCTCAAGCACTTTAGCTTCATCAATTGCTTTTGTGCGGATTAAGAAGTTAAAGTGCGGCTCACGATTTTTTTTGAATGACTCTTCTGAAGACTGGAGTTGTGCAGCAGTAATTAAATTCTCTTTTAACAGTAGTTCTGCTAGCTGACGCGACATCTGAATCTTCCCTGATTCTTAAAATTCCCAATCAATCCTTGAGGGATGCATCGTCCCTAAAGGACGCACCGCCTTTTTTATTATAGTGGGAGTCGGCAAGGCATGTCAATTTGAGTAGTGGTTGACATTGGCTAAGGACTAACGGTACCGTGCCGCTTCTAGTCTTTACTATAGCTATGCCAACAAACCCACCTCAAGGATCCCACTCGGTGCAGTTAGCTGCATTGGCTCCGCCGTCCTGCGGCCCTCTGTCGGTGATATCCCAGCCTCTAGGAGCTGTGGTAAGTATGGCCCTCGCTTTGGCGCCGCAGTCGTTATACTTGGCTGGCCCCCCGCCGAGAGTGATAGAGTTTTTATTAGAGGTGTCGACAATTCGCATAAGCATATCTGAGTAGATCTCCGTGGTCACAATAGCGTTTAAAAATATAAAACTCATATTAGTTACGCTGCCGAAGTCCCAATTGCTCAGATCGAGCTGCCCTAGCGAGCTAGCAAAAGCAAACATATTGCTCATATCCTCTACGGAGCTGACATTCCAGTCACTTGTCTCGAGCCGCTCTAGCGAGCTAGCA
>JAALKR010000021.1 GCA_011087955.1 Oligoflexia bacterium
CCGGAGATAAAGCGCCTTCGGAGAACCTTGATGCGTTGGCGTGAGGAGATACTACAGAATCGAAGAACCTGAATTCACCTATAAGAATGGTTGGCTCGACTGGACTTGAACCAGCGACCCCCACCATGTCAAGGTGGTGCTCTACCAACTGAGCTACGAGCCATCAGAGTTGACGGTGCTAGTAGTATCATTTAGCTGAGGACGTTATCAAGGGCAGTTTTTGTTTTAGCACGAACAACTGTCTGAAATCTGCAAGCCATCGTGGGTCGAAAAGCAAAAGATGAAAGACCAGCATACCCAAGCTGACTTGCGCAAATTTCATCATCACTAGAATTCCCAGGTGCATCAAGACCGAGGCAATCCAAAAATACTTCCGAGAAGTATTTGTCCAGACAAACAAAATGGCTAAGGCCTCAATCGCGAGAACAACCCAAGTCAATACAAAGAACAAAAATGGAGCAGCGGCTGCAACTACACTTGTCCAAAAATAAGTGTTTACACCATCTGCAATAATTTTTATGAGTGCAGTACCTTCCAGCCAAGAAGGACTTAAAGCTTTCAAAATTCCTGAATTTGCATAAGAAACGCCAAGGATAATCCAAGCACCTTCGCGTAAATACTTAGGCGGCTCCCAATTCGAGTTTGACTTGATTACCGCAATCCCTGTTCGTTGCGGAATGACGACAAACACTAGTAGCAACCATCCGATATATGAATACTCTGGTGAATTTACGTATGGGTTTAGGTTGAAGAAATAAATGTGAATAACCCAAAGCAGAAATGCAGAAATTTTTTGATATAGACCAAGTCCAAAGATGATAGCGATTGCAATCTGCATACCCAAGACAATTTTTATGGCCAAGGGCTCTCGAAGATGCAAAAAACTAAGTAGAGGATTGTAGACCACACTATCCTGCAATCGAAAGATAAGGCCATCGGGTGAGTATAATTCTATTAGATAAGGGATGAGCAGCAAAGCATAAGTTACTATATAGGCTGCGAGAGCAATTCGAGTGATTCCGAACAGATCCTTCTCTGAAAGCTTAAGAATCACAGCTCACCTCTGTAATTTCAAAGTATTGGCTATTCGGTCGGCCGATTTGCATTTGCACTTTTGCGATCTTTCCACTTAATTTTAGATTTTTCGCAAATGCGCCTGAATTACAAAAAGCCGTTCGCAGATACTGTTGGCGCATTCTGTGAGTTAAATTTAAGCTATAGCGATACATTATTAGATAAGGTATCCAACGGCGATGATGACCACGCTTATCTCGAAATAAATCTGCTCTTCTTGGCTGATGAATTTTTCCATTTTTCTCCACTAGGATTAAATTTACTTGGCTAAAAGCATAGTTCTTCGAAAATTTTTTTGAAAATGGTCTCGGCAGCGGTGAAGAGGCAAAGGAGGAAACAAATTGATCGGCACCATTATTAGGAAGGTAAGCCGTAAACACTCTAAGTACTCCTAGTAACGTCAGGAGGCAGACCAACCAGTGACTGCGAAGTAAATTGGATATCATAGATTCAGTATGCCAGTATGTGCGGCAATTTTCTTTGGCTTTTGTCACTATGCCGAGTGGAAAAGTGCATAGCCGCACACTGAATTTTTTTAGAAGCAATGAGTTTTTTTCGAATTAGCTTTTCGAATGAGCTATCTGAGTTAAAATGTAAGTGTGCCGAAATTACTAATGATGCGTATATTGAAAACTCTAATAATACGTATTGCTTCCGTAGTCCTGCTGTCAGTGGTTTGCGCGTGGATAAATCCTGAGGCAATGGCGGAGACCTATGGGCTACCGGTTTTGAAGAATGGAGAGTGTTACCCAGAGCGGAAATTGCATCATTTTGGCGTTTGCGGCATTCTACGTGGTGAGGTTATTTACGAACTCGACGCCTATCGCTTCGAGCTCGATGGCTTTGATGCGTATAATAGCAGGTTCTATAATGTAAAATTGCCGGAAGCGTCATTGAGGTTCGCTTATTTTCATCAAGTAAGCATTATTTTGTCAGAAATTGTAAATGCGAAAGCCCATAATATCAACTTAAGAGGAGCAATCCTGTGGAATTCAAATTTTTCGAAAACAATCTTTAATCATGCTGACATGAAAGGAGTCAAAATTCGTCGTTCAAACTTTAAAGAAGCTTCTTTCGTAGGTGCTCAGCTGCAATCATCATTTTTTTGGGCAAGTGATTTTTCAAACGCAAGCTTTCGAGGCTCCGATTTAACGGATGCAGTAATTTTAGGTTGTGATTTTAATGGCGCTTTATTTGACGAGGACACCAAATTGCCCTTTGGCGCGGAAACCGCAGAAAAATTGGGAATGATTCGAGTGAATGATTCGAATGATCAAAAGTAAGTGGTGTAATGGAGAAGCTTAGATCTTTTTTCTCAAATAACGCGATTGAGATTGAAAAAGATCGAATGCTGCAGGTTTACGGTGCACTCTTAAGCTCCGTTCATGTCTTGACCTGGGTATTTTGGAATCTCTTCGGCAAGAGCATATTAACTGTATTCTCGGATAAGCTTAAGTACCCGGTCTGTTGGGGATTTTTAGAAAATTGTGCTCAAATTCGACCACTAAATGAGTCAGTTCTGCAATTTTTAAACTATGGTTATCTCGTTGCCGGGCTTGTGGGCGTAATGATTTTTTTGATTCCAGGCCGTACTAAGCTTGCCTATTATTTTTTTCTATTTCTCAATCTCTTTAAGATGTCGCTCTATCTCCAAGACTACCGCTTGATGGGCAACTACCATTATATGCCGTTTATTGTGTCGTTCGTATTCTTGTTTGTGCCCAATAAGCGTCAGTGCATTCAAGTTATAGTTATTGCTTTTTATTTCGGAGCTGGACTCTTAAAAATGAATTATGAATGGATTTCGGGGTCAGCAATGGTTCATGCCCCAATTATTCAAGGAAAGCTATTGGAAGCTGCATGTGCTTATGTGGTGTTGCTTGAATTGGTATTTGTTTGGTTACTCCTGTTTCGGAAAAAGAAATTTTTCTATTTTGCCGCTATTCAAGTTTTTTGCTTTCATGCCTTTTCTTGGACGATAGTTGGGTTCTTCTATCCACTTACTATGGGAGTATTGCTTTCCATTTTTTTTATGGATCGGTATTTTGAGCATTACCCAGATCGACTGCGCAAAAGAGAAAATTTAATTGAAAATGAAGAGGCAATTTATAGCAAGCTCTTGAGGGGAAAATTGGCAAAACCCACCTATGGGTGTTTGACTATCTTTGCTCTTATGCAATTAGCACCTTGGCTTTTTGGGGCGCATTCAAGCATTACTTCTGAAGGAAGGATTTATTCCTTGAATATGTTCGATGCGCAAACCCAGTGTGACACTATGATGATTGCTAGGTATAAAGACTATTCAGCGGAGGCTTGGGAGCGACACGATCGCATGGGCTATGGAGTACGAATCTGGTGTGACCCGTTGGTCCATTATAGCAAGGCGAAGTGGATTTGCGAACAGAATCGAATATTTTCAGATTTTAAAGATATGGATATCTATATGAATTCACGCCGACGATCTGATTCGGAGTATGTTCGAGTGTATGCAGTTCAGAACATTTGTTCGGAAGACCCGGGCTATAACGTGTTCATTCCGAATTCATGGATTGAGGAAGATAAGTTATGAAGCTGGAATATAGTGTTCTTCTTGCGAAGCTTTTAGCAGTCATTGCGGTGATTTTTGTCGCATACCCGAAAATTTTAGATCCAGATTCTATTTTCACTCACGTGAAATATGAACTCCCAGCATTACCGGCTCCAATTTATAGTGACAAGTATATGGCTACTTTGAATGAGGACTTATTGTCCGTTACCTATCAATATAGAGGTGGGGTGGAGCACCTTGGTTACTCGGATAGCAGGAAACTAAGAGTGAAGCTTGAGGAAGATTGGCGAACCGATCTACTAAATGTTGCTGTTCACGGTGCGAGCAAAGCCAGTCCAGCGGTCGATAAAAGTGGGGCCTATATTGGATCAGACTCTTCCTGGTTCTATGCCTATAACCATGATGGCTCGCTGAAGTGGAAACATTATGTGGCCAATTCGGCTGCTGGAATTCATTCAACCGCTGCGCTTGATAAAAAATACGTGTATTTCACGGCCTATAACGGTGTGCTATACAAGTTTGAAAAAAAATCTGGGGCTATGATTTGGACGATTGATTTAGGTGATGCTACTGGGGCGTCACTGGTATTATTGAATGAGCACATTTACACTGCGGTGGAAACCTCAGGTCCACCAAACGGTTATGTGGTGAAAGTTGATCGTCGTACGGGAGAGATTACCTGGCGATCGCCTTGGCTTGGGGAGCAGGCGCACTCTACTCCGACAATCGATGTCGAGCGCGGCCGAATTTACCTTGGGGCTAATAATAAGAAGCTCTTTGCCTTATCTTTAGAGGATGGATCTAAAATTTGGGAAGTTGAGATTGGTGGTGAGATCAAAGGAACGGTTACATTAGTTCGTGACCGAGTTATTTTTGCATCCTGGAATGGCTTGGTGGAGGCTCGCTCTGTGGAAGACGGAACGCAACTTTGGAAATATGATATTGAAGATAGATCTCAAAGTTCGGCCACCTATGTGCCTGGTGAGGATCTAGCTTTGATTGGTGGAAATAGTGGCAGGTTTGTTGCTCTGCATGTCCAAACAGGGGCAGAAAAATGGCGCTACGAGACCGGTTTTAATCGTCTTCGTGCCAGTGCATTAGTTATTCGTAATCAGGATAGGCCAAAACAATGGCTTGCTTGGATGCCTTGTGCGGCCGATTGGCTCTGTGCTTTCAATGCGAGTTCTGGAAAAATTCTTAAAAAATACGAGCTCTCGAGCCATCTGACCGGCGTCCCTGCGGTGTTTGGCGGCGCTCTCTATGTAGCGCTAGATGCGGCTGGTGGCCTGGTTCGCTATAGATAGGCATAAATGGGCCTCTAATCCAGTGCTAATTCAGGTAGATACAATAGTTAATTAAAATAGTTGTATCAAATGGTTTTATGCGTCAGAATTGATTATCGGGGAGCGTTTGGAGGATCAAATGTTTAGGAATCAGTCTGGGTCTATGGTGACCTCTATAACCATGGTTGCGCTAGGATTGGCAGTAGCTGCGGGGGGGTTTTTCTTCACAGACTCCATCTTGCGTACGTCAGTAAAAACTGCAAAAGAGGCAGGAGTGGGGAATATCTCCGAGATTGTCATGTCTCGCGCAGGGCAAGCGGTTGCAAAAAATGTGATTCTTTGCTCTGAACTCTACGACAATAAGTGCGTCATTCGGTCCCCCGAGGTAGCTGCAGAGTACGGTCTCGAGAATGTCCGTCAGGTAAACCAGGATGGCGAGGATGATGCCAACGGAAAAGACTTAATGGTGGAGATGGAGACTTGTATGCAAAATACAAGTGAGGTTGAAGCCGAAGGAGGTAAAGAGCCAGAGGAGTTCGTCTGTGAGAAAAGCGGAGGGTTCAAGGTTAAAGCCAAGGTTCATTTTGCGTTTATAAGTTTGGAGAATTTACGTTCTCAATCACGTATTTCTGGCATGCATGCAACCGAGGATTTGGATCGGCACGCTATTCAAACCAGAGTGTCGATTCCAATAAGGAAAGAGGGAGGAGAGTTCTACAACGTAGAGACTACAGCTGCGCTTCGACGTCCGCGAAGTTTCATTCGATTTGAGATCGTAGGGAAAGGTTGTGGGCGCTCTTGTGATTTAGGCGACGGTCTTCGTGATGGTCCGCCGTGCGCGTCTCGACTACTTCCTAACGAAGTCGCTGGAGGTGGATCTAGAACGGAGGTAACTGTACTCAACGATGGTCCTGGCTGGGTATACAGAGTCAAAGTCTTTCGTGGATTTCGAGTAAGTGACGACTTTCAGGGTCACTCGAAGGCAGATGGGCTATCTGAGGAAGCGATTGAAGTTTATGATAGTGTAACAACAGACAACAACAAAATCGGTATACCTCCAGGCGGGACTGTTAGTTTCGTGGATGGTGGGTTTCCATGCTTTTTTGACGCCGTAACTGTCCGAACAACGGGTACTGAGGCTTCCGTTACCTCGTCTATTACGAGGGGCCCGTTGGACTCTGGTAGTGCAGTGTACTCGTTTGCGAAAGCTGAAGTACTCCAAGCAGACACAGCAAACCTCGATAGAGGTCTCTTTTCCTGTGGAGGTATTTTGGGGATTCCATGCGCTTATGCTCAAGCTCCCCCTACGATTTTAGAGGAAGATGACAGTTTAGAACCAGCTAATCCGCTCGTGGTTTCAGAAGTCGGTGACACAATACCTGCTGCCCGCATTGTTACCACGATTGTAGAAACACCACCACCACCGATGGCAGTGACCCCGACCCCGATCCGCCGCCGGGTACTTCGTAGAGTGCCGCCAAGCTTTAGCAATGATGGCGATGGCGATGGCGACGGAAATTAAGCTACGATGATGCCACAACTGACATGAAGGTCTGACATGGCGTGAAATTTGGGAGTTCTCTATGGGATGTCAGGCTAAGAGGGAAAAGGAAACAGGCGTATTAAGATCGCAACGAGGCGTCTCGTTGGTTCAGGCATTGATTGCAGCCACCCTGGTTTGTGCCGGCGGATTCGGGGTAGTTCGATTTGCTACGATGACTACAGATAGCATGAAGAAAGCAACGGACGTTCCAAAAGTCGTTAAAATTGGAAATATCGGATTGAGTAATGCACGGCAAGTACTGCTCAACGTAATAGAAAGGGAAGGCCCCAACAAGGACAAAAAGATGGCTGGAGTATGTCGCCTCCTATCTACTCCAATGCAGTCAGGTGGTGTGGGCCAAATCGAGATAAGTTTATTCGCTGCAGGAGACGATAAATTTAAAAAGGATTGGGAGCGCGCATTTCCTTCAGAGCAGTGGGAAATGTTTTCTGCACCCTACTGTCGACCGGATGGTTATAAGCGCTGTCTGCGCCCCAATTCAAACGTTGAGGGATTGAAGCCTGAAGAGATCCACCTATTACAGCCAGAAATCTTTATTGAGTTGGTTCCTATTTTCGTTCGTGGGTCATCAGGTGATGGACGAAGTGCGGTTCGCCTGCCAAGAAGATCTGGTGAGACAACTAGGGAAGAGGCAAGTAACATAGCCTTCTTGGTGCTGTCTACGACCAGATACACGGCGAAGAAAGGGCCGGACTCCGCTACTACAAGGCGATTAGATAGGACCACCCGGATGGCGGTGTGGGTTGGTGAAGCGGAGTGTGAGTATGAGTATACACTAGGTGGAACCACTAATACGCTTCTGCTCAATCCATCTGCAATTGGTTCAGGTGTGAAGAGTAAGACAGTATTCTCTGCAGATAGCGGAGAACTTAGCAATAGATTGCTGCGAGTAACCTTTCCGACTTCGGTTCGTATGGAATCTCAAGTAGCTGAAGATGATGGGAAGCGCGTAGGCGTAGGAATTCGCATGGAGTCGTCGATGGCATCTATTAGCTGTAACGAAAATAGATATCGCTGCCCTAATCGCTCTATTACGTCGCGAGAATGGGCGCTAGCTATGGGAGGCGCGGTATTTCGTGTGATTTTCAATCGAGCAAATCCTCATCACTTGACTTCCAGCGTGGATATTGAGCCACGATACACAATTAAAAAGGGTGGAGGAGAAATTTCACCAGCGCCGAACGCAACATACTCAACCGTAAATGGGCCGCTTGTCGATGGCAAAGCCACGATAATAAGTAACTGGCGCACAGTCTCTATGGAAATAAGCAACACACCTCAAGTTTGTAGTGAAATTTGTAAGGAATCGGGTTCATCGCCCTATAACTGGTCGCCAGATATTGTCGAGGGTGACGATTATAATGAGGTCGTTCAAAAGAGTAAGGACAACTCAGACCCCCTTTACTTTGGGCATGTAGAAAATACGATGCCAGATGTGCAGGTGGGTGGCAGCACTCATGTTGAATCAGATACAGATCCCAAGCCCGTAGGTTGTTCTTGTTGCTACAAGAAGCAGTGTGCTATGGTTGGAGTTTCTGTATTCGGTTACTGCCACTTACAACCGCCGGAACCATTAGATTCTCGAGTTCCGGAATGTGAGGGCACCAACGATTCGATCGTTCAAGAGAAACAATTGAGTAACGACCCAATCGCCGGCACTGGGGATTGTGTTTCAGCTAAATTATCGAGCGATTCTCTGGATTTTACTCGACGAGCATGTAGCGGTTCTCTTCGGTCTCTTTGTTATTTCCAAGGAACGTATCGCTTGGCTCAGGATGGACTCACGAAGAGTTACACCCGTTCTGATTTTAATGGGGCATTTCAAGCTTGCTATAACATGGGAGGAGAGCGTTTAAACCGTGTAGAGGCGGATGCCTTCCTCACTGCACAAGGGAATCTCATTGCTGCCGATATGCCACCAGTAGTTGGCGATAACTACGAATTTGTAAATAGCGCGGCGGCTGGTTATTTCATTGCGCCTCAGGACGCGCCAAACCTTAAAATGGTTGCACAGGGAGTCCGCACTATCTTTTTTACTCCTGTTCCTGATACCGGGTTCGGGAGGCAAGGAGGAATCCTTGCGGCCCTTTCTCCAGATGAGCAGTTCTGGGTGAATCTACGAGTGGACTCGACTGGTTTCATGTACGCAGCGCCACCAGAGATACCTACCACCACTAGTGAATTTTCGACAGAATCTGATCAAGACGGAGTTTTTCATTTCAATCGTGACCCAGATCATACGCTTACGACAAGTAGTGCTAGCGCAATGCTGCTTCTGAATACGCGACGCTACTTTGGTGCATTAAATGTGAGTCCAACTCAAGGGTCGTCGCAACGAGTTGTTTGCTTTGATCCACACACCAATGAGGTTAAAGTGCCAGGAAGCGGGACGGCTCAGCTTTCGGATGCTCGGGGGATATGCCAAGGTGCTGATGCGATCTTTATTCCGCCGGTCACTCCGTCCCAATGGACTGCTGCTATGGTGAAATCAGCAGAGATGTCACCTAGGCGCCCATGGCCAGCTCCACCAACTCCACCAACGGGTAATCTTGTTGGGGCTTGGGTTGCTTACGAACGCATGGGTAGCGAGTGGCAGTCCAATGCCTTAATTAAGGTAGGCCAGCCCGATAAAAATTCAAAGGACTTCGGTCGGGAAGTGTATTTTGTAGGATCATATGGTGCCCCCATTACTCTTCCAGAGGCAACAAGCAGCGAGCCTCCCGCGGAGCCAGGCGGGGTCCAAGTCCTTTGTCGCACAGGAGATCGTGAAAACCCGTTTGAACTTAAAGACGGAGGTTCCTGTTCTGGCGAGTATTTCCTAAACTCTTCCAACGAGTCAAAGCTAAAGGCCGATGGCGCCGCTAGTTTGATGGAATCCAGAAACGCTATAATTGCGATCGCAAAGAAGATAGATCCGAGTAATATGTTGGGCGGGACAAGGATTGCCTTAAATAAATATGAGAAGATCCCAAATTGTTCTAGCTCTGATCCAAAGCTAGGCGATGGAGACTATAAAGAAAAAAAGAAAATCATAAAGAAAATAAAAAAGAAATGTATGAAGTTGGGAGTGGAGGTTGATTTGGAGTTGGATTTGGAGGAAGAGTATGAGTGTAAGAAGGAGAACGCCACCGATACAAAACCGAAATGGATATTTGTTAGGACCGTTAGTGAGGAAGACTGTCCATAAGATAAGGAAAGTCTAGAACCATGTTGAAGAACCAAAAAGGTGTGACGATTCTAGAGATGATTATAGCTGGCGCTATGTTTGCTGGAATTGGCTATGTGGCTACTAGCGTGTATACAAACGCTGTGGAAAATGCTGTGCTTTCGCAAAACTCTAAGGTGGTGTCCGGAGTTAGGCGGCAGCTCAATAAACTCGCAACCAAGGTTCTACACTCAATGAGTATTCCACGACTCGACCCACAGCGGACTCTAGTTGGACCATCGGAGGTGCTAATTGCAGGAAATCCACCAGCGACAAGTACAAATTCCCCAGCGATGGTTGCGGCAGCAGACCCAAAGCACGATACTTCTACTTCGCAGCCGCTGAGTTGGAACTTAGCTGATGGTGTGGAGATAGTTCGCGGAACAGTACCTGACTTTGATCTTGCCGGAACGCAAGGCAAATCTACCTCATTTACGATAGAAAATTTTCATCTGAACCGTAAGAACAATGATCCTTTGAAGGCTTCGGAGTTGGAGGGCATTACAAGATCGATCTTTTACTCTCGTTGTATTGACCGCGAATTACCGAAGGAGCTGGAAGACTACACGATTGCTGAAATCATCGATTTGCGTGTGCCTTATTTTTTGCGTGTTAAAGAGACTAGTGCTAGCACTGAGACAGAGCCAGGAATATTTTGTTGTCCTAGGACGGATATACTTAACCAGTCCTGTCCTGACCCTAATGACAACGAGCTAAATGACCCCAATCATCGGTTGCGATTTTGGCCAACTGTCTTTATTTTGCAACCCGACGGTGGTATCGCGACCATTCCCACTAAATCAGAACGCCCAATTGTTTTTGGTGCAGCTATGCAACTTTCTGTCGATGGTAATCCACCAACCCAGATGACCATGGAAATGGTCGTGATGTATAACAAATGCAAAGTATCTCGTGTGGGCTTTGGGGGGCGCGCACCACACAAGTGCGTCGAGCCGATACTTGGAGTTTTGCGCTATGAAAATTTCAACACCGACATTCACTTCACTTACAATCGTAAGACCAAAGATGTATCTAGAGACGTGACCGGTTCTAGCTTCATCCGCATGGGCACCAAAACTGTGCATTAAATCAATTACACTAAACTAATACACTAAACTAGCATTACACTTCACCGTGTAAATCAGGCGCCATTTTTTCGTTAATCGAGGAAAATACTATACAAATATAGTTTGTTGATGTATAATTTAAGAAGACTAGGGCTATAGTTTGGGGGCTTTAAATGTTTAGGAATCAGTCTGGATCTATAGCAATTGCTATTATCTTGGTTACGTTGGGATTGGCCGTAGCTGCGGGTGGTTTTTTTTCGCAAACTCCATATTACGCACAACAGCGAAAACTGTAAAAGAAACAGGAGCAGGAAATATATCTGAGATTCTCATGTCTCGGGCAGCGCAAGCGATTGCAAAGAACGTAGTTCTTTGCTCTGAAGTCTACGAAAATAAATGCATCATCCGGTCTCCTGAGCAAGCGGCAGAATACGGTTTCACGAATATCCGTCAAGTGAATGCCGATGGCGAGTCGAGTGATACCGGGAAAGACCTAATGGTGGAGGCGGAAACTTGTATACAAAATGCAAATGAAGTTGCAGCGAACTCGAGTGAAGAGGAGCCAGAGGAGTTTGTCTGTAACCGGGACGGAGGCCTCACGGTCATGGCCACCATTCACTTTGCGTTCGTAAGCTTGGATACGTTACGTTCCCAATCATTTATTACTGGTCTGCATGCAATCGAAGATTTAGATCGGCACGCTATCCAAACTAAAGTGTCGATTCCTATTTTGAAGGGTCTCAATAAGAATGGAGAAAAAGAATTTTATAAAGTAGAGACTGCGGCCGTGATTCGACGTCCGCGAAGTTTCCTTCGATTTGAAATCTTAACTAGAGGTTGTGAGCGATCTTGTGAATGATGGCCCTGGTTGGGTATACGGAGTAAAAGTTTTTCGCACATTTGAGCCGGATCCAGCCTTTGCCAATCGCGCGAGCACTACAACGATTGAAGCCTATGATAGTCGAGCTGCAGGTAATACAGTCGGCATACCTCCTGGCGAATCCATCACCTTCACGGACACAGGCATTCCGTGCTTTTTTGAATTCGTCACCGTGCGAACAGTAGGTGGTCAGGCTTCTGTTTCCACGGCTGTTACGAGAAGCCCGCTGAGCTCTGGTAGGACAATGTACGCATTTGCTAGAGGGGCAATCATATCAAGCCTGAATAGAAGCCTCTTTTCCTGTGGAGGCATTTTGGGAATTCCATGTGCTTATGCTCAAGCTGGAGCGGAAAATTTAGAACCAGCTAACCCACTTGTTATTACGGAAGCCGGAGGCACAGTACCTGCCAGCCGTATTGTTACCACGATCTGGAGGAAAGACCTGTAGTTCAGCCAGCGCCAGCACGATTTACGGGAGATGGTGGGGAGGCGACGGCAATTAAGCGCCTATTACGATCGCAACGAGGCATCTCATTACTTCAGGCTTTGGTGGCAAGCGCTATCATCGTAGTCGGTGGACTCGAAGCATCTCGATTCGCCACGATGACTACAGATACTATGAAAAAAGTAGCGGACATTCCGGTAGTCGTTAAAATCGGAAGTATCGGATTGAGTAATGCACGGCAAGTGCTACTCAACGTAGCAAACCCGGCAGACAGTGGACGCAAGACGGCTGGAGTGTGCCGTCTTTTTTCTACGCCCATGAGGTCGGGTGGTGTGGGTCGAATCCATATAGATTTATTTTCTGTAGAGGACGATACCTTGGGACCAGATTGGGAGCGCGCCTTTCCTTCCGGCCAGTGGGAAACATTTTCTTCCTCCTACTGCCAGCCGAATGGTTATAAGCGCTGCTTGCGTCCCACTTCGAATGTGGAGGGACTGAGTCTTAAAGAGATCGCTCGATTACAGCCAGAAATTTTTATTGAGTTAGTTCCTGTCCTTGTTCGTAAGTCAGTGGGGGAAGAGCAAAGCGCGATTCGCCTGCCAGCTACCTCCGGTGAGACAATTAAAGAAGATGCAAGTGACGTAGCCTTCTTGGTATTTACCACGACTAGGTATACAGCGAAGAAAAAGGATAATATACGAGTGGATAAGGTCGCCCGGATGGCGGTGTGGGCTGGTGAAGCCGAGTGTATGTATGAGTTTACGCTAGGTGGCACCACTGAGACGATTTTACTCAACCCATCTGCAATCGGCTCAGGTGTGACTGATGAGACATTATTTTCTGCAAGCGAGGGAACATTTTTCGAGCGATTGCTGCGAGTAAGATTTCCGACTTCGGTTCGTGTGGAATCTCAAATCGCTGAAGTTGATGGACGGCGTTTAGGCATATCAATCCGCACGAATGAGTCGATGGCATCTATCGCCTGTAATGAAAATAGATATCGTTGTCCTAGTCGTTCCACAGGAAGAGAATGGGCGCCATCCATGGGAGGCGGGGCGGTGCGTTTAATTTTCAATCGAATGAACCCTCATCATTTAACTTCCAGTGTTGACGTTATTCCACGATACACATTTCGAAATGGTGGAGGAGAAGTTACACCCGCACCAAATGTAACGTACTCAACTATAGCCGGGCCGTTTGCTGAAAGAACTACGATCATAAGTAATTGGCGCACAATCCTAACGGAAGTAAGCAACGCACTTCAAGTTTGTAGTGAGATTTGTAGTGAGTCGGGTTCAGCTCCCTATAACTGGGCGGATGATGGTTCAGGTGGTGTCGATGAAACGAATTCAGAGATTTATTTTGCGCATATACACAACACGATGCCGGACGTGCAGGTAGACGGCAGTACTCATTTTGAAGAGGATACAGATCCCAAACCCGTAGGTTGTTCCTGCTGCTTTATGAAGCAATGTGGTATGCGCGGGGTGAACGTATTTGGTTACTGCCACAAACAACCGCTAGAACCGCTAGACTCTCGCGTTCCGGAGTGTGAGGGCACGAACGATGCGATCGTTCGAAGGAGACAACTAGCCAACAACGCAACCAGTGGCTCCGGGCGTTGTATCGCAGCTCGATTAAATTCGAATGGTTCTCTTACCTTTATTCGACGTGCATGTAGCGATTCTCTTCGGTCTCTTTGTTACTTTCAAGGAACGTACCGTTTGGCCCAGGATGGAATCACGCAGAATTATATCCGTTCTAATTTCGACGGAGCATTTCAATCCTGCTACCAGATGGGAGGAGAACGCTTAAACCGTGTGGGTGTAGATACTCTCCTCACTGGAC
The DNA here is from genome assembly GCA_011087955.1 of Oligoflexia bacterium. Taxonomy (GTDB): domain Bacteria; phylum Bdellovibrionota; class UBA1018; order CAIPTA01; family JAALKR01; genus JAALKR01. Next base: position 13,915 of record JAALKR010000021.1, read on the forward strand.
AAGGGAATTTCAATCCTGCCAATATGCCACCAGTGGTTGGCAGCAACTACGAATTCGTAAATGGTGGGGCAGCCGGTTATTTCATTGCGCCTCAGGATTTGGCAAACGTTCGAATGGTTGCTCGGGGAATCCGTGATGTTCTTTGGCCCGCGAGCGAGCAGTTTTGGGTAAATATGCGGGTAGATTCGGCTGGTTTTAGGTATGCAGCGCCACCAAACATACCTGCCACTACTAGTGAATTTTCAACCGAATCTGATCGAGACGGAATTTTAAATTTCAATCGTGACTCAGTTCATCCGTTTACGACAACTAGTGCTAGCGCAATGATGCTTATGAACACGCGGCGCTACTTTGGTGCATTAAATGTGGGTCCAACTCAGGCTGCAGCGCCACAACGCGTGATCTGCTTTAACCCAAACAACAATGACGTTGAACTCTCAGCGACTACGATGACTCAGTTTACGGGTGCTCGAAGTATTTGCCGAGATGCCAATGCAGTTTTTATCCCACCAGTTACTCCGTCTCAATGGACTTCTGCTATGGTGCGAGCAGAACCGATGTCACCTACACGGCCGTGGCCACTTCCGACAGTAGATCGCCTTGGAGCTTGGGTTGCTTACGAACGCGTGGGTGGCCAGTGGCGCTCCAATGCTTTAATTGAGATGACCAAGTTTGACCCAACTTCAAAAAGTTTTTTTGCAGACAGTAGAGAAGTGTATTTCGTAGGGCCCTATGGCGACGCTCTAGCTGACGTACAATTACCAATGACAAGTTCAACAATTAGTCCGAGCGCTTCTGAGCCGACCCACATTCTTTGCCGCACAGGAAACCCTAAACTTCTGAATTTTCGACAAAGCTTAAACCAGATTTCGATAAGATTTCATTGCTAGGGGATTGCTCATGAGTAAAGTCGGATGTGTCTCGTCGAAGCCCACGCCATACTAAAAGTGCCCCAAGAATAATCGCAGTGATTAGGCCTAAGTAAGGACTCCAGGAAACTCTGAAGTTTCGTAAATTCATACAGACCTATTTTAGCATGCCTGGGGAAAGAAAAAACTTTAAGAATCGGCACATTACTGCCGAACAGCCTGTTGAAACTGAGTTGCCAGTTTTAGCGAAATTTAGCAGGAGTATATAAAAATGCATTGGTGCAGAGGGTTAGTAGTCCTGTCGGTCGTAGGGTTGTTAGTTTCTCCTACGGAAGTATGGTCGTTTTCGAGTAAATCTAAGGAAGACCTCAAGGAAAGTTCCAGAGAGAATCTCAAGGAAGACACCGAACAAGGCGCGAAGGCAGAATCCGAGGGTGCATCTAGCGCTACTGGAAAAGAAGAATGGCTATCTGATTCTAGTGAAGTTCAAGCAGAAGAGGATCATGAGCAGGCTGGTAAGGATTCTGAGTCTGACGATTCCGATGATTCTGACGATTCCGATAGCGAGAGTATTTCTTCTAAGAGTACTTCAGAGTGTAACTGCGACGGAAGCTGTTGTCGGGATCGTGGTTTAGCCTCTGAGAGAGTGCCGACTGAGGCAGATGCAGATAGTGAGACTTTCACAAATGGTATAGCTCCAGACAAAGCGCTCTCGAAATTGAAAATAGGTAACCAACGTTTTGTGCAAGGTAGGCAGCGTAGTCGGCAATCGGGAATGGCTAAGAAGGATAGAATTCGTCTTCTAGCAGGAGAGTCACCACACACTGTGGTGATAACGACAAGCGATTCTCGCGTTTCTCCAGAGCTTCTTTTTGACCAACGACTGGGTGAAATTTATGTGATTCGAGTGCTCGGGCCGGCATTAGGCAAGTCTGTTATCGCGTCCATAGAGTACGCAGTTAAGACCTTAGGCGTGCAGTTTGTATTAGTTCTGGGTAGTGAAAACTCAGCAGGAGTCAAATCCGCATTGATGAACCCGATTGGAGCGACTTCTTTAGGTAGCCCTTACGTTGGATTCTTGCTTCGCGACATTCAACCGCGAGTTTCACAATTCCATAGACGTCCGGCGAGTTCCGGTTATTCCCGCGAAGGGGCTGCGAATGCGCGAGGAATCGTTAAGGATCTGATTCGTAAGAGCACGATCCTTCGCGCTCGTGTGGGTTCTGGGGCATTGCAAATGCACTCGGCGATGTACTATCTAGATTCAGGAGTGGTGGATTTCCACTAGGGTCTACACTATATTGAGTGTATGGCTGCTAAACCTGGAATTGAATTAAGTGAAAACTATGAGCGAGCGCTTCTCTATGGGCTTCGAGCCCACGAAGGGCAATATCGTAAGGGGAATCGAGCCCCTTATTTCTCACATCCAATGGCCGTTTCATCCTATGTGATGGAATATGGTGGCGACGAGGAACAAGCTATCGCGGCACTTCTCCATGACACTATTGAAGATTGCGACGTGAGTGAAACGGAGTTGCAAAAGGAATTCGGTGAGCGTGTTGCCACTTTGGTGCTGGAATGCACCGAGCCTCTTTCTGAGAAAATCACTTCTGAGAAAAGAACTTATACTTGGCAAGAACGTAAGGATGCTTATTTGGCCTTAGCGCGAAATTCCAGTGATGATGCCTTGCTGATTATTCTTTGCGATAAATATCATAATCTGCATTCGCTTTGGCGTGATTTGGAATACCGAGGGGAGGCGGCTTGGGGAATATTTCATAAACCCAAAGATAAGTTTCAATGGTACTACTTTGAGCTAGAAACCGTGTTTAAAAGTCGAGGGTATTTTCACCATAAACGTAGCTCCGGTCTCGTCCAGGCGTTTTCTGACCTACGAGCAATGGTCTTTGCGGAGACCAGCTAGAGGGCTAAGGAGGCGCGAGGGGGCGCGAAGGGGGGGGCAGCACCGCAAGCCCCGGAGAAAGAAGGTCAGAGGCGCCACTGGAGACGCTAGCTAGGGTTCACTATGAGGTAGCCGGTATAGCTAATCCAGCCGAGCAGGAATAAAGCGCCGGCCCAGCGTGGGATTTCTTTCATAAAGTGCATAAGTGGAAACAAAATTAGTGTCACTCCGATCATCACCCAAATATCTATTTGCAGTAGTTCTGGGCTTACACTGAGAGGCTTAATCAAAGCGGCCAAACCCAACACTAAAACAATATTATAAATGTTTGATCCAATCACATTACCGATCACTATTTCATGCACTTTGCGGGTTGCGGCGATTACGGAGGTAACAATTTCAGGGAGCCCAGTTCCAATCGAAATAATAGTCAATCCAATCACGCGTTCAGAAATTCCTAGAAGCCTGGCTCCATTGACAGCCCCCTCAAGGACAAGGTTTCCTCCAACGAATAACAATGCAAAACCACCCAATAGATAGAGATACAGACGGGGAGCGCTGGGTGGAGTAGAAATCTCAGAAATACCCTCTCTAGTATCTGCTTCTCCCTTACGTTGTCTTCGGGCGAGCCAAATCATCAAAGAGGAAAAAGCACACATTGCTAGGATTAAGATAGCGCCCTCAATGCGGTCCACTGTTAAATCACGCATAAAGGCAAGTGCGAGAAAAGAGGCAAACAGTAAAAAGGGCCATTCAATACGAACAACAGAGCCACCCACAGGAATTTTTCGAAAAAAAGCCGTGGCACCAAGGACGACTGCAATATTAACGATATTGGAGCCCACAACGTTGGCAGCTGCTATGTCACTACTATCTTTCGCCGACGCTAGCATGGAAACAATAGCCTCTGGCATAGATGTACCGATGGCCACAATCGTTACGGAAATAATTGCGGGCGAAATCTTGTATTGATGTGCAAGATCAATGGAGCCATCCACTAAAAAATTTCCGCCGTATATAAGCAAAGGAAACCCTATAGCAATAAAAATAATCGCTTCCAGCATAGTTTAAGAATTTATGTGTTTTGCATTCCCGGCGAATTAGAGCCAACGGGAATTCGTTGTTGAATGAACTCATAGGAGACAAACAGTAGAAAAGACCAAATAAGGTCTCCAATTACTGCGGTCTTGAGGAATGGCACAGCGGCTGCAAAACAGGCAATCAGTCCCGCACCATTTATTGGATACAAGCCGGAAGTCATCCATGTTCCGAGGTTTGTCCAAGTCCAAAAGAGAAGAGCGCCACTTAAAGAACAGGCGAGGAAGCGCGGACCCGTAAATGCATGTCGTAGTGTGGAGCCTAAAACACTGACGAGTAATACACCTGAAAAAGTAAAGAAAGACCACCAGCCAAATACGGCTGTCCCGTGAATTTGAGACAACACAACGTCGGTCACTACCATCATTGCAATCAAAGTGATCCAGGAAGTCTTTCGATCTAATTTTGCGCCGGCAAACAGAGCAGCACTCATGACGGGAGAGACGTTTGGAATGTGCGGGAGTATGCGAAAAATTGATGCAACTAGGAGCCAAGCAAGCGCGAGCTTCTCTGATTTCACTGGCTTTGGCATCTCTGGCGTCAGCTTTTCGGGCTTTAGTTTCTCCGACTTCATATGTTCTCCTTGGGGCGTCAGCGTAGCATTTTAGGGGGTCACCCTAACATTATTTTTTCCCGCGGCGAGAACTATGTGGAATTAATTTTCGCCGTTTCTTTTTCATGAGGCTTGCTGCGCTGCTTGCAGCTTTTGTTCCTAAACGTTGTGGCTTTTGTAGATTTTGTGGTTTTTGAAAAATCTGTTGAATAGACTTTTCATCCATGAGTCGGAATTTACCGACTGGAATTCGCTCGAGTTTTAGGTTCCCAATAGCGATTCGTCGGAGTCGGTCCACTTCAAAGCCGATTGCAGCAATGAGGCGGCGGATTTCCTGGTATTTACCTTCTTTGACTTCGACGTAAATCCACTCTTTTGTTTCCAGCTTCTTCCAGCGGCGGACCGAAACCGGGACGACTAGCCCTTCCTCTAAGCGAATACCCTTTCGCAATGCCTGTAATTTTGTATCTGGAATTCTTCCTCGTACTTTCACTGCATAGGTTTTTGTGACCTCGTTTTTTGGGTGAGTCACCTGGTTTGTTAGTTCGCCGTCATTGGTAAGCAGAAGTAGTCCTTCGCTGGCATAGTCCAATCGTCCAACTGGATAAATACGTTCTGGAATTTCTTGGACAAGATCCATAACCGTAGGGCGACCTTGAGGGTCCTCGGTTGTGCTGATGCAGCCACGGGGCTTATTTAGTAAGCAATAGACTAAGCTAAACTTGTCTGGATTTATGGTTTTACCATCTACAGTGATGAGGTCTTTTGCTAGATCCGCTTTTGCTCCAAGTGCGGTGAGGACTGTCCCATTAATTTTTACGCGACCCTCTTTGATAATAGCCTCGGCCTTGCGGCGAGAACTAATTCCCGTCGCCGCTAGGATCTTCTGTAATCTCTGGGGGCCGGCATTCCCGATTGAACGCGCTCGAGATCTCTTTAAGTTCTTCTGCGTCGAGTTCGTTTTCTTCTTCGATTTTTTCGTCGAGTGGCCACTCTCGCTTTTGCTCGTCAATAACTGATCCGAACGAGACAGGCCCAGCAACTTCATCCGCGAGATCTTTGGCCCCTTCGGCTTCTCCGTTTTGTGCGGCATGGAGGTCTTGCGCCTTGCTCCCGTTGCTGTTCGTGAACGCTTCTGTTTCTGTTTGCTCTTCTTGGCCATGGGGACCAGCCTTTTCTTCCGCATGTTTTTGAGATGCGGCGTTTTTTTTAGCTTTTGCTTTTTCATCCAGCTCGTCGAAAAATTTCAACTCCGCTGTTTCCAAATCTGAAAATTCTAGTGGTTTTGAGTCGGCAACGATATCCTGAAGCTCGCCGCGAACTCGATTTTCTTCATCCTCATGCGCGCCCACTTCGTTTTGTGGTAGCATTTCTTCAATATCACGTAGGGCAGGCAGGTCCTTTAGGGTGTCCATGCCAAAAAGTTCGAGGAACTCTCGAGTTGTGCCATAAAGTATCGGGCGTCCGACCGCGTCCGAGCGTCCAACAATACGGACAAGCTTCTTTTCCATTAGGTTGCGTAAGTGGTGACCACATTCTACACCGCGAATGTCTTCAATCTTTTCCCGCGTAACCGGTTGATTAAAGGCAGTGATTGAAAGCACTTCGAGCATTGCCTGTGACATCTTGACCGGAGTGACTTCATTCATTCGGCGGATCATATCTCGGTGCTCAAGCTTTGTGCGGAAAACATATCCATTGGAAATTTCTGCAATCTCAATCCCGTGGCCACTCTCTGCATAGGCTTCCATTAGCTCTGCGATGGCCTGTTTATACGTATCCGCCTCAAGTGTTTCATCGATCAGGTCGCGAAGGCGATTAAGTGTAATCGGCTTATGCTGCAAGAAGAGTATAGCTTCAAGCGCCGACTTCAGGTGGGTTATATGCATATGAATCTCCTGCTTCAAAAAGCGTTTCGAGGGAGTTTAACTCTAAATCTTCACGGGCCACGACATAAATGCTGCCGTAGATAACGTGCTGTAGGACGCGAATTTTTTTCAAACGCCCTAATTCCAAAATTGCTAAGAACGTAGCTACAATTTCCGAGCGCTCGGTGGTCTCTGGAAATAGGTTCGAAAGTTCCACTGCTTCTTGCATCGACAATTTATCTACAATCCAAGTAATAGCTTGTGCTACAGAGACTGTCTCGCGCTGTACGCGGCGAACTGGGCGACGAACTCGCATTAATACTTGCTGTAAAGCGAGGCTGAGCTCGGAAATATTCATTTCCTTTAGGATTTGCTCTTTACGCGCCTTCCCCTCTGGTAGGGGGCGCGTAAAATTATCCCAGCCCATGCGTGGCAACTCTTTGAAGGTCCGAGCCACCTCTTGGTAACGTTGGTGCTCTAAGAGCCGATGCATTAACTGCTCTTCGGTCTCGATTTCTCCTTCGATATTTGCATCTGGATTCTCTTCGTCCTGGGGCAATAAACGGCGGGACTTCAAGAGGATCAACGTGGATGCCATGAGAATGAAGTCGCCTGCAATATCCAGATTAAACTCTCGCATCATTTCCAAGTGACGCAGGTATTGATCTGTAATCTCTTGAATCTTAATATCTCGGATATCAATTTCGTTTTGGCGGGTAAGATAGAGCAATAGGTCCAGTGGACCTTCAAAACTTGCTAATTTTACTCTCAAATCTGCAGCGTTGCTTCTCATCGCAGTGTTATTCCTATATCGTCTACTCTCTAATTCTCTATCGTCGTATTACCCTAATCGCACCATCCCACCATAGTTAACATCGTCGTGCAAACGCTTCCTCAAACGGCGTTTTCAGCCGCCTAAAAGGACAGTTCCAATATTACCCGCTAATTCTGCAAGAAAATAAACAGGTTTTAGAATGAAGCCAATGATGCCTGAGAAAAGCAAAAACAATAAAATAAAAAACCCGTACTGCTGGATGGATTCAAATTTTCGCATATTCTCGTAGGATAGAAAGCTCTCGACCATTTTTGACCCATCAAGTGGCGGAATCGGAATCAGATTAAAAATCGCCAGCACGAAATTGAGGAAGACCAGAGCCTCCAGCATATACTTGAACGGTTCGTAGAGAGCGAAGCTGGTTGGCACATAAAGTTGGTAAGCGGCCCATAGAATGCCAAACAGGAAACCGAGAATAATATTGCTTAGTGGGCCAGCGAAGGCCACCCAGAAGAGACCACGGCGAAAATTAGTAAAATTTTGAGGGTCTATTGGCACGGGGCGGGCCCAACCAAAAATGAATCCACCAAATGCAATGCCGGCAATCGGAAAGATCACTGTCCCAAATATGTCCATATGGACAGCTGGATTGAGGGTTAAGCGGCCACTCCAACCCGCCGTCATATCGCCATAGTGCTTAGCCATCCAGGCATGGGCGTATTCATGCAAAACGAGCGCAATCAGGAGTGCCGGGTACATAATCACAATTTTTTGAATAATTTGGGCAAAATCCATAATGTATGGCGTTATACCCCGGCGCTAAGAGCGGGTCAAACTGAGCTGTCTGCCAACCTCTATCAGTTTCTTGGGTGAAATTTTTGGTGTGCCTCTAGGAGCCGGTCCTCGTCTGCATTGGTATAAATCTGCGTGGTGGCCAAATCCGAGTGTCCTAGGAGCACTTGCAGTAGGCGTAGATTCATACCCCCGTGTAGTAGATGTGTAGCAAACGAGTGTCGCAAGCTATGGGGGCTTAAGGGCTGTTGGATCCCTGCTTTTTTCCCCAGGACTCGAACTCTTCGCCATAGTGCTTGGCGAGTCCACGAGCCAATATCTGGCCAGGGAGCAAAAAACGGGAGCACTAGCCCGGCAGGGTCAAATGTGCTGCGCACCTCAGAGAGATAGCGCTTTATCCAAGTGGCTGCCGAATCGCCAAACGGTACAATGCGTTCCTTCCCCCCTTTGCCATAGGCTCGGAGGGTTTGGGCTTCAAAATCAAAACTCGATGTCTTTAGCTCAAGCAATTCGCTGACTCGAAGGCCGGTGGCATAAAGTAGTTCGAGAATTGCACGATCCTGGACCGAAGAGGCAGAGTCCCCTGAGGCGGTTTCCAGGAGTTTTTCGACTTCTTCTGGGCGTAATGATTTTGGGAGGCTACGTCCAGGTCGAGGGCGATCTATGCGGTCAAGTGGATTTTTTTCCAATGTGTTCAAGCGTCGGTCCAGCTGTAGGTAGCGAAAAAAAGTGCTAAGGCAGGAGAGCTTACGTTGAATACTACGGGGAGAAAGCTTGCGGTCTTGCAGGGATTTTAGAAAACTGTGAATACTCGCTTCGGTGGCTTGGGATGGCCGCGCCAATTTTGTGGCATTCAGAAATTGTTGCAAATCACTACGGTAGGCGGAAATAGTTTGTTCGCTAAGGCCTCGGTCCAGGCGAAGCCACGCAAGGAATCCGGAAATTTCTAGATGCATAATAATAAAAGTATAAGTGGAGTTTTTAGAAAATTAAACACGGTAAAAGCCGACTTTGTCATAGACACTCGCGAGCGTCTTTGTAGCTCGTTCACGGGCCTTTTCCGCTCCGGAACGCATTAATTCGTGAAGGTGGTCCTTGTTAGCGATTAAGTCATGATATTTTTCTTGGACGGGAGCTAGGGTTTCACAAATGAGTTCGCCCAGAGCAACTTTTAGGTGCCCATACATCTTGCCGTCAAATTCAGCTTCAATCGTTGGCATGTCTTTACCGCTGAAGGCGGAATAAAGGGTCATTAAATTCGCAATGCCTTTGTTATTTTCGTCATAACGAATTTCAGATCCAGAGTCAGTCACTGCTGATTTCACCTTTTTCATGATTTTTTTCGGGTCATCGAGAATGGAGACAAAGTTTTTCTCATTTTCATCGGACTTCGACATTTTCTTTTCCGGGTCTTGCAGGGACATAATCCGCGCACCAAGCTTTGGAATAAAGGGGTCTGGCATCGTGAATACGTCTCCAAACTTACCATTGAGATTTTCGACCAAGTCACGAGTTAGTTCGAGGTGCTGTTTTTGGTCTTCGCCGACAGGCACAAGGTTTGCTTGGTAGAGCAAAATATCGGCTGCCATCAAGACTGGATAGGTATAGAGTCCAGCATTGATATTCTTCGCGTGTTGTTGGGATTTATCCTTAAATTGCGTCATGCGGTTAAGCGCACCTGTGGAGGTAAAACAGCTTAAAATCCAAGCAAGCTCCGCATGCTCCTTTACGTGCGACTGCATGAAGAGAATATTCTTCTCGGGATCCAAGCCTAGTGCAATATATTGCGCGTAGAAGCTGAGGCTTCGTTTACGGAGCATTTCTGGATCTTGGTGAACCGTCCAAGCATGCAAATCGGCAACTGCATAGAGGCAATTGTACTTCTCCTGCATTGCGGACCAATTGGCGATGGCGCCAATATAATTGCCTACGGTTAAAACGCCAGTGGGGACGGACGCACTGAGGATAGTTTTCTTTGTCATAGGAAAACTTATAGCGCAAACGCTTGAGAAAATAAAAAAAACCCGGGCTGCTCGCCCGGGGAAAACTAGAATTCTTAGAAATAAGTTAGAGAAGGAGGGAAGGAGGGGACCGGAAACTTATTTCTTCTCGAAGATAGTCTTGGATTAAACTATGTCCACACTCGCTATAACTGTAACTCAACTTTGATTGCTCAACTGTCATTTTGACTTCCACGTTATAGTCCATGCCAAGTTCCATTTTCGAGATTCAGGGTCCAGTTTAATTGAACTCTAAAATTTTTAAATTAAAACTTAATCACTCCTTCATTACGATTATTACCTGCCCATAGTTTTATCCGTCCACGAAGCATGCTCGATCCGCTGAGCTGAACATTCTCAAGTGTCACTGCATTTATACACAAAGTGTTTTCGTTCGTGCTTTTACCTAAATAGTGGAGAATATCGCGAACAGTATTCGGTTTTAGGTATACGCGCCCGTTAAGGTATTGGCCGTCAGATGAGATATATATGCCTAAGGTATCATTGAACTGGTTTTCTCTTCGGTAGTAGGTACCACCGGTGAAAAACCGGTCAGCAACGTAAGCAGTCCCGCTTATATAGGCGAAGCTACGATATCCAACATAGCTGTGTGGAAGTGCAGCAGATGTTGTGATTGGAAATGTAACTGAGCCATCAGCTGCTCGGCTTATGTTATAACAAAAATGTTCTGACAGAAGTCCTGCTCGACCAACCCCATTGTCAACAGGGAAGCCGCTAACCAGAGAGGATGGCGATGACTCTGCCGTCTCGTCGTCCTTTTTTCCACAGCCAGAGGCTAGTGTGCCAACTGCGAGGAGGACTAGAAGGAGTCCTACCCATTTCTTGTATATATTCATTTCACTAACCGTCACTTTCATAACCCACTCTCAAATTTCAATCTTATCGGTTTCAAGCCTACTGCAGGTGTATCTGCAGGTATGATGCCAAAAAAATGTGCCGTGTTAATTTTTATAAACATTTGAAATTATTGATTTTTTATAGATCGGGGTCGAGCCCACTAGATAGTAGGCAGTTAAAAACTGTAAAAAAATTATACAGCTATTAGGGATGTGTAACCATTGAGACACCCTTACTCAATATTATTATTATTATTCCGAAAGTATTAGGTATTTGAGGATACCTTTAGCAATCCCGGAAGCAATGGAGTTTCTTGCTTGAGGGTGTTGGATCAGTTTGCGGTCCTGCGGATGGGAAAGGTAGAGCGCCTCAATAAGTACGCCCGGAGTTTCTGCGTCTAGCAGCACTTGTAGGAGTGCTCTACGAATACCTCTATCTTTTACGGTATACCCGTCATCTCTAATTTCATTCAATATAGATTTTTGCAGGGTCTTAGCTGCTAGTTTGGAGTGATTTAGTGTAGAATCCGTCGCAATACTGCGAAGAAGCAGGGCAAGTTTTGAGTCTTTGTGTTTTGGTTTGCCTATTTTCTTGCGTCTTTGGTGAAGCGTTTCATGGTGCGAGTAAGACTCTTTGCTGGAATTATCCAGATAATAGATTTCAAAGCCTCGCACTGAGCCTGTAGTTTCCGCATTTGCATGCAAGGATACGAATAAATCTGCTTTTGCCTGGCGGGCAATGAAAGCCCTTTGGTCCAGACTGACAAAGCCATCTGATTCTCGCGTAAGCACTATTCGAATGGGGCGCCCCAAGGCTTTGGCAAACGCTTCATTTTCGAGCTCTATCTGCACGCGGCGAGCAAGGTCCAGTACAACCTCTTTTTCGACTAAGCGCTGTTTCCGTGTGGAGTTTGAGGAGCTTTGTGCGGAGTTTTGTGCAGAGCTTTGCATCTGCCAAACTCCTACGGCACCGGTATCACTTCCACCATGTCCTGGGTCTAGAATCACTACATAGGGCGCTACTGCTGTTTTACTGCCTCCTTTCGGGGTAATAGCCGAAACAGCGGGGCTGGTCGTAAATACGACGAACACGACGGATAAAAAAAATGCATTAAGTATCCTTACCGTTTTACCGAGTTGTGCTGTGACGGGTGTGCGTGATTTCATTGCTATCAGTTTAACAAGGGGTATTCGTGGACGCCATTTCTTTACTGATTGTAGAATTTACCGAGGAGTTAATTTTTGTCCAGGTTGGGTTGCTTAGTTTTTTTACGTCGTGCTATTTCCTCATTTATATTTTACCTAAGCGCAGAAAACACAGTCCGGCGTGGGTTTCAGGTGCAGTGGTGAAGAACTATTTGAACGAGATTCGTGACCGTGAAGTAGCTCTTCGCCAAGAACTCTTTGGTGAGGACGATTTAGCTGCTTTAAAAGAACCAGCTGTCCTAAAAGAATTAGAAGCGGTTCGAGTTCAACTGGGCGCTGCTGATTCTCGTATTGCGGAAAAGGATAAAACCATTGCAGAGTTACGGGCTGGCCAAGGCGGCAACGGAGCCGAGGCGCTGGCAAAAGCGCAGGTAGACTGGAACAAGAAGGAGGCTGAGCTAGAGAAAAGGCTAGCTGATGCTCTAGCCAATGCTGGTGCCAGCACTGGTGATGGGGGTAATCCAGAGCTTGAGAGGCAAGTGAGGGAAATGCGTGCTCGGTTAGATGAATACGGAGTAATCGAAGACGACTTGGCTAATCTAAAGAAGTATCAGACTGAAAATAAGAAACTCCGTGAGAGGTTAGAGCTTGGAGGCATCAGTGCTGATGATATTAGTAATCAAGCAGCAAATAGCCGAGCAGCTGCAGCGGCGGAAGAGTCAGCCACGGTGGTCACAGCAACAGAAGAACTAGCTGAAATCTTAGGTGAAGACAGTGAAGACGGTAAAGATGCTATAGATGGTGAGGAAAAGAAAGATAGAAAGTCAGGAGAAGATATTTTGTCTGAGTTCGAAAAAATGTTGGCTTCTTAAAGTTAGGCGTAAATCCTAGAGCTAGGTACAAGTCCTATAATTCCAGTTGAAATTGTTTTGACTTTAACTCGTCGAGTTTGTCTGTAAATGTCTGCAGCGCAATAACGCGCCCGACACGATAGAGGTAAATAGCTTCATCCAGGCCATTAGATTCAATTGTTTCCCAACCGGAGAAGGGTGATTTCTCCACCTGCTGCTCCTTTTGGATGCGTACAACAACCGCACGTTTTTTCGATTTCTTACCTTCACGTATATGTATGAATAAACGATAGCGTGCGCGCCGATAGTAGTCCTCAGGTCCAAATGCCTCAAAGTAGTTTCTTGCGTCTGTATTGCGAATATAGCCAGTTTTAATAGTGCCGAGGCCACGATTTTGGGCGATCTCGCGTATGCCAGCAGTAGAAAGGGACTCTAAAGTGCTGGACCAGGCGGTGGTAAAGTCGGTTATAAAAATGCGGGAATATGCGCGATTTTGCTCTACGAATGGCAGATTACTACATCCACTCGCGCCCAAAATCGCGCAAACCATAATTAGCGGGAGCTTAAGGGAGCGTAAGCTTTTTCCTCGCATGGGATACCTGCCGCAGATTCCTGAGACTCACGGTTGAGTCCCAGCCACTCCCCCCATTATGGCTCATATTTCGGCGAATCGCTACGACCTCCCAATAAAAAGTCTGTGGGTGTGCCATCTCAGGCATTGAAATTCCGCCACCTCTACCTAGATCTGGAAGACGAACTTCCTGGGCAGAACTAGGAACAATGGCTGACCAAATCACCCGCCGTAATTGCGTCTTTTCGCCAGCATTCTTCGCAATGGAGTAGAGGTTAAACACAAAATACTCTGCCTGAGTGGGGGTTGCCCTTGTAGTAGGTACTGCTCCTAACGTAGGAGCTACCGCTATCGCAAATGGAAACACGCGCGCATTTACGTCAGCTTCACCCAAGTGGACAAGTGGAAGAAACTCAGATTCTGTGACTTCAAATTTACTCCCATTCCAAGTAACTGCCGTTAAAGCGGCAGAAAAGTTCAGGTCTTCGATGAGATCTTGCGTGAGCTGCCTTTGTTCCACCGCTGCGTTAAAGACATAGGCGTCACTTTCTAAGCGAGCATTTTCGGGAAATGCTAGCTGCATATGACCGGTAAGGGCAGGATTCTTAGCCGCTTTGATGTCGACTGGAAGCAAAGTTTGCAAAGTTGTATCTGGGTCAAATAGGCTCATGGCGACCAAATCTAGCCCCGACGGGAAGTTTGCAACTTTATTCTCTAACTTCTTTTGAACTAATCTGGTCGATAAGGAAATCGGCATATTTGGATTGCCTTCGACAAATTGCATGTCTGTATATCCAATTCGAGTAAATTCAACTAAGTTCATTATACTCAAATAGTCTTTTTTTTGCGCTAAGTTGACCAACTTTCGCATCGGTAGTGAGCCAGCAGCGCCGAGGAAGCGATTTTGCATTTGAGCATCCAGAGGTATATTGAAATTTGGTTTCGACAAGCGAATCGGAAAAATTCCATAACGTTTGGATTGAGTTGGTAAAACTAAGTTGACAGGCACTTGGACCGTACGCCCAGCCACTGATATTTCCTCCATTCTTGGGGAAATTAGATTGCCTAGATCGAAGCCGACTAATGTCTCTACATTGAATGAAGGAAGGAACAATCCTATTTCTACTCGAGACTTACTGACTCCTTGTGGCCAGCCTGAAAATTTACCAGTCACAGTTCGAATATCGGAAAAGTCGCGGTGGCGATGTATTTGAAGTGAGAATTTATGTTGACCGACATGCGTGGAGTCTATTTTTCCAGAAAAGGTGACATGGGCAAATCCATGTGCCGAGATTGTTACAGAAAGCTCTTGATCAAAGGCAATTTCCGGAATGGAAACGGTGGCAATGCCACTTGCGTTCGTAATCATTTGGTTATCGGCAAAAGGCACTCCTGGTGCGTCTCCAATCTGGATGAGCGCATTTTCCATAGGTCTTGCTTCGTTGTCGATCAAATGAATCTCCATTTCCGCAGCTCGATTTTGGACGAAATCCTTGTGTAGCGAAAACGGCATGATTACCGACGAAAAAGCTGAGCCTGTTGTCAGCAAAAGAAAGAAAAACATGTAAAAAAACATAGTTCGGACAGAATTACCTTTAAAGCTTAACCCCATATTGCCCCCTTGTATTTAGGCTCTTCACGGTTAAGGGAGGAGGCTATCTTGAGCGTCCCTGTACTGTCAAATGTGTTGTCAAGGAATGCTGCCTCGCCTATGATGAGACTCAATGGAAGGCTCAAAATCACAAGAAAATCTGGAATCACAAGACGTTTTGGTAGAGGGGCGGCGCATCTTAAGAATGGAGGCAGATGCGCTGCGCGCTGGAGCGGAGCAGCTCGATAAGAATTTTTGCAAAGCAACATTGGCTTGTATCGATGCGCTTCAATCCGGCTATAAAGTAGTAGTCTCCGGCATCGGCAAGTCGGGGATTGTTGCACAAAAGGTGGCGTCTACACTCACCAGCACAGGTTCAATGGCTATTTTTCTGCATCCTACGGAAGCGCTCCACGGGGATCTTGGTGTGCTTCGCAAGCAGGACGTGTTTTTGTATTTTTCCAATAGTGGTTCCACCGAAGAGCTTTTGCGTCTTCTGCCTACGGTACGAGGAAATTGCTCATCCGTAATCGGAATTGTAGGCAATCGCAGCGGAGTACTAAGTAAGCATTCCGATATTCAAATTTCCGCAAATATCCCTAAAGAAGCTTGTCCTAATAATCTGGCACCGACCTCGTCGTCGACACTACAAATGGCTATTGGAGATGCGTTGGCGATGGCATTATCGACGGCGCTGGGCTTTTCCGCAGATCACTATGCAAAATTTCACCCCGGTGGGGCACTTGGAAAAAAACTGCATTCTTCGGTTTCTGATTTAATGCAGACGCGGGATAAAATTGCTCTACTAAAGCCTGATACGAAATTAGAGTTGGTCGTAATTGCAATGACTGATTATCGACAAAGCGGAGTTTGCATTGTCGATGATTCCGGCGGAGTTTCCAAGCTTTTAGGCGTTATTACGGAACGAGATATTCGCTTAGCATTGCTCAAGCAGGAGCAGTTTTTTGAGCTGACAGCGGCGGATATAATGACGAAGGATCCAATCACTGTTGATCCACGGACGAGAGCATCGGACGCTCTCGAGCTGATTGAGAACCGGGAACACCAGTTGAGTTTCCTTCCTGTGGTTGATGAGGGTGGGGCTTGTATTGGTGTTTTACGAATCCATGACTTGGTGCTGGCTGGTCTAGCCTAACCTAGTTTGGCTTGATCTAAATTTAGGAATTTTCAGCTTTGTTTTTTTCTTCGTCGGTGCTTTTGATGTCTTCGGTGTTTTCGGCTCGCCCCATTTTCGACGTTTCCTCTTTTAACCTTGAAAATTCATCACGCATTTCATTGATTGGATTGGTTACCTCGTCAACACCCATGTCACGTTTTGCATTGTTCAGATTTTCTCGTAGGTCGCGGACTATCTTACCAAATTGACCCATTAAGCCAGAGACGCGCTTTGGACCAAAGATCAGTACAATAATTGCGAGTACGATGATGTGCCCTAAGGAAAGTCCGAACATTCTGCCTCCAATCCGCCATTCATATCAAATTCCCCGAGCTTTGAAAATTCTTTCAAGAAACACTTTGTATCTACCGAGCTGTATAGGGAGCGGAGAAGGGCGAGGGCTATGAGCAAAGCGAGTGATTTTCATGTCTTAGGACTAGATGAGTCAAGCAGTGACTCTCAGGCTACTGACACCCAGGCTGGCGACGACGCCCCGGCGAGCGGGGGTACTCAGGCCAGCAAGGGGGCTCAGGAGGCGAGAGTAGAGCACCGCCACCAAGAGTCTTTTGAAGGCTCAAACTTGGATTTCACAGTGTTAGCTGCGGGAGAAGAGTCGCAAAACGTAGTGCCACATCCGAGCATGCAGGCAAATTCTGCGGGAGGTCGAGCCTCAAAGGCTGCCGCCTTTAAAGAAGATGATTCTCAACTTCTGCACCAAGAGCAAGTGCAGATGTTGCATCAACTAAATTCGCTGATTCTACAGCCCATACCGTTTGAACAGTTAGTAGGTTTTCTTCTTTCGATCGTAACGGCGGCGGTTAAGGGGACTGTTGCTTCAGTTTTGGAACTCGACCAACAACGACAGGAGTTTTTCTTTCGATCATCCATAGGGGGATCGACTGATCGTTTGAGAGATGTCCGAATGCCAGCTTCGGAAGGAATTGCTGGTTATGTCGCTGCCAACAAGGGTGTGGAGTTGATTTCTGATGTGAACGAAGACGAGCGGCACATGGCAGCAATTTCGCATCTTGCGGGTAAAGAGCTAAGTAACTGCGTTGCGGCTGCTATAGTTATCAATGGAAGTTTGTTCGGAGTTCTCGAAATTTTCAATAAAGCGGACGGTTCTCCATTTACATTTGACGATAAAGCTACGGTTGAAATAGCTTTACCGGTAGTAACTAAAATTTTAGAGGTTCGTTTCTTTGCAGCGAAGGTCTCACGGTAGATGCCATCAACGGACAAAAGGGTTACGCTGAAATCTCTACTAAAGGGTTTAGTAAAGCACAAAGCCTCGGATTTGCACCTGAAGGTAGGCCGCCCTCCTATTTACCGAATCAATGGAGCTCTTGTGCCTGCTAAGCTGCCCCGTATGTCGAGTGAACAGGTCAAAGGCCTTGCTTATGGAATGATGAGTTCTAAAATGCAGGTTCAACTCGAAAAGGAAATGCAAATAGATTTTGCTTATACAGTACAAGGGCTTTATCGATTCCGTGCAAATGTTTTTATTCAACGTGGAACGCTATCGGTTATAATTCGAGTCGTGCCTTTAGGGGTGCCATCTATTAATAAACTAATGTTGCCTCCAGTAGTAAAAGAACTTTTTATGCAGGATTGTGGGTTAATATTAGTAACCGGCGCAACAGGTTCGGGTAAGTCCACTACACTCGCCGCAGCCGTAGAATATGTTAATCAAAATCGTCGTTGCCATGTTGTGACGATTGAAGACCCGATAGAGTTTATGTTTCAGGATAAACTCTCTTCAGTGTCACAAAGAGAGATCGGTACAGACGCCTTAGAATATAAATCCGCATTAAGAGCAGCTCTTCGCCAAGACCCAGATGTGATCATGATCGGTGAAATGCGAGATCACGAAACTATTCGAGCTGCGATTTCTGCGTCAGAAACCGGCCATTTGGTGATAAGTACGTTGCATACGAGAAACGCGGCGAAATCCCTAGACAGGATTATTGACTCCTTTTCTGGCGATTCTAAGAATCAGGTGCGCCTACAATTAGCGACAACATTATTAGCAGTGGTCTCCCAAAAATTAATTCCGAATTCTGATGGCGACAGTCTGGTCTGTGCTTGTGAAATCCTCATTAAGTCCCCAAGTATCGAGAGGCTCATTATTGAGAATAAAGTTAATGAGATTGAGGAGATAATTGAGGCTTCCGGTGCTTACTACAAAATGCAGAGCATGAACCAATCCATTGCAGGTTTAGTGAGGCGTGGGATTATACTGAAAGAAGAGGCGATAAATTATTCAGACAAACCGGAAGATCTGCGCTTGAAGATGAGTGGACTATTGGGTGGTGGTCAGCGCGGTGTGGATGCGGAAAGACTCATTAAACAAACGGAAATGTCCGAGGCTGGTGCCGAAGGTAAAGCAGGCGAAGAGCATCAACAAGATGATACAGATACTGCACTCGAGCTTGACATTAATACAGGTGTTTACCGTAAGCGAAGAGTCTAAATAAAGCGGGGTAAATTAGGCACACACTGTTGATATAGTGTATCATATATAAATATCGGCTATTAAGTGGACGAAGATGGGAGGAGTAGAATGACTGGTATGATTTTGGCTCTTATTGCAGTAGTCACTTTATTCGCAGTCTTCTACCTTCTACTAACGCAAGTCGCTTCCCACTGGGTTGTCCGGCGCTACGGAGGGTGGAAATTGCCACGCAGAGGGCGCTGGTTAAACATATACAAGGTGTTGGAACGCTTGAGTCGGCGGGCACAGGTTCCCTGCCCGCGAATCTATTTGGTGGAGGATTATTCACCCAACGCGTTTGCTATTACGGGTGTGGGAGAGCGTCATTGTTCCATTGTTCTGACCGATGGTCTTTTACAAATCTTAAATAAGGAGGAGTTGGAGGGTGTGCTCTGCTTGGGGCTTGCACAGTTAAAGCTGCGAAGCTTCCGAACTTCGCCACTGATTTCAGTTTTCTTTTTGCCTTGGGCGTACACATTTCGGAAGCTACCGCTTGGGGTGGGGTTGTTGCTGGAGTCTACAGTGGTCGGTTGGTTGCGATATTTGGTCAGGCCAGAGCGAATGTATTGTGTGGACGAGTTTGCTGCACAGATTTTACAAAAGCCTTGCGTTTTGGCTTCCGCAATTCGAAAAATGTCGAGCTTAAGTCGACGGGTTCCTCTATCGGAGCAGAATATTGCCTTGGATCATTTATTCCTCGTTTCAACTTTAAAGGACAATCTTTTTTCTAAGGAAATTACACACCCTAGTCCAGAGTTGAGGATTCAGCGTCTCCTGAGCGCATCTCTGGCTTGCTAGGCATCGTATAATTGGGGTACTACTGAGACCATGGGAATCGATTTTTCGACATTTGTTATGTCTATTGCATCGGCGGCTATGATGGGGCTGGGGCTCGCGCCGCGCCCAGATACTGGAAAGCAAGAGCTGGATGTCGAAATGGCAAGGCAGAATATTGACCTGCTTGCGCTCCTCGAAGAGAAGACGAGGAATAACCTCAGCGAGGACGAATCTAAACTTCTTACACGCTTAATCACTGAGTGCCGCACGAAGTTTGTGGAAGTCATTAAATAGCGTTTGTAGAATTTGTAGCATGTATATGTTTCTTTGTATTTCCTCCTTTACAAATCAATTTTTGCGCCCATCTTTTGAATAGGTTGGTTTAAAAAGCTGGATGGCCAGCACAAAGCTGTGTTTCATGTGTCTTGAGGAGGAGTAATGCAAGGTCACGGATATAATGTGCCACCGAACATGCGACAGCAGGAGCAAGATCCACTTAAGCTCTACACAAAAAACTTAACAGCTCTAGCCGAAGAGCGAAAACTTGATCCAGTGATTGGTCGAGACGAAGAGATCCGTCGAATTATGCAGGTGTTGTCGCGAAGAACTAAGAACAATCCCGTGCTGATCGGTGAACCCGGTGTGGGTAAAACAGCAATCGCGGAGGGTTTGGCCTTACGAATTGCCACCGGCGATGTGCCCGAAGGGCTGAAAGGGCAGCGATTGCTGGCGCTTGACATGGGAGCCTTGGTTGCGGGCGCGAAGCTTCGTGGTGAATTTGAAGAACGCATAAAAGGTGTGTTGTCAAAAATTGAAGAGTTACAAGAAAAGGAAGGTGTAGTCCTTTTCATCGATGAACTCCACACTTTGGTCGGCGCAGGTGCGGCTGAAGGAGCAATGGATGCTTCGAATATGTTGAAGCCCGCGCTTGCCCGAGGTCAGTTACGATGTATCGGCGCGACCACCTTGAACGAATTTCGTAAATACATTGAGAAAGATACTGCATTGGAGCGACGTTTCCAGCAAGTGTACGTGTCTGAGCCAAACGTGGAAGATTCAGTCTCCATCCTGCGAGGGTTGAAAGAAAAGTATGAAGTGCACCACGGTGTCACGATCAAGGATTCTGCGATTGTAGCCGCGGCTACCTTATCGAACCGTTATATTAGTGATCGCTTTTTGCCGGATAAGGCGATCGATCTGATGGATGAGGCGGCTTCAAAAATACGACTCGAGATCGACTCCATGCCAGAAGAGATTGATCAGATTGAGCGAAAGAAATTGCAATTAGAGATTGAAAAGCAGGCCTTAAAAAAAGAAAAAGATGTGGCTTCCAAAGAACGACTTAAAAATTTGGAGTCAGATCTCTCCGAGTTAACGCAGAAGAGTAATAACCTTAAGTCCGTTTGGGAAAAAGAAAAAGCGAAGATTGTAGAAATTAAGACGACTAAAGAGCGAATCGAACAATTACGAACCGAGGCTGAATTAGCTCAATCTGAAGGTAATTTAGAGAAGGCCGCTGAAATTCGCTACAGTCGATTGGTTGAGCTAGAGAAAGAGTTTAACAAAAAGTCCGCCGCTCTTTCTGAAACCGGCGCGGGCCTGATTCGTCAAGAGGTAGACGAAGATGATATCGCTCAGATCGTGTCTCGCTGGACAGGTATACCAGTTGCCAAGATGTTAGAAGGCGAACAAGAAAAGCTTCTTAAGATGGAAGAGCGTTTGCATAGGCGAGTAGTGGGGCAGGACCAAGCCTTGACCTTGGTTTCAGATGCTATTCGACGTAGCCGTACTGGCTTGCAAGGTAAGAATCGACCGATCGGTTCCTTTATCTTCCTTGGACCGACAGGTGTTGGTAAAACAGAAACTGCGAAGGCTTTGGCTGAATACTTATTTGATGATGAGAACGCCATGGTTCGGATCGATATGAGTGAGTATATGGAAAAGCATGCGGTGTCTCGTTTGATTGGCACGCCTCCAGGGTATGTTGGTTATGAAGAAGGTGGACAGCTCACCGAGTCTATTCGCCGTCGTCCATATTCGATTCTGCTCCTTGATGAATTTGAGAAGGCCCACCCAGAGGTGCAGAATACATTCCTGCAGATTTTAGATGATGGCCGCCTTACGGATGGACAAGGTCGTAAGGTTGACTTCACCAATACAGTGATCATTCTAACCTCCAACCTAGGCGCGGAAGCCTATAAGGATGCGGTCGTTGACGTCAGTAAACGTAATGATCATGTAATGGGCGCTCTGCGGAATTTTGTAAAGCCGGAGTTTCTCAATCGGGTAGACAATGTAGTGATTTTTGATTCCCTCAACCGTGATCAAATCTCTGAGATCGTCAAGATACGGCTGAGTGAGCTTCGTGCACTTGCCAATGAGCGTGGTATCTCTCTCAAAATTGATGACCCGGTGATCGAATTTATCGCTGAAGCTGGCTGGGACCCTGAATATGGGGCTCGTCCAATCCGTCGAGCCATTCAAAAGGAGATACAAAACCCACTAGCCAAAGCTCTCCTCGCCGGTAATTTGGGGTCGAGCACTGAGTTCGGGGCGCGTCTTTCCGACGACAAAACTGCAATTGTCTTCGAGCCGATGGCTGCTGCCACTAAGCCCTAACTAATCGGAGTAAAAAAATCAGAGAAGATGGCCGATGTAGCGTATTAGTAAAAGTTGCAAATCGCGTTGCTAGATTTGGTTTAATTAGCACTTGCCGATTTTGCTGGGCTGCTTTATTTTCACGGAGGATTCCGGAAGACTAATCAAATGGGGCGTCGGCAAGTGGTAAGCCAACGGATTTTGATTCCGTCATTCGTAGGTTCGAATCCTACCGCCCCAGCCACTATTCCACACTTCCGGTTTTTCGGTTCTTCTCACTTCATGGTGGGTCAGGACATAAAATATTTTAAGTACAGGC
>JAALKR010000039.1 GCA_011087955.1 Oligoflexia bacterium
TGATTACAAATACCAACTTATCCAGAGGAGACGCACCGAGAAAATACGATTCGTTCTTTTCGAAACGAATCGTTGTATCTTTCACATATCGGCGGAACTTAAACGGCCCCGTTCCGACTGGGTGTGTGTCGATTCTCTCTGGCTTGCCTTCATCCAATAATTTCTTGCCATATTCTGAAGAAAGAATGCTTGCAAAGTGCATTCCTAAATTTGCTAAGAATGGAGTGGATGGCTCCGATAGCTCAAAGCGAACTGTATACTCATCGACCTTAACCAGGTCTTTGAGTAATTTATCCATCCCCATGCCGTGGAAGTACTCATAATTCCCGCCAGAAATTTTATGATACGGGTGACTCTTTACCCGTTGACGATTAAATGTGAAAATCACATCTTCCGCATTAAAGTCGCGACTTGGCGTAAAATATTTTGTCTTGTGGAACTTCACTCCTTTACGAAGTTTGAATGTAAAAATCTTTCCATCCTTACTAATCTCCCAGGACTCTGCCAAACTTGGCAACACCTTCGTTCCACCACGCTCGAATTGAACCAAGCGATCATAAACCGTGTTTCCACTAGCCACAAAGGTCGGGCCATCTGTTGCTATTTGCGGGTTAAATGTCGAAGGGCTTCCTTCCGAACAATAGACTAACGTTTTTGACTTCCCTTGTGCAGCAGCACCGATTACCATCGTTGCAAGCATAGCTCCAAGTGACAGCAAGTGAATTACGTGTTTCATTTCATATCCTACTTCCTTATGTTCCTAATTCCTGTTTGTCCCAACCCTACGCCGTAGACTATCAGAGCCTCGAGGCATGGTCAAAGACCTAAGTCCTTACAAATACAACTCATTGACAGCTCATAGCCCATTGCCCAGCACCAAACTAGAATATTTTCATCAAATTAGCCTCTCTGCCCTTGCCATCGACCGTTCTATTCCCATAGTATCCTCATGCATAGGCGCACAATAGGATATGGATGGAGATAAAGGGCATGACAATAGAAAAAAATCAGTTTCAGACTGAAGTATCAGAACTTTTGCAATTGATGATCCACTCGCTCTATTCCAATCGCGAGATCTTCCTACGGGAACTTATTTCCAACTCTTCGGACGCAATCGATAAGTACAAGTTTCAGGCTCTGACAGATGACTCCCTAGACACTAAGGAAGACGATTTTGAGATTCGCCTCAACACTAGCTCTAAAGAAAAGAGTTTAACAATTTCGGACAATGGTATCGGGATGAGTAAGGAGGAGGTCGTTAAAAATATAGGGACGATTGCTCACTCTGGCACCAAGGAGTTTTTAGCCAAAGCCCAGGAGATCAAACAAAATCCAGAGTTAATTGGCCAGTTCGGTGTCGGCTTTTATTCGGCGTTTATGGTCGCCGATCGCGTCGTACTACACACCCAAAAGGCCGGTGAAACGGCTGGGACCATCTGGGAATCTGACGGTAAGAGTGAGTACACCGTAGAAGAAAAAACGCGCGAACAAGGCCACGGTACAAGTATTACAATTTATCTGAAAGAGTTTGATTCAAAGGAAGAGGTTCCGAACTTTACTGAGGAGTGGATGATTCGCCAGACCGTAAAGAAGTACTCAAATTTTATTGCCTACCCTATTCGCATGAAGGTTATGCGCGAAGAACCCGAGCTGGATTCGGAGAATAAGCCAATTGAAGGGAAAACTAAATCAATTGTTGTTGATGAAGTCTTGAACTCGCAAAAGGCGCTATGGCTTCGCCCTAGCTCAGAAATTAAAGAGGAAGAGTATAAGGATTTCTATCGGCATCTAACTCATGATTGGCAAGAGCCTCAAAAAACGATTCATTTCAAAGCAGAAGGGACAATGGAATATACCGCACTAGCCTATATTCCAAGCGAACGGCCATTCAATTACAATTACCGCGATAGTGGTTATGGATTAGGTCTCTACGTTAAGCGCATTTTCATCATGAACGATTGCGAAGAGTTAATTCCTTCTTATCTACGATTTGTGCGCGGTCTAGTTGACTCAAACGACCTCTCACTCAATGTATCCCGGGAAATTTTACAAAAAGACAGGCAGGCTTCTGCCATTCGTAAGTCATTAACGAATAAGGTACTACGCACTTTGGCCGATATGCAGAAAAATCACAGAGCGGACTATGAAAAATTCTGGCAGAACTTTGGTTCCACTTTAAAAGAAGGTGTCCCTAGCGAACCAAGCAATCAAGAAAAGCTACTTGACCTTCTCTTATGCCAAACAGCCAATAAAGAGGGCTGGCTATCTCTCGGAGAATATGTAGACGCTATGCCTGCGGCACAACAGGCGATCTACTATATTACGGGTGAAGACTTAGAGCAGATTCGTAACTCACCTTATCTGGAACGCATTAAAGCAAAAGGCTATAATGTCCTACTATTAGCAGATGCTGTAGACGAGTGGGTTGTAAATTCGGCTGCTAAGTATAAGGACAAAGATTTCCAATCTATTGCGGCAAAAGACCTTGACCTCGACACAGATGAAGAGAAAAAGGCAAAAGAAAATGAAAAACAGGAAGCAAAAAACGAGCTGAAGCATCTGATGGATACATTCCAAGAACATCTGAAGGAAGATTTGGAGTCCGTGAAGATATCTGATCGCTTAACGGAATCTCCTGTATGCTTGGTAAGTAGTGGAGCCTCGGCTCAGATGGAACGTATTATGGACGCCATGGGGCAAGACACACCAAAATCTAAACGAATTATGGAAATTAACCACAAGCATCCGCTCTTTAAGAAAATGGCTTTAGCTCCTAAAGATACACAAAAGCAATGGGTGGAGATTCTTTATAACCAAGCCTTACTTAATGAAGGTTCTAAGGTCAAGGACCCACTAGCGTTGACAAAAAACATTGCCAACCTCATGCTTTCAGCCAGCGAGCGTTATCAATAACCTCAAATTATTAAGCTGAGTTAAAGATTCTGCTGACTAGAAAATATGCAATTTGAGCCCAGCTCTGCTGGCAACTCCTTAATTTCCAAGCTCTCCTATCAGTCATGGAAGTTGACTAGTGTTTGGACGGGGAGTGCGCTACAATTGAATATGTAAAACTGCGAGCCGTCGCAGAGCTCCCTCCTTGCGGCGGCTCTTCTTTTTTCTTTCAGGTGTTAGCTTTCGTTGGTTCATTGCTCGTATCTAGATTTATAGCTTTTGTCACCAGTCTTTTTTGATTTGATAGTCTTGTCCTTAAGTGATTTTGACTTCACCGTAGCCTTGCCTGATTGTCGATCTGCTTTTCGTTTAAGTTTGCGCTTCTTTCTTTTTTCTTCCTCCGTTTCCGCTGTATTTGCGGCGCTCTTGCTTGGCTCACGACGGCTTCCACTAGGTTCTAAAGTACGTCTACTCTGATTCGTATTTTGCTGACGAGTAGTTGGTGGCTCCCCTTCATTTATTTTCTCATCATCAGCCTCTTTTGCTGGAGCCATCGGCATTGCTCTCGTTCGTTGGACGGTTCTCGCTGTTTTTGTTCCTGCCTTCTTCTCACCACTATCATTCTTAACGCCACCGTTTCCACCAGTGCTGCTCTTCTCAGCAGAGCCACTCTTATTTGGATCATTTCCTTTCGTCTTCTTCGCTAATGGAAACTTTAGCTGTTGCACGTCTACTCCTCGTTGAGCTCGATTCAAGTCTACTGCAGTGCTAGCTGAGCGCCTCCACTTCAAACGCCTACGTACGTCTGAGCCAACCGGCACAGTCGCCGTCTGTCGCATCTTTGTAATAGAGCTACGACTTTGTTTAAATCGTTTTTTTATGTCGGACTTTTCTGCCTCCGACAATTGTTTCCACGCCTTTCCCACACCTATTTCTTGTTTCTTACGAATTTCTTGGGCAAGCGTAATCCGATTGGCAATAGCCTGATTGGCTATTTTCCTATGGCTCACTTTACTAGATTGGTTTGGATATCCTTCATTGCGCCTAAAGTCGACATACTCACCCGCCTTGACTGAAACATAGGAACCGGGTGAAAAATCTGCCTCTCCCCCGCCAACTAATACCTCTCCTTCAACAGCCTCTATATAAACTTCATTTTCATCTTCAGCAATGGAAAATGATGTGCCCAGGACGCCCAAAGCTGCTGATGGAGTTTTAATTTCAATCTTTATCTTTTGTTTCCCGGTTTGTGGCTTTCCAGGATCAAGTGCTTGACCTTTTGCAATTACTGCCTCAACAAGACCACGAAAGAGCCCCAAAGCCCATATCACACTAGGCTCCTTTTCAAGCTCGTCAATCGCAAAAACCGTAAAGGAAGAATTCGGAGTGACTCGAAGCAAAGATCCGTCCGCCATACGCAAATCTACGGTTGCGTTCTCATCGGTGATAAGCATATCACCGGGGACAATAAAATCACCCTTAGAAAGAGGCGTCTCCACTCCCGCAGGATCCGCAAGTCGGGGAGTACCTGTGCCTATAACTTCCTCCACTTCAAGCGCCTTCGTGGTGGAGTTATCTGTTAGGCCTACGACGGACAAAAACATGCCAAAAAACAAAATTGCTATTTTAGATCTCATTCTTCTCTCCTCCGTAAAACTTTTGCCTCCGCAAATCGTGGGCCATCATTTACAAATCGTGGGTCATCATTGCGCTTGCGATAAACTAGGCTTTCCCGCTTCGCTCGAAAATCTCCTAGTGAACTTGGGATTAATACCACTTCAACATCACCAAATATTCTAAAATTCCAATTCCAGAGTCGCCTCGAAGCAAAGTCACTTCCAAGTAGTTCGGCTTCATAGAAACCAAAAGGCATATTACCAAGGAAGAACTTCCCTTTCTTATCCGTTTGAATTTTGTAACTAAGTTTGGGTACATGGGGAATCACCCGGAGAGGCTTGTAGTTGATTCGAAATGTTCGTTTACCGTACCCTTTTCCTGTACGGGTTTCGATTTTCCCCTTCAGCTTATAACGACCGATATAAAAAAATCGTTCAACATCAGCTATGGGAATCAACATGTTAGAGACGGATGCCCGAACATTTAAGCGAACCATCGATCGAAATGAGCGCAACAATTTTTGTAACGAAGCAATAGCAGCGGAGGAGCGATTGAGTATTAGCTTTCCCTCATGCACCATGAAATAATCCCTTACATCTTTCATAATGTTTTTATTCATATCAGTGAGATATACCCACTCCATTTTTTTAATGAAGACCTGCTCGCCGTTATGCCTGCGTAATACTATATCAAAATCTTGAAAATCATGATTTAGCTTCATTGTAGTAGATGACAGACTAGAAACTTCAATATCCACATCCTGCTCAATCATAAGCATGTCGATATGAGTAGTTGCAGGAGAGTCTTTCAGGACAATTCTTCGCTTTGCACGCTGAAAACCATCGATAAACGCCTCCATAGTATAAACGCCTGATTCGAGCCTTGTATAAAATTTTCCACGTCGATCAGAAACTCCAACCCATTTTCCATTAATCTCGATATTTACTGTGCCAATTGGTGAAGCAACTTCGTTCAATGTCCAAATCAAAACTTCAGTTTTTGCAAATGCGGATTCCAGTGCAAATAAAAACCCCAGCAAGGCAGTAAGCACCAAAAGCCTTTTATTGCTTTTTGCTAATACTGACACGATTTCGCCCTTTTTCTTTCGACTCATACAGAGCAGCATCGGCTGCTTTGATTAGATCTTGCACACCTTTGAATTCAGAGTGACCCCCTGCTATCCCAATACTGACTGTAAACGGCAGCTCTTTACCTTCGTAAGTTAAAGTATGCTTCTCCACTGCTACCTGGACTTTTTCACCTAGCAATTGAGCCATCTGCGGCACAGTATTCCAAAGCATAATAATGAATTCATCTCCACCATAACGGCCTACAATTTCGTTTGGTCGTAAAAGATCTGAAACTAGCATTCGCGCAAACTCACGCAAGGCAAAGTCACCGGCGGGATGCCCAAAGGTATCATTAATCTCTTTGAATTTATCAATATCGCACATAATTATCGAAAGCGGTTGGTCTAAGACCTTCGCTCTCTTAAATTCCGCCTCAAGTGCCTCCTCTAAATAGTTCCGATTGTAAACCCCAGTCAATTGATCGCTATAGGCAGCCTTAAGCAAATTGCCATGATAAAGAATCTCTAGTTCGCCTGCGGGAACAAATTTTAAGACGGTTGTTCCAACCGTAAGCATATCTTCTTTACTAAGTTTTACTTTGCCTTCAAACTTCTCATTATTCAGGTAAGTGCCATTGTTTGAGTTCAAGTCTTCCGCAAACACTTCATTGCCCTTTTTGGTAAAGGCGCAATGCATGCCGCTGATGCTTGGATCAAATATTCGAATGTTTGCTCTGCGGCTTCTTCCTAAAGTAACTTCATCTGCATCCAAAACGTGGCGCTTACCCTGAGCATTTCCTCGAATGACGACAAGAATAGAGTCTCTAGATTTAGCTTCCTCTACATCACGCTTCAGCAAGCGCACGGCTTCATCGTCAAGCGACTGCGTATTTGTCTGTTGCGTGATTATGACTTCTTCCATGGCATTCGTTTTTTGCAAGCCCTTGCCCTTAGCACCACTTTTCTTGGAATAAGCCATACTAGAATTTTAAACAATTTAGATCATTTTTACAGCTACTTAGATTAATTGCTGCTAATTACACGGAACAATGCGAAATACGAGCGCACCACAGAGTCTAGCTATATTCCAGCTGACAGCCGCTAGGGCTTGTGGGACACTTTAGCGCCAAATTGATCTTACGGGCCCTTAGCTCAGTTGGTAGAGCGTTTCACTGGCAGTGAAAAGGTCAGGAGTTCGACTCTCCTAGGGTCCACCAATTTTTGTCAACAGTAATTTTAAGAAGGTTATCGAACGGTTTAGCATAAGAAAAACAAAGGGTTCTATCTTTCAAAACAGGGTTCGATAGCACCACTCTTGCAAGTCTTGCTTTGTCTAGTTCATTTGTACTTAAATGCATGAATTTATTAGCCTTACTGAAAAGTTCGATAACCTTTAGGCTTTCCGCCTGAACCTGCTCTGTCGTATCTCCAATATCGTCAATTTGTGATCCAATGGCGGCAAAAGTTCGCTTCTTTTCGCGCATAATCTCCTCGTACTCCCATTTTTCAATTAACCCATCAGCATACAGCTTCTCAATCCGTTCTAATTTTGATTGTGCTTCCAATTTCTGTTTTGCTAACTCGCTCAACTTTTGCTCAGCGTAAAAAATGGGGTCTTTTGTGCTTTTCCGAAATTTCTCAACAAGAGTTGCAGTACCCTTTGGGGTGAATTTAGAAAATGGGGCAAAGGCATCAATAACCTGCTCAAATATGATCTCTATCATTACCAAGCGATTCTGACGGTACTTAACTACAAGGGGAAACTGTCGGT
>JAALKR010000022.1 GCA_011087955.1 Oligoflexia bacterium
ATGCCCTCGAAAGCACTTGAAGTCGCTGAATTTTCTAGAGGTTTACCGGCCAGAGTTGAGTTATTGGACAACTGGGCGGACGATTTAGCGAACGACTGATAGCAGCTTAAGTCTATAGCGTGATTACCAATCAATTCTCTTTATTGACATTTATTTCCAAATGTTTATTTTTGCTAGCAAGCTAGAGCAGGTATAACGACTGCGGCGCCAAAGCTAGGGCCATACTTACTACAGCTCCTAGAAGCTGGAAGATCATGGACGGAGGGGCGCAGGACGGCGGAGCCGATGCAGCTAAGTGCACCGAGTGGAATCCTTGAGGCGGCTGGGCTCTTCACGGCTAAAATCCCTAGTAGAGCGGACTCCATTTCGGCGCCTCGCAGTTGCCAAAGTTGCGCGTGATCTGAACATGAGCACTATTGTCCGTGTTCGTAATATAGAGATCCTTTTTGCCCTTACGGTTAGAGCTATAAACAATAAAATAGCCGTCTGGAGCAAAATGTGGGTCTTCGTTATTGCCCATATTTTTTGTTAAGCGCTCTAGTGTAGTGCCGTCTTGGTTCATAATGAAAATATCAAATTTTCCTCGGTTCCAACCCGCAAAAGCAATTTTATATCCGGATGGTGACCACGACGGGGTGGCATTATATTTACCAGCGTATGTTAAGCGTGTAATTTTAGACCCGTCGGAGCGCATTTTATATATCATTGATCGTCCAGACCGATCAGACACGAATGTAATCCATTTTCCGTCGACATTATAGCTAGGATCTACATCTACACCGAAGCTGTTTGTGATGCGTTTTGCAGTTTTGTTGTTTGGGTTCATCGTAAAAATTTCCGGATTACCCAGGAAACTCATTGTCAGAATCACCGATCCACTATTTGGATGGTATTGCGCTCCTGAGTTTAGACCCTTGCGATTCGAAATCAATTTCACTTGGCCAGTAGGCATATGATAAATATAAAGGTTATGGTTCTCGACGTTTTCTGAGTTTTTATCAACGGAAGAAAAAATGAGTGACTTCCCATCAGGAGACCAGGCCGGCGCCATCGTCGTAGACTGCCGGTTCGTTACCTGGACACGATTATTTCCATCATAATCCATGATATAGATCTCTTTGTTCCCTGTCACATCACTCACAAAGGCAATCTTAGCCGTAAAGGGGCCGCGTTTCCCGGTAAAGGCATAAAATATATCATTTGAAATTGTATGGGCGAGCTTACGGAGTGCGGAAGAACTTGATGAGTAGCGTTTACTTAGTAACTGCACGCCACTACTGACGGCATAAAGATAAACTTCTAGGCTTATGGTTTCCTCGATTACCTTCCCTTTCGCCTTGATAAGAAACTGAGAGCCGACTTTTGACCAATCAGAAAATTTAAAGGAGCCCTTCTTTACTCCGGATTTTTCACTTTGTTCGATAAACGCCTCTGGGCTAATAAAGTCGAAAAGCCCAGAAAAAGTTAAGTCCTCCACTGTAACATCATGAACTAAACGAAGATAGCCGAGCTCATCTTGTGAGCCCTTCTCATACCTAATACTTGGGTAGGCAATTCGTGAGCGCTTAATTCGTGGCGCACCAATGTTTAACTGTATGAGTGGTTTCGCTGCGTAGGCACTGAGGTCAAAAATAAAACAATGAATAAACAGACCTAAAGCCAAATATCTAACTTTATTCATAACGGAAATCGTACCTCCATTCCGTTTCGCCTCAGCGGCCCCACTAATTCAGGCGGTGGCGGTGAAAATGGGGTTGCGCGATCGATCGCATCCTCTACCAGGTTATCAAACACTGAATCCCCAGACTTCTTCTTAAAATGGTAACGAGCCTCGCCATTTGCATCAACAAATAGGTTCACTACAGCACGATTTTGTTTATCACTCAGATACAGCGGTAGCTCCCAATAATTGCGAATTTTTTCTGTTACATGGCCAGCATAGTCGTTGATGGCAGTAGCTAATGTGCCAGAAACGGAATTTCCTTTGTTTAGATTATTACCGCCAAGACGGTTTCTGAATTTATCCTCGAATTTTTTGGTTTCTCTTTGCCTTTGCTTCACTAGTTTCTGATTCTCTATGTGGCGTTTGCGCTCTACCTGACGCTTGACTCGCTCTAAAACAGACAATGCCTCCTTTTGAGGCGTCGGAGCATTCTTCTTTTTGAGCTTTGAGGACTTCTTGTTTAGTAGCATATCGTCTTTGACTTTAGTTTTCGGTGGCTGAGGAGGAGGTACTGGCTTATCTTTGATTGGCAGTCTTGTGTCCACAAGCTTACGCTTATGCTTCACAAAATCAGGAAGCTCAACAATATCGACTTGGATCGCTGGTTGAAAGGGCTCTTCCCTGGTTGGGCCAATCAAAATATATAGGAAGATTATAGCAAAGCCAACGAGGTGCGCGCCAATGGAGTATTGAAGATACCTCCAGAACAACCTTTGTTGTTCGATATACAAATTTGACCGATTGATTACACCGCCAGTCATTTACCCTCAGCTATTTACCTTCGACTTTATTTTTTTCGTGGTTCTGTGACTAAACCAATTTTTTTAATGCCTGCCAGCTGTACTTGAGACATTACTGTGGCGACTTTCCCATAGGGAACGGTTTGGTCTGATTGAATAAAAATTTCCTTTTTTCTTTTGTCCTTGTAAAGCATGTGTAACTTCTTACGAAGATCATTAATTGGAATCGGATTCTTGTTTATTTCGATAGATCCGTTCCTATTTACCACTAAAACAATTTGTTCCTCTTGCTCAGAGAGAGAGGGCGAATCGGTTTTAGGAAGGTCTACTTGTACCCCTTGCTGCATTAATGGCGCAGACACCATAAAAATGACTAAAAGAACAAGCATTACGTCGACCATTGGCGTGACATTGATTTCATTCAAGGTGGACGGCGGAGTATAGCTACTTCCGTCGCTTCCTTGTAGACTGACAGATTCAATCTTCATGAATCAAATAATTCCCTTACGTTCCAATAGATTCAACAAGTCTTGGCTAAAGGAATCCAACTCGAGCGCCTGGCCCCGTATGCGCCCCACAAGATAGTTATAAGCAATGGCTGCAGGGATTGCTGCCGCCAGGCCGAGTGCAGTTGCAATTAAGGCTTCTGAAATTCCTGGGGCTACCGCGGCTAAGTTGGCATTCCCAGCTATACCAATTGACTGGAAGCTATTCATAATCCCCCAAACAGTTCCAAATAACCCAATGAAAGGCGCTGCTGAAGCGGTAGATGCTAACCAAAAAATTGAGTACTCAAGCGCAGCGAGCTCAGAGGCATTAGACTTTTTAAGCGCACGTCGAACAATGCTTCTCCGTAAATCTCTTCGCTCATTCTTTGCCCCCTCGTCGACCCTTCGTAGCTCTTTGACTGTAGATCGAAAAGACTTCGCCACAGGCGAAAGTGGAAAATATTCAGCTTTGAGAAAAGACTCGTCTAGGGCCCAGTCCCCCCAAAATCCAGTGAGGAATTTTTCATTCTGTCTCTCTGCAGAGCTAAGCAGTTTCCGTTTTAGTAAAATTATCGTGATACAGCTGATACTGGATATAAGCAGAATCAGCATGACCAGCTTTACTACGGGTCCGGCTTGAAGGACTAAATCGAGGACTGAGAGTTGTAAATTTGCGTTCACTTCCATAGGAAGAGTGTAACCTAGAATAGATAATTCCGCTAAGTTGTCGCTAAGGGAAAGATGTTATCGCGAGGCATTATTTCGTTGCCAGAGAACGCCACTTGTACCTGCAACCAGGAGTAATACAGAGATGAATGCTACTCCAGAAAGAGGCCCTAAGCCACCACCGGTCACGCTTCGAAATGCGACCGTGGAATCCATTATCAAAAAAATCCCGACACCTTTTTGGCCTAACATAGGCAAGCCACAAACAAGATGAATCATACCATAAAGTGTCACAAGGAATGTTAGTCCGCGGAATACTCGCATTGTTCGTAAAAAATAGAATCCAGCAGAGAAGTTCAGCAGGAATAGGGAGACATGGTCTTCTGGGCTGAGGTTAAACTGAAAAGCTTTCACGATAACGTAGACAATAGAAGTCAGTGCCACACTAGTTATTGGGCGAAAACTCTTTTGTAATCCACTTAGAACTTTGTACCGAAAGATATATTCCTCGCAAGAGACTAGAGTCAGGATTGAAAATACATTCGTTAGGAAGAGAAGAAAAATTGGAGAGGATATATCCGAAAGGACAAAAATTCCATGGTACTGTAACTGCCCCGAGAAGATTAGCAGTGATATGATAATAAGTGGAATTAGGAGTCCACTACCAATTCCTCGAAGTATCTCCGATCGAGCTTCTGGGCCTAGACTCCAAATATATTTTCCCGATGTAGGCCAAAAATTATGCTTTCGACCGAGCGCTTTATCGCCAGCTCGTCCGAGCAAAAAAATCGCTAATGCAGATAAGGCATAGATGAGATACATGTACTGGTCTGTAATGTCATTGATTTGATTTAGTTGCTCTTGAGTCGGGTTTTGAGTAACGACGATACTTGTTACGACCGTAATTAAAGCAATGAATCCAAACTCAGACACCAAAATATAAACAGCAGTGATGATGAATGGGTGCAGCAATTTTCTCAGAAACGAATACTTAGGCATTCCTAGAGATTCCAAATTTTCTTTGCAGCATGGTATCGCTTTTCATTCAGTACAGCGCCACTTACCACATTACCGGAAGCTAATTCGGATTCAAGACGATGTGTGAATTCTTTGAGGCGGTACTCTGGGCCCATAGACATTGCCCAGAAATTCTCTAGCTCCGGGAGGTGCCTCTTACGGTAAGCTCGTTTTAACATCTTTAACCCTGCGCCATAGAAATAGTCTTGATTAGCAACACACCTGGTTGCAGCCATATCTGTATTGATTTCCGTACCCACATCTAATTTGGGATTGAACTTTGCGTAGTGGATTTTTTTTAGATATTGCTCAAACTTGGGAACATACGTGGAGAATTCTTTTTTCCAATTCATGGAAAATTTATGATCCCTAAGTGCGAGCTTCTGGATATGGACAAAATTTCTCGCGAGGACAAATGCCAACTCTGCCTCGTTCTGAACTTGCCGTAAGGCTTCGGAAGAAATTAGAAATTGATGTCCAGGTAACCAAAATGTGAACCAAGATGAATCGTAGGCACTTGAAATTCCTTTCATTCCGTGTACACGAAAGAATCGCCAAGGTCGATTTTCCCAATACTCCCTTACCTCAGGAGTGCAGCCCGATAATGCACGCATTGCTACAGATTGAAGGTAGAGGTGGGTATCAACTTCTTCGTGAGAGAGTTTTGGTAAAATTGCTCTTGTGGCAAAAAAGTAACGACCAAATATTGCATTGATGATCTCATTATTGATTTTTGGAAAGACTGGAGGCTTGAGGCGTTTTTCTTTAATTTTTTGCGCACGAATCGCTCTTAGTGCCGCAGCTTTTTTTGATTCGATCTTAAGGAAGGCAAGGTGTGCGCCACTAAATCCTAAATTCGTCTTATCGATAGGTTTTGCTATCGCTGATTCAATCAAAAAATCAAACTTTCTAAGAGCTGAACGTGAACGTCGCACCCAGGAAGGAGCTATAGCCGACGACTGTTCATCCAATTTTTTCAATTTATTCATCGTGGCGCTTCCAATGATAAGACTACTTAAAAACTGCGAAGTGGCGAAATTCTTCCCTCCAGACGAGCTGGGAATGGATTTCCAACTATTAGATGCGTGAAACTCTATCCAAGAAAGTGAGGTTCTGCTAGCCAGACTGCGAATTGGTCTATCGCCAGGTAGTAAGAGCATGCGGTTATAGATCCAACCTGGTTTCGCGTAATGCTGTTTTTTCATTCGCTTTAATGGCGCGGGGTGAGCAAAAAGCCACCGACCGTAAATATCAACAACCTTTACTTGTGCACCAATGGGTAAATTTGGTCCCCATACTGAGGCAAGGTTCTTTTTTTTTGAGAAAAAATTTGGAGATTCATGTAATCGTACCCAAGCTCCTCCTACTTGCGGGCCAGTTGTAGAAGCATTTGATATTCCACAAAGTTCATTTAGTGAGAGCAATCCGAAGAAGAGAAAGAGTATAAATTTCATAAAAACTTCATAAATTTTTGGTCAGCTGCCTCCGCTCTATAGGCTACCAAACCCCTGGTAACGATGCTAAAATTTTTTTCAGGGGAGAGTCTGCTTGATTACACTTAAGCGTGTTTCAAAGTTTTACGACACAAATACTCAGGTGCTCAGAGCTGTAGACTTTAGTCTGGGCAAGGGAGATTTCTTTTTTGTTGTCGGCGATAGCGGTGCAGGAAAGACAACTCTACTGAAGCTAATGTCTGGTGAAGAGAAGCCTTCCAAGGGTTCTGTGTTGCTTAATGGTGTAGCGGATGTTTCTACAGACTCTCGAGTTATTCGCAGTTTTCGGAAGAGAACGGGTTTTGTACATCAGGATTTTAAACTCTTCTTAGATAGAACAGTTTTAGAGAATGTATCTCTTCCACTTTATTTTGGTCGTGCTGGTACGGGAATTAAACGAATTTCGCTTTTTGGGGGTAGTGTAAAAAAGGTTGTTCTGGATGCGATGAAGCTAGTGGATTTGCCTGAAAAAATGTTCAATACAAAAGTTGGGAATCTTTCTGGAGGTGAGCGCCAGCGTGTAGCAATAGCAAGAGCAATTATCAATCGCCCAGATGTTTTAATTGCAGACGAACCGACAGGAAGCTTAGACCATAATCACACTTGGGCGATTATCGATTTATTCCAAAAGTTAAACCTTAAGGGGATGGCTATTATTCTAGCAACCCATGACCGAGATATTGTGCGGAAGGTTCGGAAGCCCACTGCGCACTTAGAAAAAGGTGTACTGCGTTTCGATACTCGGGAGGGTGCATGCCTATTTTAAGTATTGCTTTAGCCGGAATGCGCCGGCGTTTCTTGTCCACTCTATTCACTCTTTTTTCCACAGCAGCCATATTGATTGCCGGCACTATTCTGGGCTATTGGTCCTACTGGATCCATGGTGATCAAGCAAACCTTAAAGCACATCGATCGGTTGCTGTATTTGTTAGCCCAAAACATGCGAATGAAGCGGACTCACTTCTCCCTAAAATTTTAGCCATGACGGGCGTTGAATCAGCAACAATCGTAGAGGCGGAAGAGTTCATGGAATACTTGGGAGAGTACTTTCCAGATCTACAGGGCTCGATTGATGAAGTTGGAACTGAAATTTTACCAACAATGATTCAGGTCGGTTTTGATAAGTCACTCAGTCTAGTTGCACGGGAGAATACGGTTCGAGGCATTACTTCGGTTAAGGGAGCGATTAGAGTTGATGATGGTGCAAAGCAAGTGTCGGGAGCGATTGCGTCATTGAACTGGCTTAGCGTGGGCGCGGGTATTATGGGGGCCTGTTTGTGGTTAGTTTTGGTTGTAGTTTCATTTACTCACTTCCAAGGAGTGCAGTTTAAGGAGTTACAAGAAATTAAACTATTGCGTGGATTTGGTGCTAGTGAATCGTGGATTCTCTTACCTTGGATTGTAGAGGCCTGTGTTTATGCAACATTTGCATCTATGATTGGCGTACTCGTTCTTTGGTTTGGAAGAGGAGAGTTAGCCGTCTTGTTTAACCAATTTTTCGAGACTCTAGGCTATGAGCGTTTTGTGATTAATTCTGAAGCTGCATTGTGGGCTGGCGTTGTAATGTTCTTAGCCGGACTCATGGCTCACATTATTGGTGGTTTTGCAGCACTGCTACGAGGAAAATTTGCGTAATCGATTTCTAATTTTTGCTGCTGTGCCACTCTTTGCTGGGATGTCGCTCTTTGCTGCAGTTAAGGAAGCGACTAAGGAAGAAAAGAAACTCAATCAGGTTCGTTCCCAAGTTAAAAAATATGAAATGCTTATCAATTCAGAAATGCGCAATGAGGCTAAGTTTGGTCAAGAGATAGAGCAATTAAGTAAGCTCATGCGCTTGCAAGCCTTGGAAATCGAGCTCAGCAGGGCAGAGCTTTTGGAGATTGAAACTCAAATTTCTGAGATGAACCAACGCAAGACGGCTCTAAAGAAAATTCTGAACAATCGTAAAGAGAAAATGAAAGAACATCTTTCCCGTGTCTACAGTCTTAAATTTACAGTGCTATTTACAAGTACCACGCGACGTAAGCAGGCAATGCGTTCGATGCATAAGAAACTTATTGATTCGATGGTATTGGATGAGAAAACACAGATCTTCATGTTGAAAGAGCTTGCGCTTGAACTCCTTCAGATGGAAGAAGATACGCTAGAGAAAAAACAGGAGCTTGTAGCGCAAGTAGATGATTTGAGGCAAAAACAATCCGTCTTGCAGTTAAACATTGAGCTAAAAAATAAGCACTTAAAGAGGTCAAAACTTTCTCGGAATAAGCGTTTAAGGCAATTTCAAGAAGCAAAGAAGTCTGAGCGTAAGCTAGCAAATACAATGATCCGACTCAGAAAGAAGAGAGAAAGGCTTAAGAAAAAATGGGCGAGTAACTTTCTTGCACATAAAGGGAATTTGGCTCTTCCGCTACAAGGTAGAGTTATTACAAAATTTGGAAAACGGTATGAGCCAAAAACGAATTTATACAGCTTTCATAAGGGTGTCTCAATTTCGACAAACGGAAGAGAAGAGGTAAAGGCAATTTTTCCTGGAAAGGTCGTTTTTTCTGGAAGACTTGGAGGTTATCGGCAGCTTATCATTATAGATCATGGGAAGGATTACTTTAGCCTGGTTGCTCAACTTGGAGAGTTGATCAGCAAAGTTGGAGATAAGGTTAACGTAGGTGATGTGATTGGAAAGAGTGGAATTTCGGGAGACCCGGTTTATTTCGAAATCCGTAAACGG
Source organism: Oligoflexia bacterium (assembly GCA_011087955.1). Classification (GTDB taxonomy): domain Bacteria; phylum Bdellovibrionota; class UBA1018; order CAIPTA01; family JAALKR01; genus JAALKR01. The sequence continues at coordinate 8,853 of JAALKR010000022.1, forward strand.
CACGTTGCGATTGATCCACTTCCTTGGCTGAAATTTTAACATCGCGCTGGAGCATTAATGACACGATTGGTTAAAATATTGCTGGTTCTTTCTTTAGTGGTCACGAGCGTGATCATTTCTGGAGCTGTCGTAGCGAAAGAATCCAAAAGCAAAAAGAGTCTCGTGACAAATGAGAAGTATAACGAGATTGCATTATTCAATCGTGTGCTAAATTTTGTCGAACAGCAGTATGTTGAGAATGTAGACACGAAGAAGCTAGTTCATGGCGCAATTAAGGGAATGCTCGAGGCCTTAGATCCGCACTCTAGCTTTTTACCGCCCGAGATTTATCATCAAATGCGGAATGATACGAGTGGGAAGTTTGGTGGTTTGGGCATTAAGATTTGGTTGGGCGAGGATGGATTGCTTACTGTCGTGCACCCAATGGAAGACACCCCTGCTTGGAAGGCCGGAGTAAAGGCTGGCGACAAAATTATTCGTATCAACGGAGAGGCCACCAAAGGTTTATCTTTGGTTGAGGCAGTAGCGAAAATGCGCGAAAAAGGCGAAGCAATCCGGCTGACCGTCTTTCGGGAGGAGTCTGATGAAATAAAAGAAATTGAGATCATACGCGAAGAAATTAAAGTCAAATCGGTTCGTGAACAAATGCTAGTCGATAATATTGGCTACGTTCGTCTAAGTCATTTTCAAGAAAAGTCGGCGCGAGAGATGAAGCGCGCTCTGAAGAGCCTGGATAAGAAAAAGAAGCTTCGTGGATTGGTCCTAGACTTAAGAAATAATCCAGGTGGACTCTTGGACGAAGCAGTGGAAGTGGCAAACCTTTTTATCGATGGTGGTGTAATTGTTTCTACGATCGGTCGAGATAAAAAGCAGGAAGAGGTCAAGAAGGCTCGTTCTGGCGTGGCTCGAACTGATATTCCACTAGTAGTACTTGTGAATGGAAATTCAGCATCGGCTGCTGAAATTGTAGCAGGGGCTCTGAAGGATCATAATCGAGCCTTAATCCTTGGCTCAAGGACATTTGGCAAGGGTTCGGTGCAAACAGTGATCCCCTTGGCAGATGATATGGGCTTGAAGTTGACAATTGCCACATATCACACTCCGAATGGAACATCGATTCAAGCGAAGGGAATCACGCCGCATGTGCTTCTGGACGAGGTGGATCCAGAACTATATAGCAAGGCGAAGCGAAAGGCTTCATACTTGCGGGAAGCGGACCTGCGCAATCACTTTGGTGCTGAGGGCCGAGTTGAAAATTCTCGTCGTAAAATTGGTGACTACACTCAGAAGCGTGGTAAGGATAAGAGCGAACGGAAGTCTCGTGAGCGTATGGATCCAGAGAAAGATTTTCAGATTCAACGGGCTGTTGCTCACCTAAAGAGCTTGGACTTCTACAAGCGAGTTCTCCAACAGGAAGAGACAACCGAGCGTAAGGTCGGACGCAGTAAAAAGAAGCAAGGCAGGGCAAAGATTTAATTCATGGATTTATTCTCTCGGGCTGACGAACCTAGTGTTTACACGGTTTCTGAAATTAACGACAAAATCAAGGACGCCTTAGAAGGTGATTTTGCGAATGTTTCGATTCAAGGAGAGATCTCAAACTTTCATCCAGCAGCAAGCGGGCATGTATATTTTTCGATGAAGGATGAGGATTCTTCGATTTCGGCGGCACTATTTCGCGGCGTTGCTGCAAAGATTCGCAATATTCAATTGAAGGACGGACTGGAAGTTATTTGTCACGGTCGTATATCTGTTTATCCACCTCGTGGATCTTATCAGCTGATTGTGAGTAATATGGAAGCGCTTGGGTCGGGCTCCTTGCAGGCAAAACTCGAAGTTCTTAAGAAGAGGCTGCAAGCGGAAGGTCTATTTGATGTTGATCGCAAGTGTGAAATTCCGAGGATGCCGAAAAAAATTGCCGTGATTACTAGTCCAACAGGGGCTGCAGTTCGAGACGTGTTGTCAGTAATGAAGCGACGTTCGGTGGCTTTTGAGCTTATTATTGTGCCGTCACTTGTTCAGGGTGAGGGTGCCGAACCACAACTTTTGAAGGCCATAAAGGCGGCTAATCATCCTGCTCTAGAAGCAGAAGTAATCCTGCTGACGAGGGGAGGCGGTAGCTTAGAGGACTTGTGGTGCTTCAACTCGGAGAAGCTTGCTCGTGCTATAGCCGACTCTAAGATTCCAGTTGTCTCGGCTATTGGGCACGAGATTGACTTTACGATTGCAGACTTCGTGGCTGACTATCGAGCGCCAACTCCCTCCGCAGCGGCTGAAATCCTGACGAAAGAGTCGGAAGTGCTGATGGAAACGCTGGATGAGTATTGGGATCGGCTACAGAATTCAATTAATCGAAAATTGCAGCAGCTGCGAATAGAGTTTCAGTCAACTCGTTCACGAATTCGTAATCCAGCCGAATATTTAAGGGAAATAAAGCGACAGTTTGAGGACTGGTTTGATCGTATGATTGTAGTAATGCGAAGAAATCTGAGTGACAGAAATTTGACGCCAATTCTGGAACAATTGTATTTCAAATTCCGTGAGACTATTAAAATTCGACAATCAGAAATAGAATATAACATGGCAGCATTGAATGCTTTATCACCGGTGAGCATTCTCGATAGAGGGTATGCAATTGTTCAAGAGGCCGATGGCACCTATCTGAGGTCGGCGAAAGAAGCTAATGTTGGAGACGAATTGAATATTCGACTCAGTAAAGGCAATTTAAAGACTGAGGTGACGAAGATTGGCGAATCTGGATAAGGTTTGGATCATAGGGGAGCAGATCCTACCACCAGAAAATCAAATTCCATCTATTGATGGCATGTTGTTGATGGTGAGTCTATCTGTTGATGACTTTGAAAGCCGGATCGAGCCAGACGAGCGTCTCTCCTTATTGACTGAAGATCAATTTGCTTCTGAGATTCAAGACAAGTATCAAGACCGCATCGAAACAATGCGAGTTGGGTTACCGACTCCTTCTTTTCAACTCTTTGAGGAACAGTTACTGGCTTTACGTTCAGAGTTGAGGCTGGTTCATGATTTTTCTATTGCCGAAGAGATGACCTGGAGTGGGGGAATCGCTACAGAAGCTAAGGTGATACGTAAGATTACAGAAGCGATGGTGCGAATTTTTGCCTGCAATGACAATGCGGCTGTGCAAAACTGCTTGCAAAAAATCGTAGATGATATTGCTAAAACCAGGTCAGTAAAATTATTTGTAGACCCATCATACGCGTCGCTAGCAGAAATGAAAATTCAAGATTTAGCAATTCCGATTCAGTTTGAGGAAAAGCTTTATGCACATCTTTACGTGAGGCTAAGGAAGTCAATTAAAAATAAAGAAGTAGTTATAAACGAATTATCTGAATTTCTACTGGGCCTTTCAGATGTGATAGCACTTACATTGGAGCGCAACCGAGTACTACAAGATGCAGTTCGTTCTCGCGATCTGTGGCAAGCGTCCTTTGATGCTATTGAAGATCCAGTTGTGATTATTGATTCAGAATTAATAGTCTTACAAGCGAATCGTTCGTATTTGGAACTTGTTGGTCGTACACTTGAAAATGTTCTGAATCACGAGAGCCTATTTTTTAATATTGAAGAAATTTCTTCTTATATGAAATCCACACGGAGTGAGTGGGAATTAAATTTTTCCAACCGAAATTACCGCGTTTTTTTAGATCGACTACACAAACAAGATAATGAAGATCATTTTGTAGTTCGGATGCAGGATTTTACTCGAGAAAAGCAACTGCGAGAAACCATGATGGCAAAAGAACAGCGCTCTAACCTAGGAGTATTAATTAGCTCGGTCGCACATGATATTAATAATCCTATTGGTGGAATTCTTGCCTTTTGTCAGCTTCTTGAGAAAGATTACGGCGCAAAAACAGCGGTTGGACAGGATATTCGGACAATTCGTGAAGAAGCAAGCCGTTGCCAGAATCTTATTCAAACAATGCTTACTCTTGTTCGAGAGTCGAAAAGTGAATCTGAAATTTATTCAGTATCCGAATGTATTACCTCGGTTATGAACTTGCTTCGCCCGGCGCTTAAGCGCTCTAAGTTTGATATTGAATGGAAAGATGAAACTCGTATTCTATATGATCTTCCCAATCTTTGGGGGTACAAAGAGAAAACGCTGCAAGCAATTTTTCAGTCGCTACAGGAGTTAGTTTCTAGGCTGGGTGAATCATTCGTATCTCTGCCTCGGCGGGAACGAAAGATTACGGTCGACACAGAGGTTAGGCAAGCATTGTATCTTCGGTTTCACTGCCCGTTTGTGCCAAATATTTCTGACCTAGACCAGTCTGTGTCCCACTATCTGTCGTCGATTTTGCTGGAAGAGCAAGGTGGCTCCTTGCAGATTTTTCGGCAGCAGAATTTCATTACCTACGAGTTTTGTTTTATGCTAACGAACTAGGATAGCTCATTTAAGTAACGCTTGGTGAGCATCTTGCCTTTTTCAACACCAGGCTGATTGAATGGATTTATATCTTGGATTGCACCTGTGAGCACGGTCACCCATTGCCAAAAATAAAGCAGGGCGCCAATAGAGTGCTCATTTAATGCTTCAAGGCGAACAGTGAAATTTGGAATACCATTCTGTTTTAGCGCATCTCGGGTGGCTAGGAATTCGGCCTCGAACAGCTCCTGCATACTTCGACCTTCCAGAACCTTTGCTGAGGTAAGCTCTGCTGCCCCCGAAATTGTTGGAATCGGCATTGGGGTCTTGTGGTAATCGACATACAAGAATCCAATAATTTTATCTCTCGGACCTTCCATGTACAGTTGAATTTGTGAATGCTGATCAGTAGTCCCAATCGCCGGATACGGAGTAAAGCCCTTACCCTGCTTACCTAAGCTTTCCCCCCACAGCTGACAGAACCAGCGGTTGAAGGCGGACATGTGTGAGTTGTAAGAGAAGTGAATTGTATTCTTGTGATCGGGATGAGAGCAAAGTGCATGAGCTAAGCGAAAGGCAGGGTTCTCGTTGAATGGTTTTGCTTCCCATTCTTCCACTAGTTCTTGAGCGCCCTCGAGATAGCCTTTAATATTCTGTCCTGCAAACGCAGCAGGGAAAAGTCCTAATGGGGTAAAGGCTGCAAATCTTCCACCGACTGACTTTGGTACTTCAAGGGTTGTAATATTATGGGCATTTGCAAAACGACGAAAGTCACCGGCCTCAGGATCGGTGCAGAGAATCAGATGGTTTTTCCAAGCATCGGCTGACTTTAGATTGTTTTGCAACCAATTGAGAGTTACAAGAAGCTGAGACCAGGTTTCTAAAGTGCCACCGCTCTTAGAACAAGCAAAAACAAACGTTTCTTCAGGTTTCCAATGTTCGAAATGTTCGATGAACCATGTTGGGTCGTTATTGTCCATGAAATAGAATTGAGGCTTGGTAAATTTCGATCGCAGTCCTCGAACCAAAACCTCTGCGTTTAAGCTGGAACCACCGGTCCCAAGCAATACAAACTTCTTGATCTCTTTGCCGGTTGAACCAGTGCGATGTTTCTCCGCAAGTTCAATGATTTTTTCAATCGGCGGATGTTCAACGGCACAGGGGTCTAAAACGTTGCGAAAACCGGCGTAGTCCGATTGAATCCACTCTTTATACTTAGCTTCAACTTGCTCACAGGCCTCTGGACGTGCATCCAGCTGTAGGCCACTCAAATTGTCTAAATTTACGATCAATTTCATTAGCGCTTAATCCTTTTTTAAGTTGCGAGAAATTACTAATTTTTGAATTTGGCTGGTACCTTCTACAAGTTCGAGCATTTTTGCTTCTCGCATAAATCGTTCGACGACATACTCTTCCATATAGCCATATCCACCAAGCACCTGAACTGCATCAGTAGTAATGCGCATACAAGCCTCGGTACTCTTCAACTTCGCCATAGAAGCTTCTTTTGAAAACGGAAGGTCATTGTCGTGCAGATAGGCTGCTCTTCGCGTGAGCCAACGAGAGGCTTCTAATTCAGTCGCCATTTCTGCCAGCATGAACTCAATGCCCTGAAAGTCAATGATCCGCTGGCCAAATTGCTCCCGCTCCTTAGCGTAGGCAATTGCCTTATCTAATGCAGCTTGAGAAATTCCATTAGCGATTGAAGCAATAGAAATGCGGCCCGAGTCAAGCGCTGTCATTGCAACTCTAAAGCCATCGGCAGGCCTGCCAATCGTATTTGCTGCAGGCACTGACGCATTCTCAAATAGCATTTCTGCCGTTGGACTCACTCGCATCCCCATTTTTTTTTCCAGCTTACCAACGCTCATGCCTGCACAATTTTTTTCGACGATCAGAGCGGAAATTTCTTTCTCATCTGTGCGCACCATCACGATATATACGTCCGCTTGTCCGCCATTTGTAATGAACTGTTTAACGCCGTTTATGGTATAGTTGTCGCCAGATTTTTCTGCTTTAGTCTTTAAACTCTTCGCATCTGATCCTGAGCCTGGTTCTGTCAAACAAAATGCGCCAATCAACTCACCTGTAATTAGGTCTGGAAGATATTTTTGTTTTTGTTCTTCGGAGCCAAACTGCTCAATAATTTTGATTGGCAAGGCAGTTACTGAAAAAGACGCAGCATAGCTGGCAGAATAGTAAGCAAGTTGTTCCAGGATTAAGGAATATTCCATAATCCCCAATTCTGATCCGCCGTAATCTCCAGGCGCCGTAGCACCGATCAGCCCGGCATCTCCCATTTTTGGGAAGAGCTCTCGACGGAAATGCGAATTAGCCTCGTCTTCATCAATGATAGGGGCAATTTCTTTCTCAGCAAACTTTCGAGTGGAATCAATAACCTCAGTTTGAATGTCGTTCAGTGAGAAATCCATGGAGCTCCTAACAGACTAAAAACTAATTTAGTTCTTCTCGCGCAATAATTAAACGCATAATCTCATTTGTGCCGGCCCCAATCTCGTTAAGCTTTGCATCGCGAGCCATACGTTCAACCGGAAACTCCCGGTCATACCCGTAACCACCGAGCATCTGCACACAATCGAGAGAAACCTTCGTAGCCATGGTGGCTGCAATTAGTTTCGCCCTGGCTGCCCAAAGCGCCCCCTTTTTCCCAAGAGGCCGCCCCTCTGATTTGGCGATATCCCAACGTTTCGCTGCTTCATACACAAGCGACTTTGCTGCGTGTAATTCCGCGTCGCCGTCTGCATACATTTTTTGAATCATTTGAAACTTTGAAAGCGTTTGACCAAAGGCTTCTCGCTCTTGTACGTATCGCTGCGCTACAGCCAGAGCTCCGCGAGCGATACCAACGGAAATCCCAGCAATTGTAATACGCTCAATATCTAAGTTACGCATCATATGTGTTGCTGAATAGCCCTCTTTGCCCACACGATTAGCTTTTGGTACGCGGCACTGATCCATAATCAGCTGGCCCGTGGGAGATCCGCGCATTCCCATTTTTCGAATTTTTTTGCCGTGGGAAAATCCTTCAAAAGAATTTTCCACAAGGAATGTAGAAACATCTTTCTTGCCGTCGCCCGTTCGTGCATACACATAAAAAATCTGCCCGTTAGGGGCATTGGTTATATAAGTTTTGGTTCCCGATAAAAGATAGTCGTTGCCGTCACGAGTTGCCATCGTTGCCATGGCAAGTGAATCAGATCCGGAGCCTGGTTCCGTAATCCCAAGTCCACCAATACTCTTTCCGCTAATTACATCGGGAAGGTACTTTTCCTTCTGCTCCTTCGAACCATTCGTTGCTAAATTATGTACGAATAGGATTGTGTGAGCTAAGTAGGTTAGTGCTGTTGAAGCACAAACTGCACCGAGCTCCTCGTGGACGATTGTTGCTTCCACGCAGCCCATGCCAGCTCCACCAAATTCTTCTGGTACGGTTATGCCAAGCAATCCCATCTCAGCCATTTTAGAGAAATGGCCTTCGGGCAAAGTTTCAGTTTCGTCCGCTTGTTCTGCCAGAGGTAGAATTTGGTCTTGAGCAAAGTTTTGCATAGAGTCTTGGAGCATCCGCTCTTCTTCAGAAAAGAACCACATAGGTCTTGTTATAAATCCCAAATATTAGGAAAAACAAGGTTTTTCCTTTGCTAACCCCTCGTGTTACGATCTAGTCGACATGGAAGTTGGACTTACTTCAGTAGTGCGTTATTGGGATTTAGAACCGCATGAAATTCCCATTCTATTTCAGGACTTGAAGGCAAGAGGCATTGCTGTCGTCGGTGCATGGGTGCCGTGGGCAGATTTAGAATCGGATCAAAACTTTCGTCTTCGGCGATTTCTTACACAAGCTATTCGGTTTCAGTTTAAAGTTCGTCTAAGCGTTACGCCAGAGGTAGCAATTGGCTTCCCTAACGGTGGTGTGCCCAATGATTTGCTCCGAAAAGCGGAGAATATTGCCCAGGATCGCTCAGGTCAGCCGATTTATTCTTTTGCGCCGCCCAATATGTATCCTCTAGTCAACCTTGTTGCTCCGCAGGTCTTTCAACGGTTTGGGCATTTTCTCCTCAAGCTGTCTCAGGAAGTTAAAGAAGTTCTGACCGAGCATTTTGATGCAGAAATTGACTTAATCGTTGGGGACTCTTTCTTCAAACACTACCGCACACTGGGACTAAGCCCGGAGGATCATGGCGATTATGCGTCGCTTTATTTTCAAAAAGAATTGGACGCTATCCGTGGCTGGAACCCAGCTCAGTCGGAACGAACCTTTCGAGTTCGTGCAGTAGATTTCTTACAGTCTCGATTCGAACGCCACCAATCCGTGAATATAGAACCGAGAAATTTCTGTGTGCGTAGCGGATCTCTGGAGCGATTGCTAGATGAAATTGTTGGCTCGGAGCATTCCGCCCCTGATTATTTTAGTCGATTTTATCATTCCCGCGACTATTGCAACGCCATATGGTGCGATGATCTGAGTACAATCAATGAACTCGGGCTAAAGTTTGTGGTGAGCAGTGGAATGATGCTCTATGGAGATTTTTGGTTACCAGCGGAAGATCTATTGCGACTTTCTCCAAAGTTCTTGAGCCGATTAGGGCAAATCGGAGATTCACTTTCCGGAAGTGAGAATTATTTCGACCAAAGCGTGCTTTGTATGGTGAAGAACCCCTTCTCCGTAGCCCGGGTCTCACAGATATTGCGAGAAAAATTGGGCCTGCGAATGTCAGTCGTTACTTCCCTCTTTGACGTTCCAGACTTAAAGCTAGAGCGAACAAAATTACTTTTTGTAGAAGAGGCACTAGAAATTGAGAATGACCAATTTCGTGCCTTAATCGAGCAGACAAAGCAGCATAATTACACACTAGCCTTATTTCGCTCCTCACTTTGTCAGCGCTCCCAGGCAGAGCTTCCCTGTTTTGAAACTTTTAAAATTAAACATGATTGGGAGTATGAAGTAGCTTTATTTCCGGAAGGTGGGCAATTGCTTATCATCGATGGGCATGAGTCTACTTTGTCTAATATGGAGGAGCTTGTTACACGAATTTTAGCCGTTGCGAAAGCAGAGCCAATGCTTAAAACAAATTCAAAGCGAGTGCTAGCAAACTTCATTTGTAGTCATTTAGATAAAAATTTTGTTACTGGGTTTCTCTTTAACCCATCGGATGTGGTGGAAGAATTACAATATACACTTCCGCGAACAGCTTCCATTCGAGGGATTGAAATTCATGAAGAAGAGCAAAATGAGCACGACCGCTTGCGAGCAGAAAAACGCGTAATTGTGCAAGTACCTCCCTATGCTGTGGTACCGGTGCTATTGCAAAATATGGAATTTTTGAACAGTGAATCTCAGCGACAAGCAAAATTGGTATAAATACAAGCGCATCTTTCCTAGCTGCAACCCAAGGGAAACAGGGGTCTTTGCCCTGTCCTTCCACGATAAAATTATTCATGGCTGTATCAGCAATCCGTACGGGGCAGAGTTGGAAGTTTTTTCTGAGCGTGATACTCCAATTGAAGATATCAACTCAGCCTACGAAGCCTTCTCACAACGCTACAATGCTCGCAATTTGACCGTGATTCGCCGGGATGACCTACTAAAAACAGTCATGGACCTAATGCCACCTCCAGGCGAACCCGATAAATCGCCAAGCTACGCTAAGCACCTACAGGATATTCGTAAAAGCCTATCGCTAGATAAACAGGATAAAAATGCGCATTATGAATTTCGTGGCGATATCCAGAATGAACATTGCTTAAGCAAACCGCATTTTTTTACAAACATTTTTAACTCAATAATTGCGGATTTATTGCCAGAGCAGAAATTACTTTACCTTGGCATTATCGATGAAGACAAACAAAGCCTAGAATCCATAATCCTAGAATTTGAAGGACGAGAGTTAATATCTTTTTCAGACCCAGACTTTGCCCACTTCGACTGGCGCTCTCTTACACAAACTTTCCCGAATCCAGAGGCAGCCGCACATTTTGTAATGTGGGCAGAAAATCGTTACCAGCTTCCAACCTACTCAATCTTTGTTTCCGCTCGCGTTTGGCGTGAAGCCACGGTCTACCAACAAAAATCCGGTTACCGCGCCGCCTGGAAATACCTAATGCAAGCACGCTCTACCTCTGACCTTAATCGAGAGTTCCTTATTGAGCCCGAGCCCTGGCCTTTTCGGGCTGTCCTCTATTGGCATGGGTCTGCTGCTGCAAACTTGGGCTTCTAGCTTCAGGCGCGATAATTCCTGGAATTCCGGGGCTTTCTCTGCTAGAAAACCGTATATGTCTTATCAGGTTTTAGCTCCAGAATCCGCGAACACCGAGGCTCCAGCCGAGAAGCACTCAATTACGGGTTTCACCCTCGAACAGCTCACGGAAGCCTTCTGCAAAATGGGCAAGGAAAGCTATCGGGCCAAGCAGGTTTTCCAATGGATCTACCAAAAGCACGCTACGAGCTTTTCGGAGATGAGTAATATTTCTAAAGATATGCGGGCCTACCTCGAGGAGAACTACTCGATTCCGCAGCCAAGCCTGGTTGCGACTCAAACCTCTGAAGAGGATGGAACCCAGAAATTTCTATTCAAAATAGCAGGTGATAAAACGGTCGAAACAGTGCTTATTCCAGGTACCGATCGTCTCACTCAATGCGTCTCTTCCCAGGTGGGTTGTGCTCTGGCTTGCCGCTTTTGCAATACTGGCGACATGGGGTTAGTGCGCAACCTTGAAACCCATGAAATTATCGATCAAGTTTTGCAGGCATCACGGGAACTAGGCCATGACCATAAAGGGGCCCTTGGGCATCGCCTTTCCAATATCGTCTTCATGGGAATGGGCGAGCCGTTTCATAATTTTGAAGCAATGATTGATGCCGTAAATATCCTAACCTGTGATTTTGGTTTCGGATTAGGTGGTCGACGCATTACTGTTTCCACTTCTGGCCTAGTTGATAAAATCGAGGAGTTCGGTAATCGCACGAACGCGAACCTTGCAATTTCACTGAACGCAACTACAGACGAGATGCGCTCAGAGATCATGCCGATCAATAAAAAATGGAACTTGACTGATTTGATGGAAGCCTGTCGCAATTACCCAATGGCTCCGCGTCGGCGTATTACTTTTGAATATGTAATGCTTGGCGGACTGAACGATACGGTCGATGATGCGAAACGTATGATTAAGTTACTCAAAGGTGTGGCTGCAAAGATCAATCTTATACCGTATAACCCGCATCCGGCGAGTCCGTATAAACGACCACAATTAGAAACAGTTTATAAAATGCAACGTTATTTTCTAGATCGCGGCATGAATTGCACGGTTCGTATCTCTAAGGGCAAAGATATTTTAGCCGCTTGTGGGCAGCTTCGATCCAAAGAAGCAGAGAAACATTTGCACCGTCATTATTTTGAGAAACGCCCGGTGGTGGGCTAGTCTATGCAGCCCTATCGTACCCTTAACGAGCACTTGCAATCTCGATATGGCGGTAAAACCTATAAACTTACCGTAAGCGGCGGCGTCACTTGTCCTACGCGCGATGGCACTTTTGGACCGAAAAAGGGTTGGGGTGGCTGCACTTTTTGCGATGCCTTTGGCTCTGCCTCTTATTTCGCACGTGTTCGGAAGGAGCTGCCAGTCCAAGAGCAGTTAGAGCTCGCCGCCGAAGGTATTCGTCGTCGATTTAAAGCGGAAAAATTTATTGCCTATTTCCAGTCCTATACAACTTCGCATAAGGAGGTTGAAGACTTTAAGAAGCGCTACCATGAGGCGCTAAGCTTTCCTGATCTTGTCGCGGTCGACGTGGCAACTCGACCAGACTGCTTGCCTGATGAATTTTTAAATCTACTCCCGCCGCTCTTAAAAGAGAAGGACGTCATCCTGGAACTAGGGGTTCAAAGCTTTAATGATGAGACTTTAGAGTGGTATGACCGCGGACATAACCGTGCTTGCGCAATAGATGCATTAAAACGAAGCCTCGCATTGGCAAAAAAACTTAATAAAGATAGCGAACAAAATCCTAAGGGAAACAAATTAGATGTGATTGCCCACTTAATTTTTGGTGCGCCTAATGAAACGATTCAAGATCTAGAAGATACGGCAAAAATTCTGAATGAGATTGGGGTGCAGGGAGTAAAAATTCATAACTTGCATGTCTTGAAGCGTACTAAGCTTGCGGCAATGTTTAAAAAAAATACTTTTCCCATTCCAACACTTGAAGAATATGTAGCGGTGGTCTCGCATTTCTTACGCCACTTAGACCCAGAAATAATCGTGCATCGAATCCATGGCACGCCTCCAAAGCGCGATGAATTAATTGCTCCCGAATGGTCTAAGCTGCGCGCATATCCTGCACAACAGTTGCAAGTCTTTATGAAGCAGCATGACTTCCGTCAGGGTGACCGCCTAGAAAGAAGAAAATGGGAAGGAAGCAAACTCCTAAAACATGGACTTCTTGTTCGCAATATTAGTCAAAATGCCGACGGCAAACATACAAGCCATTAAGAATGAACCACCATAACTCATAAAAGGGAGTGGTACACCCACCACGGGCATTAGACCTACGGCCATTCCTATATTAATCAATATATGGAAGAAAAAAATCGCAGATATCCCCACAGAAAAGAGCATCCCGAATTTATCGTTTGAAGAGTAGGCAATTTTTAAGCATTGCGAGAGGAAAGCGACAAACAGACCAAGCAATACTATCGAACCTAAAAATCCATGTTCTTCTGAATATACGGAAAAGATAAAGTCAGTATGGTGTTCTGGAAGGAAATGCAGTTGTGACTGCGTTCCCTCTTTGAAGCCCTTTCCAGTGACTCCGCCAGACCCCACCGCAATCATAGATTGAATAGAGTTATAGCCATGGCCCTTTGGATCGGCATAAGGATTTAAGAAAGTTACAATCCGTTGTCGTTGGTACTCTTTTAAGACAAACTTATAGGCGACGGGGATTAAAACAATCGCCATTAAGACTGCAGCGGCTAGCAATTTTGAATTTACCTTCACAAGCAAAAACAGTACCAATGCGGTTGCCAGGATAATTAAAGCAGTTCCTAAATCCGGTTGAGCCATAACGAGTAGTGTAGGTATTAACACTAAAATTGTAGGGATAAAGAGTGTGCGGATGCTATAGGAGGCTCTTTGCTGGTCATCATGAAAATACTTAGCGAGAGCCCATGCAGTTGTGATCTTCATGAACTCGGAAGGCTGCAAGGAGATAAAGCCTAAATCAATCCAGCGCTTTGCCCCGGATATGTTACGACCAAGGAGTAAAACGGCAATCAATAGAAGAATATTTATCGCGTAGGCGGCGTACGCAAATCTTTCCAGTACACGATAGTGGACAAAGAATATCGCCGCCGCTACGGCTGCTCCCATGCCAAAGCGCAAAACTTGCATCTTCCAATAATGTGCTTCGGATTGAATCCCAAAAGTTGCGGAGTAGAGATTTACGATTCCAAGCGCTGTCAACGCGAGCATAATCCAAATAATCGCTAAATTATATTGACGGCCTCGAACTTCTTCATTCATCATTTTAGGCATCCGAGCCTCCAATTGGAATAATTCCAATTTCTAGGTCGTCTAGAGCTGAGGGGTTGTCTGGATCTGAGGGCGAAGCAGCCTGATCTTCTTCTAGTTTTGGAGATTCAGGCACCGATTCCTCCTGCTCTAATTCTTGCTCTGGTTTGATAATGTTCGTTTTCCAAAACTTCTTTTTTCGTGCCTTAGCTAGCGCCGGCTCCCCATATTTATCGGGGTCAATCTTTCCTAGGTATGTCTTAATTACTTGCATTGCGATCGGTGCCGCTCCGACGGAGCCGGAGCATGAATGCTCTGCTACAACAGCCACTGCAATTTTAGGATTCTGTAAAGGAGCATAGGCTACAAAAAGGCCATGATGCCGAAATCGCTTCTCTTGCTTCTTGCAGTCACGGTGCAGTGTTTCTTTCGTAAACCGAACTACCTGCGTGGTGCCGGTTTTTCCGGCAGCGTCGATTCCTGGTATGGACGCCTTTTTAGCCGTGCCGTTCGCTTTATGGCTAAAAGCGTTTTTGAGGCCTTCACGAATGTATCGCAAAGTGGATTCTTGGAATTTATTTTCTGATATGATCTCCGGTTGTGTAGTTTCGAGAATTTCACCGTTGGGAGTTTCAATTTGCTTTACAATTCTTGGTCTATAGAGAATTCCGCCATTAGCAATGGCTGCAATCATATTTGCTAATTGAATCGGAGTTGCTGTAAGGAATGATTGCCCAATAATTACGGATAGAGTCTCACCCTTTTGCCACTTTTCTTTCTTAACTCTTAGCTTCCAATCTCGATTTGGAACAATACCGGAGATTTCGCCTGGTAGTCGAACGTTCGTCTTTTGGCCTAAGCCGAGTCGTTTGGCATAAGCTGCAAGCGTATCAATATCCATTTTAACGGCGAGCTTATAATAATATACATCTACTGATTGAGCTAGTGACTTAACTACGTCAGTTGATCCAAACCCGGACCTTTTCCAGTCATGGTAATTTCGACGTCCAAAGCGAAAACTGCCGCCACATTGAACCTTAGTATATGGTTCAATAACACCCTCTTCTAGAGCAGCTATGGCAGAAATAATTTTAAAGGTTGACCCTGGTCCATAGTGCTCTTTGATTGTCTTATCCAAGAGTGGCTTGTTTTCGTTCTTAAAGAGAGAATGCAAGTATGTTGGCTCCACACCAATAGAGAAATCAGTTGTCTTAAATGAAGGCCAAGAAATCATTGCAAGGACTTCGCCATTATTCGGATCAATTGCCACGATGGCACCAGTCTTCTTTTCCTCAGCAAATGCTTTTGCAGCAGCGTTTTGTAGGTCTTGATCGATGGTTAAAACGAAATTCTTGCCAGGTACTGGCTTGCGATTGGTTAGGTCACTTAGGAGGCTTTGAGAATTTTGTCCAACCTCACGCTTCTTCAAGCCGAGGGCATCCACTTCTAAATAAGAGACGCCATCCACTCCGCGTAAATCGTCTTCCCATTGTTGCTCTAGCCCGGCCTTTCCGACAGAGTCATCCTTTGCATATCGTCGTCCTCGTTGGTTAAGCTTCGGAAGTTCTTTCGGTGAAATTTTAGAGATATACCCTAGAATATGTGCTGAAATCTCACCAAACACATTGGTACGCTGAATTCCAACATCGACGTCGACTCCTCGAAGGTCAATTTTCTCCATTTCTACTAAAGCGACTTCATCTTCTGAAAGGTTCTTTTTGATTAAGACTGGCTGAAAACTAGGTTGCCGCCAAGCCTTATTGAGAGCCTTCCAAATAGCCTTTGAAGAAATTTTTGTAATTTTGGCTAGCTTCTTAATCGCTGTCTTTTGTTCACTTTCGGTTCCTGTTTGGAAATATTGTGGGGTAATAACCAATGAAAAGGTTGGCTGGTTATCTAGTAGAAGCTTTCGGTTTCGGTCAAAGACCATCCCTCTTGGTGCGGGATCGATCACTTTCTTGAGTCGGTTCTCCTCTGCAATACGTTTAAAATTATCTCCTTGCAAAACCTGTAGATACCAAAGGCGAAAACCCAATAGTAAGCCTATAAGGATGACGGCTAGATAGAGGTAGCGGAATCGCTCTTGATAAACTTGTAATTGTTCATTTTGACCTAACATCTAATAAAGCCCCAGTTCACTTGGCTCTTCGACACCGGTTGCTCTATCAATCTTTAGGATTAGCGAGAAAAGAGGTCTTGTGCATAACCCAAGGGCTACTAAATATGGAGGAAGGAACAAGATTGAAGCTCTCCAAACGTTCGGCAATATATCCATAAAGTAGGCGAGCACTAAAAAAGAAATCTTCCAAAGCACCCCACCGCTTGCGCCCAGAAGGATAATCGAAAGCTCACTCTCCATCAAAAAAAACTCTCTGGTCAAAACTGTGGCCGCATAACAAAGCAAATAGCAGCTCATCAGCATTCCTGCAGGTGCGCCAGAATGAATTTCCGCAAAATGCCCAATCACTACTACCAGTAAGACACCTTCAATGATTGGACGCTTGAACCCAATGAAGAGGGTGAGCAATAAGACCAGGTCTAAGCTAATGAAGGATAATAGTTGTGTGCGAAACAGAACAGATTGAACCGTGCAAAACATTAATCCAAAAAGAATTATGATACCGATATTTAAAACATGAAATAACTCGCGTCTCATTTTTTCTTTTCGTTCATATCCGGTTCAGTGAGCGCCGCAGTCGATATTTTTATGTTAGCCTCTGGTTTGATAATGATCACTTCTTCTAAACGGGAAAAGTCTACGCTAGGATAAATTTCAATCGTTTGCGTAATGCCGTGTTTCTGTTTGTGGACTGAAATAACTTTTCCGATCACAATCCCCTTAGGGAACAGTGTTCCAATGCCAGAGCTGATTATATCATCTCCATTGCGGACGTCATCTGTACGCCGGACATGCTTCATTCGGAGTAAGTTGTCCGTGTAGCCCTCCACAACTCCGTGCGTGCGGTTCCGTTGGACTAGGCCAGCTACGTTGCTCGAGCTGTCCAAGAGTGTCAGGACGTCAGAGTAATTTTTATCGACACGAATGATTCTTCCGACGATCCCTTCGTGAGTCACCACAGCCATACCTCTAGAGACTCCATCCTTGTCGCCTTTGTTTAAGCGAAGCGTTCGGAATTCTGGGAGTAAATCTTGGGCGATTACTTTCGCCGTAATTTTGTGTCCAGCCAGTGACCGCGAGAAGCGAACTAATTTTCTCAGCCTTTTGTTCTCTAGAGCAACTTCGCGGAATGAGGCCAGTTCGTTCATTAGTTTCCGATTTTGAGAAAGTAGCTCGACGTTGTACTGGCGAACATTGAGTAAAAAGAAATAGTTCTCAACTGACTCCCAGGTCTTATTGATCGCCCAAGTTAGAACCGACTGAGCCGGTGCGGTCAAACGCACGGCTGCCTTGTTAAACCACATCAGTGGGGCCGGTGATTTAGTTCCGGAATTTAAGGCAACCAACGGCATCATGATGATCAATGCAGCGACGATGTAGTGCCGGTATTCTTTGATAATGTTCCACATTCGTGATACGAATTTTAATTCCGATAAGGGCCTGAAAGCAAAGGAAAATTAAAGTAAAGGGGAAAGGAAAATGAAAAGGCAAGTTAGGGAAAAGCGTCATGCTGATTGAGAAGTTTAAAAAGAACACGAGTCGTGCGATCGTGCTCATGATTATTGGGCTAATCTCTTTGGTCTTCGTGTTTGTAGGGGTCTTTCCTGCCGCAACGAGTATTGTTGGGGACACGAACGTAGCCCGCATCGGGGACGAAGTTATATCGATTCAAGAATTTCAAAGTGCCTATAATCAGGAAATGCAATCGTTTCAGAAATTTGGCAACAAAGTTCCCTCGTTTTTTTTGGCGCAGATCAAAGATCGGGTCGTAAATGGCCTTGTGCAGCAACGATTGATTTTGTTAGAGGCTAGGCGCTTGGGGTTATTCATCTCGGACTCGGAAATTCGTGCCGAGATTGAAAAGCAAGAGGCCTTTCAGGACGAGAATAAGAAATTTGATTTGCAGCGTTATCGCGATGTTTTGGAAATGAACCGGCTGTCAACGCATCGTTTTGAGGCTGGGCTTAAAGACGATCTCAAGCGTTCAAGGCTCGTTCAGTTTTTCCGGTCTCGTATTCGAGTGACTGAAGAGGAATTGCGCCGGGAATACACAGTAGCCAACACGAAACGAGATCTTGAGTTTATTCGCCTACGTAATGAAGATGCTTTTTCTAAGATGAAGGTTGGAAAGGCAGAAGTAGATGCTTACCTTGGAGATGAGACTAAATTGAGTTTAGCGCGCTCTCATTATGATGAAAACATTCGTAAGTATAAGAAGGAAGACAAAATTTGCGCGCATCATATTTTGAATAACAAAAAAGAGCTGGAAGCTGCGCCGGGCGATTTTTTGGGCTTAAGGCTAACTGCAAAGAACTTTACTAAAATGGCTAAGAAGCATTCTGATGGACCAACCAAGACGCGTGGTGGAGACCTGGGTTGCTTTGGTCGTGGTACGATGGATACGTCTTTTGAGACAGTGGCTTTTGCTTTAAAAAAAGGTCAGGTAACAAAGGAGCCAGTTAAATCGCAATTTGGCTGGCACTACATTTATGTCTATGACCGCAAGAAGGGTTTTGAGCATAAGTTTGACGAGGTCAAGGTGGAGATTGCTCGGGAGTTAATTAAAAAAGATCGTAAGGATGAGATTAAAAAAATTAATCGAGCCGAAGCGGAGCGCATGGCTAAAAGATGGGCCTCTGGCTCAAAGCGCGGGTTGAATATTTCTGCTACGGGTGAGTTTACAAGAGTTCAGTCGGCAATCCCTTCTATTGGTAAGGTGTCTGAAATTATGGATGCGGCCTTCAGTGAAGATGCGCAGATCCAGAGCGGCCCACAAGTTTTTGAGGCGCTGGGCGGTATGATCGTTGCGAAAGTTAAGAAGGCAGTGGAGCCAGACTTTTCCAAGTTTGAGTCGGACCGGAAAGCTCAACTCAAAGCTTTGCAGACTCGTAAGTTGCAGATTTTTTTCCCAGCTTGGGTCGAGTCAGTGAAGAAAGAATTTCCAGTTAAGGTTAATGAGAAGTTAATCGACGAGATCGTTCAAATCTAAAAAAACCATTTTTTCCACGACTTATTTAATGGGAAAGGCGCTCTGAAACTAATAGAGCCTCAGCGAATTAGGCTAGTTCATCCATGTTATAGCCGTTATAGCCCTTTCTACTGTCTAAAAGATCGACAGGTTTCAGCGCTTGTCTACATAGCGGTTCGTCGAGGGAAGGCCAAAAAATCCAATAAAACCAGGCGGTTTGAATCAGGTGCGGTGTTGTTCAAGCCTTTGGCGTAAATAATGCATACTCTGCGGCGATATCGCAAATCACCCGGCGATGCAAGAGCGGAGCGTCATAGCGCGAGTGAAATGTTATTCGGGGTGGAAAGTGAGTGTGAATGTGAAAAAGTTTGGCTTTAACTCAGAGTTTAGCTTTAACCCAAACGCGAAGTTTGCGGCTCTTATAGAGAAGCGGGCTAAGTTGCTAAAAAATAGGTCTTGGTCTAACCGAAAATTCTTAGGATTAGCTTTAATGGCACTTTTCTTAGGTCTATTATCTGGATATACAGCTAAGGCTGCCGTTACCCCAACTCAAGAAGAGTGGGATGCGTACGCGCAGTTAAAGCCTGTGAAGAAGATGAATTACGACAAAATATATGAGGAAATCGAAGCCGATGTGAAGCGTCTTTCTGCAAAGGAAACTCAGTATGCGATTAATCTTCCACTTCAATTGAAGGAGCCCATGAACGCGATAAGTGGCAAGAAGAAGATTAAGCGTAAGAAGAAGAAGCGTAAAACTCTTCGCAGCGCTCGCGTCCGAAAACGGTAATTTCTCTGCTATTAGGGCTCTTCGAGCTTTTCGGACTAGCTATAGGGAGTAGGGAGCTACTGCTGAAGGGTAACTTTCTTGGGTGTATAGATCCGAACGATTTCTTTATAGTTTTGGTACCGCTGGAATAGCTCTGTGAGCTGGTCTAGCGGCATAAAGCTCTTCTCGTTAAAGCGATCATTTACTTCAATAAAAATTTTTGAGTCATGTTTGAGGCGAGTATCTTCACCGGAGTACTTGGAGAGAAGGCCTCTATTCTGCGTGATAATATACGGAATTTCATTTTCCTTGAGGTGCCAGACCACCTCTTTGACTCGTGGATCTTCATTCATGTTCACATCATCACCGGGGGAAGAGTGTACTTCAAAAGATAAATGGTATGGATTTCTGGTAGCGATTCTTTGCGCCCACTCATTCTCTAAGTCATGGCGTAAATGTAAGTAGAGATGATTGTCATCATAATGTACGTAATCCTCGATATTTGTCGGAAGTGCGTAGGAACAATTTGGATCTTGCAAATATTTTTCTAGCATCTGCTCGTAGCCCACACTTCGGTAATGGTAATAGACCATTAAGAACATATGATACCGAGACAATAAAAAATCTTCGAAAGTGTATATCGCTCGGTTCGATAGTGCGAGGGCAGCAGATGCTAGCCCATTAGGGTCGTCTGAGTTAGCTTCAACATAAAATGTTAGACTGGAAAGCATCCACTTTAAGTCGTAACTACCGTATGTAACTCCCGTGTAATAGGAGTCACGCTGTAAATAGTCCATACGATCGGCATCAATTTCACTCGAAACAATCTGTGATAAAATTCTTCGGTAAGAAATACCTTTATCTATAAAGAAGTCATCTGGTTCCGGAAGGGCTTTATCAATTAAGCAAGCCAGATGCATCGGTGAAATTTCAAAGCGGGAAAACTCTTCGTCAATTAGCGGGG
The DNA here is from genome assembly GCA_011087955.1 of Oligoflexia bacterium. Taxonomy (GTDB): domain Bacteria; phylum Bdellovibrionota; class UBA1018; order CAIPTA01; family JAALKR01; genus JAALKR01. Next base: position 29,603 of record JAALKR010000022.1, read on the forward strand.
TCAAGGAAGAGCTGAGTATTAACTTTAGCGTATAATCCTCATGAGTACACTGTCTGTCGGCGTTTGGCCCTAGAATGGAGTCCGGCAAGCCCAACTCTCTGGCCTTTGGCATAGCAAACTCGGTCGAGTGAGACAGTGGCCCATGTCCCACGTCATGCAACAAAGTTGCTAAACGAACGATATGATAGAAATTCCAAAACACATCTTGTGAGCTAAAGCTGTCGTTACGAAAAATATGTTTAAACGCTTTGCCCGCTAAATACATAGCTCCAATGGAATGTGTATAGCGGTTATGAGTGGCACATGGATAGGCAAGTTCAGAGAATCCTAATTGGCGAATATTTCGCAGGCGCTGAAAAAAGGGGTGCTCAATGACGGAGATTTCCCAAGCTCTTAGTTCGATCGTTCCATGAATTACATCCCTGATTTCAATGGTGCGACTGGACTTATGCGGAAATCGTAAATCCATGGCTATTTCCCTTTCCAGGGGGTCTCTTCAATCTTTTCTATAGAGTTCACCACTCGAGCACAGACAAATAGCGCATCACTCAAACGATTTAGGTATTGGGAGACAAGGGCAGGCATTTGTTCACCAATCTCTTTAAGGTGTACGCATTCACGTTCCGCGCGTCGACACACGGTGCGGGCAAGGTGAAATTGTGCTCCAGTGACTGATCCCCCAGGCAAAATAAAATTCTGCAGCGGTTGAAGATTTTTTTCCCAACTATCAATTTGCGATTCCATTGCAGAAATCGACTCTTTGTTGACCGGAAGTGGGTCCAGGCTTGCTTTACTAGTCCACGGGTCCTTTGTCTCAGCTATATTTTGGCAAGCTTTAGGACTGGATAACCAAGAACCCAAAACAAAAAGATCCGCTTGCACTTGTGTGCCCCAGTCGACAATAGCATGCTTGCTAGAGGAGTGCTTGGCAGAAGAGTGCTTGGCAGAACAACTAGCAATCGCCAGTCCGAGGGTAGAATTGAGTTCATCAATGGAACCATAGGCGCGGACGCGCTCTGAGTTTTTAGCGACCGTATCTCCACCATAGAGGGAGGTTTGCCCAGAATCACCCTTGCGTGTGTAAATCTTCATGCAACCTTTTACATTAGGTGTATCGGTGTAACAAGCAAAAGCCCTATTCGCCCTCCTCCTCTTTTTAATAAATGCGACGCGAAAATTCATTAATTCATTGTAGAGGTGAAATTCCTGCTGTCTGCTATACTGATTGCATATGTCCACTGAAAATTTTGTATCCAGTATTCACAATAAAATCCATACCGACTTTAAAGAGCAAAAGCGGATTCTTTCCTTTGAAGAATATCTGCTGTTGATTCAAAAGAGCCCTCGGCAACATCTACGATCCAGTGCCCAGTACATTGCCGACATGATGGACTACTATGGCCAGGATGAGGAGAGTGGGCGCTTTAAAGTCTTTGATCAAAATTTTTCTGATGAACGGTTTTGGTTGATTGGATTAGAGCAAGTCCAAGAAAATATCTACCGCATTCTTCAGAGTTTTATCCGCGAAGGAATTAATAACAAAATGATTCTTTTGCATGGGCCAAATGGTTCGGCTAAGAGTTCATTAATTAATTGCCTGACTCGTGGCATGGAAAATTATTCCCACGCGGAAGAGGGAGCGCTCTATCGTTTCTACTGGGTTTTTCCAGTGGATAAATTTGGCAAGCCATCTCTTGGGTTTTCCACACAGACTTCCGATTCCTATAGTGACTCGTTTGCAAAATTAGATGATTCAGAAATAGCAGCGAGAATTCCTTGTGACTTGAAGGACCACCCAATATTTCTTATTCCGGAAGGTGAGCGTGAGAAATATCTCTCAGAGCTTAATTTGCCCTCAGATTTTAAAATTTCAGAGTATATTCGCAAGGGTGGTCTGTCTCATAAATCTAGACTAATCTATGAAGCGCTACTACGCTCCTATAAGGGTGATTTTAAGAAGGTTATGCAGCATGTACAGGTGGAACGATTTTATGTATCGAAGCGCTATCGAGAGGCTGCAGTAACGATCGAACCTCAATTACAAGTTGATGCGCACGCGCAGCAAATAACGATGGATAAGTCACTGCGGATGCTGCCAAGCTCTCTGCATTCCCTAAATTTAGTAAATTTTGGTGGTGACCTTATCGACGGAAATCGAGGCATTATCGAGTATAATGACCTCCTTAAGCGCCCGATCGACTCGTTTAAATATATACTGGTGACGACTGAGGCAGGTACAGTTTCGGTAAGTGGGAACACAGCATTCATCGATGCAGTAATGTTTGGGACTTGCAATGAGCTTCAGCTGGATGCTTTCAAAGATTACCCAGACTTTCTAAGCTTTAAAGCACGGATTGAGTTAGTTCGTGTTCCGTATCTACTGGAAGTATCTAAGGAGTCAAAAATTTACCACGCACAAGTTAATCGCATTGCGGGTGATCATCACGTGGCACCACATGTATTGGACTTAGCCGCTATGTGGGCAGTGCTGTGTCGACTCAAAAAACCGAATGCGACTCATTATGCAAGTAGCTTGGCTTATTTGATCAATGCACTTACTCCAATGGAAAAAGTTCGGCTTTACGATGGGTTGCAGATGCCTTCACGTTTGTCGATAGAAGATCGAAAATTATTGCGTTCAAGCTTTGAGAATATCCTGCGCGAGTATCGGGATATTCCATATTACGAAGGCAGGACAGGCCCTAGTCCAAGAGAAATTAAACTCATTCTATTCGATGCACTAGAGCGTAGTGAACGAAATATTCTTTCCGCTCTTGGGTTGTTTGAAGCATTATGGGATTTTGTAAAACGAACGACAGAGTACGAATATCTGCGAGAAAATGTGGTGGAAGGCTATCACGATTGCGCCGGATTTATTGACACTTTGAAAGAGATCTACCTTGAGCGTGTGGACGAGGAAGTAAGGTCGAGCATTGGTATGTATGATGAGAGTCAGTTCGGTATTTTTTTGGAGAAGTATATTCTACAAACTTCTGCTGTCTTGAAGAATGAAAAGGTAAAGAATCCAATAACTGGAAAGAATGAAGATCCAGATCAATCCTTGATGGAGGAATTTGAAAAGGTAGTGAAAGCGCCAGCAGATAAGAAGGTATTCCGACAAAACCTTATTACTCAAATTGGCGTTTATGCGCTGGAGAACTCAAATCAGCACTTAAAAGAAAGCTTATGTGAGAACTCAAATGAGAGCTCTAACGACCCAGATTATCCAAAGATATTTCCAGAGCTAATAAAGAAAATGCGGGACTTCTACCAGAATGAAAACACGAATCTGATGAAGAAGATCCACGATGCGATGATCCTTTATCTAGAGCCCGAGGATGGTTTGGAGCCTGGAAAAGAGCTCAAGGAACCACAAAATCACGAACAGACCAAACATCGAGATTTGGCGTCTAACCTATTGAAAAATATGATAGATCGCTTTGGCTATAACGACTCCTCGGCTCGAGAAGCTTTCGCCTTCTTGGTGCAAAAGCGTCACTAGGGTGCTACATTTCAGAGTATATGAGTAGAGAATTCGAGGTCTCTGAAGATACTTTTTTAATGAAGTGGACGGTGGAAGCCTGTGAGGCTGGTCTGCGCCTGGACCGGTTTCTTAAGCAAAAGTATCGAAAGCTCTCTCGTGAGGTGCTGAAGCGCTATATTTGTGAAGGGCGAGTGGCGTTAAATCATCAGCCTACGAAAGTAACGAAGCCGGCGAAAGCAGCGAAACCAAGCCGTGTACTTCGTGTAAATGATACGGTCTATGTGTTGAGCGTGAGGGGGAATGAGCCGGAAGTTAATTTTGATTATCAGATTTTGTTTGAGGATAAAGATATTCTGGTCATCAACAAACCAGCCAACCTTCCAATGCATCCGAGTGGTCGGTATTTTTTCAATACATTGTTGACTCAATTGAGGATAGAAAACTCCAATGAAGTTTCTCAGGACCGAGATTATTTTGTGGTTCATCGAATAGACCGAGAAACATCCGGGGTTGTAGTTCTGTGTAAGAACAAAGAATCCGCTGCGGTCATGGTGGATCAATTCTGTGATCGTGTTCCTCAGAAGGAGTATTTGGCCATTGTCAGAGGAAATGTGACAGAGTCTCACTTTCGGATTACGGCCCCTTTGGCACGAGACCCACGAGCCAACATAAAGCTAAAAATGAAGGTTGTAGAAATGGGGAGCAACGGAAGGCCGCTCTATCTCCATGAAGATTCCGTGCTGGATGCAGACACAGAAGTTTTTCTGGAGCGTCAATTGGAGAGTAAGAAGTATTCGGTCGTCCGAGTAAAGTTGCATACGGGAAGGCAACACCAAATTCGTATACATATGGAGCATGCGGGTTATCCTTTAGCGGGTGATAAACTTTATGGTGCTGCGGAGTCTGTGTTTTTCGATAATCTTTACCATAAGAAGACGGGAATTCTAGTAGAGCCGGGAGTGTGCTTAGACCGCCATGCATTGCATGCAGCAAAGCTTTCTTTTCCACATCCAAGAACCAGTACACCAATGGAGTTTTCTACCGATCTACCAGAAGATCTGGAGAAGTTCTTAGAGGGAGTGGGCGGACCTAAGTCTGAGAATTGATGCAAATCGCTGTAATTTTTATGCAATGTATTAGTTTTTCACAACTGTGAAAAATTTAGCTTCCATTTTGTGAACTTTTCTTGTAAAACTCGTGGCCAAGGAATACTCCTTTCGCATCCGCAGGAGATACGCCCAAAAGTTGTGGGTCAGAGCCTAGGCAACCCCCTCTTGGTTGGA
>JAALKR010000023.1 GCA_011087955.1 Oligoflexia bacterium
CGGAGTCTACTTAAAATTCTTTGGTCTGGGAAGATGGTGTAGTTAGCGCGCTTACCCTTTACCGCAGCGGATCCGGTGTTGCTACTTGAGAAACTTCCCCCTGGTCTTAATTTTCCTAATCGCTTAAGTTTAAACTTTCGAGACGGTCTGATAGATTTTTTTGAGCTTTTTGGAGTTGATCAACTGGAATGGGGTTGGGGTCGGGGGCGACAGAGATTGTTACACTACTATAATCTGCGTGAATGTGAGTCGGAAGCAGTCCAAAATCATTCATCACTCGTAGATAGGAGCGACCGACTACTGTATTAAGAAAAGTCTTTAAGAAACCGGGCTTTTTATGAAATTCTCTAATAATGTTGTTCGTCTCCTTATGGACTATAATTAATCCTTTTAATTCTCTTGGGAGAAATTTTAAGAAATTTCCTTTTTTAGCGGCTAGACGCCATTGACTACGGACGACATCATTCCGATAATAGCCACTCCGGTCAGACCTATAGCTCGATGCGAATTTCATAGAATCTTTGGAGTAATAGCTCATAAATTCAGATTCCCCATCAATACTGGATGTCTCTACATACGAATCATCTGTTGTTGTTTCTATTTGGGATTCTTCTGTACTGTTTTGGAGCGCTAGAACTCGTTCAAGAGACTGCTCATCAATAGCTTGCAAGCGATCCTCTAATTCTGGACTATAGTAGAGGTCTTGAAAGCTTCCCTCCTCGACACCAGCTGAAAGACTTGGGTTGAGGGAAGCACCAGCGGAGACAGATCGTGAGACATTTTGGATAGCTTCTGCACTAGCACTGATTTGTCCTCCAACAGCGCCTTGAGATGATCTTTCAATACTGTTTTGCACAGAACGTTCAGCACTTTCTGGGTGTCCTTCAAAGTAGGGAGTAATGGAAACGAAGCTATCTTGAAATAATCCTCTTAAATCTTCAAAGAGAAGTCCCGAGGGATCAACTCTGCCAAGCGGATCTCCATCTGCATAACTGTAGGGTGAAGCGTATTGTTGTAGAGGATCAGGAGTGAGAAACCTTCCGAGTGCAGGATCGTAGTAGCGATTGTTGAAGTAGTAGAGCCCACTTGATTCAAAATATTTTTGCCCGGTAAACTCTGGAGAGAGGTTCTCATTTGAAGTTTTTGCTTGGCTTAAACAGTTGGTGCTTAAACAAAGTACGGCGTGGATAAAAAAAATTGTTACAAATCTAGAGACATGCCCAAATGTTGCAGACAACATAAAGGGCATGTAGCATATCCTCTTTGGTTTAACCAGAAACTTAAGGCTCTTCAGGCTCTTCACGGTTAAGGGTGGGACATAACGAATGCGCTTGCGTCTTGGGCGCGCTACTTCGTTTCGCGGTGTAAAGTGTGGCGACGAAGGTGCGGATTATATTTCCGTTTTTCTAGTCGTTGTGGGGATTTTTGCTTGTTTTTCGTAGTGGTGTAGCGAGAGGGCGACTTGCCTTCGCCACGGGCTTCGGTGCATTCGAGAGTGATGATAATTCGCGTGTTCTTTTTAGCCATTTTTTAATCCTAACCATTTTTAGTCCTTCAAAAGAAGGCTAAACCACTGAAACCCCGGCGACTATAGCAAAACGCAGAGCGGATTGCTAACGGTTTCCGTAGTCGGAGGTTTAGCCCGAATTGGGTCTAATACGAGCCCAGCGTGGCCAGCGCTCGACTTAAGTCCTCTTTCAAATCTACGATCGCTTCAATGCCAACCGAAATACGAACTAGGCCGTCCGAAATCCCCAGGGCTTCCCGTTGTGGGCCAGGCACAGAAGCATGGGTCATAATCGCTGGGTGCTCGATAAGACTCTCGACCCCACCTAGACTTTCCGCCAATTGAAAAATTTTTGTAGATTCAGCTACTTTCTTTGCCTGCGCTAGGTTGCCCTTTACTACGAAGGAGATCATGCCGCCGAAGCCACGCATTTGACGTTTAGCAATTTCATGCCCAGGGTGATCAGTCAGACCTGGATAGTAGACCTTTTCCACTCCGGGGTGCTTCTCCAATAGCGCCGCTAGTACTGCAGCATTTTCATTATGACGGTCCATACGAAGGTGTAGAGTTTTTAGCCCACGCATAGCGAGCCAAGAGTCCATAGGGCCGGCAACCGCGCCAATGGAGTTTTGGAGGAAATAGATTCGATCCGCTAGCTCCTTGTCCTTTGTGACGCTCACCCCTCCAACCATATCCGAGTGGCCATTGAGATACTTCGTAGCCGAATGGAACACAATGTCTGCTCCAAGATCAAGAGGGCGTTGCAAGTAAGGGCTCATGAACGTGTTGTCGACGACGACTAAAGCCCCCTTTGATTTCGCAAACTTCGCTGCAGCCTCAATATCAATAATCTTTAACATCGGGTTTGTCGGTGTTTCTAACCAAAGCATTTTTGTCTTCGGTGTGAAGGCACCTTCCAGGTTGTTTAAATCCGTAAGGTCAACGAATGAAAACTCATGGCCTTTTCCGCCACGGGTAAACACCTTATCGAATAGCCGAAAAGTTCCGCCATATAGATCGTCACTACAAACAATATGGTCACCTGGGTTCAGTAAATGCACTAGTGTCGCGCTGGCCGCACAGCCAGAACCGAAAGCAGCTCCGTAGGCTACACCTTCTTTGCCCGCTTCAAGCGCGGCAACACAGGCTTCATATGCTGCTCTAGTGGGGTTGCCCGTGCGCGAATATTCATAACCTAAGTGTTTGCCAACTTCCGGCTGCACATAGGTGGCCGTCTGATAAATCGGAGTCATGATGGCGCCATTTGTTGGGTCTGGCCTCTGGCCTGCATGTACGCTTAGTGTGCTTAGTTCTTCATTTCCAGTTAATTTCGCCACGGCAACCTCAGTCTCATTTAACCTAGTTCAGTCTAACTCAGGGACATGGAGACCAACCGATTGGATCCATTCCGGGTTATAGAATTTACCCAAATACTTTGAGCCGCTGTCTGGAAGAATGATCAGCATGCGCCCCTCGCTGAGTGTTTCCGCAGCCTTCACCGCACCGGCGACTACTGCCCCAGAGGAGGAACCACAAAACAAACCTTCCCATCGAGAAAGACGATGCAACCAATCGACAGCATCCTGATCCGTAATGGTGATAATTTCATCGATATACTTAAAGTGAACATTATCTGGAATGATATCTTCTCCGACGCCTTCTGTGAGATAGGACTTGCCTGGAATGATATTTCCAGTGCGGTGGTATTCGCCTAAGATCGACCCCACAGGTTCCACCCCAATAACTTTAATCTTTGGGTTCTTTTCCTTTAGGTAACGGGCACAACCGGAAATGGTGCCGCCAGTACCAATTCCAGCGACAAAATAATCTAACTTGCCGGCAAGCTGCTCCCAAATTTCAGGTCCAGTCGTCTCATAATGCGTCTGCGGGTTCGCCGGATTATGATACTGATTCGCTAAAATAGAGTTGGGCGTTTCATTAGCTATTTTAGCTGCGACGGAATAGTAGGATTCCGGGTCGTTCGGCTCCACTTCAGATGGTGTAACCACCACTTCGACGCCGAGGGCTTTCAAGGTATTCACCTTATCTGGAGATTGTTTATTGCTCATAACAGCGATCATCTTATAGCCGCGTGCGATTGCAACCATTGCAAGTCCAACTCCAGTATTTCCGCTCGTAGCTTCCACAATTGTGCCGCCTGGCTTTAGCTTTCCCTCCTTTTCCGCCTGATTAACCAAATAAGGTCCAACACGATCTTTTATCGAGCCCCCTGGGTTGCAGGCCTCAAGTTTTCCGAATATAGCCGGTTTGAGGTTGGCACCAATTTGATGGAAACGAATAATCGGTGTGTTTCCAATTGCATCTACGGCGGAATCATATACGCGCGTTTGTTTCATAAAACAGCCTTCTCCTATTTCATTTCTTGTGCATTAGCGAGCGAAGAAAGTCTACCAAGTAAACCATAAAACTTTTCTAACACAACCGTCTCTGGGGTCGGATTTTTAAATAAATTGGCAAAACAAAGGGTTTTAAAGTGGGCGCCTGGCGCATTTAGATTTCCAGTATTGCTCTTTTCTGGGTGGAGGCGAAGAAATCCGCCAATGGGCTCATGACCAGCCAGGTAAACCACCGGCTCTGCGCTTTCATTATTTTCACTCAGTGCAGTCGGAATGCCTTCCATGAGCAAGACAGAGTCCACTGGAACTCCTCCCTTACTAATATTCATTTTGTTCTTGGCTCGACGATTCATGGAAAGGACTTCTTCCCCAGACGTAACGGGCATGATTGCCCTGCCGTAGGTGCCAGAATTGTCTTTGATGAACACAAAAGGTTCCATGTCGATATTTCGCTGCCGATAATCGGAACGAACGTCCTCCAATAGTCGCTCAGTTGCTGCTGCAACTCGGTCGAGCCCCTCTGCTTTAGAAAAATCTACGTCGTTGACAGTATTGTGTCGCGCTGTGATCAGAAACGGATCAATATCCAAAATTTCTGCTATGCCTCTAGCAAGTTGACAGTAGTGTTCCAGGTGAGTGCCTTTGCGGCGCACATGCCAGCCCATTTCTGGCGTCGGCGTAATTGGAATGTCAATCCCTTCTAACTCCGGAGGCAAGCCCGTTGATAAATCATTGTTTAGCAAAATTAGATCGTTTGAAGTGAATTCTGTGCGAATCGTACGTAGAGTTTTCCCTTCCCGTATGAGGCGTTCTAAAACTAGCTTTTGCCCGGACGCTGTTTCCACCTGGGACATACCCTCGCTGGCATTGTCCTCTAGGGCAGCGTTCGTATGGCCGATAGTTGTTTCAAATCCAGCTAAAACAAGCATCTCTCGCAATGCGCGCAAATTTTCAAAATAGAATTTATTGTTTGTATGATTTTCCGGAATGACCACAATTCTTTTCGGCGCCCTTCCAGTCCTCCCAACTCCAGTTTCAGCCCCAGTCCCAGCTCGAGATCCAGGCACAGATAAGGCCCGGGCAAAGCCGCGAGCAGCAACGGCCCAATCTTCATTACAAATATTGTTGAATCCTCCAGGGAAAGCATTGGAGTCTACGGGTGCCACCTTAAAGAATGAGTCTCGAAGGTCTACACTGGTGTACGGTGGGGTAGGTACTTCGCGCTCTTTACGAGCAAACCAGGCCTCAATCTCTGGCCCACGGGAGAATATTTTTCCCACAATTTTTGCGCGGAAGCAGTTTTTGTCTTCAGTATTTATCAGCTCAGCCATGACAGGGGTATACTACAAAGTGCGATCAGCTTTTGAAGATTCGATCGCAATTTTTTGTAAAATTTGTTCTACTTTTGCCGTTAGGCGTTGTTGAGCCTGTTTTCGCTCAAGGGTACCGAGCACATTGTCAGACAAATCTCGAAATAGATTCAGTAGACGATAAAAATGCTTTCGATATGGAGCAATTGCACCTTCTCTCGCCATTGTTAGGTTGGGAATTCGTTCTTCCTGCACCAAAAGGTCCGGCGCCAAGGCCACCTCTTCCAGGGCTTCCAGTAGAGTTTGGGTCACTTCTTGATTCCAACGCGGACCTAGGTCACCGTAGTTTGGCAGGGCTGCAGTAATCATGTCATAGGCGCAGCGGATTTTTCGGGTGTACCAGGATGCCATCGCGGACTTTCGCAGGGATTTCTGTGGTCGTCGTAGCAAAGGCAGTGCTTTGCAACGAGCGGATGCGATAGCGGTTTCAAGCCACAATGCACGCTCATTGAGCTTCTCGTTTAGTCCAGCCGTTCCTTGCCCAATATCGGAATCCTTTGGAATCTGCGACAGTGTTTTTTTTGCGTCGTACAGAACTTTCTCTGCCCCAATGATTTCATTGCGATGAATTAGTGCTTCCGACCAGAGAAGCTGCATCAAAATACGGTTGCCCGTATATAGACTCTTATTATTTGACTCAGCTGCAAGTACTGCAGCCTTCTCCCACTTTCGTTCGGCAACATACGCTGCCAATAACGTCATCCGGGCTTCTTGATCGTTTTCGGAGCTCGGGATTCTGCGCAAATAATCCTCTAAGTGTTGGATTGCATCTTGATACTCACCTAGAAAGTAGTAATTTTTCCCAAGGTAGTAAGGGATGAGAAAGAAGTTTCTTGACCCGGCGGCATCTTTTTCAAGCTCCTCGAATTTCGACTTCGCGTCTGCATGCAAACCGGCTTCGTGAGACTGGACGGCCCACTCATAGGAGGTCGTCGGGTTCACTACGACAATTTCCTCCCCCAGTCGCTCCGAGCGAGGAGGCGGGTCCCCTTTACCAAACATTACGGCGATCGTAGAGCACGCGGTGAAGCCAAATAGGCTTAGGAGCATCAATATTGTTTTGCCCAGTCTATCTATCAGGATTTGGCCCGCCATCATTCTTGATAATAACCTAAACAGTCGCCAATCATCAGCAAGGTTTCAATGGAGTGCACATCTTTGGCGAGTTCCGGGATAATGGCAAGAGAAGCAATCTGAAGAGATGCAATCCGGTGGCGTTCTTGTCTGGCTAGCATATCCACGGCTTGATAGTATTGCCAAGCATTTGACAAATCTGGCTCCTGGGCGGCCTTCCCGCTCATATTTTCCCAGGGAGTATCACAAAGGTGCTGCAAACTGCGATTAATGAGCAGTCCAATTGTATCCAGTCCTCGGTGTTTTGCATCGGTACAGAAGCTTTCAAAATCATGCTGACCAAGAGCGCCTGGGCTTGTAACAAAAAGTGTACCTGCTTTTTCACTCGTCAGGAGTTGCATAATTTTATCCTGACGATCCATAAAATCATGTTTCAGTTTGTAGAGGTAGGGGGCGAGCTGCGTGAAATCGGCCATCACACTTTTTCCAGTCAGCTTCTCCAATGCGGATAGAGCGGTTTTAGTGGAGCGCGCACGGAGTTTTTCAAAAAAACCGTTATTTTTGGGATCGACGAGAAACCACTGGAAAATTCGATCGTCTAAAAATGCACCAATTTTTTTAGGGGCATCGAGAAAGTCCAAAACATGGCGAGCAGGGGGTGTATCAAGAACAATAACGTCATAGTTGTTGGAGCTATGCAAGTCGTATAGCATTTCCATCGCCAGATAGTCGTGGGCACCAGAAAAGGAGTCTGAGATAACCTGATATAATCGATTAGCGGCAAGCTCTTCCAGCACCTCTTCACCGGCAGTCATACGGACAAATCGATCTAATGTATGCTTGGGATCAAACATCATTGCATCAAGGGAGCCACGCCATTCAAAGCCTTGGATTGATTTTGTTGCCTCTTCGACGGTATTGTTAATACTCTGTGGACGATGGGAAAGGTCCTTCAGACCAAGTGAGGTGGCAAGTCGTTTTGCTGGATCAATTGTGATTAATCCAGTTCGGTTTCCTTCGGATGCTAGGGCGATAGCAATGGCAGCTGAAACCGTAGTTTTACCTACGCCCCCGGTGCCACAGGATATTATAATTTTTCGCTCACAGAGTCTCGTCCGCAACTCCTGGTTTAGGCTAGGCATCCTTTCCTCCTAACCGATCGCGGAGTTGTCGGGCTAAATGCACTGCTGGCGAATCGCTCAGGGCTTCCGTATTGGAAAAGAGAAAAGGTAACTCAAGCAAAACGTTGCTGCGAAAAGAGCTCCGGTAGGAATCTAAAGCAGATTTCTCTCGGCGTTTTCGAGCATCGACATAGGAGCACACCTTATGGCAAGGGTGTCCGTTCGGAAGTGGCTTATTCTGTTCCCAAGTCGGAAAAACTTTATTTATAAAAACAAAAGGTTCAGTGAAGCTTTCCTCGTAACGCGCACAAAATTCTTTCGACTCTTGTAAGGGCATCTCTTCCGGCAAACTGCAATAGACCACACCTAACTTACGGTCATCTTTTAAAAAATCGACCATTTTTACCGTATCGTTATAAACTGGGCCAACCCGAGTTAAGTCGGAAAAATTTTGTGGGCTATTCAAGAGAGTCATGGCATGACCACTGGCAGGAGCATCCAAGACAATGGTATCTATTTCTCGGTTTTTATCATCGGAGGCAAGATGCAAAAGTTTTCCGAGACACATTAATTCTGTCAAGCCGGGGATTACTTCAAGGAAGGATCCGGTAATCTTATTTTTTAGAAGTAAGGATGGTAGGCGAGACGATCGTAACTTCAAACTCATGTATTCAAGCAGAGACTCCAGTGGATCAATGCGTGAAGCTAAGAAGTCTGCATTGGCATCGATTGGATTCACAATCACGCGTGGTGAGTGGTTTAGTTCGGTTGCGCCGACGAGCTCATGGAGACGCATAAACGCGCGATCTTTAGCTCGTCCTATCTCCGTCAATAGAACTCGTTTACCCAGTGTACTTAGAGCTAATGCCAGCGCTGTCGCAATCACGGACTTACCCGTACCGCCTTTTCCCGTTACTAATATGAGCCGACGATCGGAGAAGTTTTTTAGTACGATACTTTCCACGGTGTGACCATAGCCTTCTTTTGCACTCCAAGCATTCCTTTTTTCCTCGAATTCTTGAGTTTGAATTCTTGACTTTTGCTCCCAGTCGAAGCTAGCGTAGGCTCGGTGAAGAACCATGAAATCCGCGTATACCCCTCTAAAGAATTTTTACCTCGTGAACAACAGTTTGCTTGGAAGATGGCTGAAGTGGCAGTTGACCCAGTTCCGGTCGACGATAAAGCCATAGACATGATCATAAATAGAATCATTGATAATGCTTCTGTTGCGATTGCGGCAACAAATCGTCGTCCGGTGGCCTCTGCAAGGTCACAAGCGCTCTGTCATCCACGAACAGGTGGTGCCACAGTGTTTGGCATGCCAAACTCACAAACCTTCTCGCCAGAATGGGCTGCTTGGGCGAATGGCGCAGCTGTTCGTGAGTTGGATTATCACGACACATACTTGGCGGCAGACTACTCTCATCCGGGAGACAATATTCCGCCTATCCTTGCGGTGGCTCAGCAGAAAAATAGGACCGGGAAGGATTTAATTCGGGGAATTGCTACTGGGTATGAGTTGCATATTAATTTGGTAAAGGGCATATGTTTGCACAAACACAAGAAGGACCATATTGCCCACCTTTGTCCGGCCCAGGCTGCTGGAATCGGTACCTTACTAGGGTTAGATGCGGAAACGATTTACCAATCAATTCAACAAGCACTGCATGTGTCGTTCTCGACTCGGCAATCTCGAAAGGGTGAAATTTCCTCTTGGAAGGCATACGCTCCTGCACATGCGGGTAAGCTTTCGATTGAGGCTGTCGACCGATGTATGCGGGGTGAAGGAGCACCATCTCCAATTTATGAGGGTGAAGATTCCGTTATAGCCTATATGCTAGATGGCAAAGGCGGTCGCTATACGGTTCCTCTTCCGGAGGTCGGAGAGGCGAAACTTGCCATCCTAGAGTCCTATACCAAAGAACACTCCGCTGAATATCAGTCGCAAGCGCTTATTGATCTTGCGTTCAAGATGCGGGGGGAAATTTCTGATTTCGATAAAATTAAAGATGTTGTGATTCACACGTCTCACCATACGCACTATGTGATTGGAACGGGCGCAGAAGATCCGCAAAAGATGGATCCAAAAGCAAGTCGGGAGACTCTCGACCATAGTATTATGTATATCTTTGCAGTCGCGTTGCAGGACGGTGAATGGCACCACGTAAAATCATATACCCCAGAGCGAGCAGGACGAGCGGACACGGTTCGCTTGTGGCATAAAATTTCAACTGTGGAAGATCCGCAGTGGACAGAGCTCTACCACCATTCAGACCCAGACAAAAAGTGCTTTGGTGCGAGGATCGAAATCACTATGGAGGATGGTTCGAAAATCATAGACGAGTTAGGCAGAGCCAATGCGCACCCAGCCGGAGTGCAACCATTTACGCGAGAAAATTATACCCATAAGTTTGATGTAATCACGGATGGCATTATCACTCGGGAAGAGCGAGATCGTTTTATTACTTTGGTGGAACAATTGCCAGAATTGACTACGGAAGAAGTGAAGCAGTTGAATGTGCAAGTCCCAATGGAGATGTTGACTGCAAAAGAGCGTGACGAGAAAGGGATCTTTTAATGTTGCTAAAGCGAAAGTCTGTAGCGGAAAAACGCTCAGATTTCCGTAAAGCGCTCGATTCTGGGAAATTGCTAAAATTTCCTGGAGCCTACGCTCCGATTATTGCGCAGCTTATAGAAGAAATTGGGTTTGATGGCGTCTATATTTCGGGAGCAGTTTTATCCAACGACCTCGCTATGCCAGATATTGGCCTGACTACGCTGACGGAAGTCACGCAACGTGGCCGGCAGATTGCGCGAGCTACTTCATTGCCGGCGATCATTGATGTCGATACTGGTTTTGGTGAACCAATGAATGTGGCGCGGACAATTATCGAATTGGATGAGCTGGGTCTATCGGGGTGCCACCTAGAAGATCAAATTAATCCGAAGCGATGTGGGCATTTAGATCATAAAGGTATCGTTACGGTGGAAGAGATGTGCCGTAAAATTCGAGCGGCACGTGATGGGAAATTGGACCCAAATTTTCTGATTATAGCGCGAACGGATGCTCGAGCTAGTGAGGGCTTGGAGAAGGCTATTGATCGAGCGAAAGCCTATATCGACGCAGGTGCGGAGATGATTTTTGCCGAAGCGATGCAAGATGAGTCGGAATTTGAGGCATTTCGTAAGGGGATAGATGTTCCGCTACTGGCAAATATGACAGAGTTCGGAAAGTCTAAACTGCTAGAGGCTAAAATCCTAGAGTCTCTAGGCGTAAATCTTGTCATTTATCCAGTCACTACCCAGCGACTGGCAGTACAAGCCTGTGAGGCTGGGCTTCGAGAGATTCTTGAAAAGGGGACGCAGGAGGGAATTATCGATCAAATGCAGACGAGAAAGCGCCTCTACGATCTGATTCGTTACGACGAATATAATCAATTTGATAAAGATATTTATAATTTTCAATTGAAGTAATTGAAGTAATTGAAGCAAAAGAAAAAGTAGAAAGAGAGCCAAAGATGTCAGCAAAGGTAAACGTAAAAAAAGGCTTAGAGGGCGTGGTCGTCGACCAAACAGGTGTGTCTAAAGTTAATCCAGAAATTAATGCCTTAGTGTATCGCGGATACCCAGTTCAAGATTTGGCCGAGAACTGCTGTTTTGAAGAGGTAGCATACCTTCTTTTAAAAGGTGATCTGCCAAGGGTGGATCAACTCAAAGAATTTGAGGACCTTGAGCGTTCGAGACGAAATATTAGTCCCGCTTTGCAATCTGTAATTACGAGTTTGCCAGCAAAATGCCACCCGATGGATGCAGTACGGACTGCAGTTTCTTTCCAGGGTACAGAAGATAGCCGCATTTTGGATGATTCAAAAGAAATTCAATTTGATAAGGCGATAGATCTATTAGCCAAAATTCCAACTATGATTGCCGCTGACTTTCGTCATAAAAAAGGCAGGGAATATATAGCGCCTCGAAAAGACCTGCCAATGGCGGAAAATTTTTTCCACATGTGTTTTGGTGAAGTTCCGGCGCCTGAAATCGTGCGAGCTTTCGATGTGTCTTTAATCCTTTATGCTGAGCATAGTTTCAACGCCTCGACATTTGCCACTAGAGTAATTACTTCTACTACGAGTGATATTTACTCTGCAGTTACTGGTGGCATTGGCGCATTGAAGGGGCCATTACATGGCGGAGCCAACGAGCAAGTAATGCACATGATGCTTGAGATTGGCGATGAAAATAAAGCAGAAGATTGGATGATGACCGCACTGAAAGAGAAGCGAAAGATCATGGGCTTTGGTCACCGTGTATATAAGAAGGGCGACTCCCGAGTTCCAACAATGCGAAAATATACTCAGAAAATGGCTGATGTAACTGGTGAAAAGAAGTGGATGAAGATGTATGACGGGCTAGAGAAGGTGATGGTTCGAGAAAAGAATATTTATCCAAACTTAGATTTCCCAGCTGGCCCTGCATACTATATGATGGGCTTTGAGATTGACTTCTTCACGCCAATTTTCGTTATGAGCCGAATCACTGGTTGGTCCGCTCATGTTATGGAGCAAGCAGCGAACAACCGCATTATTCGTCCACTATCGGAGTACACGGGTGACCTAGAGCAGACTGTGAAGCCAGTGGGAGAGCGCTAATCAGTACTCTGCAGTGGTGATGGGTAACATGGCTCTTGTAATAGTATGAGGTATTAAGTGTGATGGCCAACATTTGGTGATTTTTTAAACTCTTGGTATTAAAGTTCTTGGTATTAAAGTAACTGAAAAGGGGAATGAACTATGGTTACGAGAAGTATTTTAGCTATCTTAGTCACTTTGGCTATCGGAATTTTTACGGACGCATCAGCTAATCCGTTGGGTGATGTTGTTGTCGAGGATGTTGTTGGCCGTATTGTCGATGATATTATGCCTAGACGGCCAGGGAGAAGAGCCCGTCTATTGGACCTAGGAGAACGTCGTGCGGACAAGTTCATTACGAACGAGCATCGTTTTCATGTACCTCGTGGATCACGCCGGGGCATACGTGCTGTTGTGTTAGAGGGCACGAAACATAAGGTCCGGATTCGACGTGTTGAAGTGGTATACCGTTCTGGACATGTGGAACTACTAGATGGTTTAAGTGGAACTCTACGAGACGGACGACGGATGCGAATGCGAATTACTCCAGGCCGAGTAGTGCAAGTGATTGTACACGCTACATCACCGAATCTAATTGGTAGCCGTGGTAAATACCGAGCGATGCTACGAGTTCGTCGTAATCGCCTCTGAAGGTGTTCTATTCACTGGGGGGGAAGTAGCAGTGATTGGAGGGGATAGATGCAATCAATCAAATTTGTTTGTGCATAGCTTTCAATCCCTGCTAATTCTTCTTGCGCTTACTTTGCCTAGCATTGCCTCAGCCAAGCCAGCGGAGGTGAGCATTGGTCTCAAATACAAAACGAATTTAATGGAGCGTGGAGCTGTTTTTTATAAAAACTGGCAGGTTCTTCCAGTTCTATACTTCGGACTCTTTAAGAATAAGTTACAGGTCGCTCCAAGCAAAATTGAATATAACGATTTCTTGGTCGGTAACACCATTCGTGGGCGGACTGGACTTCAATTATTTACTGATGACTTTTTGATTTCGACGGGCGCAGGGCGAACAGTTCGTAACTCGCGTACCACGACGGTGGAATGGGTGAATACTTTGGAGCTCTTCCTCCCTAATTACGTGGGCAATCTGGTTACATTGCAGTTTTGGGCGGCAAAAGCTCTTGATCAGCATAAAGGAGTTTATGCCAAATTTGATTTCGCAGTGTCCATTATAAAATTTTTAAAGGATAAGGCGAGGGATAGAGCCTTAGCACTGGTTGAGCCGCAAATTTTCGCATCTATTGGCTTTGGTGATTCAAGACATAATCATTATTTGTATGGGACGAATGTGCCGAACGAATCAGCATTGACTGATTTTGAAGTTGGATTACGTATCGTAAGCCCTAGCAAGTTCGATCGATATTTTCCGGCCTTTGAGTTGAGCTATTTCTCTGTGCTGGACAAAGATTTAAAGAATGGTAACTTGCTCGTCAACGATACGAGCGGTTATCGAGCAGAGCTGACTTTCGCAATTAATATCTACTAGGATACCAATGATAATACGACAGGTAGAGCTGAAAGACGTAGAGTATTGTGCAGCGATCGAGGAGGCTTGCTTCGAGCCTTCCGAGGCTGCATCGCTGGAGAAAATAAAGGTTCGTGCAGAGCTCTTTCCCCATGGGTTCATTGTTGGAGAGTTAGACGGGAAAATTGTCGGTATGATTAATTCTGGCGCAACGGCAAAAAGTGATATTACCGATGAAGCTTTGAAAGCAATGTCTAGCCATGATCCGGAGGGACGGAACCTTGTAATATTCTCTATAGCGGTTGCCCCAGACCACCAAGGAAAAGGCCATTCTCGTTCCTTGGTGGAAGCTTTTTTTGAAAGAGCCAAAGCCCAAGGCAGGAAGCAAATCCTGCTAATTTGCAAAGATCATCTAGTGAATTACTACGAACATTTTGAGTTTCAGTACGGTGGAAAGTCGAAGTCCACCCACGGTGGCTTTGAGTGGCATGAAATGATTTATACGATTTAAGATTCCTCGATCATCAGTGAAGAATGTTGTGTTTGAATCCGTACGTCTCCGGATTCAAGAGTATAACAAAAGGTAAAATCTGCTTTCACCACCCCCCCGTCGGGCTTTGTGAATTCATACTTCCCTGTGTCAATCGCGAATTCGCCTTTTAGGAGCGGTTCCGATTCTGTAAACTTTACCGAGGTAAAGCCATTCTTTAAGAACCCAGTGTCCCCCGACTCAGCACTACCTACAAAATACTCCTGAATTGTGGCCGTGCTGCGACGGATTCTAGATGAAAGAGTTGGCTTCAAAACTGCGCTTTTGGAATACAAAGCGAGTAGTTTATCCAACTCTTGTGCGGTTACTGCTTCTGCCCAAGTGGATTGGGCGACTCTAACTTGATCTACCGAAATATTCATACCCCCCCAGGTACTATGAAAATTTGTAATTAGTCGATTTCACTCTTTTATTGGACGTCGGTCAGGTCAGCTATGACTTGGTCGACATGCCCTTTTACCTTCACGTTCGGATAAATCTTGGCGACTTTTCCCTTTGAGTCCACTACAAATGTAGTGCGGACAATGCCCATAAACTTTTTGCCGTACAGCTGCTTCTCTTGCCAAACGCCATACTTTTCACAAAGCTCTCCATCTTCATCCACGATTAATGGGAAATTCAAATCATGCTTTTCTTTAAATTTTTCATGCCTTGCTTGCGAGTCCCTAGAAACTCCAATGACAGCTACTTTTTTGCGTTTTAACGCTGCCATACTGTCGCGAAAATCACAGGCCTGGATGGTGCAACCAGGGGTCATATCCTTTGGATAAAAGTAAAGGACGACTTTTTTGCCCGCAAAGTCTGTTAAGGAAATTTTCTCCCCTTGGTCATCAATTGCAGTAAAATTTGGTGCCTTTTTTCCTTCATTCAGCTCGGCCATATTCTTTCCTTAGTAAGTTTTCTGTTAGAGCATTATTACGCCCAATCAGTTTTACTGTCACCATTTAAAATCCACTTCAGCCTGTGATTATGCATAGTATTAAATCGGTGGTATCCAGAGTGTCAGATTGGTGATATGTAAAACAAATGTAAAACACAAAAGCAATCGTTCAGTTGTTGCGCGCTTCTATCTAGTATGGAAGTTCGTTTTAAGATTTAGGAGAAGTGTATATGCAAGCGTTTGATTTGAATCACTGGGCTTTAATCCTTGGAGGCTCCAGTGGGTTTGGATTGGCGAGCGCTAAAAAGCTGCACGCCCATGGAATGAATGTCTGTGTGGTTCATCGTGATCGCCGAGGGGGGATGACGAGGATCGAAGAGTCTTTTGCGCCGATGCGTAGGGAAGGTGCAAAATTTTTATCCATCAATACAAATGCGCTTTCCGTGGAAGGGCGAGAAACAGTTTTAAATCAATTAGTAGAGGTCATGGGCGAGAAGGGGAAAACTCGTCTTGTGTTGCATTCGATTGCACTTGGGAATTTAAAGCCCATAGCGCCATTGAGAAAAGAGTCCTCGGCGGACGTTGCTATCGTTAAGCTCAGTGAGAGGTTGGGTGTTGAAACGAGTAAGGTAAAGGATGCTGTCTCCTCCCTACTAGAAGAAGGAATTATTCCGCTGCACACTCTAGAGTCTCCTGAGTTTCCGAACCAATTGGCGGCGGAAGAAGATATGGAGCAGACTATCTACAATATGGGCACCAGTCTTTTGACTTGGGTGCAAAATATTTTTAAACAAAAGCTTTTTGCCGATGATGCTCGTGTAATTGGTCTTACGAGTGAAGGAAATCAAGTGGCCTGGCGTGGATATGCAGCAGTTTCGGCTGCAAAAGTTGCCTTGGAGGCCGTGTCGCGCAGTATTGCCGTCGAGTTTGCGCCGTATGGAATTCGCTCTAACATATTGCAACCGGGTGTGACGCCCACTCCGGCATTGAAATTGATTCCTGGCAATCTACACATGCAAGCACATGCACAGATGCGTAACCCTTTCCGACGTTTGACGAGCCCAGAAGATGTCGCAAATGTTGTTGCACTGTTATGTACAGATGAAGCAAAGTGGATTAATGGCACTATCCTTAGAGTGGATGGTGGCGAACAGATTTCTTCCTGAGGAGTGATTTGTGTTTATTCATGGTGCCGGGCATTTTCACCCGGAAAATGTCATTGATAATAAATTTCTGGAAGACCTAGATATAGAAACTAATGATTCATGGATCATGGAGCGCGTTGGTATTCGTTCTCGAAGAACTGTGCTTCCGTTGGAATATATTCGCCAAACAAAAAACGAAAATCCTTCTTTAGCTAGGGAAGTATCCATTTATACAAATGCAGAAACCGGAGCGAAAGCTGCGCGAATGGCAGCAGATCGCGCTGGAATAAGTCTGAGTAGTATCGGGTTGGTGATATCCGGGTCCTGTACGCCGGAGTTTGCTTGCCCTGCCGAGGCTTGTACGATTGCAAATGAGCTCGGCATTAAAGTACCGGCCTTCGATATTAATTCTGCTTGTTCTTCGCTGGCGGCACAGCTGAATTTCCTGTTTTCCATGAACGATCTACCGGACTATGTGTTGCTCGTAAACCCGGAGAATAATACGCGAGCGATTAATTATTCTGACCGAACACAAGCGGTGCTCTGGGGGGACTGTTCTTCAGCGCTTATTGTTTCAAAACGTATTCCATCCTTTTTACGGGTTATCGAGACTTGTTTCACGTCAAATCCGCAAGGTTGGGATAAAGTTATGTTCCCGGTGGGTAAGCATTTTTCGCAAGATGGAAGAACGGTGCAGCGCTTCGCAATTAAAAAAACAGTTGAGGTAATACGAAATCTCTGTCGATTGGTCCCGAAAGATCGTTTAGAGTCATTAAAATTTATTGGGCACCAAGCAAATCTCATGATGCTCAATTCTGTTTGTGAGTATGCAGAGATTGCATCCGAAAATCACTATTTTAATGTCGATAAGTTTGGCAATACAGGAGCCGCGGGTGCTCCTTCTAACCTATCGCTTAATTGGCAATCCCTATGCGTAGGCGACTTTGTCCTGTTGGCAGTAGTTGGCTCAGGATTAAGCTGGGGTGGCGCTCTTATGGAGGTGGGAAATAATGATGGGCTGTAATAATGGAGTATAGAGAATTTTTAGACGCACAAAAGCTCTCTAAGGAGCAGCTCCTTGCTTGGGCTTATGGTTCACTGGTTTCAGATGAGACGGATATACCGTCACTTCCTGCACCACCAATGTTGATGTTTGATCGCATTACGTGCATTGAGCATGATGGGCGAAAAGGTAGAATTATCGCGGAACAGAATATCAATTTAGATGCCTGGTTCTTTATGTGTCATTTCCGTAATGATCCCGTACAACCGGGCTGTTTAGGGGTGGACGCCATTTGGCAACTGCTCGGTATGTATTGTGCGCTACGTGGGGCTAAGGGGAATGGCCGTGCTCTGGGCTCCAAAGAAATAGAGTTCTTTGGCCAGATTCGACCGCACAATAAGGTTGTTACTTACGATGTAAAGGTTCGTCGTTACACTGAAATGAAGGGCACGGCGATTACGATTGGCAATGCTCAAGTCCTAGTTGATGGTGAGGTTATATATACGATTGGTGATGCAAAAGTTGGAGTGTTTCCAAATCTTCGCTATGCCGATTATCCAAATAAATCAGAGAATGCGGTAGGAGGAAGTCTTGCAAGTACTAAGTGACGTAAATCCGCTTAGTCCAAGTGAAGTCTTGGAGATTATTCCACAACAGAAACCTTTTCGTTTCATTGATGAGATTGTTGAGCTGGACGCTGATAAAATAACTGGCAAATACACATTTCGTGAAGATGAAGTTTTTTATGAAGGGCATTTTCCGGGAAACCCAGTCACGCCAGGAGTGATTCTGACAGAAGCGATGGCACAAGTCGGTGTGGTTGCATTAGGCATCTATATCCTAAGTCAAACGCAGCCAAAGGATGAGTTACGTCAATGGACAACGTTTTTTACGGATTCACAAATGGAGTTCTATAAGCCGGTTTTCCCCTGCCAGACAGTAGTTATAAAAGCAGAAAAAATTTTTTATCGGCGCATGAAATTGCGTTCTGTGACTCGTATGTTTTTTGAGGATGAACTAGTTGCAGAGGGCACTGTCGCGGGAATGGGGGTTAAGCTATGAGTCATAGAGTAGTTGTCACGGGAATGGGAGTGATTGCCCCTAATGGACACGGTTTGTCTGCTTATGAACAAGCACTGCGAGAGGGCAGATCTGGAATTCGTTTCATTCCTAAACTAGAGGAAATGAAATTTGGCTGCCAAGTTGCGGGTGTGCCGCAAAATGTGGAAGAGATCCAATCGAAGTATTTTTCCGAAGAAGACCTCATAGCAATGAATCCTAATATGATTTATGCGGGCATCGCGGGAATTGATTGTTATGAGGATGCTGGGTTTTCTTGCCCGAGTAGAGACTCTGAGGTCGATTGGGATACTGGTGCCATAATTGGCACAGGTATTGGCGGAATCGACACTATTGTTGAAAAGATGATGCCGAAGGTGTCTGTAGGTAAAGTACGTCGCGTGGGCAGTACAATGGTGGAGCAAATCATGTGTAGCTCGGTTTCGGCAAAGCTTGGCGGGTTATTGGGTTTAGGGGGGCAGGTCACCACTAACTCCTCCGCTTGCACGACTGGATCTGAGGCGATTGCAGAAGCGTTCTTTAAGATTCGTGAAGGCAGGATATTACGAATGATCGCCGGTGGATCAGAAGGCTCGAATCCATACATTTGGTCTGGCTTCGATGGGATGCGAGTTTTAAATACGAGATCAAACACTGAGCCGGAGAGGGCTTCTCGCCCGATGAGTGCGTCGGCGGCTGGCTTTGTCCCCGGTTCGGGAGCTGGGTTATTGATGCTGGAAGACCTAGAGTCTGCCCAGGCTCGTGGTACACGAATCTATGCGGAAATTTTGAGTGCAAATGTCAATAGTGGAGGTCATCGCAATGGTGGATCGATGACGGCTCCTAATCCGGAAGGGGTAGTGCGTTGTATTCGTGGTGCTATGTCTATGGCTGAGATTGAGTCAAGCGATGTGGATTCGATCAATGGTCATTTGACCGCGACAATGGCTGATCCGAAAGAGATAGCTAATTGGGCGCACGCACTAGAAGTAAGTCCGGAGCAAGTGCCAAAAGTGAACTCTACCAAATCAATGGTAGGGCACGGTTTAGGCGCTGCCGGTGGCTTAGAAACGGTGGCTGTTGTGCTGCAATTGCATAAAAGATTTTTGCATGGTTCTTTAAATTGCGAGGATGTGCATGCAGATATTCAAGAAGCTGCTGACAGTATTGTGCATAAAACAGAAAAGTTTTCAGGCAAGATCATTGCAAAGTCCAGTTTTGGATTTGGTGATGTGAATGCAAGTTTAATATTTAAACGATGGGATTAGTAGGAAGGAAAAGAAAGGGAAAGAAATGAATCAAACTGAGATCTATAATGAGGTTGTTGCGCTAATTAAGCCCTTTGCTAAGAACGAAGAAGCATTTTTAAAAGTTTCAAGTGAATCAAAAATTTTAGAAGACTTGGGCGTAAATTCAGCTCGCTTAGTTGATATCGTTTTGGATTTCGAAGAAAAATTCGATATCGAAGTGGAGGATGAAGCGGCAGATAACATCCGAACTATTGGTGATGCGGTTAAATTGATTAATGCCAAAATCAGTTGATCTCCGCAAATCAGATATTCTATTTTTAGAGGTACAGCGTTTGGTTGGACGCTGCCTTCTATTGGTGTTGGGGCTGTTTGTGCGGTTCATGGTGAAGAATTACTATAGAATATCTGTGGAAGATCAAGCACGTTTGCAAAATGAATATCGAGTGCTCATTGCAGGCGCTAAGGGGCCGCTCATCCTTTGCCCGAACCATTTGACAATGGTGGACTCTGTCATCCATGCTATTTTTTTGAATTCAATTCAAGGATATTTTTTCAACTATGCTTCATTGCCGTGGTCGGTTCCGGAGCATACGAAGTTTTACCGTAAATGGCATTGGCGCTTAGTTTGTTATTTAGGAAAATGTATTCCTGTATTACGGAATGGGCCACCGGAAGAAAGCCGACGAACGTTGGCAAAAATGCGTTATGTGCTGCGGAGAGGAGATATACTCTCGATCTTTCCGGAAGGTCGCCGTAGTCGAACAGGTAAAGTTGATACTAAAGATTTTTCCTACGCAACGGGGCAGCTACTCAAATTGGAGGAAAGTCCTGAAGTGATTTGCCTTTACGTGCGGGGAAAAAAATTTGGCGGTTTTGCAGACTTTCCAAATCGAAACGAAGAGTTTCATTTTTCAATGGAGAAAATCAAGCTGCATTCCGAATTTAAAGGGATGAAACGGGCTCGCGATTACTCTAGTCAAATTATTCAAAAATTGCACACAATGGAGGATGAGTACTTTGCAAACACCGTTAGTCGGCAATGATATCGTCGATCTTCGGAAGGCAGAATCAGCGCCGTCGAGTCGATTTATTCATAGAGTATTTTCTGAAAAAGAGCGCGCTAGAATTTCAGCGACTTCTAAACCAGTGCATTTGATTTGGAAATATTGGGCAGCAAAGGAGGCTGCCTTTAAGGTTGTTCGAAAAATTTCCTCATCAGTAATTTTCGCTCATAGTAAGTTTGAAGTGAGTGATAGTAAATTTAAAGTGAGTGACAATAAACTTGAAGTAAATGGATGGGGCCATGTCGATTATGAGGGACTGCGGCTTTTAGTGCTGTGGCGTTACGGCCCAAATTGGATTCATTCTTTGGCGTTAACCGACGCTTCAGTCAGCAAACAGGTTCACTGGCGAGAAATAAAAAAATCAGAATTTTTACAAAACAGATGGGATGGTGATTGTTCTGCGACTGAGTCGCCAGCCAAGCAGCCAGCCAAGCCGCAAACCGAGTCGCAAATGGTGCGAAGCTTTGCATTGCGAGAAATTAATCCGAATAATAATGATGTTAGAAGGCCTCGCAGTCCGTGCAAGGGAAGTCAGTTTTCAATTAGTAGAGAAGAACTAGATGGCCGGCGATTGCCCCCATGTGTGATGCAAGCTGACAGTATTGTGCCAGGAATAGATATCAGTCTTTCTCATGACGGGGATTATATCGCCTTCGCATTGTTTCAAGATAATGAGGTGTCCGTTGCGTGCTAGTATCGCCCATATGACAAGGTCATATTGGTATACCCACCCTCTTTTTATCTTTGTGATTTCTTTGTTGGCGCTGGGCTCAGCTCTTTCGATTTATATTTCAACTTATCTACGGTTTAACAAAGCCTTCGGGCAGTTTATGGAGTCTCGCAATATTGAACCCCTGCGGCTCCTAGATCATACAACGTGGTTTAATATTTTGATTATGTCGATTTTGATCGGTTTGATTATCGCCGGGATTGTAATTATATATGTCTATTACCAAAAGGTAATACAGCTCTATCGAATGCAGCAAAATTTTATCAATGGTTTTACGCATGAATTAAAGACGCCGGTAGCTTCTTTAAATCTTTTTCTCGATACATTTCTGATGCATGATATGAATCGCGAAGAACAGGTGAAATATTTTCATTTCATGAAGAAGGATACAGACCGACTGTCTGATAATATTTCGCAGATCCTTAACCTGGCAAAGTTTGAAGACAAATCCTATCACTTGGACAAAGATAAAGTAAACTTACAAGAGTTTTTGGAGCAGTTGCTGGCAAAGCATTTTCATATTTTTGAAAATTACAAGATTAAATTCTTAAATCGAGCTAACACAATCTTAGTAGCAGATGTTCATTTGCTAGAAGTTTTATTTATGAATCTATGGACGAATTCGATTTCTTACAATGACTCGGATAAGCCACGAATCGAGATGGAGTTTTCCCGCAGCAGTTCAGTGGTGGAAATTCGCATTCGGGATAATGGGATTGGGATTGCTCGCGCTGATTTGAAAAAAATATTTCGTAAATACTATCGCGTAGAGAAGGCCGTAAAAGGTAGCGGAATTGGACTCTATATGGTCCAGCAGATTGTCAAATTGCACGGAGGCTCAATCAAGGCGGAAAGTACAGGGATTGGGAAAGGATCGACGTTTGTCGTCATTATACCTACGGGAACGTTATGAAGAAAATTTTAGTAGTTGAAGATGAGTTTCACTTAGCAGAAGGGTTGCGCTTCAATCTTAGCCAGAGAGGCTATTCGGTGAAAACTGCAGCTAATGGGGGTGAGGGCCTTAAGGTTTGGTCGGAGTGGAAACCAGACCTAATTGTCCTTGACCTGATGATGCGTGAGATGGATGGATTCAGTTTCTTGAAAAAACTTCGAATGGAGAATGACAAAATTCCTGTGTTGGTGTTGTCGGCTCGTTTTGAAGCTAAGGATAAGGTTCGTTGCTTTTCGTATGGAGCAGATGACTATATGGTGAAACCTTTTGATTTGCAGGAATTCCTATTGCGAGTCGAGCGGCATTTAAAACGGGCAGAGTGGAATCATGGAAGCGGAAGCATTGAAGGCAATTCTGTAGATGAAGCCTCAAACAGCTCAAGGACTGAAGAGTCCACTAGGCAACTAGGCGTTGTGCATTTTGGGCAGAATCGTATTGATTTTCGAAATAATGAAGCTTTCAATGGCAAGGAGTCATTGAAACTTACGTTTCAAGAGCGAAAACTATTGGAAGCTTTTGTGAAGAATACGAATAAAGCCTTGAGCCGCAAGCAGTTGTTGAACTGGTGCTGGGGGTATCAAGGGGACGTAAGCACTCGAACGGTCGATAACTTTATCGTACGATTCCGTAAGTATTTTGAAGCGAACCCGAAGGAGCCAAAATTTTTCGTGTCCATGCGATCAATTGGCTACATTTTTCGAATGTAGAATTTCACTCCTAGTTTGCTGCCTATTTTTAATGCCTGTGTTTGCAGTGGCTGCTTCGTATTGTTACGTAGGTCCTGGATACGAAAGCACCAAGTAACGAGGCTAGTAGCATAATCGCCACAATGGCTGGGACTGTGGGAACGCGAGTAGCAGTTAAGCTTAATGAAAAGCCAACTATGGTAGCAATTGTTGAAACGCTAGCGCAATAAGCAAGGTGAGTCCGTGCGTTGCTACGTGAGACAAAGGAAAAAACAACTGTTGGAATAAAGAGCGCAGCAATCGTATATAGTAGCCCCAAACCATAGACAGAAACGGAAATAATGAGTAGGGCCATTGCATTAAACGTGAACGCGGAAGTGCTGGATTTGGATAATACATCGTTAGGCCCAAAGATCGCTAGAGAAAAAGATTCATCCAGGATGGTACGAGTTCGGAATAGGAAAAATAAAATCCCAAAACCGGCGACAATCCCAGTTGTCCAGAGCTCGGCGCCGCTTAGAGTGACTAAGTCACCGAAAAACGCTTGGGCCATATGGCTTTCTAGCTGTGGGAAATAAGCAATAATCCCGTAGCCTAGTGCGAGCAGGCTTGTAAAGACTGCGATTAACACGTTACCACGCCCACTGCGTTTTAGGCTGAGAGCTTTCTCACTCAAGCCAAAGACCAATGTCGCAAAAACAAGTGCACCTAGGGGAGGGAGATAGCTATCCAATGCGTCTACAAGCTCACCGCCACTAAGAACAACGCCAGCTAGTACACCAGTTGTGGCTGCTTGCGATATTGTTAGGCTTTGAAGTGCCTTATCGCGAGAGGCTAGGTGAGCACCCAGTATTGAAAGTACGGCAGCCATCAAGGCTCCAACTAGGATTGCTGAATAATAGACCTCTAGCAGTTCCATCATTATAGCCTCACCTCTCGTACAGGTAAGTGGAACTCGCGCTCTTGAAAGTGATTCTCATGGGTTACGATCAGCAAGCCAGGCTCGTGGGAGACTCTATTAACTACGTAGTCCCCTAGGCACTCAATCATTAGTTTTCGGCTGCTTTGGTCTAAATGATTAAACGGTTCGTCGAGCACGATAAGCTTTGGTTCCTGCAGAAAAATGCGCGCGATTAGTGTTCGCTTGCGTTCTCCACCACTAGCCTGGTTCCAGTTTAGGTCCAATTGGTCTTCCGTTAAAAGCTTTTGACAGATCTTTGATTCTTCCAGTTGTGGGGAACTCATCCACAAAATATCGCGTAATCGAAGTGGAATATGAAACTCATTGTCTTGAAGTTGAGGCAAATAGCCCACGCTATCAGTGTAGCGATCTATAAATCCAGTGAACTCAGAGCTCATGCCTAGTAGTAAGCGAAGTAAAGTGCTTTTCCCGGACCCGTTACCCCCGGAGATAACAACGGCTTCACCTGGATGTACTGTAAAACTCAAATTCTCAGCTAAAACTCGGCCATCGGGTGTGGCGAAGGCAAGGTTCTGAGTTGAAATTAGCGCTGAAGTAGTCATTCTGTTCTGAGGTTTAATCTAGAGTTTAATCTCTACGGCTGAACCTGTGGCTTAATCGTTTTGATAAGCTTTGCAGCTAGGTGTTTTTGTAATTTGGGGTAGGAATTATATTCTGTGTTGGCTCGAACATGAACGGGAAGAACTACAGATGGAATTTTTGCAATTGCTGATACTCGTTGAACGATTTTTTGCGGGCTGTAGGGCGCAGAAATTGCTGCCTTTACTCCCGTTGCCTTCGCTTTCAGTGCCACCTTTGCAATTCGGCCAGCAGAAGGAGGGACGCCCGGCAGTTCTTCCATTGATCCTGCAGAATGTAGGCCATAGGCATGAAAAAAATAGGTAAACTCTTTATGATATTCCAAAATTTTTGTACCTTTTTCTAGTTTTGCTGACAGCTCTTTACGAATCCTATCCCGTAGCTGCTGCAATTCAGATTTTGTTTTTTTATATTGGGCAAGATAATAATCCGAGTTTGTGGGGTCTACAGTAGCCAAAACGCCAACGAAATTGCTATCGGCCTTAATTAGATGATCTGGGCTTAGGCTAAAATGCGGATTTCCTTCTGGGTGTACATCACCCATGGAACGATCAACTTTTTTCGTAACTTTATCGAGAACGTCGATTCCTTCGCCGAGTACGCAATACCCTTTTCCTCTCGGTTGAATTTGTGCATTCCCGGATTTTTCAAGGACTTTCGGTAACCAACCCAATTCCAAACCAAGACCTACTGAGCAAAGAATATCCGCATTGCTTGCTTTGGAAATAAAGCTAGGTTTTGCATTAATATAGTGTACGTCCTCAACACCAGTAAGTAGAGGGACTACTTCAGCCTTATCTCCGGCAATCTGTTGTGCAAGCCAACTCAAATTAGTTGTTGTGGTAAGAATCTGTAGTTTCGCTTCGGCTGCGTTCGTTATGGAGAGACTTAGCATTAGAAAGATGGTTTTCATAATTTTCATCATAAATTCCTCAAAAATCGTGCGCCGGATGTGCGCCTAATATAAATGTTGATTGCAATTCAATGCGGTGATCAGTGAATTTAGTTTCACTTAGTTCGCGCTCTTCGTAATAATTGTAGGCAAGTCTAAATTTTGAAAATTCACTAGAAGCATAGGTTGCGGTGGGGACAATACCGTAAGTAATATTTTTTTCTCGTTGGCCAGTAAGTGCGCTGGTCCTAGTTAGCTCATTGAATGCATCGAAACGGATACCTAAAAACCAATTCTTATTAAAACCATATTGAGAATAAATATAACTGCCTAGATCCTTTTGCAGTAGATTGGTAGAGGAACGCAAATGGCGTAGCCACAACTCACCCTGAAGTAGCCAACGTAGAGTTTTACCACTCATAAATTTGGCCGTGCTGTCTAAACCAAATAGTCGCAAGCGTTCGCCATTTGTGGCTTTGCGACCGAGGTAGTTGAACCCAAGCTCAATACCACTCTCATCACTTAAGTCTGTATATGTGCCTAAGCGCGTATAGTGTGTTGGCATTCGAGGTCGAGATCCTGCCTCGTGAGTATGCCCGAAGGTGAAACCTGATGTAAAGCCTAGGGTCCATTCCAAATAGAAAGGTATTGGTAGTAGCCAGGCGTATTCCAAGCCTGTGTCTTGCACTCCTTCTGCATCTAAGAAATTTTCATGAGATTTTGGAGCGGAGATAAAGGGCCAATCATGGCGATGAAAGCGATTCAGGCGCCCAATCCCTAAGAAGTAGGAACCAAGCTTTATTCTAGATCGTGGAATCAATTTCGAAGTCTTGATATAAGCCTCGTGCAATTCGAAAAAGACTGCACCGCCCTCGAAGTGAGCTGCGCTAGAAACCATCCCATCAAAACGATGGTCGATAGCGCCGTAGAACATTAGCTCCACCTCTCGTGGAATGATTCGGTCCCGAGTGGAGTCCGTTACAGGTGATTCTTTCAAGCCAAGTTTGCCGACGATGTCAGCGGCAACGGAGTATTGTAAACCGCTGCCATCACCTGCGTTTGCTAAAGTCGGTACAACTAGGAAGAAGACAGCTAGGAAGAATACAACTAGGGCTCCTCCTCCGAGCATAGGCATCAATTTATGCCTAGTGGTCATACTTTGGTGCTCCTGGCATTGGTGAGGCAAAGAGAGTCGCATTTTCTAAGCGGTAGCTTAGCTGATCGCCGGAGGCTCGCCCAAACCAAGGAGACCCGGGGACCGTCGAATCGACGATTGCATCGGTTGGTGCAAACCCGGAAGCTTCACTCCAAATTAAAACATGCACTGGGTTTTCATTGTTATGTATATCAACAAAGAAAGTGAGTCTGGCGCTTGCATCGGTGCCCTCAAAATTGGCGGAATAATCTTCAATCACGTTGCCTAGCATGCCAATTCGAACGCCTAGCTCGTCATTTGCTAGCCGGTCAAAGCGAATTTCCATAGCTCCGGTTTGTTGGTTTCCATAGGCTTGCATGGTAAGACTTCCGCCTGGGTCAAGCTCAAAAGATACAGGAATATTTCTTTTACCTGTAATTCCACCGAGGTCAGCATTGGTGAGAAAGGAGCAAGTTCCATTAATTTTAGTGGCATTCGATGTGTCACAATCGCCAATAAGCCCCACAATGAAGCTCTCTCCCAAACGTAAATCACCTTCTTTGAGGACGCGTACCCCATTACCGCAGGCGGAGAGTCCTATCAGGGCTATAATTAGGATTAGGTATTTCATAAAAGTCTCCAAAACGTTGGAGGCGGCGACTTTGAGGACTTCGAAATCTGTCGCCGCCGAAATGATAAGTTACATTGGTTCTGCTGGGTGTGGCATATTCACACGAATAAAGTGGCAATCCACCTCTATAGCATCATGATCGTCGTGGTTTGCGTTGTCGCTATGGTGACCATGGTTTGCATAGTGGCAACTTAGAATTGCATTATTGTGCGTACCATCTGTCTTGGTAAAAAAAACTCGGGCAAAATAATTTCCGGGTAGCGCGTTAGGTATTTTAAACACTTTCACGCCCGTAACGTGATCCAAAACGAATCCTGCTTCCATGCCAGGCCTAAGGAGTTGGTCGTTATCTTTTTTGAGGTCTTTCGGGGCAATTTCCATAAATGTATAATAGTCCTCAAAACTCTCCTCGTGAACATGACCTTCAATGGCACGTTCCGAGTTGCAGGTGGTTAGAGCTTCTGTAAAGGTGCAGTCGCGTTCATATTTGGTTGAGGCAGAATCAGCGTATAGGATAGAGGTTTTCACCGTATCGCCGTTACGCTTAGCGCTCACTGCTTTTAAGTTGTTTACATTACCAACGATTGCCCAGTATTGAGTGGAAGCCACTGCCATCGCGGCAAGAACGTCTTCATAAGGAAGCTCTTCATGTTCATGGTGGTTATCGCTCGATGCAATGGATGTGATTGGGCTCAGAAGTAGAGCAAAAAAGCTCAAAGCATAAAATAATTTTGTAAAATTCATTTTCATATCTCCGTGAAGTAATAAGATTGTGTTCGATGTAAATTTTTAGGTGTTCAAAAACACTAGAATTAGTTATTGGACAGTCATGGGAGGCGATTGTTTTGGAGCTAGACGCCATAGACGGCTACTAGAAAAACTACTTGAAGTTGGTTCTTCAAATTCGATTGCAGCAACGGCTAGCGAATAAGCGTTGGAAGCCAATTTTTCTGTGTGAGCAAAACGACGGCTTTGACAAGGGCAGACGTGTTCTTCAGAAACCAGTTTGGCAGAAGCAGAGGCGTATATGGAAGCAGGTTGGGCATCGGATTCGGAATGAAGCGTCGATGTTTGTTTTTCTGCATGTTCGCGATGAGCGTGGCCAGGATGATTTTTCAAATGCCCATACTCATATCCATGCCCATGGAGGCTACATTCAAAATGCCCAAAGCCGGACGCAGCTATTCCGTAGGCAAATACAATTAGGCTAGCTAGTATGCGGACAGGAACATGATACATGGCGCGTAGTATAAATAATCCTAGGAAAATAGACAAGTAAAAGTGTTATCTTTCTCGCCCTTTGTGGGGCATCTCTTGGCGTTCACGCAACATTTCTTGCAGGCGTTCGTAGCCTAGGAAGACATAGGGCTCAATTTTCTCTATATCTAACCTAAACGTAGAGTAGCCGTATACACTCCTTACCTTTTCAAAATGTAGAGAACCAAATACCCAGATTGGCCCACGAATTTTTTTTGTGCTGATTTCTTCTTTCAATTTTCCGTGGATCATTTGGTTTGGTGGCGGTGGGGGGACATGAATACAGGCCTGGCCGTTTGGAACTACTAAGAACTCATCCACATAGCGGAAGCTATCGCCTAGGGGCACGGCATAGCCCGCGATCTTTACGCGTGCGCCATCATAAGGTTTTAATGCTGGTCCAATTTCCCCGGTTCTATAATTCATTTCTGCGAGCTGAACCCAGCTTATTTCGTGTGATTTACCTGGATAGGGCGCACCAAAACCGTAGTACCAGATTTCGAAGGCAACAAGGAGAGTAGCAAACCCAATCCCTACCGGGATTAACAGTGGTTTTATTTTTTCAGTGATGTTCTTTTTAAAGTTGTTTTTAAGGTTATTTTTAAAACTCATTACTACACTCGAATCGATAATCCGTCTCCGACGGAATTTTGGTAGGCTCGCCAGGCTGGAACCACCCCAACAAATCCGCCGGCAACGACCAGTAGCCCCAGGAGCATAAACTCATAGGAGGATGGTGCACTTATCGGAAGGTACATACCAAAATTTGTTTGTACCCACGAGCGAATAGAGAAAATTCCCAGATATACGATTGTTAATCCGCCTAAGCAGCCGCTTATGACTAAAATTTCAGCCTCTAGAAGAAGCATGAGGAAAATGTGGAGCGAGCGGGCTCCAACGGAGCGCAAAATTGCCATTTCTCTGCGGCGTTCGTTCAAAGCGGCTAGGAGCATAGTCATCATGCCAAATAGTCCACCAAAGACGACAGCAAACGAGATCAACACTAGTGCTTTTTCCGCAACACTGACTGTGTCCCATAATTCCTGCAATGTCAGCCCTGGCACTACTGCAAGCAGCGCCTCTTTTCGGTATTCATTGATTTCTTTGCGTACGGAGAAAATTCCGATACGGGAGTTTAATTTTATTAAAAAGGCAGTGATTGATTTTGGTGTTAAGTCCATTTTACGAACAGCTTCTGTGGAAAGACTCTCTCCAGGCCTGGGCGGAGCTCCGTCCTGCCAGTCCGCATGAATCGCCTCAATACCGGCTAGTGAAACATGAACGGTTCGATCTACAGGTGTTCCCGTTTTCTCTAAAATTCCGACGATAGTAAAGGGCTTATCGTCGTGGCTTTGAAAGGAGACTTGCTCGACACCATGGGAGAGAATGATCTTTCTACCGACATCATAGCCGAGCTCTTTTGCTATATCAGCACCGATAACCGCATCAAAGACATCGGAGAACTTCTTGCCTTCGCTTAGTTGTAAGGATCGTCTACGGCCAAATCGATAAAGGTCAAAATATTCTGGGCTTGTACCAAGCACGCGGAAGCCGTAGTGTGAGTCTCCGAGCGACATGGGAATCGTCCATTTTACTTCAGGATGGGACTTAAACTGTTGGTAACTCTCCCAGGAAACATTATTCGTTGCATTTCCCATGCGAAAGACAGAATAGAGAAGTAATTGTACGCCGCCAGTGCGGGCACCGACCAATAGGTCTACATCTGAAATTGTATTTTCGAAGGCTTCTTTGGATGTAATGCGAATTTTTTCTACGGTGAAAAGGAGAGCGACGGATACAGCGATCGAGCCTGCTGTGAGTATTGCCGTCGCTCGGCGATTCCATAAACTCTTTCGAGCAAGGGTAAGGAGTGTATTCATAAATTCGTTCCTCCCTGCTTAATGAGGTCTAGAAGTGATAACTGGCGGGAGAACTTTGTGGCTAAGCTCGAGTCATGACTCACAAAGAACACTGTTGTGTCCTTGGTTTGATTTACTTCATGAAAAAGTAAGTCGATAAACGTGCTCCGAGTCTCCGCATCTAAGGCGGAGGTTGGTTCATCGGCAACAATGATTTCAGGGGAGCCAATCAAGGCTCTGGCTGCTGCAACACGTTGCTGTTGCCCAACAGACAGCTCGACCACGGGACGATTTAAAATACTGTCCGTAGATAGCCCCAGATTGAACAATAAGCGCCTGGCTTCTGCTTTGACACCGCCAGCATCCTCAGCCTTTTTCGCTCGAATCTTTGAAAATCGGCAGGGCAGAGCCACATTTTCCAAAACACTTAAATAAGGCAAGAGATTGAACATTTGGAATATAAAGCCAATATGGTCAGCGCGAAAAGTATCCCGTTCCGATCCAGTCAGTTCACATATATTGCGGCCAATAAGTTCAATTTTTCCTTGGCTTGGTTCCAGGATGCCCCCAATTAGCCCAAGGAGGGTAGTTTTGCCGCTACCACTGGGGCCTTGGAGGAAAATGTGTTCTCCCGTAGCTATGGCAAGATTATCAATTATGATTGAAAATTTCTCGCCCCAAGCGAATTTAAGGTTGGAAATTTGTAAAGCCGTCATTTGTTACCTTTAGCGTAAGCGCGCTAACTACACCATCTTCCCAGACCAAAGAATTTTAAGTAGACTCCGCGCCAACTTTGAATGTTTTGGATTCGTATTTTTCTGCAACGAAATCGCTTCCGAGCTTCTTCATTTGTTCAATGACTTCTTCGTTGGCCCAACTTGAAGGAGATGCCAGTAGTAAACACACTCCCAGAGTCCAAAAACTTGCGTTCTTCATATTTCCTCCGGTTCCTTAACCCACCTTAAAGCGCACTTTCGGTTTCAGCTTCGCAACGTAGCTTCCGAGAATATCTGCGGTAAAGCGATCAATATTATAGTTCACCATCCTACTCACTGCGGATTGGTCAATTCCAAGCTCTTTGGCCAAATCAATGAAATTGAGTAGTTTGGTTCAATTTGACCTATGTTAACTGCTTGAAATTAAAATAAAATTTCACCGACCTCGACAAAGAGTACTGCAAAGAGTACTCTTTAAGAAATGGAGATGCATATGCAAAGCGCAAATGCCAAGAAATTTAGGTCGGAACTGAAAGACTACATGGATGCCGCTGTCTCTGAGCCCGTTCGGATCAATCGCCGAGACGGTCAGAGTTTTATTCTGATGTCTGAACAGATCTATGATGGATTCAGAGATGAGATTCAGTCTCTTCAGCGTCGTTTACTCGGCATGGCTGAAATCGTAGATGGCAAAACAACTCCGATGACTCGTGGTGAAGATCGTACTGCTCGCTTTAAGAAAAGATAATGGCCGTTCACCTTCACAAAACTTCAGCCTTTGAAAAAATCCGTTCCAATCAGAGTCTGTAATTTAATTCGACATTTTTCGAGCGTCTGAGGTAGGGAGGAAGAATATTGGAGGTATACTT
>JAALKR010000024.1 GCA_011087955.1 Oligoflexia bacterium
CTTTTGCAGCTTTGCTTCGAACTGGTTACGCTTTGCCTGTCGATCCTTGATTTGCTGAGTCAGTTCCTTCACTTTCTCTTCTTTACCATTTTGACGAGCTCGCTTCCGCTTTGCTTTCAAATTTTGGATTTTGGCCGTGAGCTTCTGAATTCGCTGCTCCTGCTGTTGCTTACGCTGCCTCAATTGCGAAACCTCTGCCTTCGCTTGGTTAAGCTTCGCCTTTTGGTTCTCTACGCGAGTCTGCAATTGACTGCGATTGGCTGTAAGCGTTTGAATCTTAGCTTGGTGGCGAGCAATCGCTGACTTAAGCTCCTCAATCTTTCCTGAGTTCTTATCCAATGCCGCTCTCGCTGCCTGGCGCTTCTGCTGAGCCGCCTGCAATGCCTGGCGAGCTTGCTGGGCTTTTGCCTTCACTTGCTGCAGACGCTGATCTGCTTTCGCTTTCTTCGTAGTTAGTCCCTCTACCCTTGCCTTTAATTTGTCTCGTTTAGCTAGTGCTTTCTGCCTATTTTGACGAGCTGTTTGAATTTTCAATTGCTTATCTGCAAGTGCTGCCTGCTGACGTTGCAACTTGGTCTGTAAGTTCGAACGCCGCTCCTCAGTCTGCTGAATCTTCGACTGGTGCTCGGCAATCTTCGTTTCAAGATTACTGATCG
The DNA here is from genome assembly GCA_011087955.1 of Oligoflexia bacterium. Taxonomy (GTDB): domain Bacteria; phylum Bdellovibrionota; class UBA1018; order CAIPTA01; family JAALKR01; genus JAALKR01. The sequence goes on from JAALKR010000024.1 coordinate 657, forward strand.
CGGCTACGTTCTGATCGAGCGCTGCCTTAGCGTTCACCCTTGCTTGCCAAGCGGACTCAGATTGTTGCTGAAGCTGAGAAAGCTTAGATTTTTCGTTTCTTACTACTTTGCGAACGCGGCGAAAGCGAGTTTCAATTTGAGAAATGCGAGCCTGTGTTTGGGAGATTTCATGATCGAGGTCGCGAATTGTGGCTTCACGACTGGTGATTTTCTGGGCCAAGTCATTCTGCAACCACTCATTATCCGCAATGGCTGCATTTAGATCGACAACCTCCTGCTCAGAGCCAGCTATCCGGCTCTGTAGCGATGAAATTTCGCTCCTTATGTCTCGTACACGTTGAATCGCTGATTGAAGCGCAACCTGAGCTGCATACCAAGCTGCTAGTGAAGTCTCCCTCGCAGCTATTGCCTCATGAGCAAGCTGCTGATGAGTGGCCTCATCATAATCGTCGTAGCTCTCACTGGGTATGCCATCGATGGCTGCATAGGCCTGCGAATTAACACAAAGCGCCATTAGCGACGCGCTCAATAACAATACATTTACAGGTATAGAGCACATACGCCGCTTGAATGTTCCCATCACAATCTCCTAAATTTTACTTATCCACAGAACCCTTCTCGCCCCACAGGGGCTACCTTATCTACCAGTATGATGTCTAGAAAAAATCACAGTTGTGGTTGTGGATGTTTTTTGTTAGCAACTGCGATAAGGAATGACGCATATGTTGAACAAACATTCAAGGGATACGGACGATCAGAGCAATGCCCAAGGCAATACCCAAAGCAATGAGCCTATTGCTCCACCAGAAGCTGCTCAAAATCTCGGAAAAAGGATCCAACTGTCTTTAGAAACAAAGAGGCTGATGGGTGAAATTGAAAAAGAGATTACAGACCTGGATTGGAATATCCCGGACCTAGCCCCATTCGACGCCGCTCCACAATTAGCTGGTCCTGCGAGGCATTTGTTGGCTGCCGGTGGTAAGCGCATGCGCCCACTTCTGGTGTGCATTCTTGCAAGAGCGCTTGGTCTTCCTTTCGATGATAAGATGCAAACATGTGCAAAAGCCGCAGAACTCGTTCACTCCGCCACGCTATTGCATGATGATGTTCTCGATGGTGCTCGCATAAGACGAGGCAGAATTGCTGCTCACTTGAAATATGATGCCCACACCTCAATACTATCCGGCGATGCGCTTCTTTGTAAGGCAATGGCTGACGTCGCTCGCCTCCAAGATCCGGAAATTCTATTACACTTGTCTCTCACACTGCGCGATCTAGTGGAAGGTGAGTGCTTGCAAGCAGACCTTGTTGGAAAGGTTCATGAAGAACTCGACTCCGTCCTAGAAGTCTGCCGGCGTAAAACTGGAGCATTATTTGCCTGGTGTGGCTGGGTAGCAGGCTACAGTGCCAACCGCAATGCAGATGAGCTACGCCGTTTTGGCAAAAATCTGGGCTTAGCTTTTCAGTTATTAGATGACGTTCTGGATTGGGAGAGCAACGAAACTGGCAAGAATCGATTTCAAGATTTGACTGAAGCGAAGTTGAACACTGTGGCTGTTGTCCTTTGCATGAAGAGTCCCAAAGCACGGAAACTATTGACCCAAGCCTTTGCAAATTTAGATGAAAATGAAGAAGTTCCTAACGTTCTAGAACTAGGTAAGAAGCTCCAACAAATTCGAGAATATAAAGATGCTGTTAATTGGGTGAAGGCTCAGGCAGAGAAAGAAACTGCCTTTGCGTTGGCAAATCTCGACGTTCTTCCGGACAGCCAATGGAAAAATCTTGTGAAGACTGTGACTGTTGAATTACTGAGCCGGATGAGATGAGTTGATTTTGCAAACCGTAAGCAGCCCCCAATCAAATATAATTAAGCCGCTACGAGGGGTTGTCTTGCCCGCTAGTGATCGATTTGTACGAAAAGTCTTGCGTGACTTTCGTGTCGTTGAGTCTGGGCAAAAGCTCATTGCTCGTGTTGAAGGGGAAGGTAAGATTGCTGACTATTTTGGCGAGACGGAATCGGAGAAGCGAGTATTTATTCAATTCTTACCAGAAGCCGAATGGCTCCAAAAGCGTGTTTCTTTTGTTCACCGCTGGTTATCCGCATTGCGACTGCATTACCTTGGGTTCTCTCTTTTGCCACAGCTTCTTGTGATTGGAATGCTTCTCGACGGAAATATAACGCTTAATCCGTGGCTGGTGTTTGGCGCCCTCACTGCCACTACTCTTTTACACTTAGCCTGTAATCTTTGGAACGACTATGAGGACCACCTCCGAGGCGTAGATTGTGTGGGCTCGTCTGGTGGCAGCGGTGCCATACAAAAGCTTTGGATCCCAGCGGCCCATATTCGCAATGCTGCTATTGTTTTTTTTCTAGCTTCCTTATGCGTTGGGTTCTATTTGCTAGGTACTTTAAATTGGGAGACCAACGGTAAAATCCTTGTTACTCTTGGAGTATTGGGGACCATTGGTGCTGCCTCCTATAGCGGCTGGCCCATTCACTATAAATACCTAGCCATGGGAGAGGTCCTAGTATTCTTTTTGTGTGGACCGCTTGTCGCCGCTGGAGCTTTGACATTATTGGCTCCACAGGCTTTGTCCTACTTGGCTCTCGCGCTTGCAGCCTACCCGCTAGGTATGCAAGCCGTACTTAGATTGCACGGCGGAAACCTACGCCGCATTCCTTACGATATCCAAGCAAGAGCACGGACAGTCGCCAATTTGATCGGCTTCAGTCATTCTAAAAATCTTTATATACTGATGCTGATAACACTCTATGTCTTAGTTCCTGTAGTATTTTTTGTGAATACCACAAGCCCACTGATTTTCTTGAGTTACTTATCCCTGCCAGTCGCATACTATCAATTCAAACTAATTCGCCGAATGAGAGGGCCGCTCGACCCTTTAGCAAAACGTCTAGGTGCATCTAGTATCTATCTCGACTTGAGTTTTGGGTTGCTGTACACCGTCAGCTTCTTTTTCTAACTTCTACTCCTCTTACTCCTACTCCTCATCTCTCTTAACTTCTTGCCTTGCTCTCTTAGCTTCTTCCCTTGCTCTCTTAATTTTCACAATTCGCTTTCGACGAGCAGTTTGCGCCGCTACCAGACAATAGTCGTATCGTTGATCCAAGAGTAACTTTAATTGCTGTTCTTTTGTGCCAATATCGGATTCATTTTCAGAAATTTTCGTCCAATGACGAGCAGAACGAATCACTTCCGCAAAATTAGGGATTTTTGCTTTAAAATTAGCTCTATCTGGCACCACCTTAATTAACGAACCATCTAAATCATTACGAACTCTCACGACAATATTAAATCCACCGAATCGTTTATCGATTCTAACTCGAGCATACCGAGAGATCATTAGGTTACCTTCAGCCAACTCTAAAACTGAACCATAGGGATAGACCTTTCCATTCGGACCATTACGGATTTTAAACGCCCAGCCAAATTGGTCGAATTGCTTGCCGGCAAAATACTCCTTCACAAATTTTTGGAATTCGGACTTGTATTTATTTTTCAACTTTGTACGAGCCTCTCTTTGTTCAATTCGATCCGTTTTACGAAAACGCCACTTTGTATACACATACTCCTTATGATATTTCTCGATGAAGCCTTTTTTGTACTGAGGGATAGTGCTCCATTTATCGCGAATATAGTTCCAAAACTCACCATACCGTTCCAACAGAAACGTGTAATGCTCTTGCAACAACTCTCGACGAAAATCCCGCACGACGGGCAAGGTATAACTATAGTCGCTCAAAGCATCTTGATAGTCTTCACATAGCTGGAGATAGCTGCGTTTTTTTGCCTCGCCCTTAGCGGCCTCTGCAGTCATATGAGGAGCATACGAAAGAACTATCAAAAGCAAAACAAAGCAAATTTTAGAAAACTGAATTCCCATCCCTATACTGAGTTCCCATCCCTATATTGTAACAGACACTGCTCTACCCTCACATAGATAACAAAATATTATCGATCAAGCGTGTTTCCCCAAGGCGAACAGCGACAGCGCATACAGCGTAAGCGTTTACTAAGTGGTCTTTCTCTTCTGGAACTAAAGAAATTTTCGACAAATTTGGAATTGATCGCACTTCCAAATACTCGATAGAAAAATTTCCAGATTGACCCAGGGATTCTCTTCCTAGCTTCTCTAATTTGGCTACCGCTCGTTCACCTTCCAAAAATCGTGTAAGAACCAACTTCAGTGATCGATAAATTTCAGGTGCAATCTCTCTTTCCGATTCTGAAAGACACTGATTTCGTGAGCTCATGGCTAGCCCATCCACTTCTCGAATCGTCGGACAAAAGATCAATTTTACTGGCAATGCCAAATCGAGCACCATTCTTTGTAAAACCATACACTGTTGCAAATCCTTCAATCCCAAATAAGCCCTAGCTGGTCGAATCAGGCCAAATAGTCGAGCAACCACAGTGGCCACCCCTGTAAAATGGCCTGGTCGTCTGCTGCCACATAATGGTTTTGCTACCTCCGCCACATCCACCGTAGTCTCAAATCCTTCTGGATAAATCACATCAAGTGTAGGCGCAAAAATGATATTTACGCCCTCTTTTTCTGCCTTTGCTCTATCCACCTCAAAGGTACTAGGATAAGAATCAAAGTCTTCATCCTCACCAAATTGGGTAGGGTTCACAAAAATACTTAGAACAACCAACTCATTCTCAGCCCGCGCTTTCGCCAGTAAGGAGGAATGCCCTGCATGTAAAGCGCCCATAGTCGGAACAAAGCCGACGCTCTGAATATTCCCGATCGCGATCCGTAGTTCTTCTTGCGTACGAACAACAACCTGAGTGCGGACAATAACCTGATTCCGCGCAATCGTCACAGCTACTCCTAAAGTGTTTCCGCTTTCTTCCTCTCCCAGCGGGACAAGGCCAGTTCGATAAGTTGCTTTGCAATTACATCTTTTGTAGCCAACGGCAGGAAGGAATAGCGAATTTTTGACCCATTTTCGAATACATGTATTTCATTGGTATCCACATCGAACCCAATATCTCCTCGAGAAATATCATTCATTGCAATGAAGTCGACGGATTTACGCTCTAGCTTGGCGCGGGCAATATTCATTTGTTCCTGCTTATGGCCAGACTGGGCAGCAAAACCTACGAAAACCTGTCGATCGGTGCGCTGTTGAGCTAATGAGGCGAGAATATCTGTAGAGGAACTTAATGAAATCGATACCTTTCCCTTCCGCTCCATTTTACCCTCAATATAATTCTCTATATCGAAGTCACAAACCGCGGCTGTCGCAAAAACTAGGTCTGTGCTTCTCAACTCTCCCATGGCTGCATCTAACATTTGCTGGTTTGTTTCAACGGCAAGCACTCGGCCACGCTCCAGCTGTTGGTAGTCACGATTCACTGGACCTGAAATCAAACATACCTCTGCTCCCATAGCTTCTGCAGCTTTTGCAATTTCATGCCCCATACGTCCGGATGATTTATTTGTAATGAAACGAACTGAATCGATATAAGCTCGCGTCGGGCCGCTTGTGATCAATACTTTCATCCCAGAAAGTGGCTGAGCCTCCTCACCAACTGAAGTCAGCGGCTCTACTGCCGAAACTAGCGGCTCTACTATCGAAGCTAGCGACTCCACTATCTCCGTTGGTTCTGCCATTTTACCTAAACCGGTTTCACCACAAGCTAATTCCCCACTGACCGGTCCCACGAAATGTACACCTCTTGCTTCTAGTCGTGCATAATTTTCCTGCGTAGCTCCCGCCTCCCACATGCGCGTGTTCATGGCTGACGCGACCAGCACCGGCCCTTGAAAAGCTAGTGCTTCTGTCAAAAGTGCATCGTCACAGATACCGTTCGCATACTTTGCTATAAAATTTGCCGTAGCAGGTGCTACCACTAAAGCCTCGCCCCACTGAGCAAGATCAATGTGCGACGTAGCTGATAAATCATCAATACCGTCATGGAGGGATCGAAGAACCGAGTTTCCAGATAGTGATGCAAAAGTAAGAACTCCCACAAATCGCTCCGCTTCTTTCGATAACACCACTCGAACTTCTGCTTTGGATCTGCGAAGCAAGCGAACCAACTCACAAGCTTTATAGGCTGCAATTCCACCGGTAACACCAACAATGACTTTAGCGTTTTGCAATTGCATACAAGCCCTCCAACGTCAAACTGGGTTCATAATGGGTGACTGACTGACAAATGCTCCGTAGAATATCTGCGTATCCACCCGTAGCAATTACGGGAAATTTTTCCGACCAACCTCGCTCTTTCCCTATCTTTGTGACCATTCCATCAACCATAGTGGCAAACCCATGAACTGAGCCTGACTTCATCGCAGACTCTGTATCGTTGCCGACTACTGCTAAGGAATCATCCAAATCGCGCAATAATGAAACCGCATGTAAGCGTGAAGCTCCTGAAACCAATGCACGTAAAGACAATCCGACCCCAGGAGTGATTGCACCACCGCAATAATAGAAACCGTTGTCGTCCTTATCCACTACATCAAAGGTAGTAGCTGTTCCCGCATCAACGACAACCAATGGAGAGCCGAAACGTAACGCACCTTCGGCATTCGCCATACGGTCTGGGCCCAGCTGAGACGGATCCGGCAATTCAATTCTAAAGGACCATGGCGCGTGCGCATTTGCACTCATATAGCGCAAGTTTTCTGCCGAACACATTGCCTGCCACTCATTTTCCAGCTCAGGCACTACCGTCGCTAGAATCAATGAGTCCACATCTTCCACGAGTAATTTATGGCGAGAAAGAGTGTGGTTTATAAAAATAAATAGCTCATCGGCGCAAGCATTCCGATCCGTTTGCATTCGAAACTGTGCCTCAAGCTTCCCTGTCGTAGAAAACAAGCCACAAACAGTATGGGTATTTCCAATGTCAACAGCTAATAAAGCCACTGTTTCCCCTAATAAAGCGTTCGCATTTTATACACTACAGGTGCTCCAACGACACGTTTTCTAGTCGGCAACAAAACAAGTGAAACCTTCTTTCCTTCTACCTTATTAAGCCCCTTAGGCCATTTTGTAAAAAAACGTTTACGACGTCGGTTCGGCCAAAACTGTAAGGAGTATTCTTTACTGCCGATATAAAGGTTTCCCTCCAAACCCGACTCTTTAACCGCTGGATCCTGCTCTTCGTGATTGACCAGATAGACATCAATGCCGTTCTTTCGCGTAAGAACTTCAATGCGAAATTTTCCTGCATCCCGAATGCGCCCATTACGTGGGCCTAGCTTCTCCACAACAGTTCGCTTGTTCTTCTGGGTCGACTGGGCTAGAGTTCGAATGGCGAACGCAGGTTCCGGCATCGCTAGCAAAAAAACCAGCACCAGCCATTGCCTCTCAAAAAATGGCCAAACATTGGAACTGCGGTTCACTATTCTACGACTCGCTCTTCGATTCCGATTCTCCACGGACAATCCCCTTCACTGCTTTTACATAAGCCAGACCTGCATCTCGTACTGTTTCTTTTACGTTTGCGTAAGTGGTAGCAAATTTTGGTGCTTTTCCTGCTGTGTATCCTAGCACGTCATTAATAACTAGTACCTCTCCATCACAAACATTTCCTGACCCAATGCCAATAGTAATTGCAGAAATTTTTTCGGAAATTTCTTTGGCGACTTCTGGCTTCACACACTCAAGTACGATCGAGAAGCAGCCCGCCTGCTCTAGCGCAATTGCTTCACGCACCAAACGATCGTAGGAACTCTCCGTGCTCCCATGGGTATAAAAGCCACCCATCTGATGCACCGATTGTGGCGTCAAACCAATATGCCCCATCACTGGAATTCCCGCCTCCATTAGACGCTTGATCATGTCGACCATATAGGTAGAAGCACCTTCTACCTTGACCGCCTGAGCGCCGGCTTCACTCAGACAACGACCAGCGGAGCGAAGCGCCTCTTCGATTGAAGCCTGGTAAGTCATAAACGGCAGGTCAGCAATTACCATGGCTCGTTTTGATCCACGAGTCACTGCCCCCGTATGAGCAATCATCATATCCAAAGTAACCGGCAGGGTTGAATCGAATCCATAAACCACATTACCCAGCGAATCTCCCACAAGGAGAACATCGGCCCCAGCCTCATCCAGGCATTGCGCCGTCATTACGTCATAGGCCGTGAGCATAGCCACGCGCTCTTTGTTCCTTTTCATTTTAGCTAGACTGCGCAGGGTATGCCTGCGAATTTCCATCTGAATACTCATGTCTTAGTCCTCATTTTTTTTCAATAAATTTAAATTTTGATCAGCAATATGGTCGCGATAGCGCTCCATTCCTAACTGAGATCGAGGAAATCCGTTGTCCTTCTCTTCAAAAAATTCCTTGGCGAATTTCCCATCGACAATATCCTGCCATAAACCCTCTAAACGAGCATCGGTTTCGAGATCTGGCAGCAGATAGTCGGCCGCTCTCAGTCCGCCAAATTTGGCTGTATTACTTACGTCCCGAAACATGCCATAGACACCACGCTCGACCATCATATCTACGATTAATTTCATTTCGTTTAAGCACTCAAAAGTTGCTAGCTTGGGATGAACTCCCTTACGGACTAAAAATTTCACAGACCGATCGAGGATTCGTGGAAGTCCGCCACACAATATAGCCTGTTCGGAAAGTAAATCAGCATTCGTCTCCTCCGCAAAAGAAGAGTCGATTATGCCGACCCGATCACAACCGAGCCCTTTACCCACAGCGAGAGCGGTATCCCAGGCGTTACCAGAAGCATCTTGCTCTACGCCTAAAACAGCCATCACACCGGACCCCTCGGTATAGAGCCGCCGAAGCATCACACCAACCCCTTTTGGAGCGCAGAGGATCACATCATCTCCATCATGAAACTCCATACCGCCATAGACAACCGAGAATCCATGTGCAAATAAAAACGGTCGTGGAGCACGATCCACCCCAGGGCCTAGGATGGCCGCATAGATTTCAGGAATGCATTCGTCCGGGACTAAGCAGGCTAGGGGGCTGGTATCACTTCTAAGCGCATGAAAGTCGATGGTCGCAAACCCGTCAGAGGCCGCCTCGCGCTGGCTCGTGCCTCCTTCAGATTCTGGGCGTCCACTGACCTTTACAATCCAGCCGGAATCACGTAGGTTTTTTGCCCAAGCCTTGCCTTGATTCCCGTAACCAAGTAGGGTAATTTCTGACATGACACAACCTATCAAGGAACAACATGTTACTCAACTATATGAAGACAAAAATTCATCGTGCCACGGTCACTCAAGCGGACCTGAATTATGAGGGGTCGATCACGCTCGACCTGGCGCTTATGCAGGAATCGGGGATTCAGCCCTACGAGCTTGTGCATATCTACAATATTACGAACGGAAACCGCCTTTCAACCTATGTAATTGAAGGTACGCCTAGTTCTGGCATTTGCTGCCTCAACGGCGCGGCCGCCCGACTGGTTGCTCCCGGAGACAAAATTATCATCGTGGCCTACGCCTGGATGACCCAACAAGAGGCGGAAACGCACCAACCGCGTGTCCTACTCATGAACGACGATAATACGATCAAGGATTCTTTCACCGTCCGCTCCAACCAGCCGCGGGACGCTGGCGCTTCGCTTGCTGAGCGCAAGTAGCCACGCCTGGGTCTCTCATGTTTAAAGCTATGGAAGCCCCCAGCGACTCTTAAGGTAGCTTACAACCCTATCTCTGTCCCCGTCTGATAAAACGGAATCGTAAATCAGCACTTCCGCAATGCTGCCATTCCAGAAATTACTAGCAACGCCAGAATTATTTCTAGCGCCGACAGAATAACTAGAAATCGTCGCGACCGCAGCGGCTGTTCTATCAGAGGCTTCACTGATGCCATTTAAGAAAATCTCCCTGCCGGCACTAGTGCCACCACTGTGAGTCATTGTAAAAACATGAAATTGCGGGCCGGCCGAAACGACGGTAGTCCCTTCCAAGGCCCCTGCAAAGTTCGGCGTATACATAACTGGCCTGTTCATTATGCCAAGTCCCATAGATGAAGAGTTTACGCCACCACTATCATTGGCACCTAGAATCACCCGATTATCCTCGTTTGTCGATGCGACTGCAAAGACTGTCAACGCCCCCCCCGACGCATTGAATGTCGTGCTCATAGCGTGGCTAGAGCCATCAAATTCGATGACATTTAGGCCATTCAAAGTTCCTGAATTCGTGGTTGGTCGAGAAGCGCCTGATGCTATGGCGTCGTTTCCATGTCCACTCTTGTCGCTCCAATTTGTTACTTGTCTTCCGGTTTCAGTAATTGTGTTCGTATCCCCTGCATCTAACCAAAGTTGCAAACCCGCAATAGAAATTGGGGCAAAGCCTCTCTCATCCGGGCTAAAGAGAGGAATACTACAACTGGCAAATTTGAAAGCAGTATCAAAGGCTCCACGTATGACAACAGTATTGGCGGAGCCAGGCTGTATTTCAGCAGCGGTCATACCCAAGCGAAACGGATTCGATAAATTTACTGAGACTGCATCAACGTCATCGCCTTCGCTAGGGCAGCTTGGAAGTGTTGATTTAAAACCGATTAAGTGAAATGCGCGCCCCTCCCCTGCAATGACCGACATTTCTATCGACTGGCCCACTCCAACCATGCCGGCAATTTCATCAACATCAATGACTTCGTCACTGCCCTCGAAACTGCAAACATCACCCGAGTCAAACTCTGGATAATCGACCATTACAGCAAAGCAATTAAACTCGGCGATCGAGCTAGGATCCGCTAATAAGTCCAATCTCATTGTGGAAGGAGAAGTGCCCAATGCAGAAGGGGTGTCCAATTGAACTATTACTCGCTCAATTTCTTGCTGATTGCGTTGGCAACTAGTCAAAAAAAGCACCGAGAACAGAACGGTACTAAATAAATATTTTTTGATCATTACGAGCCAGCCCCCTCATAGACAAGTGTAATTTTAGCAAAATCCAAATTTTTCGTCTAAGGCTATTTCAATTCGTCTAAGGCTACTTCAAACAGTAGCAACCAAAGTTCACAGCTGATCTACTTGTAAAACCTTGACAAACCAGTAAATCAAACCCACAATGTCCTAAATATACCATTCACTGTTATAAGAAGCATTTACTCCTCAGCTCCCTATGCATTTGAAGGCTATCTGAAGTGACTTTTTCGACGATAACCCCTGAAATTTTACTTGGTGTTGTGTCCCTAATTTTTATCACTGTCAGCGTTGTTTTTTTCGCCTACTTCCAGCGCAATCAAGAGCACTCACGCTCTGAGCTAAGCCGACTACAGGAAAAGCTCCAAGCGCAGCAACAGAGTTCACAAGCTCTACTTCAAGAATCTTTAAGCTTATTGCGCACGGAGCTTTCGCAGACGATGAACAATAGCGGGACTGATTTCCGCCAACAAATGCAAAATTTGAGTCAGCAGTTAAATTCACGTATGCAAGAAACAAATCAGTCTTTACAAAAAACGCAAACTGCCGTCGGCGACAGACTCGACAATGCAACGAAGATCGTCTCTAGCTTGCAACATAAGCTGGGCGACCTTGAAGCCTCTAACCGACAAATCGTGGACGTCGGTAAAGGTATTAAGGATTTGAAAGATATTTTTAAGAGCCCAAAGCTTCGCGGAAATATGGGCGAGTTCTTTCTAGAAGACTTGCTCCGACAAATTTTGCCGGCCAATTCATACTCCTTTCAGCACCATTTTCAAACCGGCGATGCAGTGGATGCAGTTATTCGTGTCAGCGATAGTATAGTTTCTATTGACTCAAAGTTCCCACTGGAGAGTTTTCAGCGCATGCTGAAAACTCAAGACAATCAACCAGAGAATAAGCAGAAAGAGCGTAAAACCTTTATACAAGCCATAAAAAAGCATGCTGACTCTATTTCCAAGAAATATATCCTGCCCAACGAAGGCACTTTTGATTTCGCTTTCATGTATATTCCGGCAGAGAATGTTTATTATGAGATAATTATTCGCAATGATATTTCGGACAATGAGTCCTCGTTATATTCTTGGTTGCTCGATCGCAAAGTTATTCCAGTCTCCCCAAACTCTTTATACGCATACCTACAAGTAGTTATTTTAGGATTTAAAGGGATGCGAATCCAAGAAGATGCCAAGCAAATCCTCAAGAGTTTAGACCGCCTCCAGAATGAACTCGATCGGTTTCGCTCTGACCATACAGTCCTCGGAAAACATATTCGAAATGCGAGCAATAGCTTCGACAACACCAATCGCCGGCTAGAAAAATTCCAGGACCGCTACAGCCAACTCATTTCAATGGAGAACACGGTGAGCCCGATGTCGCAGACCAACGAGCTGGAAAAAACACCGGAAGAACCGGCTGCAAATGCGAGCTCGCACTCATCATTGTTGTAGGATACCCCACCCAATGGAGCATAGATCCCTCAAGCGTAAGTCTCTCAAGCAAGAACTTATGAACCTGCAACAGTACGAACTGGAACGTGCTCGAACTTGGCTCTATTTCGTTCTCTTTTGCGGGCTGATTATATTCCTCAGCCACCAACCCGGTGATCCCACTCACATCCCTCTGTTCCCACATTTTGACAAAGTCATTCATTTTATCGAGTATTTTGTTTTTGGAGTTCTCTTGCAGCGTGCACTTGCTGCACAAACAATCCTCTCTCTAGAAGAGAGCTACAATCGACTTATCTTTGTCGTACTGTCCGTAACTGCACTCTTTGCCGCATCTGATGAAATTCACCAATACTTTGTTCCGTTTCGAACGATGAGTATTTGGGACTGGCTAACTGATCTTGTTGGTGCTGGCTTTTCAATAGTTGTATTCCAAGCAACGCGGCCAAATTCAAAGCGATTCGACCTTTGACTTAGAATCAGTGCCTTTAATCAGAATTTTTGCTTTCGCTTGGACCACCACTGTTGTACCCACGCCAAGTTTCTGCTCGAACCCGTTCTCATCTTTTTGAGTCGCATCAATATTGATCACTGACTCTGAGCCAATCACAACCTGCGTCTTTTGTTCTGAACAAATTTTGAACTCTTCTCCGCAGCGCTTAAGGCCAGCTTCTAGCGCTTTCTTGCGAGCTTCTGCTACTGCTTCCTGAGCCACTTCATTTGCTAGAAGAGGACTTCGAACCGCAGATCGTTTCTTAAACTCTATTTCTCGCTCAGAGATGGCACCGCCGATAGCCGCGTCGGCTGTGCGTTTTGCAACAGCTTCCCGAGTCACTGAAAACAACTTCGTTCGCTTGACTGCAGTTATTACTGAGCTTGCTTGCTCGGCTGTAGTTATTGGATTTGCTTGCTTGGCCGCGATTGACGGAGCCGTTAAAATTAGTACCGCTAGTAGATAGCTAAACAGATAACCAAATGCTGTTAGAACTCTCATAACCTCTCCCTAAAAACCCCAAAATCACTGAGATTACGCGCTAGGTTATATTTTCTGGTTCCCCTAGTCAATCTGAAATCGATGAAATATTATTTAAAGCGAGCTAACAACAGATTAGGCTGCCTCACCTTGGCCATCATCACCACTTTTTTTAACTGGGCGAGCGAATTGAGCGCGCTTAGCAGGATAACCGTTCACTTCCAGCTCTTGCATGAAGGTTGGAAGCACTCCACAGGGTTCCATCTGCCCCAAAATCTTACCTTCTTTCGTTTTCCCCTTTTGTACAAACTTGAAAAGATCGCGTGTAGAATAGGTCCCGTTCGTGTCCACTCCGATCACTTCAGATATGTGTGATAGTTTTCGAGAGCCATCATGATATCGTTTTGCTTGAATAACCAAGTGAATCGCAGAAGAGATCTGTTGACGTAAGGCCTCGATAGGAATCTTTGTGTCTCCCATCGTGGCCAAAGTTTCCAAGCGAATCAATGCATCCTTTGGAGTGTTGGCATGTACCGTACCCATTGTGCCGCCATGACCGGTATTCATCACTGTAATCAGATCTAGAGCTTCCGCACTTCTCACCTCACCCACAACAATTCGATCTGGCCGAAGTCTCATAGAGGACTTAATCAGGTTACGAATTGTAAGCCCCCCCAATCCCTCATCGTTGGCAGCCTTTGTTTCAAAATAAACTACATGCGGCGTCTGAATCTTTAACTCCGTTGCATCCTCAATGATGATAATTCTCTGGGTTGGCGGAATCGCTGCCCCTATAACATTCAAAATTGTTGTTTTACCAGAGCCAGTGCCTCCCGATACAATCACGTTCTTACCAATATGGACACAAATTGCGAGAAATCTCGCTGCGTCTGCCGAGAGCGCTCCGAGCTCTACAAATTTCTGCATATTAATATCTGCAGCCTTGGCAAATTTACGAATTGCCACGGTTGTTCCATTACGTGCAGCCGGTGGCATCACTGCATGAATACGCGAGCCATCCGGAAGACGAGCATCCAAAGTAGGATTCTCTTCGTCCACCTTTCGTCCCACAAATTGTGCAATATTACGAATTGCTGCTTGAAGCGTTGTCTCGTCTGGAAATATATTCTTTGTTTTGTAGAGCTTACCTTTCTGCTCGATCCAAATATCTTCCGGTCCATTGATAATGATTTCTGAGACGACGTCATCCTCCAGCAGATCCTCAATCGGCATCAAAAAACTCGCAATACTCTGCTCAAATACACTCACTGTGGTCCTTAATCTCTTACGATCATTGTCCCTGCAAGATTATTGATTGGGCAATGGAAACGGTAAGGACCGCTCCTCCGTGGCTCAAAGCTAATCTTTACGATTGCCTTAGATCCAACTCCCTTGTGGATACTAAAATCTTCGCCCTTCATAATAAAACAAAGGTCTCTAGACTCCGTCGTTGTCAGGTAAAGATTTACAGGAATATTTCGGCGTACAATTATATTTTTTGGAAAATAACCGTTCTTAGTCGCGATGATAGAAAACTCCTGCACCCCATACTTATGAGCTTGCTGAGGACTAATCTTCTCTACTGAGCCACGCTCCAGCGAGCCGTGTGCTGGAGAGCCATAGGACGAAATTTCTCGTCGATGTGATCCCTGCTTGGAGTCTGCGTAGCTCTGATTAGAATCTGCGTAGCTCTGGTTAGAGCCCGTGTAGGATTGCGGCTTTTCCAAATACCCCATACCCGTTAACAATAATCCTGCTGGTATCATTAACAACGCCCATCCTGTCCTTGATGTATACTGCATCTCTATCTCCCCGACATAACCGTTTCTAGCGGATCGGCAAAGTGGACAGAAATCTAAAAAAAAAGTGCCTTCTGGCTGAGACCATTTTTCACTCGTATTCACGTGATGAAGAACAATCAATAAGAATTATCGAAGCATTCCGCTGGCAAGACTGCTCTTTGCTAGATAACCTGAGAAGGCCTAGTGCTTGCTCTTCTAAAGTTTGCCCTGCTATTTCCGTGGAGTTAGATAGAACCGCTGCCTTCTTTAAAATATTCTCGTCTCCAGGCATGAACCCTTCTGTAAACAAAAGTAGAATATCGCTCTTATGAAAATGACAGGTGCGAATTTCCGGTTCTAATTCCCGATAAAAGCCAAGTCCTGATAACGCAAAATCGGAACCGAAACGTTCATCACAGGCACCACTGACATGACCTTGAGAAATCGCAAAAGTTTGTGGACGCAAAATTAAAATCGCTTTTCCACGACGCAATACCATGGCGCCACAAGCACCTGCATTACCAAGAATAACTCGCCCTGAAGGCAGAAACTGTGCGGCCACAACGGAGACGGCTGCACGCTCATCAGCATCAACTTTATCATTTCGCTCTAGTAGCCAATTATTCCCACCTACGAGCGCATGTCGCATTTGGTTTTCTTCTTTGGACAGGCGTTTATAACCCTTTTCTTCCTCGTCCTGCTTGGACTTTTCCTGTAAGCGCGAAACTAGGCCTTTACCAATCTGCTTTACAATTGTACTGCTGGCGGAGTCACCGACTCCCTTGCCACCCATTCCATCGCCGAGAACATAGGAACCCCATACCGGTTCCATCCAATAAGAATCTTCCTGGACGGGCCAATTCCCCTGTCGCGTAGCTGCGCCGAATGCCATAATTCTCTTCACTGTTCTCGTTTCACCGTTCTTCCTTAGAGAATGCTTCGTATTTGCGCAGCTTCGACTTACAACGACGTTGGTACGGATCCCGCTCCGGTGCAACGCGCACACAATGCTCCAACTTCAATTTTGCTTCATCGAGCGCACTAATACTTTCAGCCAAAATCGCTTGGGCGTAAAGCCGCTTCGCGCGCAAATGTAGAACAGAACGAATCGCCAGCAACCCTTCATTGGCTTCTCGATTAGCTGGATCCGTCCTTAATGCTTCTCGATATAAATCCTTACTCTTAACAAGATCACCTCCGGGCTTACGCTCTTGCCTTGCCCTCTCTAATAATGGATTAACGATCGCCTCGATTTGCGATGTCGCTTCCTGCTTCTTCCCCCATACCTGCTCCTGATAGTTGCCCTTACGATAACCTTTCTTTATCAAGGTATCCGCATATTTCATCGCCTCAATATACTTCTGCTCAAAGACCATCTGCCTCAATTTAGCCAATCCAGCTTCTGCCTCTTTCCGCTCCACTTCTTCTTTCTTTCTAGCAATCTCCTCCTCACGCTCTTGAGCAATCTTTTGCTTAATCCGATTCTGCCAGACCTGTGCTTGGCTATTGTTCGGATCTTTGGAAAAGACCTCCTGGATCATATCATCGAGCAATGCTCGTCTATCCGGATCCTCTAATGCATCACTAAATATCTGCTCTCCCTTCACCACAAGGGCTGCCACCTCTTTGGCAAGCTGTTCCTCATATTCCCGCTTTTTCGCTTCTCGTTCTAGGCGCTCTTTCTTTTCAATTCCTTTCACCGCCTCTTTCACATATAGTTTGGTATCTCGATATTTAGTTACTTTAGATAAGACTACCTTAAGCTCACGCAGCATCATTTCATAGTCCTGAGACTCTCTGAAGGAAAGCGCTTTCGTGTAGGCTTCTTTCACTAAAGCTTGTTCAGCAGGGGGAAGGCGCTCAATAGTAATAATCGGATTCCCTTGAGCATCGCGCTGGATAAGTGGTTTTTTCGGTTTCTCCGGAGGAGGCTCTTCCAACACGAAAATCGCAATAAAGGCAAAGATTGCGATCACACCTAATCGCTGCACTCTTGGCAATCGTTGGAATTGCTTCCAACGCTTTTTGAGTAAGCTCGGTTCATTTTCGATATCATCATTGACTAGAGCTTCACCATCATCAGAAAACCCCTCTTCCTGCGACATCATTCCTAGCTGCGTACTATCTGCATCAGCTTGAGTTGCTAATCCATCGGCTGGTAATGCTTCCCGAGGAACAGGTATGAATTGTTCACGGTTTTTGAAGAACCCTTTATTTTCTATTGTAAACTCAAGCTGAGTCTCCGCAATTCGAATAATATCCCCTGGAACTAGCTCAGCTTGCCGCACGTCCTGCTCATTAATCTTGGAACCATTGGCGGATTCTAGGTCACGAAAATAGAAGGAGAGACCTTCTCTTCGAATTTCAAAATGTTTTCTTGAGGCACGCTTTTCGAAAATAATAATATCGCAATTAGATGCACGCCCGACTAAAACAAGATCCTTTTTAATTGCAAACTCGGTATGGTTGGCTGCCCCAGGTTCGAAACGCAATATACCTATAGTTTGATTCAAATCGATAATTTTAGTGGCATCACCATCCAACGTATCGCCAGCCTGACTCTCGGACGTCTGAGCAAGTGCCAGGGGGAGCGCCGGGGGGACTTGCTCAGCCCCAACGTCCATTGGTATTGAACCGACCTGCTGCTCCCCATCAGGAGTTGGATCATCGGAAAAATTCACTCGCAAAATCACGTTAGCGACCTCTAACTCTTCCCCCCCTTGCAGAACTGCATTTTCTACTTCCTGCCCATTGAGTATTAACGAACCAACAGATGTCCGCTTTTCCAAAACGAAGCCTTGGTCAGTCTTGTTGATTACTGCGTGTAAGCGCGAAACAGCAGGATCTGGGATTCGCACCGCACACCCAGGAGACCTTCCAATGGAGATCTCTCTATCGCCAGATTCATTGATCTCTGATACGACACGACCATTCACATAGAGCGAAATTTGTAGCATTACTTACTTCGCTCCCTTGCCTCATCGATCTGCTCCACAGCTTCTGTTGATTTCTGATAGTACTCTGAATCCGGATCTTTTTCTAAAAGCCGAAGCACAGATACATAATACATCCGTGCCTCTTCATAGCGTAATGCGCGAGCTGCCGATTGAGCAGCCAGATATGTCGATACGACTTCTGACTCCATTCGATTTTTTACTATCTCCAAGTAGACTTTCGACAATTCATGGGAGGGATCAACCGTTTGTGCAGTTTCGAATGCAGTAATGGCTCGCCGATAATTTCGACTGTTTAGCTCTCGCATTCCTTCTCTGTAAAACTTCTGTGCAGACTTGAATCCTGATGAGGAGCCATCGTACTTTGGTACGAATACATCGATTTCTTTCTTTCGATCCTTCTTCTTTGGAATTTTTTTGGCAGATTCCTCTTCATCCAAAACGCTCAGTCTTACTTTTTCTCGAAATGTCAGAACGTTTTCGCTTCCAGAAAATATAATCATGACTAGTAGAAAAAAGACGATGAAGATAATCATTTTATTCTTCTTGAGACTCTTTTCTTCTTCTGTCACATCTGGCCGCATGACATTATCTTCAAATGCAATAATCGACTGCTGACCAGAAGCAATCACCTCAAAGGTAGTCCCCCCGACGGTAAAAATATCACCTGGGACCAAAAATTCCCCTTTAATACGCTTTTGATTGATGAAAAGACCGTTTGCCGAATCCAAGTCACGAGCAAAATAGTGATTCTTCTTTAGCACGAGCTCTACATGGCGGCGAGAGGCTTGTTCATCTTCTATCGGTAGATCACACTCTTCGTCCCGTCCAATGACAATAGAATGCCCTGTCAGACAATAGCCATGACCAACGTTATGCCCCTTCACAATCCGCAGCCGAATTCGCTCCCCAAACTGTGATTTCCGAGGCAGCACCTCCGGAAAATGCAGGAGTTTCGGCCGTTCAGCCATAATCCTCCTCTTCTGCAGGTAATGCAGATACAAGGTATGCTTCAATCTTTTCCGGAAGTGAAGAAACTGAGAGGCAAATTATATTATAAAGACCGGCAGAGAATTCGTACTCTTCATGTACTCCTTCCGGACCATAGTCCGGGGCTTTCTCCATCATGTCATACATCATAGCTGCAAAGGCTTCGTCACGAGCAGCGTCATTAATAGGCATACCAGAAATAGCCTCTCCATGCATCCCCGTAAGTTCTTCAAACGTCGCACTAAGCGTAAGTACATTCGAAGCACCATCCATTAACATCATTGGCAAATGTGCATTCGTGACCATGTACTGCAGCGGCACCATCATATTATCGATGATCTGTTGCTCATTGTCGGAGGCTTCCAGGTTTTCATCCTCATCTCCGCTCTTCAACTCGGGAATCCGAGAGAGAACAGAATTTACTGAATCAATAAGTTGATTCAATGGTTCGAATTGATAATGCTTCTGAACCGCAGAAATATTACCTTTCAAAACTTCATCGAGCTCATCGTTAACAATCTGAATTGGCTGATAGGTAAGTCGATATACTAAGAACAAGAACACTAGGCCGAGTAACATTGCCATGAGAAACGACTCCAGATAAATGACTCCAACCATCCCTGGATCGAGCGCAATACCTGTTAATGCAAATTTTAGCACAACTAGGGCCTTTGGGACTTCTGCACCTGATTTTGGCGATTTGGCGAAAATAGGTACTGTCACCAGAAGACGGGTATTATCTTCATTTCGCTTAGTTACGAGCTTCCAGGCTGCTCGCTTTCCAGCCCGCGTCGCACGTAAAACTTTTGTAACATATGGGTTTGTCGTCCCTTCATTAATTTTGATACCTGGAGCAAGTACCCTTCCTTGTAGGTCTAAAATCAGAGCCTCCACGACGGAAGCATCCTTTTCAGCAAAATCGACGGTTAGATTAGCCTCCGCACCTTGCTCAATCGCCTCTTGATTAATTTCAGCGATTTGCCTAGCGATATACCGAGCTCTATCTTCTGCTTCTCGAAGGACAGATTCCTTTGCAGTCTCCAGCAGTGGATATACTGACATTCCGATATAAAGGATCACGTAACAAACGAACAAGCCACCCAGTATATACCACCACTCATTACGAGTGTTCATGTCATGAACGACTGGAGTCACCGTTTCATCGAATTTATAAAAGAGTTTTTTGAAAAACGATTTTTCTTTTCCGGACTTTGAAGGCTCGAACTGCCCCTGAAGTAAATCGTTTGCTTCATCGCCGGCATTCATGTCCACATCCGTAGGAATACCGCTCGCAATAGGGTTGGCAAAAGCAGCGCCTTGTCCAGCTTCGTCAGGGCCTGAAATAAATTCGAATACAAATGGGCCAATGGACAACTTGTCTCCTGGCTTTAGTTTTGATTTTTTGGCTAGTACGCCATTGATAAATGTCCCATTACTGGAACCCCCATCTAGTACTTCTGCATTCATCCCAGTAACACTGATTGTGCAATGTCGTTTGGAAATCTGACCACTACTCAGAGTGATATTATTGCCTTGCTCTCGACCAATGGAGTTACCTCCCTCTTTGAGAAAATAGGCTGCTCCTTGGTTTGGTCCACTAACAATTACTAATCTTGCTGCCATTAGATGGCTCCTCAAATAACAGGCTTTGACCTACCTCTAACTGCAAGTCATCCGCCACGCCTCCTGCCAACTCCAACACAGAATATGCTGAAAAATAGAGGCAAGACATTCTCCATGGTTTCATTTCTTTGTAAATGGATATAATTTTAAAATTTCGATCGAGAAAAATTGCGTCGATCGTGAAACGCATGAAAAAAGTATGAATAGAATTGCACGGAATAATCCAAAGCGCTTCTTCTCGCAAAAGCAATTTATGCTTCAGGAGCCCTATCACTCGAGAAAGCATCGTATTTGCTAAAGCGCAGTCTTCCGCCACAACTACTCCGTCACTCTCACGCCGCACTTTCACTACAACCTCAATTCATGAATGCCTAAAACCCGGCGTCTCCCCCACCACTATTGAAGAATTGCAGGAAGAATGGACCAAATACCATTAAGAAAATTGCCGGCATAATAAACATAATCATCGGGAACAAAACTTTTTGAGATGCTTGCGCACCGGCTTTCTCTGCTCGCATAAATCTTTCGTGGCGAATTTGCTCACTCTGCTGGCGCAGAATTTTACCGATACTAGCACCCATTTCATCGGCAGAGACGAGGACAGCAATAAAAGAGTTAATTTCCGTCATGTTAATCCGCCACGCCATTGCCCTTAAGGACTCTGCTCGAGAGGATCCAATTTTAATGTCCTTTAAGAGCGTATCCATTTCGTCAATGAGCGGAGATTTTTTTGCCTTGTCCACTACCTTAGCCATCGCACCCATAAAATCCAAGCCAGCCTCTGTCGAAAGCGCCAACAAGTCCACAACGAAAGGCATGGACCGAAGGATATCGTCTTGCCGTTTCTTGATTGCTCCCCGTAGCCAGATTTGGTCAGGATAGAAATACCCAACAATTGGGGCAAGAAAAAACATATAGAGTTCAACGTCTATGTCCCAGGCATATTTCACAAAAACTAATAAAGCTGGGAAGCCGACGATAAGGAAAATCTTAAAGCCTAGCAATTCATCGGGGGTTAGAATATCCGTCATGCCAGCCATCGCTAGTTTTCGTTTCAAAACTTTTCGCGAGTTATCGAGCTTTAGGTCCTTTACGATCGGCACAATATACCGAGCAAAAAATGGTCGAGACCATTTTAGGAAAATGTTCCCTCCATCACTAAGGCCGATTCTATCTGTTCCGAGAGCTCGCCCTGCCTGGCGCTTTTCCTCATCTTTGAATACGGTTTGAACCATAAAATAAACGGCCGCACCCAAAACCAGATAAGCTATCATCAATCCATCATCAGCACTGAACATGGTTTCATTTTAAGGTGATTACCAAACGCATTCAACGCATCCTAATAATAATTACGGAAGCAGGTAAACATTCATGCTATAGCCTTAACGTGATACGATCTCCTCATATGCAGCGGAGTGCGGAAAAGAAGGCGAAGTCTTAATACCTATGATCGTTTTTTTAGCGCAGCGATTCCTCCAGCTGCTTCCTGTTCTATGGGGGGTGGCCACACTTGTTTTCTTTTTGATTCATATGGTGCCTGGCGACCCGGTGGATATAATGTTGGGCGATTCTGCACTTCCCACTAGCCGTGAAATATTACGTAAGCAGCTTAATCTAGACCGCCCATTAATGGAGCAGTATTTTGTCTACTGGCAAGGTCTCCTGCAAGGCGATTTGGGAACTTCACTAATTTCTCGACGACCGGTAATTGATTCCATCCTTGAGCGCCTTCCGGCCACGCTAGAGCTTGCTTTATTGAGTATTTTTGTGGCCATTCTCGTATCAATTCCCGTTGGAGTTCTTTCCGCAGTGTTAAAGTATTCTTGGTTTGACCGCATTGCAATTGGCTTATCCCTAATTGGAGTTTCGATGCCAAATTTTTGGTTGGGGCCACTACTTGTGTTGCTTTTTTCGATTCATTTAGGTTGGTTTCCAGTTTCCGAGCGCTCCGGACTCTCTTCTTATATCCTTCCAGCACTCACATTAGGTCTATCCTTGGCTGCCATTCTTTCACGAATGACGCGCGCAAGCTTATTGGATGTGTTGTCTCAAGATTATATTCAGACAGCTAAGAGCAAAGGCTTAAGTAATTTCTTAGTTTATATGAAGCATGGCCTAAAAAATGGACTGATCCCTGTCATTACTATTTTAGGATTACAGCTCGGGAGTCTAATGGCTGGAACAGTAATTACTGAAACTATTTTTGATTGGCCGGGCATTGGCGAGCTATTATTCAGGGGAATTCAGTCCAGAGACTACCCACTGGTGCAAGGTTGCGTGCTTGTGATTGCTTGCGCTTATGTTTTTGCCAACACAATGGCAGATATTGCTTATTCAATAGCAAATCCAAGGATTCGTTTGGAGTAATATGTCTCGCGAACATTTGACCTATTGGCAACGAAACGCAAATTTTATGATTGGTGGATCGATCGTTAGCCTGCTTCTTTTGCTTGCTTTACTAGCACCTTGGATAGCTCCCTTTGCTCCAGATCGACTGATTTTAGAAGAATCAATGCAAGGCCCAAATGCAATTCACTTACTGGGTACGGACAAAAGTGGAGCTGACATATTTTCCATAATTTTGCACGGAACACGACTTTCCTTTGAAATTGGCGTTACGGCGACTCTAGTTTGCGTATTTATTGGGCTCATTCTTGGTAGCCTCGCGGGATATTGGGGAGGTTGGCTGGACACGATTATGATGCGAATCCTCGATATAATTTTCGCCTTTCCTGGTATCATTCTGGCAATCGCTATCGCCACAGTAATGGGGGCCAGCAAGGCAAACGTGATTTTTGCGCTAATATTTACAGGCTGGGCCGGCTATACGCGACTCGTACGTGGGGAAGTCCGTGCATTAAAGGAAAAGGAGTATATTCAAGCTGCTGAGGCCGTCGGAATGAGTACAATGCGCATCATTGTTTTTCACCTTTGGCCAAATCTCATCTCGCCGATTTTAGTCGCTGCTACCTTTGGTGTGGCAGGCTGTATTTTAACTGAATCCTCTCTCTCCTTCCTTGGTATTGGAGTTCCACCTGGCACACCGTCTTGGGGGGCCCTCCTCGACCAAGGCCGCGATGTGCTCTTAGACGCGCCTCACATATCAACTTTCCCTGGACTCGCTATCATGATAACCATCTTGGGATTCAACTTTTTGGGTGAGGGTCTGCGGGAACGCCTAGACCCCAAGGGATAGTGAAAAATAATGTCAGTTATCTTAATCACAGGTTCTTCTTAATAATGCAGAAAATTAAACTTTTAGTAAAACCCTTAGCTAACTTTTCTGGGGAACTTCCCAAATATGAAACTGGACTGGCAGCTGGTTTCGATGTGCGGGCACAACTGGATACAACTGTGGTTTTACAGCCCGGTGAGCGAGCACTAATTCCTACTGGGCTCTCCTTTGAAATTCCCGAAGGGTATGAAATACAAACCCGTCCTCGCAGTGGATTAGCAATCAAGAAGGGGGTTTCCCTAGTGAATAGCCCAGGCACAATTGATGCTGACTATAGAGGTGAAGTAAAAATTATTTTAATTAATCATGGTAGAGAGCCGGTAGAAATTGCTAATCATGAGCGCATTGCGCAGTTAATTTTAGCCCCAGTAGTACAAGCCTATTTTGAAGTTACGGAAAACCTATCCATCACTGAGCGCGGTGCGGGAGGGTTTGGATCTACGGGCGCATAGGGCCCAAGCCCGAGCCCCAGGCGCCATAAACCAACTTTTATGGGGTATTTGCAGTCTTATTGTCTGCGGTCCTCTTAACCGTTTTGGGAGCCGTTTTTGGAGCCATCTTGGAAGCTGTTTTCTTTTTAGCCTTTTTCTTTACCGCTCTTTTCTTCGTCGATTTGCTGGACTTAGCAGCAGCTTTTCCCGTGTCTACCTTAGAGGAAACTACCGCTAATGCCTCTTGCAGAGTCACTTTCTGTGGATCCATCTCCTTTGGCATTGCCACATTTGTTTTGCCGACTTTGAAGTATGGACCGTATGGACCATCGAAAATTCCAATCTTGTTCTTGGTCCCCGGATGTTCGCCAAGATCTCGTAAAGCAGCTGCTTTACGCCGTGAACGTTTCGGCATAGCCAATATTTCCAAGGCGCGGACTAAATCAACCGTTAGAATTGAGTCTTCCTTTTTCAGCGACCGAAAATCTCCATCATGCATAACATAAGGACCGAATCGGCCAGTATTGGTGATGATTGGCTTGCCTGTCTCTGGGTGCTCCCCCAAAGTTCGCGGCAGATTAATCAACTTGATGGCCATATCACTGGTAATCGTGTCTGGTTCGATCGTCTTCGGTATGGAAACTCGCTTCAACTTGCCACTTTCTTCATCCGGAATATCCCCTAGCTGAAGATAAGGCCCGTAAGATCCGGTACGTAAGAAAATTTTCTTATCGGTCTCTGGATCTACCGCAAGAGAAACGGGACCTGCCTTAACCTGTTCTACAATCTTATCAATTGAGTCCACTGTCAGATCAGCTGGTGCCATGTCCTCCGGCACAGAAGCCTTAATGATTTCTCCAGAATTCGGATCGGTAAATTGAAAATAAGCACCATATTTACCAATGCGAATATCTAGATTAGAAATATGATCGAAAATAATGCTTCGAGCTTTCTCCGGATCAATCTTGTCATCCTCGGACTCAACTTTGGAACGAAGGCCAGTATTACCTAAATAAAATTTCTGCAAATATGGAATATACTCTTGCTCACCGGACGCAATTTTATCGAGTTCTTCTTCCATCTTCGAAGTAAAACCAAAATCCACAAACTCATTGAAATGGTCTTGCATCAAATCTGTAACCGCAAGGCCGGTAAACGTCGGCACTAAGACATTCCTCTGCTTCTTCGCATAGCCTCGGTCTATAATTGTGGAAACAATAGCTGCGTACGTGGATGGTCGCCCAATCCCCTCTTTTTCCATTAATTGGATTAGTGCAGCTTCTGTATATCTTGCTGGCGGCTTTGTTTCATGCTGAGTTACTTTCGAATCTTTGTGATCGACCGTATCCCCTTGTTTTAAATCCGGGAGGAATCGTTCTCGGTTAGCCAGTGCGCGATCTGGGTCATCGGAGCCTTCCACATAGGCTTTCAAAAAACCTGGAAAGATGATCTTCATGCCTGAGGCATAGAAATCCGCTTTTCCTTCCTTGCAGTCTACATTTAAATGTACAGAAACTTGCCTTTGTGAAGCATCAGCCATTTGTGTTGCCACGGTCCGCATCCAGATTAATTCATAAAGCGCTAAATCCTTCCCACTTAACTTCATCTCTGATGGTGGCGTAAAATCTAAACTCGGACGAATCGCTTCATGGGCTTCTTGCGCTGCTTTTGATTTTGATTTGAAAACCCGTGGACTACTATTCAAAAATTTGGGGCCAAAAAGCTTTTCTACACAATCACGAGAGGATTGAATTGCCGCTTGAGAGAGGTTCACAGAGTCCGTTCTCATATAGGTAATGAAGCCTTTTTCATAGAGGGATTGTGCAATCCGCATTGTTTCTTTAGCGCTCAAGCCAAGCTTACGGTTGGCTTCCTGCTGGAGAGTTGAGGTAATGAAAGGAGGTGCCGGCTTTCGAGTTACTGGTTTTTCCTCAATATCTTTTACCGTCCACAGCTTCGAAGCGGCTTGGGACTGGATCGATTTCGCCATTTCTTCCGTTAACAAGACAACAGAGCCCTTGCGCTCTGGTGCCAACTCCCCTGATCGATCATGGAAATCCTTACCAATCGCAATCTTCTTTTCTCCCAGAGAAGTCAATTTTGCTTCGAAGTCGCCACCACCTTTTAGAAGATCTGCATGCACACCCCAATAGTGCGCCCGTTTAAACACCATGCGCTCTTTTTCCAGCCCCACAAGTGCTCGTAGTGCTACCGACTGCACTCGTCCAGCAGATAGTCCGTAAGCAATTTTCTTCCAAATTAGCGGGGATAACGTGTATCCCACTAATCGATCCAAAATTCGCCGCGCCTCCTGGGCATGCACCAACCGCAGATCTAAATCCCGTGGATTAGCAAATGCCTCTTTGATTGCCGGCGCGGTGATCTCGTGAAAGACCATTCGCTTAGTTGGAATCTTTGGCTTCAATACTTGAACCAAATGCCAAGAAATACTTTCTCCCTCGCGGTCTTCATCTGTTGCGAGGTACAGAGCATCGGCTTCCTTCATTGCCTTTCGTAACTCGGTCAGAGTTTTATTTTTTTGAGCTGACACCACGTAGAGTGGCTCAAAGTCTTTATCTACATTCACACCTAAACGAGCCCAAGGCTCTTTTTTGACTGCCGCTGGAATTTCAGCAGCCTTCCGCGGTAAGTCCCGAATATGTCCCATACAGGCCAGGACCTTACAGTTTTTGCCCAGAAACTTTCGTATCGTCCTCGCCTTAGTCGGAGACTCTACGATGATAAGAATATTTTGACCCACCGCCATCTGCTGTTACCGCTCCAGTGTTATAAGTTTCGCGTCCATTATCATATATAATCGCGCAATCAATAAAATTAGGGAAGAGCCGTACGCTCATTATCTAATTTCATACCTCGTTTTTTAGCCTCATCATCCGAAAACGGGAGTGTAGTCCTGTTATCATAAATGGAATTTTTCAGCTTTGCCCCACCTAAGTCCGCATTGGAAAGGTCTGCATTTCGGAAATTTGCTCCGCGAAGGTCTGCATTGCTGAGATTAGCTCCATCGAGGTCAGCGCCCACAAAATAGGCCTGTTGTAGGCTTGCCGCAGACAGATCAATTTTACGCATATTGGCCTCATTAAAATCCGCACCTGGTAACGACTCCCCCTTTAGAGCCAATCCGCGCAAATTTGCCTTACACAGGTTTGCGCCGAACTTCGGCAGACCAGACGGCAAGCCGTTTCCTTTTCTCCCAGTGATAAGTGTAATTAGTGGCAATAGCATGCTCAACACCCTTTAAATTAATTTTCCTTAGCTACTTTTTAATTCGCTTGAACTACCTTTTGGTCAATTGCACCAAAAATTGAGTTGCCCGACTCATCTAACATATCAATTTTGACTCGATCACCAAATTGCATAAATGGGGTCTTAAACTCTCCAGTTTCAATTTTCTCGATCATCCGCACCTCCATAATACAAGAGGAGCCCACAGAGCGATCGCGATTCGAAACCGTTCCTGTGCCAACAATAGATCCCGCACATAAATCCCGCGTTTTAGCTGCATGAGAAACTAGCTCAGGCAGAGAAAAATTCATATCCACGCCCGCATTTGGTTGTCCAAAAAATTCGCCGTTTAACTCACTGCGCAGAGGCAGATGAATCGTACCACTCTTCCACTTATCACCGAGTTCATCTGGTGTAACCGCGACGGGAGAAAAAGAGGATGCCGGTTTCGATTGAAAGAAGCCAAAACCTTTACTAAGTTCTTTCGGAATTAACAGACGGAGGCTCACGTCGTTGACCAACATCAAGAGGCGAATTTGCTTGCCCGCCGCTTCCGGACTATCACCCTGCTTAACATCACCAGTAACCGCGGCTACTTCCGCTTCAAAATCAATTCCCCAAGACTCCGAACCAAGTAGAATATCACTTCTTGGCGGCAAAAATGAATCCGATCCCCCCTGGTACATCAACGGATCCATCTCAAATTCTTTTGGCATCTCCGCACCACGAGCCTTACGCACCAACTCAACGTGATTCAAATAAGCAGACCCGTCCGCCCATTGATAAGCTCTTGGCAGTGGGCTATGAAACTCATTAAAATCGACCGCAAAGGAGCCATTCACTTCGCCAGAGTTTAGCGCCTTCGAAACTTCGTTCAATTTGGGGGCTAGGTTATCCCAATTATCGAGTACAGCCTGCATTGTGGAGGCAACCTCCGGCACTCGCACAGCCGTCCGTAGATCACGACTAACAACAACTAAGGCCCCATCTCTTTCGCCTTCTTTAAGTGATCCTAGCTTCATTTATTGGTCCTTTCTTGCAATCGTTTTGACCTTACACGCTCCCAATATACCAGGGTAAAGCTTCCGTCTTTTAAACTCCGATTTTCCTTTATGACATAGACTGGGACTTCCTGGCAAGGCCGGTGTATTGGACGAATTATAGCCAATAGTTTCAATCTGAAACAACCCACCGCTAGATAATCTGCCGCACAACACTTAAGCTATTAGAGGAATGAGTAACTTGCCAAAAAGTTTGTTTATTTTTGTTCCTATTTACAAGGACCTCGAATGTTTTCTTCGCCTAAAGCAGGAAATCGATGATGTTTTAGATGGACATGAGTCGACTAAATCTCTGAATATTAATTACGTATTGATTGATGACACGGCTGGCACGGATGATGAGCTGAATGCTGCATCGTTTGGAAATAGTGTGCGCGTGGTAACACCTCCCTTTAACCTCGGCAGTCAACGCGCGCTTGTCTACGGAATTCGAATAATGCGAAAATACATCAATTTCTCGGATCTAGTTGTTACATTGGATTCCGATGGAGAAGACATTCCCAGCGACCTTCCAAAATTACTCACTCCTCTGTTAGAGGACCCAGAGAACTTACGAAAAATCACACTAGCTTGTAGAACTCGCCGAAGAGAGTATCCAATATTTAAAGTAGCTTATTTCTTTTATAAAATTTTGTTTGTTTTGCTAACTGGACATTTGATTCAAACAGGCAATTACGCCGCATACCGAGGATATACCGCTAGACGTACGATCCGACACCCCCACTTTGACCTCTGCTATTCTTCTAGTCTTGTTAGCTTAGACTTAGACACACACTTTATACCCTCTCCACGAGGTAAGCGTTACGCCGGGTATTCAAAAATGAACTTTCAAAAGCTATCGATACATGGAATTCGCATGCTAATGCCATTCCTGGAACAAATCTCTATACGTGCATTAGGCGCATTTACTGCTTCCTTCGGGCTCTCCTCAATTTTCGCAACTGTAATCCTTTATTTTAAATTTTTTACGGACAAGGCTATTCCGGGTTGGGCCACCTATACTCTATTACTATTGCTAATTCTAAGTATTCTATCAGCATCCCAGTTCGTACTATTGTTCACAATGGTCTCTCAGTCTAAAGGGATTGCTCTTTCAGATATTGAAAATGATATTGATGAAGAGATAGATTAGCTTGCGCTTTGACCATGCCCTGGACAAGTAGCTCAGGCGGCTCAAGTGATTCACCGGGCTATGTTCTACACATGTTGGCCACACTATTTTCCTTTCCACTTTGAGAGTTTATTCGATTGAATCAATGAAAGAAATCCGCTTGACCACTGGGGAAACCAAATTTGAGATTGCTCCTGATCAAAAACAAAAAGTCATTAGTTCAAAAGGCATATCGGAAGACTTCGATACTAGTCTCGCCCGTTCCTTTTATGGAACTTCAAAGCTTGCTTCTGAAATGCTGATTCAGGAATATAAGGATCCCAATCACTCGCGGTGCAGTTAGCTGCATCGGCTCTGCCGTCCTGCGCCCCTCCATCGGTGATCTTCCATCTTCTAGGAGCTGTCGTAAGTATGGCCTTCGCTTTGGCGCCGCAGTCGTTATACTTGGCTGATCCCCCGCCGAGAGTGATAAAATTTTTATTAGAAGTATCAACAATTTGCATAAGCATCTCTGAGTAGCTCTCCGTGGTCAGTCCACTAGCGTCCGAAAACATATTCTCCATAGTAGTTACGCTGCCGAAGTTCCAATTGCTCAGATTGAGCTGCTCTAGCAAGCTAGCATAAGAAAACATATTACTCATATCCTTTACGGAGCTGACATTCCAGTTACTCAGAGCGAGTTGCTTTAGCTTGCTAGCACCATAAAACATATTGCTCATATCTGTTACGGAGCTGACATCCCAGTTACTCGTATCGAGCTGCTCTAGCGAGATAGCATCATAAAACATATAGCTCATATCTGTTACGGAGCTGACATTCCAGTTACTCAGAGCGAGTTGCTTTAGCTTGCTAGCATTAAAAAACATAGCGCTCATATTCTCTACGGAGCTGATATCCCAACTACTCGTATTGAGCTCCTCTAGCAAGCTAGCATTATGAAACATATCGCTCATGTCTGTGACTTGAGAAACATCTCCGCCTTTAAAGGCGGTTAAATTATAACAGTCATAAAATGCGAGTTGTAAATTTTTCCAACCCATGTTTCCAAAATTTACAACTTCGATGAGCTTGCTTCTATCGGGGTGCCTGCTGTCGGATGATGAATTCCCATTGGCGACGCCAAATGACCTCCACGAGTCAAGTCTTCCGATGATTTTGACGGTGTGAGTGCCAG
>JAALKR010000025.1:0-19042 GCA_011087955.1 Oligoflexia bacterium
TGGGATTTTGTTCTTCAGTCTTGAATTAAATCTGTTTACGAATTACGAATTACGAGTGCGATTCTTTTTCCAGTTGCTCTACGCCCTTACGGTGCAGAATTTCCTTCCAAAGGTCTTTTAGGCGAGAGACTTTCATCAGAATTTCACTGACAGCTTTTTGTTCAGTAACACCTATATGTTGCGCGTATGCCTTTGCTGATTGCATGAAGATACTAACGGCGTCGTCCTCTAAGAGTTGAGCTAACTCTTCTTCCGAATTACTAGATTGGTGCTGAGAGAGGATCTGCTCGACGATAGCTGAGGACAATGCGCACGAACTACCCTCTTCCACATTCGGAAGGTTTGCAGTATTTCCATTCGACAATTCATCAAAGTAGTCTCTAAATGCATTTGAATGAATTGCTGGTCTTGAACTTGTTTCCCGTTCTCGATTCACAACAAACTCCATAATTTACAGAGAATCGACGAGATTCTTATAGGCTGCCACATCCATAAGCTCTTCTAGTTCGGCTGTATCACTTACTTCAATTTTTACCATCCATGCGTCACCATAGGGATCTGCATTAACGTTTCCGGGCTCGTCGCTTAATACAGAATTTATTTCGATAACTTTGCCTGAGATTGGAGAGTACAAATCGCTGACGGCTTTAATACTCTCTACTGCGCCGAATGTATCACCTTTACTCAACTCTTTTCCTGATTCAGGAAGGTCGACAAATACTACTTCACCCAGCGCATCTTGTGCATGGTGAGTAATACCAATAGTCGCAATATTTTCTGACACACTAGCCCATTCGTGGTCGTCGGTGTAACGCAATTCTTCTGGAAATTTTTCACTCATCTTTGCAGAACTCCCTTTATTTTTTTCTGCGGTAAAAGGGCGTAGGCACAATTTCCGCGGCAATGGTTTTGTTTCGAATTTTCACTAAAACTTTTTCGCCATCTTGTATTTCAGCGGGCAAGTAAGCAAGTGCGATCGGATAGCCAAGTGTTGGGCTCAAGGTTCCGCTGGTCACCTTACCACAAACTATTTCTGAGCTATCCAATACTTCATAGCCAATGCGTGGGATCATTTTGCCGTCCACTTTCAGTCCACGCAGCGTACGCTTTAAGCCGTTCTCCTTGGCTTCTACCAGAAAATCTCGGCCAGAAAAATCACCCTTCTTCCATTTCACTACCCAGCCAAGGCCAGCCTCTAGTGGGTGGGTGCTTTCATCGATATCGTTGCCGTAAAGCATTAGGGCGGCTTCGAGGCGCAGCGTATCTCTAGCTCCTAGCCCACAGGGCTTCAATCCATGCGGCGCACCCTCATCAATCGCTGAATCCCATATTTGCATTGCATCTTTTGATTGGCAGTAAATTTCAAAACCGTCTTCGCCAGTGTAGCCAGTGCGGGCAACCAAAGCTTCGATACCTGCAACAGATAGTCGCTTCGCAAAAAACACGCCAATGTCTTCCAGGCTATCCGTGCAGAGCTTTTGCAATATTTTTAGGGCTTTAGGCCCCTGAATAGCGATTTGTCCATACTGGTCAGAAGCATTTCTAAGTGACACATCGTAGTTTCTGGCTATGGACTCCGCCCAGGCAAAGTCTTTTTCGATATTCGCGGCATTAACAACGATGAGGTAAGAACGCTCTTTCAGGCGATAGATGATGAGGTCATCAACAATTTTCCCGTTCTCGCGACACATAGCGGCGTAGAGTGCTCTTCCATTTACGAGCTTGGCGACATTGTTCGTTACCAGATAATTCAGGAACTCTTCCGCTTGAGGACCCTCAACTTCCAGCTCACCCATATGGCTGACGTCAAAGATCCCAGCTGCGTTGCGAGCCGCATTGTGCTCGTCTGTAATTCCAGAGTACTGCACTGGCAAGTTCCAACCGCCAAAATCAACAATCTTGCCGTTTAGCCTGACATGAGCGTCGTAAAGTGGAGTTT
Source organism: Oligoflexia bacterium (assembly GCA_011087955.1). Lineage (GTDB taxonomy): Bacteria > Bdellovibrionota > UBA1018 > CAIPTA01 > JAALKR01 > JAALKR01. The sequence continues at coordinate 1,940 of JAALKR010000025.1, forward strand.
TTTTTAGCGGAATTTTCTTCATCTGAATCACATACCGTGCAGGTGGCTAATCGGCAAGCCTAGATGGGGGATTGCCTAGCTTTTCTAACCCATGCACTGCGCACAGTATTACGAATGAGCATCGCAATAGTCATCGGACCAATACCTTTAGGGACAGGAGTCAAAAATCCTGCTTTACCTAGTACAGATTTCCGATTCACATCGCCGACCAATTGAAATTTTCCGTCGCGTTCAATATGATTTATGCCAACATCGATTAGGGCAGTGCCCTCCTTAATGAAGTCCGTGTTTAGAAATTGCGGCTTTCCGACAGCAGAGACAATTAGATCCGCCTTTCGACAAAATTCAGCTAAGTCCACAGTTCGAGAGTGGCAAATACTAACTGTTGCATTTAGTGAAAGCAGCATTGCGGCCATTGGTTTTCCCACGATATTGGAGCGTCCAATGACCACGGCATGCTTTCCCGATAGGTCAATGCTATTATGTTTAATAACTTCTACTATTCCAGCAGGAGTACATGGAGGAAGCCCTTGGTCCAAATAGGCTTTTGTATCGACCCAAAGCCCACCAACATTTTTTGGATGGAACGAATCGACATCTTTCTCCGGTAGAATTAGTTTCTGTACAGCCTTTTCATCTAGTCCCTTGGGAAGGGGGGACTGCACCAATATTCCGTCTACAGTTTCATCGTTATTAAGTTTGGTGATCTCAGCTACTAATTCTTCCTGTGATATAGTTGCGGGCAAACGCAGGTCCGTCGGTTCAACTCCATTCTTGATGCAAGTCTCTGATTTTTTAGAAACGTAAACCGTAGAAGCCGGGTCTTCGCCGATCAAAACCACAGCTAATTTGGGTTTTCGCTCGTACTTGGCTTGATAGTCGGTGGCGTATCTCGCGCAGCCTTTGAGAATAGAATCCGCAAGGTTTGTACATGGAAATAGCTTTGTATCCATAGTCAGCTTTCTATCGTTTCACCCCCTTTTTTGCAAGATATGGACGTCATTCTTTTGGCTCCTAGGTAGGAACAACGTCAAATTTTAGCGTGTATGAATCACTCATATTTTTTAAGTCGCTTACCGTAGGAAGAAAAAAAGCTAATTGGTTTAGGGGTATCCGAACAATACACCGTAGCGAAATTTTACTGGTACATCTTTTGCTTCGCTTATAGATGTTTTGCTTTATTGTATGTGGAGGGGCTTGTCATGAGCAAAGGGGTTTGGCCGGCAGTGTCCGGAGCAATTGCTCAAAATCAAAGATTAGATGTCGTTGCTAATAATCTGGCAAACATAAATACGACTGGTTTCAAACGAGATGAAGCCGCATTTCGTGAAATCATAGCAGATGCGGAACGAGCAAATCGGGAATCTGATATCCCTAGGCAGCCCTATACCGAAAAAGAGATTCATCCTTTAGACGGAAGAGACAAGGCTTACGTAGTCTTGGATGGCGTATTCACAGAGTTCTCCCAAGGAAAAATTAAGGCGACTGGTTCGCCTTTAGATATTGCTGTTGAAGGACGAGGGTTTATTGAAGTGCTGACTCCCCAAGGCCTTCGCTATACTCGGCAAGGTGGACTCAAATTGGATTCTGCAGGGGCTTTAGTTACCACAGAGGGGTTTCGCGTGATGTCTACGTCCAATGAGGGCCTAGGGGGCGCTTCAACAGTTACGCCAACAGCGGAAGAGTTGGCAGCGCGGTCCATATTATTTGACGAAGTCCGGCCTGGAAGAGTCTCGATTACTGAGCGTGGTGAAATCTATCAAGGCAAAGAGCTTGTGGGTGAAATTTCCATGGTGGAATTTGTGAGTCCAAAGCTACTTATGAAAGAAGGCTCCTCACTATACAGAAATGATGTGGCAGCTAATCTACAGAGACAAACCGTTGAATCGAAATTGCGGCAGGGGATGTTAGAGATGTCAAATGTTAATCCGATTTCAGAGCTTACGAGTATGCTACAGGCAACCAGAATTTTTGAAGCAAACCAGAAAATTGTAAAAACCTACGGAGAGCTGGAAGCGAAGGCAGTTAACGATATCGGAAAATTATAAATTGTAAATTATAAGTTATAAATTGTAATTGCTTAAGAATCATGGAGGATTCTGACTATGTTGCGATCAATACACACAGCTGCAACTGGCATGGAAGCCATGCAGACAAAACTTGATAATATCGCCAATAATTTAGCAAATGTAAATACCACAAGCTATAAGCGCAGCACTGCAAAGTTTCATGATCTCTTCTATCAAAATATTCGAGAAGCTGGGGGGCAAGTTGGCCCTGACTCCGTAGCTCCTACCGGCGTGCAAGTTGGTGTCGGAGTTAAAACCGCAAGTGTTCATAAAGAGTTTGAAGTGGGTCCTATTCGAATGACAAATCGGCCAATGGATATCGCAATTCGTGGAGATGGATTCTTTACAGTTGAAAATGAGAATAGCGAGACTCTGTATACGCGCGATGGGAATTTTCAAAAAGGTCCAAATGGAACGATTACAACCACTCACGGATATCTTTTGCAACCTGCTATAACAATTCCTCCTGATTCCGTAAGTGTTGACGTTAATCCGAAAGGAGTTGTAGCGGCTACTGATCAGAATGGAAATCGCCAAGAGGTTGGTCAGATTAACTTGGTAAATTTTATTAACCCAACTGGCTTAAAAGCCATCGGTGGAAATCTATTTCAAATTTCTGATGCTTCTGGCGCCCCAGTGCAAGCATTGCCTGGTGAGAATGGCATGGGTGCGCTTCAGGGAGGCGCATTAGAGGGCTCCAACGTAAACGTTGTAAATGAGATGGTGAATATGATTCAAGCGCAGCGTGCATATGAAATGAACTCGAAAGTTATGCAAGCAGCTGACGGAATGATGAGTACTACTAACGGAGTGATGAGGTAGTTGTTGTGAGGCTTTGGCTGACCTTTTATTTTTTCTTTTTGATTTCAACGGCTGCAATCGCAATTCCAGGGCCTGGGGGGACGGTGCGCCCAAATTTTCAAGATGGCTCGAGGGTTCGAGTTCTAATTAAGCAAAGGGTGCAAATTAAAAAAGATGTTGTAACGTTAGGGGATGTTGCAGACATATCCACGCTAACAGAAAAAGAGAAGAAAGAGCTCCAAGGGATAATTATTACTACATTCACCGGGGGAAAGAGTAAGGCCCGAATACCTAGCAATTATATTCGTTCGCGAATAGAGGAAGTTACTAAGGTTCCTATCTCGAATCAAGTTAAGGCTTCAGAGTATGTTGAGATAGAGCTGATTAAAGAAAGCGTACAATCCTATTTGATTCGTAAAATTAAATATCTCATAAAGTCTAAATCTGCAGTTCCAGAAAATATTGAAGTACAAATTACAGAGATTGGTAAAGGAGCTAGTAAGATTAATGTGGAAGATTTCGCTCAGGGAGCCATTCTTCCTGTACATAGAAAGACATTTTGGCGTGGTCGAACCTTCTTTTCTTTTGAAAAAGCTTCGAGTGAGAAAGTTCTCTTTTCGGCTAAAATACAATGGTTTGCTAAGCGTTGGGTAGCAAAACGAACGATTGAAAGAGGTCGCGTGCTAAAAGCGGACTATTTTAAGCATAAGCGCGTAGAAGTACAAAAAAATCGGGATGATAGTATTAAGTCAGAGGACTCTGAAATGCTCGCTAAACTTATCAGAAATTCTTTTTCTAGAAATGTAATTCCAATGAACGGAGTTTTTCGTAAATCACATATTGCTAATTCGCCTGACTTAACTGCGGGTTCAATTGTAAAAGTGCAGATTATAAACGATGGTGGACTTCGGTTAACTATATCTGGAAAATTATTGAGAAGCTCAAGGATTGGTGATCAGGCACATGTGAAAGTTTTAAAGACAGGCAAGACAGTGAATGGCGTTTTGTTGCGCGGGAACTTGGTAGTTATCCGCGAGTAAGGAACAAGGAATGTATCGCTTAAATTTTTTTTGCTTGGCAATAGTTCTCATTCTGCCGCTGTTTGGATGTGGAGGTTTATTAGATGATCTCCGCGAAGAGAGCATAGAGGTTGAGCGGGATGCAAGAGCGGAAGTGAAGCGAAAAGAGGTGTATGGGCTTCAGCGTTCTCCTGCGGGCGCGAGTGCAAATAATGTTCGAGACTATGCTGCTCATTCGAATGAGTACGGTATAGCGCTCCGTGATCGTGGCGAAGAGAATTTTAGAGCAGGCAATCTTCCGAAGCGCAGGTATACGCGCAAAGATTTTATTGATCTCGCACAAAATGAAAATAGTCTTTGGAGCTCTACTGGGCAGAACAATTATTATTTCTCGCAAAATAAGCGTTTTGATCCAGGTGATCTTGTGGTTGTGACCGTTGAGCGCGGCCTGCGTCGGGAAATTCAATATCGGCTTTGGCGCTCGCTGCCTGTGGAAATGAGAAAATTCCGACGACGTAAGCGAGAAAAGAGAAGCAAAGAAGGCGAAGAATTTAAGCGTAGCAGGCTGGAAAGATCAATTGCTAGTGCTAGCGAACGGATAGAGCAGACAAAAGATGAGCTAGACAAACTTAGCGGAGGGCGTTTGTCTAGGGATAAAGGTGATGACATGCTTCGAATGGAAATTATAGAAAATATGGGCAATGGCTTGGTGCGAATGATCGGACAAAAGCGGGTGATTTATCGTGGACATCCTAAATTTGTTGAAGTTTCGGCTCTTATACGATCTCGGAATATCGACAGCAGTTCTAAGGCACAGTCTTCGAAGTTCTTGGACCAGAAGGCAAGGGTAGTTAAATGACTTCAATACTCAGTAATTTTAGAAAATTGGGTTTAGCAGTAGCTTTAGCTTTATCGTTGGCTATGGCATCTCCAATAGAGCCGGTCGATGCCGCGCGGATAAAAGATATCGTTAAAATCAAAGGCGTACGAGAAAATCTGTTGATTGGGTATGGGCTAGTGGTGGGCTTAAAGGGTACGGGCGACTCTTCTGCAGATGTTACTGGGAAATCACTAGTACGAATGTTTAAAAAAATGGGATTAGATGTGGATACTGAGGTAAGTTCCAAGAACGTTGCCTCGGTGGTGGTTACCGCCAAGCTTCCACCGTTCGCACGAGCGGGTCAAAAAATTGACATAACTGTATCTTCGGTGGCGGATGCACAAAGCTTAGAGGGTGGAACGCTGTTAATTACACCGCTCAGAGCTGGTGATCAGCAGGTATATGCAGTAGCTCAAGGAAGTATAAGCCTAGGTTCAGTTGCTGATGGTAATGGAGATACATTTACGACGGCCGGCAGAGTGCCGAGCGGCGGAATTGTAGAGCGAGAGCTTCCTGGGGACTTTTCTAACAAGAAAGCTATTCGTCTGCACGCTGAGTCCAATGATTTCACAACGATTGCTAGAATTTCTCAAGTTATTAACGTTGAGTTGGGTGGCAAATACGCTTCGGCAATTGATAGTAATACGATTGATTTGATCGTACCGTTTTCTTTTGATGGGAATGCTGTCGAATTAATGGCGGTCCTCGAAAATTTGACGGTGAATACTGACGTTCCAGCCAAAGTTGTGATCAGCGAGCGCAGCGGTACTGTGGTAGCCGGAAGCAAGGTTCGGATCAAGCAAGTGGCGTTGTCACATGGAGACTTATCTCTTCAGGTGGAAGGTCAAGTAAAACAGAAAAAAGGTAGTGGGAAAAAACTTATGGAAATTCCCGCATCTACGAGCGTTTCTGACCTAGTCAAGTCACTCAATAGGCTCGGTGTTATGCCAAAAGATTTAACTGCAATATTCCAAGCATTAGATAAAGCAGGTGCTTTAGAAGGAGACTTAGAGATTTTCTAAACTTGGCAAGGGGTATGCATTAACAATTTGTAAGGTGTGAGGTTCAGGGATGAATCACCACAGTTGGCTCAAGCAGGAAATGGGGAAAGAGTTGTCTTCTATGAACGACAAAATTTTTTTCAGTTACGAGCGAAACGGGGTAGCAGGAGGCTTTGCACACTTTCAAAGGAGATGAGGTCGAGTAAAAAACGGCTTCATCTCCTTCTTTTTTTTGAGGTATCGGTGAAACCTAATATTTTAAATGTTCCGAGTATTTCGAGTATTTCAAGAACAGTTGTTCCACTTGATTACAGCCGGCTAGATCAACGACTAGTAAAGGCTGCAAGAGGCATGGAAGCAAATTTTATGAAGCAAATGGTTCGCGCAATGCGCACGTCTACTCAGGAAAGCCCAGAGACAAAAAACAACAAAGGGCTGCAGTTGTTTCGTGGAATGCTGGATGATAAGTACGCAGATTCTGCGGCTGACCAGGGTGGCGTAGGAATCGCAGATTTAATTATTCGACATTTACTTGAGCAATCCGGCACGATTCAGCAATATCAAAAGCATCCACCTAAGCCTAAAATGTTTCGGAATGTAGAGCCAGAGACCGGAAAAGCGGTAGAAAAAAAGCCGAATGAAATGCTAAAAGGGACATGATAAACTTTGATTCAGGAAGGACAAGTATGAAAGTCGTTAATTCAGGACGCGACTCGGTTGAGCTAAGTAACGTTAATCGCGCCAAGGAAAATCAAAGAGTTGACACAAAAGAGAAATCTGATAGGAGTGAGCGGCTTTCTGAAAGTTCCAGAAAAATCGAAATCTCAGATTCTGCGAAACTCTTGTCTAAAGGTGTTGAGGCTGCAAAGAACGCAGAGCTTTCAGATAAAGAGAAGATTGCAATGATTAAAGAGAAGATTCGTAGCAGAGAGTACCAGCCGGACTTTGGTAAGGTGGCAGAAAAACTTTTAGATGAGCACATAGTGAATAATTAATTCTCGCGATAGTGCTCTGTCATGGATGATGGAGTGTATACCATGGATGGAAAAGCACAGCATTTTGAAACCTTAAAACATAACCTCAAACAACAGGTGCATCTGCACAAAGAGCTATTGGACGTAGTTCGCAAAGAGAAGGAAGCGCTTGTCTCTGCAAATACTGATGCCATTAAAGAACTAACATTCGTAAAAGAAGCAATGGTCTTTGAAATTCAGAATGTTGAGAATAATCGTAAGAAGTGGCTGCAGTCATTTCGTGAAGAATTCAGTCTTCAAGAAGATAGCTTGTCGCTAGAGCGCGTAGTCGAAATTATTGGTCAAAGCTACCGTGAAGAGCTATTCCGCTTAAAGACTTCGATTCTTACGTTAGCAAACCGGATTAAAGGACTGTCTAAAGAAAATCAATTGCTGACAGAGCATGCACTGTCTGAAGCAAATCATATGAAGCAAAATGCTCTTGGAATTAGCTCAATTAATCAAACGTACAGCTCCAACGGAAAAGTAGAAGATAACGGAAAGAACGCTAGACTGATCTCGAAAGAGGCTTAAGGGGATTAAGTGAGCAATTCAATCCGAATGTTTGATATTGGCAATAGTGGTTTACAAGCTGCTAAACATGCCATTTCAACTACAGGTCATAATATTGCCAATGTGAATACGAAAGGGTATTCTCGCCAGAGTATTGATCAAGCATCTGCGCCCCCTGTGTCTACTGGCAAGAGAGCTATTGGCACTGGCGTTCGTATTGAGGGTGTTTCTCGAACAAATGACGAATACCTGCAGCGTAGAATCGAAAAAGAACAGAAGAATTTCGGCTCAGCGGAAGAGCGGCACACGTATTTAGGGCAGACAGAGCAAATTTTTAACGAGTCAAACTCGGATGGAATCAATCGCCTTGCGACACAATTCTTCAATGAATTTAGAAAGCTTTCAGCGGAGCCAGAGAATAAAGCAATTCGTGCCGCGGTAAGAGAAGCCTCAAAACGTCTTGTGGGGGATATCCGTCGCGTGAATGGTGAACTTAACGAAGTTCAAAATAATATTGATTTTCGTCTTGAAGGATATGTCACTGAAATCAATGGTCTTGCAAAAGAGATCCAAAATTTGAATACTTTAATTGATAAGGCCACTTTGGGCGGAGGCTCAGCTCCTGATCTCCTAGATAAGCGAGAAGAAGCTCTCACACGCCTTGGTGAAATGGTAGATATTTCTGTGGCTAAAAATGAAACCAACCAAGTTACGATCACTGTAGGTGGTCGAATGGCCATTGTCACTGGTAACAGTGTGACCGAGCTTGAGGTGCGAAGGGATCCAGCAGATCTTAAAAATGGTAAGCGGGAAGGTCTTGTTGCGGTCTGGACAAATGATGCGATCCCTATCAACGTAACCAAGCATATTAAAGGTGGGCGGGTTCAAGCTTTAGTTGAAGTAAGGGATGTGGACATTAAGCGAGCTAAGGATCAGATTAATGATGTCGCCTATGCTTTAACGAATCATGTAAATACAATTCATAGAAATGGCTTTGGGATAAATAATCAAACAGGGTTGAATTTTTTCAAACCGGTGTCTGATTTTGATTCCGCAGCGGAGCAAATTAAATTGGCAGATGAAATTGAAACTGACATTATGAATATTGCAACGGCAAAGGCTCCAGACTCTCCAGGTGATAGCCGAGTCGCGATTGGGATTTCGCAATTGTCTACACAAACAGGGCTTTTGGAAAAATCCGATCGTACCATCGGAGATATGTATAGCCAGATGATTGGTGAGCTTGGAACGAAAGCCGCTGCAGCAGAGCGAGGACTAATATTTCAAAAAGACATTTTGACTCAGCTAGATAATTTCAGAGAGTCCATCAGTGGTGTGAACTTGGATGAAGAAACTAGCAATTTAGTGCGGTTTCAGCATGCATATTCAGCAAATGCTAACGTATTACGCGTGGCCGATGAAGTGTTAGATTCTGTTTTTCAAGCGTTTAGGTAATTGGTGCTAAAGCGATGAGAGTAACGGAAAATTCAATTCAGAAAACAGTTCAGGACTCCTTGCAGAATTCCCGGCAGCGCATGGATAAAATTCAACGCCAGAATTCCACTTTGAAACGAGTTAATAAGCCCTCTGATGATGCTATTGGCACTCTCAAGCTTTTGAAATTAAGGGACGAGATAATGAATAACGAGCAATATGCTAAGAACGCGGACCTTGCGAGAAATTTTCTTAACTATACGGATGCCACATTGGTAGAAGCTGTGAATGTGGTGAATCGAGCCAAAGAACTTACTGTGCAGATGGCTTCTTCGGCAGCACAGGGTCCGGATTCTCGCGCTATGGTGGCTGAAGAAATTGGGTCTTTGCAAAAGCGATTGCTTGCGATTTCAAATAAACGTTTAGGTGAACGCTATCTTTTTGCGGGTTATAAGACTTCGACCCAGCCCTTTGATCCTGCTGGTCGCTTTTATGGCGATCAGGGCAAAATGCTGGTCGAGGTGGATAAAGATGTTTTCGTGCAAATGAATATGAATGGTTCAGAGGTTTTTTCAGGAGCTGGTGCAAAGGCTCGGCAAGCTGGGGAGTTTGCTAGTACGGGCGATGCAGCTGTGGAGCAAGGGTTCGTTGCAGATGGTGACATGTTTCAGGTCTTGGATGTACTTCATTCAGCTTTGAAAACAAACAATGTAAGGCAGATTCAGGGGGTTTTGGAGCCTCTAGATGATATTCGGGAGCATTTGATTTCAGCGCGTGCGGAAATCTCCTCTAGGGTGGCGGGTGTAGACGCCACGGTGAAGGCGAACGCGACCCGTGCAGTGTATGATTCTGAGCTTATGTCGAAAATTGAAGATGCGGATTTAATTGAAACAGTTTCGGGTTTAGCTAGAGAGGAAACAGCACTGAAGGCTAGCTTGGCGGCGTCTCAAAAGCTAATTCAACCGAGCCTCTTGGATTTTTTACGATAGGTTAGTTTTTATTGCCTGTGAGGTTGAAATCAGGTATTCCCAGTCCACGTCATTAGGATGGGGGGCCTGTTCATAAGGGATATTCATAGGGATGTGAGGTTTGTGCAATGTTAGTCCTGACTAGAAAGCTTGGAGAGTCGATTGCTATCGATGACCATATTAAGATTATGGTTGTTCAGATTAAAGGAAAACAGGTTCGCTTGGGTATTAAGGCGCCAAGAGAGACGAAAATTCATCGCGAAGAGGTGTACCATTCCATTCAGCAAGCAAATGAGGCTGCCGCTTCTGCTAATGCATCACCCCAATTTCTGTCTGACATGGCGGATAAAATTAAAAACAATACAAAAGAAGACACGCAGTCCTAGTAAATATCTACACGTTAGGGGTACAATCAATTTTGTGGGTACTGGCGCCCATGGGTACTAGGATTTGTGTAGGGCAAGGGGGAAGTATGGAAGTACAGACCAGTCGGTTTGGGGCCCTTGAAGTTGCGGAAGCAGATATTATTAGCCTTTCCGAAGGGCTAATGGGATTCGAAGATTTGCATCGTTACTTCATTGTGGACTCTTCAGACGATACGATGATTCTTTGGTTTCAGTCTATTGATCGATCGGATATTGCGTTTCCTATATTGGAGCCGAAGATTTTTCGGCCGGACTATGGGGTTAGACTTTCGGGTAATGAATTGCGTCTTCTTCAGATAGATTCTGTCGCGAAGCCGGAAACACTTGTTTATTCAATTCTTACGATTCCAGAAGACCCTTGTGGGATGACAGCAAACCTCAAGGCTCCAATCGTAATCAATGTGAAAGAAGGAATTGGAAGACAGGTTGTGCTGCAGGAGAACGAATATTCAGTGAAATGGTCTATGTATCGAGAGCTATTGGCAGCGATTATGTCTGCACCAAAGTCTACGGACTTGGTTGCTGAGCGAACTTCGGAAGCTACAGCTGTTCCACCTAGCGCGGTTGACTCTAACGTAGAGGTGCTCGCTCTTTAGCGGATTTCAACTAGATTGTTTGCAACTAGATTATTTTCAATCGCGAATTGAAGAGCGGCAGCTATTTCTACCGCGGCATTTTCCACTGGGATATCTTGATGACGCGCAAAATTCGAACAGATTTCGGCGAACCGTAGTTGTTTATTTAGGCCGGTGAAAAGGATGAGCTGCGCGGCATTCAAGGAGAGGTAGTTAATATGGTTTTCTGGCCGAAATACTAGTGTGGCGCTAGACTTAATAAGCTCCCAGTTTCCGCTTCCTTTAAAAACAAGGTCTCCCCACGCCTCTGGCGCAATTTTGCTCAATTGAGCAAGTTCCAACGGTGTTGATGCTTTTGCATCAGAGACGGTAATACACGAGTTTTCAAACGTAGCAATTTCCAATAAGTCGGAATTTTCTGGAAAGGTTTCCGCGATAAAGCTTGTGATTTCAATACCAGCTATTCGAAGGTTGTGTCCCTGTGGTGGGTGGAGATGGTAGTAAGTAGCCCAAAGTGTGTTGAATTTGTCTTCTTGCAAATGACTGTACATTAATGGGTATAGGTCTTTTGCCACTTCAAGTAGTCTTGCAAAAAAGGCATTACTATAAATCTGAAGTCGATCTTTTGGGAGCATACCATTACTGCGCACCCAATCAATAGGATTTAATAATCCGAATTTATCGATTGCATTGTCAATCCCTTGGGGATGAATAATGCTGCTAAAGAACAGCTCTTGTAGCTCTTTAGTGTTCATCACTTAAATAAGATCGATTCCATTTTTTTATACTCACTAACGAGAGTGTCAAAGCTTGGAATATTTGCATCCCATTCGATCATAGACGAAATAAGTCCATGTTCCTTTAATGTGAACTCATACAATTTCCAGACTTCATCGATCACAAAATCATCGTGAGTATCAATGATATGATCTCCGTTGTTAGAGTGTCCTGCCAAGTGAATCTGCTGAATGCTGTCGCTTGCCAGGGAAGAGATAAAATCCTTTGCGTCATATTTATGGTTGAAGGCAGAAACGTAGACGTTATTCACATCAAGTAATAGTTTGCATCCGGTCCGCTGTTGTAATTTGATTAAGAATTCTTTCTCTGAAAAGGAGTTCTCTGAAAATTCCAAATACGAACTAGGGTTCTCAATCACTAAAACGCGTTTTAGGAATTCTTGCGCTTGCTGAATTTTTTTCTCACAATGGTCTAGAGATTCTTCTGTATAGGGAACGGGTAATAAATCATGAGAATTTTGGCCTCCTATACCAGTCCAGCATAAGTGATCCGATACCCACTCGAATTCAAATTCATCAACGAACTCCTTTAGGGTTCCCAAAAACGCATAGTCTGTTTCATCCATAGATCCAATATTTAGAGAGACCCCGTGAGAAACAATAGGGTACTGTTCACGAATTTTTCGCAAGACTTTGCGTGCATTGCCGTGCGAAAAGAGAAAATTCTCCGTAATGATTTCAAACCACCCGATTTTGGGGCTAGTTTGAATGACTTCTTGATAATGTGGCGGTCGTAGCCCGAGTCCAGGCAGCACAGTCACTCTTTGTTATCCCTTCGCGCGGATGGCACAATAGAATAGAACTTTCTTAGAAAATAAAAAGCCCTCTGCAAAGTCTAGAGGGCTTTTTATTCTAATTTGAGCCGAATTAAATTAAGATTTATTTTTCTTCCTCTTTTTGCGGAGTTTATGCATGTACTCATGAGAAACACCACCAAGCTTTTTACAAAGCTCTTTGGAAAATGCTAAGTCACCAGTAACAATTTTGATGAAGCCTTTGCCTCCGCACGAATTCTGGCCAGCGCAAGAAGCATTGCCGTGTCCACTACAAACACTTTTTCCACCGCAACCATGCACGCCAGTGCAGGCCACAGCGGCCTTCGCACGATTTTTCTTTCCACCCTTTTCATCTTGGCTCGCTTCCACTCCAGTTGTAGATAAAATTGCCGCCGCAGCTGCTGCAATCATTACCGCTTTATCCTTCTTCATTTGTCCTCCATTTGGTTTAACGATACTATGTTCACTGTACCTCACTATTGTATTCGTGTAGGTCTTTGATGGCAACATCTTCCGGGCTAAGTGAAGTTTCTGTAGCCGCCTCTGTAAGCGCCAAATATGTTTTGATTAATTCGTTTTGAGGGGCTTGTTGTTGAGCGGCCTGCAACTCCATCCTTGCGTCCACGACGTGTCCCATTGAATATAAAAGTAGAGCCAGGCTAATGCGAGCAGGTATATGGTTTGAGTGTTCCTGCACAAGTTTTTCCAGCTCTCGCTTGGCTAATTTATTTTGGCCTCTTTGCGCTAGTGTTTTGGCTAAATTAACTCGCGCGTTCAAATTTTTCGAATCAAGCTTTGTGGCTTTAAGGTATTCATGGGTTGCGGCATCAAATCTTTGAATCTTCTTATAGAGATCTCCAAGCTCGATATGTTTTTGCGCTAATGTCTTATCTAGTAAAACCGAGTTTGAAGAGCTAATCTGGTTTTCTTTTACAGAATTTTCTGCCTGCTCAAAAATTTTTCGAGCTTCCTTGTAGTGCCCAGTATCGTTATAAATTATCGACAATGAAATTGCAGAATCAGTGAATTCTGGATCCAAAAGTAATGAGCGCTTAAAGGCTTGGGTTGCATCGCCTAATTTATTGAGTCTATGAAAAATAGTGCCCAGTAAATATTGCGATTCTGCACTGGACTCGCCACTCTGATCCAATGCGATCAATGCATGCGTAGCGGACTCGAACTCTTGTTCTTCAATCAGACTCTTTATTTCAGTTAGCTCAGATTGCTTCAAATCTAACAGGCGCCCTATTTGTCATCGTCTTGCGAAACAGGGTTTGCAAGTGCATTCTCAATTTCTTGTTTTAAATTGTCGTGGTCTTCTTTGGGAAACTCTAATTGAAATCTCTCATATATTTCCATCGCTTGCGGTCTTTTTCCAAGCTTAGCATAAGAAAGGGCTAATTTTTGTAGAGCCTCGTTATCGAAGCCTTTTCCACTATAAACCTGCAAAAGGTTTCTGTAGCGACCGATTGCGGAGTTCGACATATCGCGTTTGAAATAGAAGTTTCCTACGTACATTTCCTTAGCCGCCAAAGATTTCAAAAGTTCTAAGCGTAACTTTCTGGCTTCCTCTAGACGAGAAGATCTTGGGTAGCGTTTTTCCAAATTATTGAATGCTTTAATTGATGCGTGGGCAGTGCTTTGGTCGCGATCGATAGCACTGGGGACGAGCATATAATTACTTTTAGCGATACGGAAAAGTGCGTAGTCTGCTTTTTCGTGCTTTGGATACAGCTCATGAAACACTTTATAGGCGCTAGCGGCTTCAAGGAATGTCTCTTGTTCGTAGTAAACATCTCCTATTTTTAGTGTCGCTAAAGCTGCGTAAATGGAATACGGGTAACGATTCTTTAGAATACGAAATCTTTCAGCCGCTTCCAGGTAGCGGTCTTTTTTTAGTAGCCTTTCACCCTCTGAAAATTGCACTTCCGGTGGGGAGTTATTGTCTACAATCGTCACCGCACAACCGGTTAAAAGGCTGGTTAAGGTGAAAGCTAAAATACTGAAATTTATGGAATTTTTTGAGAAATTCATGCTCCTAAGCTAGGGCATATTCCTTGTAGAGTCAATAATGGTGGGGCTTTTGGTAGAACAGTTTGACGCACCATATATGATAATGTTAATATATCATAATAATGTTGTGAAATAAAAACTTAGTTTATAGAATTGAACTAAGTGATGGGAGGGGTGATGATTTCGTCTATACATTGGGAGAGCTGGCGTAGTCTCTACTCTTCGTCTTTGGCGTTAGCTTTGGGTTTAATTTCAATGACGGCTTGTGTGGCGCCTAGCGGCTCCACTGATGCTTTAGACAACACCTCAGATAATACATCAAAATTACAAGATGCGTCATCTTCGGCTCGGCCATCGGTTTTTGATGTCATGCGTGAAGTTATTGGTATTCCAGACGGCACTGAAGAAGAAGAGGACCTGGACTCTGGGCGTGTTTGCACTGTGGATCAATACCGCCAAGACGAAATTCAGTTCTTCGATAAAGTCGATATCCTATTTGTCCAAGACACTTCAGGGTCCATGAGAGACGAATGGCAACGTGTTGCGCTCAACGTGAGGCACATGATGAACGAGCTACCTGATGACGTGGACGTTCGAGTGGGCGTGATCCTCGCACATGTAAACAACTTCGATGGAGAGCTCTTCTCTGCCAGAGGGGAGCCAAAGGTTTTAAGCAACAAGACCATGAATAAAGAAGAAATGGGGCAATCTCTTTATAAAACATTTTCAGTTGGTGCGAAGAAAACTGACAGTGCGCGGGGTGAAGCCGCGGTTTTCTCATTAAATTCAGCCTTGAACGAACACTTAAAATACAATCAGCGATTAGGGTTCTTCAGGCCAGACGCAGCTCTTGCACTTGTGTTTATGAGCGATGAGAACGAGCTTGGAACGCTTCTGCCAGAGTCCTACCCGGCTGGAATCCCGCCAATTTGTTCAAGAAACCAATATTGGGAAACAAGGAATAGAAAGAGATATTATCTAAACAAGGGCATTTCGAACTCGAGCGTCATTCAGCGCCTAAAAGAAGTTAAAGGTGAAAATCCAGTTACTACGCACGCTCTTGTCAACCTAACGGTCGATGACCTGCTAGTAAATAATGATCCAGATGATTCGTGTTGGTACGATAGTATGGGTTATGGTTATTTCGATCTGATCGATCGCACTGGCGGTGTGCTTTGGTCGATTCAGGATGATAGAACCGAAGGTTTGATTCAGATTGGACGTGCTGTAAACGATAGTTTGGATTTAATACATAACTTCAAGCTTTCTAAGCGAGCAGAGAAAGTTGATCCAGCCACCATTGAACCGTTTGTGGATGATCGAGTAGTTGATCACTCCTATGAGCCAGAAACAAATATAGTAAATTTAGAAGACTCAGGCACTTTCTCTAGCCGTATTCGAGTTCATCACTGCGATTACTACAGAGTGGACTGGGGAATTGAAGACTTTGACGCTATCCCAACATTCAATTCAATTTCAGCTTCTTGGAAGACGCTAGGTGAAAAGACAAAGGCGGTTTTAAGTGTTGGATTACGCTTAGATGATTTGAGCTTTAGAGAGTACAGTTTAGAGGAGATGAAGGAGTCTCACTCTCAACTAGTTGAGGAGTTGCAACCTGAGACTACGTATTACTTGCAGGTAGTTGCGGAAGATAGATTTGGTGGTGAGGTTAAGAGTGAAGTAATTGAGGTTACGACTCTTACGGAGCCGATCCTTTGGGGCATCGAGGGTTTTGATGGCACGACGACGCACGATTTAGGCACTCTCGAATGGCAAACGCCAGGAGAGAGCACTCAGGCAACTCTGCGTTACGGGCTAGAGTCGGGTAATTTGATTAATGAAGTTGTTATTAATGATTTCAAAGTGCAGCATGAGCAGATTGTAAATGACCTAGCAGAGCTTACAACCTATTTTTTCCAAGTGGAAGCAAGAGATGATCGTGGACGCGTGCAATTCTCTGAAGAAATTGCTCTACGCACGAAAGAAGCTCCTCCTCCAGATTTTAAAATTGTTGGGTTCGATACGACGACAGAAAAATTTTCTGCAGTGTTGTTTTGGCAGACACAAACTACTCCAGATGGTGATCCAATCGATGCTAAGGGTAAGGTCTATGTTATGGACGGAGACGAGAACGCTCTAGATATGATCGTCGTTGATGAGTTTCAGTCAAACCATCAAGTTCCGGTAGGCGACCTTCAAGCAGACACAAAATACTGCTTTAAGATTGAGGTGAAAGATGAGATCGGACGAGTTCGCTTAAGTGGTGTGGAATGCGCGAAAACTAAACCAGATCCCATTCTGTGGTCGATCAATAATCTTCACGGAGCAGCTGAATGGAATCAGATTACGGTGGGCTGGGACACGGGTGAATATGCAAATAAGGCAGTGCTTGAAGTGGGCTTGAGTGCAAATGATTTTAGTTTCCGTAATATCCCGATTGAAGAGTTCAAAGAGTCTCATTCTGTATTGGTAGGAGAGCTTAGTGAACTTACTGATTATTTTTTCCGAGTGACATCGATTGATGATCGAGGTCGTGCGCTGACGAGTGAAGTGCTTCAAGTGCAGACGCCAGAGATGCCGATCCTGTGGTCGATCAATAATCTTCACGGAGCAGCTGAATGGAATCAAATTACAGTGGGCTGGGACACGGGTGAATATGCAAATAAGGCAGTGCTTGAAGTGGGCTTGAGTGCAAATGATTTTAGTTTCCGTAATATCCCGATTGAAGAGTTCAAAGAGTCTCATTCTGTATTGGTAGGAGAGCTTAGTGAACTTACTGATTATTTTTTCCGAGTGACATCGATTGATGATCGAGGTCG
>JAALKR010000025.1:19052-31279 GCA_011087955.1 Oligoflexia bacterium
TTAGTGAACTTACTGATTATTTTTTCCGAGTGACATCGATTGATGATCGAGGTCGGGAGATAACAAGTGAAGTGCTTCAAGTGCAAACGCCAGTGGAGCCTATCCTTTGGAATATTTCTGACATGAATGGCACCTCAGGTTTTACTACAATTGACCTCTCGTGGTCGACTGCCGGAGAGAGTACTCGTGCAGTAGTGAGTATTGGATTGAGTGAAGAAAATTTGAGCTTGCAAATAATCGAAATCGAGAACTTCAAGGAATCGCACGCGATCGAGATTAATGAGTTAGTACAAGATACTTCGTACTTCATCCAAGTAAAGGCTTATGATGCTCGTGATAGAGAGCGAGTAAGTTCGGTAATGCCTGTTACTACAGATGAACAAGCTTGGGACGTTGTGGGATTAGATGGGACTACCACTGCTAATTCTGCGAGCATCATTTGGCAGACTCAAGGTACGATGACTAAAGCAGTTCTGCGCGTAGGGCTCGCTCCGGATAATCTGACATTGGGTGAAACCGAAGTCACTGAGTTTAGCACTTCTCACTTCATTACTGTAGAAGAATTGCAACCTGATACGAACTATTTCTTTCAAATAGAGGCTCGTGATGAGGAAGGTAGAAAAGTGCTAAGTAATGTTTTGCGGAAGAAGACAAAGCCAGGCAGTGGAATGATTAGTGGCATTCTAGAAAGCAAGATGAGCCGATAAATTTTTACTGAGGGAACTATTTCAGCCCTGCGCCCAGCACTTGCATTAATACAATTTTTATTATGGCTGCGATAGGGATTGCAACGAGGATTCCTAACGGGCCGCCTAGATGGCTCCCAATTAAAACGGAAAACAAAACAAAAAGTGGGTGGAGGTCAATAATCTTTGATACCAAAATTGGAAAAATTAAGGCCAAATCAATGACATTAATGGTAAGTGACATGAGTATTGCGGGGTAAAGGAGGTGAGCATACTGAGGGTCGAGTATCGGAATCAAAATTATCGGAGCAAACCCAATAATCGGCCCGAAATAAGGGACAATATTTGTGACCCCTGCGATCAGAGCTAAAAGTGCACTATAAGGGAATCCAAAAACTCCCAACGCAATTAACGCAAGAAGTCCTACAATTAATGCTTCTATAATCTTAGCGATGATGTAGGAGCTAATTTTATCTTCAATCAAATGAGCAATCTCGTAAGAAGATTCAAAAAATCGATTTGGAGATAAGTTCAAGATAGCGTTTCTTATCGATAGTGCATCATTTAGTAAGAAAAATGTAAGAATGGGCGTAAGTATAAGAGCCCAAAGAGTATTTGAAACAATATTTGGACTGATTTGAATAAATATTGCCGACAAGGACTCCAGAAAATCCACCACGTATTCTGTGATATTAATATCGTAGGTGATGTCTATCTTTTCCGCTAACCGAGCCTCGAAATCTATAATCCAATTATGGGTGTTAGTCGCTAATTGCGGCAAACTTGTTTCTAGGCTAGCCAGATCCTGGATTGCCATGGAAATTACAGAATAGGAAATGATAGTAAATGGAGCAAAAAAGGTGGCAGTAGCGATGAATGCGCCAAGAATTCGAGAGTACCCCTGTCGTTCAAAAAAATTCACTATTGGGTTTAGTAAAAAATAGAGCGTTATAGAAAAGATAAAGGGTATAAAAAGGTTGGTTGTAATGACAATAAGTGAAAAGAGCGTGAGCGAAGTTGCAGTAAGAAACAGAAGCCGTAAGTTCGCTTTGCTCCGGAGAATTGCATCTCGATCGCTCAATCTACTTTCCATAGTCACTTTTTGCCGCGAATTCTGATAGGCGATCCGTGGTTTGCTTGAGCCGCTTTCCTAACACTTTTGCTAATTGCATCGTAATTTTAATGCCTAAACTTGGCCTTCGATGAACAATATCCATCAGGTCAGGCTTGAGAAAGGCAATTAACACACTGGGCTCAGTTACAAGGGCTGTTGCAGTCCGTTTGGCTTCTGCTTCAACGAGTGCTTGTTCGCCAAAAAAGGTTCCTCGATTTAGTGTCGTGATCACAGCTTCTTCACCATCAGAATTTTTTGCCTTTGGTGGGATCTTAATATCCACTAAGCCTTTAGCAATGATATACATGCCAATCCCGGTCTCGTTCTGTTGGAAAACAAATTCACCTGCCTCATATTTTCGAATATGGACGATGCGCTCCAAATACCGAAGCTCAAAGCTATTTAGGTCTTGAAACAAAGCGTTCTCCTTCAAGGCAGCTAAGACAGGGTTTTTTTCTCGCTCTGCGGAGAAAAAGTCTTTCCAGATACTCTCTTGTCGTATTTTCTCTCGTCGCATGTTTTTACCTAAAGTGAAAGGACGTCTTCCTCATGTAACCACCCCACGATCGCTTCGTCCGGATTAGTCGCTAAGGAAAACTCAACTTTGAACCATTCCTTGCGTTTTTCTAACAACGAAACCTCGCTGCCTTCTCCAATTTGCAAAATCTCAGGGAAAGAGTCTCCAGGGCCACTGCGAAGTGGGGGTGTATCAGCAATAACAACTCCAGCGTCGTTATACTTTTCGATGGCTGTATAGGTAGCAATTGATGTTGTTGGAATGAAAATCAATAACGACAAAACTAAGGCCATTCGATGGCGGAAAATCAGAGCATTCAAGAGAATAATTAATAGCGCTAGACTGGATAGAAGCAGGAAAGTACCTGGTGGGGTGTATTCAAGAACAGGCCTCAAAAAATTTATGCTGTAGTATTGCTGCCCATACCTAGAGTGATTACTAGCCTCACTTTTCAGAATTTTCAAATTGTGTCGAGCATCCCAATCAAAGGGGGAATCTGCGATTGTTTTGTATAGATAGGCGATTGCTAGCCCTATTTTTTTAGTTTTAGCGGCGGTAACAGCTAAATTATAGTGAAATTTTGGAAAATCAACTTTCTCTAAGAGATCTGAGTTTGTCATTATCCTTGTGTAAACTTCAAAAGCGTTGTCGGTCTTATTCTCTCTAATTAGAGCTTCTGCGCTAGTTAAGAGCGTTTTGAGGTCGGAAGAAGCAGTGAGTGCGCTTTCTTCTTGAGCACTAGCATACCCGAGAGTCAAAACCATCCCTAAGGCCAGGGATAGGGTGAAAACAAGCATTTTATTTCTTTGCATTAAACTAGCCATTGTCCCTAGACGATAATATTATTTTCTTATGATATCTACCGAGCAAGCTATTCAATTTCTTAGCATAAATAGTATTTCAAAAGAAGGTAATGAGGAAATAGTTAACTTCCTAATTCCTCTGTATGAGGAACTAGGCGCGAAGGTTGTTCAACAACAGGTGTACCATTCTGTTTCCGGTTTTAGCAAACGCCAGTTCAATTTAATCGGAATATTAGGGGATGACCTTGTTGATACGAAGACTTCTAAAGGCTTATTGCTGTTATCCCATGTGGACACACCTAGTGCGGGAAACTTGAGCGACTGGGATCAGTTGAATAGTAAGCCATGGGCACCCAAAAAAGAGGGAGGCAAATTTATTGGATTAGGGGTTGCTAATGCGAAACTTGATTTTTTGTGCAAGCTTATGGCATGCAGGCAATTTAGAGAGAAAAAATTATCCCAGCCTATTTACCTCGTTGCGACTTGCGCCGGAGAGGCCCCAATCCAAGGCGCGAAATATCTAACGCAATCAAATGTTCTAAACCCTAAGTATGCTTTGGTCGGCCACCCTTCGAACTTAGGATTAATCAATCGCCATAAGGGTAAACTAGTGGCTCGAATTCAGATTTCGTTTCTTTCTGTAGATAGAGACACTCAATCCTATAATTCTCGAATTACTATTAAAACTAAGGGTAGGGGGGCTTTAGTTTCAACCCCGGATTTGGGGAGGTGTGCAATCACGCAACTTCTAAAACTTTTGCGAGCATTAAAGGAAAATGACATTCGCATGAAATTGTTTTCCATAAATGGTGGTGGTGATTTCAACCGAGTAGCTGATTCATCTTCAGTAAGTATTGTTATTATGGATTCACAACTAGATGATTTTCGCCGGCAATTTAGGGAATATGTTACAAATAATCCGGATGAATATTTTGAGCCTAGCTTTGGCAGCACAGGCAGTGAGGGGATTCGGTTGTTTCCGAGAGAAGTTCTCGAATCATTGTTTGAGATTGAGAACTTGGTAAAGAGGCACAACGAAGAACTATCTAAAGAGAAAAATTCTGAATTTAGCCCGGATGTCTCGACCTGTGCGATTAACCAAATTGAGCATGATCAAAACATGATTAATATTACTCTATATTTTTCTCTGCTCCCGGAGGTATGGGCCTCGGATATGCGGAAGAAAATAGAAACTCAACTGCAGAAAGAAACTATGGAAATTGCGCAAGCCTATTCAAAGCTCTCTATACGTTATAGAACGTTGGTTTCTTCGCCTCCATTGTCTACCGATGAGAACTCCACTTTTGTCAAAACGCTGTTGGCATGTCTAGATCGTAGCGGCATTGAATCAAAGGTAATGAGTGGGTCTGCTTCTACAGAAGCTTCTTTTTTTTCAGATCAGGGTATTGCCACTGTTGCATTTGGAGCTGGTATGGAAGCGAACAATTCGCATGCACCCAATGAACAGGTTGAGGACTCGCAATTGGATGCGGCGACTAGATTCTATTCTCAGGTAATTGACTCTTTCTGCTTGCGTGGAATTTAGGAGATTGTATGGAATTTAAGACTATCGAGCTTAAGGGTGATTTTATAGCAGGTAACTACCGGAAGTATAAGGACCTGGATTTCTCTCATGAAATTCGCTGTCCAGCAAATTTTTCCGATCATGTGACTACCTTAGAAGGGTCTTATGAGGGTATTGATGAGATATTTGATGTGGCAGAGAAGTCGAAGTGGAAATGGTATAAGAGGGGACTGGCAGAACGTGTTGTTCTAGTAAGAAAACTGATCCAAGAGGTTGAGAAAAACAAAGAAGAGTTTGCGCAAACTATAAGTCGAGAGATTGGCAAGCCTCTTTGGGAGTCACGAGTTGAAGTGACCGATGGGATTGATCGCATGCGGGCTGAGATCGATCTGACAGAGAATTTACAGCGCGAGAGAGAAGTCACTGAGGAGAGAAGCTCAGTTTTACTAGATAAAGACGAAAAGCTCTTTGGGGTTAGAAGAGTGAAGCCACGTGGGGTTGTTGCAGTACTCGGTCACTATAACGACCCAATGAGTAACCCGCTCATTTATATTGTGCCCTCCTTATTACATGGGAATGTAGTTGTCTTTAAGCCAAGCAAGCGTGCCCCTGCCACTGGGCAGTTAATATGTGAAAGCATAAAAGCAATGACCTTAGATGCGGGCATATTCTCTATGATCCAAGGTGGCCGAGAAATGTCTCGTCGACTAATTCAACATCATTCTGTTGATACTGTTTTTTATGGCGGTGAGTATGAATTTGGGAAGCAGTTACGAAAGGACACTTTCGAACACAGTGGAAAGTTACTTGCGCTTGAGACCGGTGGGAAGAATCCCGCAATCGTTTGGGAAGATGCGGATATCGACACAGCACTTTGGGAAATTTTGATTGGTGCGTATATTACGGCGGGCCAAAGGCAGGAGTCTACATCTAGGCTTCTATTGCATCGAAAGATTGCAGAAAATTTTATTATAAAATTTCATAATATGGCGAAAGCCTTTGTGATTGGGAGTCCTTTTGATGAAACTAAACCGCCGTTTATGGGTCCATTAGTCGACAAAAAGACATTGGAACGTTATTTGACGTTCCAGGGTATTGCGGTGCGTGAGAATTCAAAATGCATTATGCGTGGTAAGTCGCTCAGTTTTGAACATGAGGGATACTATGTTTCCCCCTCGATTTATCTATTCCACTCCAATGAAGTTGAGGATGTAAAGAAGAGCGTTTATTTGCAGACAGAAATTTTTGGACCTTCAGTTGGTATTCATATTGTAGATGAGGTGGAAGAAGTAGTAGAGCTGGCGAACGCAACTAATTACGGGTTGTCTTGTTCAGTTTTTTCAAAATCAGAAGATATTTTTAGAAAGATGTGGGAAGGGCTTCGTTATGGTCAAATTCACTGGAACGAGGGTACCTATCGAAAGAGCACGCATTTACCTACGATCGGCATTGGCAGATCCTATAATGCGTCCCCCCTTATCGATGATTTGGCGCAACATGTTTTATATCCAGTAACTTCGATTGAAACGAAGTCAAATCGACTTAACTTGAAGAAGTTGCCGCCGGGATTGGAAAGAGGCTAGTTTTTTTTCCGCTTAGGAAAATCGATTACAACTCCTAAATGGTTCTTTTTTTTTGTAACTTTTTGTGTGATCGAGTCCAGATAGAGCCATTCGGCTTCAATTCTGTTTAGCAAATTTCTTATTTTATTGGTCATTTTGCGATGATTTATGAGGACCTTGTCTTGCCCGGCTTCTAAGTGTATGGCTTTCGTAAGGTTTCCCTTCTTAATCGGGGCATGGTCGCGGTGTTTTTCCTCCTTGCGGGTATCTTGAAGCTTACGACGAAAGTCAATCAAGCATCCCTTGGGGTCTGCGTTGGTAGCTGTATTCTTAGCGGCGCTGGATTGGCTGGCTTTGGGTACTACGGCCTCGGGCAGAGCAGTCTCAGGCACAGACCCTGACTCTGATCTTTGATCAGGAGCTTCCGCGCGATTAGCTTTCATTTGCTCGCGTTCAATGCGCTCAGCTTCAGGAGTATGCAGCCCAGCGGCCGAATCCTGGATTGGAGTGGTTTTTTTGCTCACCGGCGCCTTTCTCTCCTCGGGGGTTGGGGGCAGAAAAATAGTCCTCTCAGTAAGTGCACAAAGCCAAGGGAGAGGCACCTTCTTACTGAGGACTTATCGGTATCCGTGTATAAATCTTAAGCGAAATATTTGGTTTTTTTATAAATTGAGGGGTAGAGAGTCAGCTTGAGGGCCTGACGCGCCCCTGTAAGGGTAGCAAAACTGCTTACCCAGTCAAGCTCGGATCTGGCTGCGTACCCACATGCACTTTGCAGTCTTTGTGTCGACTTTGTTGATGATAGCAATCCACAGTTTGAGGCGAGATGCTGGACGCTCCCGCTTGTTTATTGCGGAGAAAAGGAGTATATCTATTTTTGGAATGGATTTATTTGATAAGTGCCGGAGCTTTCAAGACGATGCAGGGTTAAAGAGCGCAGGCGTGTACCCGTTTTTCCGAACCATTCAAAACGGAGCCGGCCCATCAGTAATTAGCGATGGCACAAATCGAATAATGATTGGCTCCAACAACTATCTGGGCCTCACCTCTCACCCGCGGGTGGTAGAAGCCGCGAAGCGGGCGATTGATAAGTATGGCACCGGCTGCACCGGGTCCCGGTTTTTGAACGGTAACTTGGATCTCCATGAAAAATTAGAAGAAGCGCTCAAGGCATATTTGAAAAAGGAATCTGTTTTAGTTTATGCCTCCGGATTTTTGGCAAATTTAGGCACAATTTCATGCCTAGCCGGACGAAAAGATGTTATTTTCTCCGACCGCGACAATCACGCCTCCATTGTGGAAGGGCAGTCTGCGGCACTAGGACAGACCGTAAAATACAAGCATAATGACATGAAGGAATTAGAGCGATTGCTTCGGGAGTATGAACACGTACCAGGCAAGCTAGTTGTTACCGATGGCATTTTCTCTATGACTGGACAAATCGCTAAGATGCAGGAGATCGTGCGTTTGGCAAGTATTTATGGAGCGAAGATTTACTGTGACTCAGCCCATTGTTTGGGCGTACTTGGTCCGGCCGGAAGGGGTGCCCCTTACCATTACGGCGTACAAGATGAGACAGATCTAATCATGGGAACTTTCTCAAAGAGCTTTGCCTCACTTGGCGGCTTCGTAGCCGGCGATGAAGACGTGATAAACTATATCAAGCACAAGAGTCGGAGTTTTATGTTCTCTGCCGCACTTCCACCTTCAGCCGCCGCGGCTGTATTAGAGTGCGTTAAAATTGTACAAGAAGAGCCTGCCATTATTGAACGATTATGGCGAAATGCCCGCAAGATGAAGAAAGCTTTTGAAGAAATGGGCTACGACACGATGGGCTCGCAAACACCAATCATTCCAATTTTAATTGGCGACGACCTAAGGGCGTTTGTGTTCACAAAAAAATTATATGAGATGGGGGTTTTTGCAACTCCTGTTGTTTCCCCAGCCGTTCCAAAGGGGTATGCTTTAATTAGGACGTCCTATATGACGACCCACACGGACGATGAATTAGATTACGTCCTTGATGCATTTCAGAAGCTAGGTAAAGAGATGGGCATGCTCCAGACCGCCTAGCTCAGTTGTGAGTTGAATATGACAATTGAGTTGCAGCAGTTTCATCCGGCGAATGACCGGCGCGCCCTTGGCCGATTTGTCTCTTTGCCCTTTAAATTATTTGGTGACAACCCTAAGTGGGTTCCCCCGCTTAAACTCCAGGTTCGGGAAGATTTAAATACGCACAAAAATCCTTTCTATCGACATGCAGATATTGTTTTGTGGAACGCAGTTCAAAACGGTGAATATGTGGGTAGAATCGCCGCCGTTCATGATGAGCGCCATAATGAATTTCACAAAGAGAACACAGGGTTTTTTGGTTTCTTCGAGTGCATAGATGATCAAGGCGTTGCGAATGCACTTTTCGATGCGGCCACCGATTGGTTGAGAGAACGCGGGCTTGATAAAGTAAGAGGCCCGGCCAATCCAAGCTTCAATCATACGGTTGGACTGCAGGTTTCTGCTTATGACCACAAACCTTATATTATGATGGCGCAAAACCCAGCCTACTACGAGAGGCTTGTTGAAAATCATGGCTTTGGCAAAGCGAAAGACCTACTAGCCTATGAGATGACGGTCTATCACGAATTCCCACCACGCATGACTAAACTTGCTGACCGACTAGTGAAAAAAAATCAGGTAACGTGTCGTTACATTGATATGAAGCGTTTCAATGAGGAGTTAAAGCTAATTCGGGATCTCTATAATGCATCTTGGGAAAAGAACTGGGGCTTCGTTCCAATGGACGATACGGAGTTCGATCATATGGCGAAGTCTTTAAAGAGCATGATTTGGAAAGAGCTTTGTATTATCGCTGAGAAAGAAGGGGAGGCCATTGGCTTTATTCTTTGTTTGCCCGATATCAATGAGATTCTAGTAAGGAATCGTAACGGACGCTTGTTCCCTTTTGGTTTATTCCGTCTCTTGTTTGGCCTTCGCTCTAGTATAGGCGCGCTTACTCGCACTCGCGTAGTAACTCTTGGTGTGAAGTCGAAATTTCGCAGAACTGGTGTGATGAACCTGCTTTGCTTAGAAGCTCATCGGTCAAGCCTAAAGCTTGGCCTTAAATTTGGCGAGCTATCTTGGGTTTTAGAGGATAATAAAGATATGGTTAATATCGCGGAGTTGACGTGTAAGGGAGGGCCGTACAAGCGTTACCGCGTGTTTGATAAAGCATTGCCACCTGCTTAATGGGGTGTCGCGCCGTGTTCGCGGAAATATCCTGTGATCTAATTTTGGAATGCGAATTTTGGGAATTGATCCAGGATCACAATATATGGGACTGGGTTGTGTTGAGCGCAACGGCAGCCAGCTTACTTATGTCAGTCATGAGTTGGTGGCAGTAAAACCAAAGAGTGGCGACTCACTTTCTGTACGGCTACAACGAGTTTATGGCGCTGTTCATAATGCAATTCAAGTTTGGCAACCAGATGCTTTTGCCATTGAGTCCGTGTTTGTTTCACGGAATGCGATGAGCGCGTTGAAGCTTGGGCAGGCGCGTGGAGCGGCAATTGCGGCGGCCGCAATGTGTGGCTTAGAGGTGAATGAATATAGCCCACGCGAGGTCAAGCAGAACATCACCGGAAATGGCTCCGCAACTAAAGACCAGGTGGAATATATGGTGCGTCTGCTGTTAGGCCCATCATTGACGCAAAGCAAATTTCGTCACGACGTGACAGACGCTTTAGCAGTGGCTATTTGTCATGCGCAGCATCGGCGATCTAATGATAAGTTCCCTAGCTTGGAGAGAGCTTATGATCGGACGTCTCAGCGGAACCCTGGTATACCTCGGCACTGATAAACTCATTCTAGATGTCAACTCCGTAGGGTATGTTGTTAATGTGACTAGCGCTTGCTTGCACAAGCTGGCGATTCCTATGGATAAACGCCTTACGCTCGAAATCCATCACCATGTCCGTGAAAATGCATCCGAACTCTATGGTTTTAAAACTCGTTTAGAGCATGACCTTTTTGAGTTTTTGATCGGCGCCAAAGGAGTAGGCCCAAAGCTAGCGCTAGCAATTTTATCGCACCTTTCTGGTGAGTCTCTATTGAACGCAATTCGTGCGCAAGACTATCGTTCCCTGACAGCAGTGCCGGGACTTGGTAAGAAGAAAGCCGAATATTTAGTTGTTGAGCTTCGGGACAAGTGTGAAAAACGGTTCGCCGACGTTTTGAATCAGTCCAACACAGTTATTGGAAAGGCGAGCCCAACTCAGGCAGCTCCTAAAGTGTCTGATCGAAGTGTCTTTAATGATATTGTGCTGGGCCTTGAGGGCATGGGCTTTAAGGGACAGGATGTAGACGCAATCGTTCGTAGTGTGCTAGCGGATGACAATGTATCCAGTGAGTTTTCCGAATTATTTAAACGCTGTCTCCAGCGCCTAAGTAGTGCGCAGAATAATCCAACTGGTACCCAGAATAATCCAGTGGCGGAATTTGAAAATGGAAGAACTTGAAATTAATGGAAGAGTTTGAGCCTCGTATAGTCAGTCAAGAAAACGAAACTGGTGGGATGGAATCAGTTGTAGAGCGTGCGATGCGCCCGAAGGGTTTTAATTCTTTTGTAGGGCAGACAAAAATTATCGATAATTTAAAACTGTTCATTAAGGCAGCCGTTCAGCGCAAAGAGTCTTTAGACCACACATTATTTTCTGGCCCTCCTGGGCTAGGCAAAACTACTCTCGCCCATATTGTGGCTGCAGAATTAGGTTCCAATCTTTATACGGTTAGTGGGCCAGCGCTAGATAAGAAGGGGGACCTCGCTTCTATCTTAACAAATTTGCAACCTTTTGATGTTTTGTTCATCGATGAAATTCATCGCTGTCCGATATCTGTTGAGGAAGTGCTTTATAGTGCGATGGAGGATTATAAATTGGATATCGTTTTAGGCCAGGGCCCTGGTGCTCGGACCGTTCAGATTGATCTTCCTCCCTTCACGTTGGTAGGGGCCACAACTCGTGCCGGTCTTTTGTCACGTCCTTTACGAGATCGCTTCGGCATTCGCCTGAATTTAGAATTTTATACCCCCAAAGAGCTAAAATCATTAGTGGTTGATGGAGGTCATCGTCTGGGGATGCCCGTAGCAGATGCGGCTGCTGAGGAGCTTTCCTCGCGATCTCGAGGGACTCCTCGGATTGCTCTTCGCCTTCTCCGTCGCGTGCGAGATTTTGCTGAAGTAGCTGGGCTCAAAAAAATAAACCTGGAAATCACTCGCAATGCTCTCGAACGGCTTGGAGTGGACGAGCGGGGTCTGGATACTATGGATAAGCGGGTTTTATTAACGATTATCAAGCATTTTGATGGTGGCCCAGTCGGGATCGATACCATTGCCTCTAGCATCGGTGAAGAGTCTCAAACTATCGAAGATGTCTATGAGCCTTTCCTCCTGCAAGAGGGTTTTATTCAGCGTACTCCCAAAGGAAGGGTAGCCTGTCGTGGCGCATACGAACATCTCGGACTAGACCAAAATTATAGCGGAAATTGAATTTCCGCTACCTTCAAGCCTTGACTGATTTTTGCCCTCGCGATATCAAGGGCACTCGTTTTTGGCGCGGGCCCTTAGCTCAGTTGGTTAGAGCATCTCCCTTTTAAGGAGAGGGTCGATGGTTCGAGCCCATCAGGGCTCACCAAATTTGAAATAAAAATTTTTAAGGCAAAAATTTTTGAGGTTGAGATTGAGATAAGAGTTTTTACAGTGTTCCCATCGTCTAGCCCGGCCTAGGACATCTCCCTTTCACGGAGAAAACAGGGGTTCGAATCCCCTTGGGAACGCCATTCATCATTTTCGCGCATTTCACTCATCACCTGGAATGGCTTTTTCAATTCGGGTTCTAGGGTTCTGGTTCTTCGGTTCTTCTCACTTCATGGTGGGTCAGAGCCTAGGCAACTCCCTCTTGGCTGGATGAACTTTGGTTCTTCTCACTTCATGGTGGGTCAGGACATAAAATATTTTAAGTACAGGCACT
>JAALKR010000005.1 GCA_011087955.1 Oligoflexia bacterium
TTTCTGTCCATTTTTATTTTATCCCCCGGGCTATCGCTATTTATATAAAATCCAGGAGTAATTAGAACATGCATACGAAAATCATTTCAAGCTTAATTAAATAGTTCATCAAAATAAATAAGCAGGCTGACGATAGTATTCATTTCTTCCCTCCGAGTTTGAGACATACCTAATATTGTGGATGACATAAAAAGCGTGTAGCAGCTGTCCTCTAATCCTTAACCAGGCGCTACAGCTAGAAGTAGAAGAGACTCTGATGGCAGGCGCCTTGTTGTTAGAAATGGTAAATCCAAGAAAAGAAACGTCACTACAGGCCTCTCAGGCAATGCCTTTACGGACACCCCTGGTGACCTATTGGGAGACGAGGCATCTGGTTTATCATCGTCATCCATCTCAGTACTTAAAAAATCTTGGGAAAAAGATTTTAACGACTGGATGGATCTTTTTAAAAAGACTTCATGCTCAGGCAAAGTTTGAGGCCAACCGTCAGCTAGGACTTTTTAGAAGTGCTTTCAATGATAAATATGAAAAGGCCTATAAATGCATAGATAAAGACTGGGAGCCTTTGACAGGATTTTTTGACTTTCCAGCATCTCAGTGGACGTCTCTTATAGAACGAGCAATCCAATTGAACCTGTCCTTGCCATAAGAGGCTACCAAGAGGGAGTTGCCTAGGCTCTGATGATCACTCGATTTCAGCTCCCAAATGGAGAGTTTGTGGGTCACAAAAAGAGAAACGCTGTTTTTTGCAAATTAGCTAAGTGCGAGGAGGCCAACAGTTTTATCCTAAGCCTTACTTATTGGGCTCGGATATTTAAGTCTGCCTGGTAATCATCAACGACTAAGCATCCAAATTTATGGAAAAACTCCCCGCCAAAGCATCGCTTTCTCTAGACGATCCACAGCTCGCACTAAAGCACCGGCGCGAAGGTCGCAATTGAATTTCCTCGACGTACCTTCCACTTCATGGAACGCCTTCACGATAATAGACTTTAACTGCTCATTTACTTGCTTAGCTGACCAGAATAGCGATTGCAAATCCTGCACCCACTCAAAGTAGGACACAATTACACCGCCAGCGTTAGCTAAAATATCTGGAATCACATAAACATTCTTCTGAATTAGAATCTCGTGGGCTTCTGCCGACGTCGGACCGTTAGCGCCTTCACCAATGATTTTCGCTTTAATGCGGTTCGCATTCTCTTTTGTAATCACATTATCGAGCGCACACGGAAGCAAGATATCTACATCGAGTTCCAAAAGCTCTTCATTTGTGATTTTTGTGATTTTTGCGCCTTTTTTTGTATCTTTTTTTGCACCACCTTTTGTGCCTCCTTTTGCAGCTTCTTTTGCGCCTTTCTCATAACCTTCCAGCGACTTGTGCCTGCGCACCCAAGTCAGGCAATCTTCAATATCTAGACCCTCCGGATCATATACACCGCCGGATACATCGGATATGGCTACAACTCTCGTCCCTAATTCCATCATTTCACGGGCAGCCACACCGCCCACTTTACCAAATCCTTGCACTGCCACGGTTGTTTCAGGAGCCAATGGAACCTTCAAAAGTTCAGTTGCTTCTGTTGTACAAAATACTAAGCCACGCCCCGTACTCTCTTCTCGACCCAAAGAGCCACCAATTTCAATAGGCTTACCGGTCACCACGCCTGGAACCGCAAAGCCGTGGTTTTGTGAGTACGTATCCATCATCCACGCCATAATTTGGCCGTCTGTCCCAACGTCCGGCGCCGGAATATCTTGTGTAGGTCCAATAATATTGTGAATCTCTGTCGTAAACCGTCTCGTTAATGCCTGCTTTTCAACTCGGGAAAGTAAATTTGGATTTACCTTTATGCCGCCCTTGCCTCCACCGAGCGGAAGGCCTACTAGCGAACATTTCATGGTCATCAACATCGAGAGGGCAGCCACCTCTGAAAGGCTTACATCCTCATGGAAGCGAATCCCACCCTTTGTTGGTCCCAAAGTCATGTTGTGCTGCACTCGATAACCTTCGAACGTGTGTACAGCGCCATCATCTAGCCGAATTGGAATTGAAACAATCATTGCGCGCTTGGGAAGTTTTAATCGCTCACCGACATTGCGATCCAGATTAGCAATCTCGATGGCACGATCCAGTTGATTGACCGAATGTTCGTAAAGGTCACTGCCTTCCCAAATACTCTTACTAGTCATGAAAATTCCACCTAATGCTCACTTGCCTCAATGAAGCGTTCTGCATCCAGGGCGGCCATACATCCTGTTCCAGCTGCCGTAATAGCTTGGCGATACACCTTGTCTTGGACATCGCCAGCAACAAAGAAGCCAGGGACGTTTGTTCTTGTCCCATCCTTCGTCACAATATAGCCAATCTCATCCATGTCCACGACACCTTTGAATAAATCCGTATTAGGCTTGTGACCGATTGCCACAAACATTCCCGTCACAGGAAGCTCACTTAAGCTTCCTGTCTTTAGGTTTTTGACTACTAGTCCTTCGATCGCATCTGCACCTTTAAGCTCTTCAACTGCCGAGTCCCACATCATTTTAATTTTATCGTTACCGAGCATACGATTTTGCATAACTTTTGAGGCTCGAAGCTTATCCCGGCGGTGAATCACCGTGACAGAATTCGCGAATTTAGTCAAAAAGGTTGCCTCTTCCGCTGCGGTATCTCCACCGCCAACCACTGCGATGTCTTGATCCCGAAAGAAAAAGCCGTCGCAAGTTGCGCAGGCTGAAACCCCTTTGCCAATCATTTCACGCTCACGGTCTAACCCCAAGTATTTCGCTGAAGCTCCGGTCGCACAGATTAGGGTCTTACATCTAATCTTCTCACCATTGTCTAGCTCTAGCTGAAAGGGGCGGGAGGAAAGGTCTGCTTTCGCCACGATATTTTGCTTATAACGAGTTCCGAATCGAGCAGCTTGCTTCTTACACGTCTCCATTAATTCCGGACCCATCACGCCATTCTCGAACCCAGGGAAATTCTCCACATCAGTAGTCGTCGTTAGTTGTCCGCCGGGCTCCGGTCCATGGATCAGAAGGGGCTCCAAGTTTGCACGCGATGCATAGATTGCAGCCGTCAATCCAGCTGGGCCGGATCCAAGAATTACGACATTTTCGATTTTCTCGTTTTCCATGTTTTCATTTCCCGTGTTCTTTAGTTGAGTGTCCGGCACCCA
Organism: Oligoflexia bacterium; assembly: GCA_011087955.1. GTDB lineage: Bacteria > Bdellovibrionota > UBA1018 > CAIPTA01 > JAALKR01 > JAALKR01. The sequence goes on from JAALKR010000005.1 coordinate 3,183, forward strand.
ACCTAGCCTAACGTATAACCGAGTATCAACGAAAGGCAAGTCATTCTCCCATTTAGGGCAGCGCATTTCATCTGAATTTTTTGTTTACCTAAAATTTTGCGTCTTTCACGAGGAGGGTTTATCTTGCAACAGCTATGATCAAAGCGAAGCAGTCCTTCCTTCAGCGCTTACGCCCGTTATGGGTCTTCGTGGTGAAGTACAAGAAATTTTACCTTATCGGTATCGTGGCGCTAATTGTGGTGGATATACTGGAAGTCTTTCTACCACTGCTATTGAAAAAAGGGGTTGACGGATTAACCGAAGGGGTACTTGCACCCAATGACCTACTGGTGCTCGCCGGCATCTATACCGCAGTGGCCATCGGGCAAGGGTTTATGCGCTACCTCTGGCGAATGTATATCGTCCGCACCTCCATGCGAGCCGGAGATGATATGCGCCAGAATTTATTCTCCCATTTGACCACCCTAGAACCAGCCTTTTTCCGTAAGCAGCGAGTGGGTGAGCTCGTCAGCCTAGCCACCAATGATATTCAATCCATTCGATTTGCCCTGGGACCAACTATCCTCATATCTTTGGACGCAATTTTTTATCTCTGCTTGATTCTGCCAGTGATGTTTACGATCTCGCCTAAGTTGACAGCAATCTCTTTGTTGCCATTGATTTTTGTACCAGTCTTCACCCTGAGATTAGAGCGTTTGATTCATAAATATTTCACACAAGTACAAGAACGATTTGCAAGTATGGCGGCTGACAGCCAGGAAAGTATCGGTGGCGTTCGTGTTGTAAAAGGTGCAGCCATCGAAACATCTCGGGAGCATTCGTTTAATAAGCTTGGTGAAACTTATGTTGAGGCAAATATTAATTCTACCTTAAGCCACAGTGCGCTCGATATGGGCCTAGGCCTATTTCTCTCCTCAGCGATCACACTCCTCTTTTTAGTGGGCGGTTCACTTGTGATTGACGAAACAGTCACTATTGGAACTTTCGTAGCTTTTCAACTTTATATTCAAAAAATGACTTGGCCAATGGAAGCTATTGGCTTGACGATCACTTACTTGCAGAGAGCTCTCGCCAGCCAGGATCGACTCAATGAAGTAATGGAAAAAAGGCACCCACTCGCAGAAGCTCAAAGGCATCCACAAGAGAACTCAAAAGACCCACACCACGCGACATTGAATCGAATTCCCTCGATTCGCATCCGAAATTTAACTCTACAATACGCAAACACTGAGAACCCTTCCCTCAAGAGCATCAACCTAGATATCGCACCTGGAATGCAAATTGGAATCGTCGGTGCAATTGGATCTGGAAAGTCCACACTTTTGAACTGCTTAGCTGGTCTCGAGCCCGTCGAGCCAGCGTCTATTTTCGTGGAAGATGAGGATATTAATCTCATACCTCGAAAAGAATTGCGCAAGCTAATCGGCATCGTGCCTCAGGATTCCTTCCTCTTTTCTGAGACTTTGCTCGACAATGTTCTTTATGGCTCTGAGCATTTCTTTACCAAGAGTACGGATAAGAAATTAATTCAAGTAGACCGTGCAGCCCAACTGGCTTGCATTCATGAGGAAATCCATTCAATGCCGCTTAAGCATAAAACCAAACTTGGCGAGCGAGGCTTAAACGTATCCGGCGGCCAAAAGCAACGCCTAACAATAGCTAGAGCACTGGCTATTAACCCAAAAATTCTCATTTTTGACGACTGTTTGTCTGCCGTAGACAGCAAAACCGAAGCCAAACTACGGACAGCATTTAATGAGTTTTCGCGTAACCGGACTTTTATCTTCGCCACGCATCGAGTATCTTCGCTCCTATCAATGGATGAAGTAATTGTTATGGATTCTGGGCGCATCATTGAACAAGGGGACCCGAAAACTTTAATAAACAGTAATGGAACGTTTGCAGCTTTGGTACAGCAACAGACACTAAGCTTAAGCAACACCTTGGAGCATGATGTTGATGTCTGAGGCCGATAACCAAGACGCCAGAATTGATGAGTTAACGGGGAACCAGGTCAACACCTCGGTAGTGCAATTTTTATTGCCGTATATGAAGCCCTTCATTCGCCTCCTTTCGTTTGCTATCATTCTCGTATTCATTACAGTCGGGGCTCGACTCTATGGCCCTCGGCTTTTGGGTGAAGTTGTCGACCGTGCCCTAATCCCCAAAAATTACGAGCTACTGCTGCAATTAGTTATTCTTTTTGCGGGAATTAAGATTACTCAATATCTCGGTCAATTGGGACAAAGTTATTTCCTCACCCTCGTTGGCCAAAGAGTCATGCATAAATTGCGCGAAGATCTTTTCGCTAAATTGATTCGTATGCCTATTCCTTTTTATGACCGCAATCCTACTGGCCGGCTAGTAACACGAATTACAAATGACACTGTCAATTTGACAGAATTGTTTGGTCCTGGCTTTGTATTGCTGTTATCTGATTTACTCGTAATTTTTGGTGTCGCATGTGTGATGATTGCTATTGACTGGAGGCTCGGCCTCATCGCTAGCTCTGTTGTACCAATTATGATTTTTGTTATGCAGTTTTTCTCAAATAAACTGCGCAAAGCATATCGAGAAGCTCGTCAATCGCTTTCAACAGTTAATGCTTTCTTTGCAGAACGAGTCACGGGTATGGATACGATTCAACTTATGGGCATGGTTGAGCATGAGCAGAAGCGTTTCCAAAAGGTTTCGGAACTCTATTTCCACAAGCAAAGTGCTTCAATCTTAATTTTTGCCATTTTTCGACCCACCATCACTATCCTTAGTGCGCTTAGCATTTCATTAGTTTTATACTTTGGCGGTTCCTATGTTTATGAAGGTGCCATCCCGATTGGTGTCTTTGTGTCCTTTCTGATGTACGTGCAATTAATGTTTGATCCAGTCCGTAGCCTGACGGAAAAATATAATATCTACCAAAATGCAATGGCATCAGCAGAACGCATTTTTTCCATCTTGCACTACCCAGAGGAGGATGGTCTTCGTATAAACAAAAATCATCGAAAAGATCACTCTATGGACCGCTTCCATGGAAAAATCGAATTTGAAAATGTTTGGTTTTCCTATAGCAGTAAATCGGATCGCAGTAGTTCCCGCAAATGGGCTCTAGAGAATGCTTCCTTCATTGCTCCGGCTGGGAAGACCGCTGCCATCGTGGGACACACCGGCGCTGGCAAGTCAACCTTACTCTCCTTACTATTTCGGTTTTATTCACCACAAATGGGTCGAATTATGATTGACGGCAGAGATATTGCAGATATGTCGAAGCTAGAGTTGCGATCCCGACTTGGGTTTGTGCAACAGGATGTGTTTATCTTTGCTGGAACATTGCGCGAAAATTTAAAGGTTCTAAATAAATCAGCAACGAACGCAGACGTTCAGCATGCAGTCGATGCTACCGGTTTATCAAAATTGATTGCAAAATTACCGAAGGGGCTGGATACGGAACTGGAAGAAAGAGGCGCAAACTTAAGCATCGGTGAACGACAAGTGATTGCTATTACTCGTGTGCTCATTCAAGACCCAGATATTTTAATCTTGGATGAAGCAACTTCTCATATTGATACCGAAACTGAGCAAAATTTGCAGCAAGCAATTAATACGTTAACAAAAAATAGAACCTCTCTTGTTATTGCTCACCGCCTATCAACGATAGCAGATGCAGACCAAGTATTAGTTTTCGAAAAGGGAAAAATCGTGGAATCGGGGCCACATAGTGACCTTTTGGAACAAAAAGGCATCTACTACCATTTCTGGTCCATTCAATCTTAACCATTAAAATAGCAAAGAGCTCTAACGAACGAGTGCATACAATACATCCTCGATACTGTCTGCGCCTGTCGTTAGCATAACCAGCCGATCAAAGCCGAGCGCTATGCCAGCGGATTCGGGCATTCCATAGTCCAGCGCTGCTAGGAAATCCTCATCGATAGGGTATTCAATATTATAGAGCCGCTTCTTTAATGCAGACTCCTGTTCAAAGCGTAGTCGCTGAGTGCTCTTGTCTGTAAGTTCGGAGAATGCATTGGCCAGCTCTAACCCACACACATACAATTCAAAACGCTCCGCCACTCGCTCGTCGCCAGGTTTTAGCCGAGACAGAGCCGCCATGTGCGCCGGGTATTCAAACAAAATTGTTGGCGCATCAATTCCAATATTTCGTTCAATTCTCTCTAGAAAAACACGGAAAAAAATATCGTCCCAAGAATCATTCGTCTCGATTTTAATTCCAACTCCAGCCGCTTGTTTTGCAAAAATTTCTCGGTCCGGTCGTGTTGGATCTTCTAGACTAGACCAAAGATCGATCATTGCGAATTGCTTAAAAGCGTCCGCCACTGTTATTCGTTGCCATGTCTTTCGAGGATCACAGATTTTATCTAAGTAATGGAACAAACCATCGCTAGAAAACTCCGCTGCAACTTTTAAAATTTTATTGCAGTCCTCTACAAGAGACTCATAGTTAACACCTGCCCGGTACCATTCCAGCATCGTAAATTCAGGATGATGTGTGCTAGAAGATTCGTTATTGCGAAACACGCGCGCAAACTGAAAAATCTTAGATAGCCCCCCCACTAATAGTTTTTTCATTGCAAACTCTGGTGACGTATGAAGGTATCGGCTCGTCGATTCTATGAGAGGGCTATCTAACTTTACCTCAAATGCCTTTAAGTGTGGCTCCATGCCTGGACAAATTTGAATCGCCGGCGTTTCCACTTCCAGAAAATCAGCGTCTGCAAAGAATACTTGGACACTGGATTTGACGGCATTACGAACGTATAAGTTCTCCAACTTCCTCTCTATCGAGTTTGGATGCCACCATGGTGTAAAATTGCTCAATGTATTTTTAATAATAGCGTATCTGTGTTGATTTTTGTACCTGTTCTCAGCTGAACGCTGGTCAGGGGTGCACGCTTCCAACTCTAAAGGTACCGAGTAAATTCCCCGGCCTTAAATCGAGTATTTCCAAGATCGATGTCTTCCGGACTCCCTAGATTTTGGTAAGGACCAGAATAATCGTAAGTATAAAACGCTCTCGACTTAACTAAAGGAAACCAGACACTCTTCACTACGCAGGACTCAGTACCCGGGTCCGGCAATAGATCTGCAGCCGACTTAGAAAGAATATAACCGCCGGCAAAATGCTTTTTCTCATGCGGCTCTAGTGTATCACCAAATGCGATTACTTTCTCACCACTCGTACAGACTGGATTGTAGCGAAAGCCCACATCCGGATGAGGAAATACAATTAATGTTCCAAACGGCTTAGTCGTCCTAGTTGCCCGATGTTGACTTGCAAACTCAGTCAAGTCAGGAAATAGAATTCCATCCGGATTCCAAATTAAAGCTGCGTCATCGTGTTCAAAAAGCCATTCATGTGACAACGCTATTCCACCACCTGAACCAAGCAATTGCTTGCGCTCATCTTGAATATAAACCTTGATTCCGTAACTTAATTCTGAATCTTTTACAAAATCTACTATCTGCTCACCTAGATAATGAACATTAATTCTTACTTCTGTCATTCCATGTTTCTTTAAATGGAGCAAAGAGTAATGTAGCATCGGCTTCCCATCTACGGGCACTAGTGCCTTAGGAGTAGAATTTGTTAATGGGCGCAGCCGTGTTCCTAAACCAGCTGCCAGAATCAATACTCGCATCCTCAGAAATAGTACCAACTGAAAAGGAGTTGGTGCAATTCCTTATATTCAGGAAATTTTGCAAGGTTTCTCCGGACGTTTTCAAATGTATTGCCAATAAAGCGTAAATATTTGGCGTCTTCTCTACGGGTATAGAAGGAAGCAAACGATCCAATTGCCTTAAAATTTCGTTGAATACTCATCAAATCAAAAACACGTTCAAATTCTTCTAATGAACAGTTAATATCACCGGCTTCTTTTGCCGAGCCATAATAATATTTAAGGAGACTATATACTTTCTGCTCTTTCATTTGATAATAGGAATCTCGAAGTAAGGAGGCCAAATCATATTGCCTTGGCCCCATTCGAGCGTCCTGAAAATCGATGCTGTGATAGGTATCATCAGCTGTGACCATGATGTTCCGTGTATGATAATCACGATGCGTAAAAATTCGAGGCTCTTTTGAAAGTCGCTGACAAATATCAGTGAATGCAGCCCGAATCCCTTCCAGGTCTTTTTTAGGAAGTTTTCGTTCTAAGTAGTTCAGCAGAAAATATTCAATGGTGAAATTTACTTCCCACATCAGGAGTTCTTCATCAAACGCCGTAGAAAATGCCTTTAGTCCATGCGGTTCATCCTCCTTCTCTTTGATTCGATGAATCTTTAACATCAAGTCAATCGCTTTTTGAAACATTGCAACTTCCACTGACTCTTCCATCGAAGCTTCCAGGCAATGCAACATGGTTGAGTCACCTAAGTCGCTCAATAGAATCGTTCCATCGGTTTCAACACAAGCTTTCACTTCTGGAACAGGAATGCCCTGTTTTTGAAGTAAGTTTTGCACAAGCAAAAAGCTATACTCTTCTGCAGCAAAGGCATCCGCTGACATTAAAACATAATGTTGACCAGGGTTATTCGTGTCTAAAACTCTGTAGTACCTTCGAATGGACGCATCGCCAGGCATTTGTAAAACCTGCAAACTTCCACCATCATTATTACTATCAGTTCCGGACTGAATGATTGCATAGGCCTCTTTTAGAATTTGGCTCGCTTCCATGCGTGGCTACCCTTGTGCATAATTATCCCCATTGCCTCGGGCTATTTTACCACTTTTTTTGCTTTTCGGCGTTTTTCAGTCCGCATAGCTAGATTTAGTTTACGCTTAATGGCACGAAATGCCGATGATGTAAGCTTAGGATCTTTTTTCGGTGGTAGGCTACGCATAAAATTTTGACTCCAACGAATCCGATCTTCTAGCGGTGGGTGCATAGACAACATATTGCGCACGCCGGGCTGCAACTGAATTTTCTGAAGAGCTTGCAAATAAGCAATGTAGACGCGCGGATCGAATCCCGCGTGATACAGTAGTAAAATTGCGTTTTCATCAGCTTCCTGCTCCATCACTCGATCAAAAGAGAGTAAGCCGCCTGCTCCGAAATAATGTTGCTCAAATCCCTTATCTGAATGGAGTGTACGATTCATCCCTGGCTTATACACACCCAAAATTCTGTCGCGCCAAACCTGTAGCGGGTGCCCCAAATCCTGGTGAGCTAATTCATGGGCAATTGAGGCGGCAAGCTGCCCCTCTAAGTCCAAATTTTTTATCATTCCAAGACCCACGTAAACCTGACCGTCAGGAATTGAAAATACAACAACTTCATTGGTTCGCAATACGATGAATCGATAGGGAAGTGGCGGCATTGTCTCACTGCGAGAAACGATCGACTGCCCAAGCTCATCTACGTAACGATTGATTTCTTTGTGCTGCAGTGGCTTATATTTTTTTTCAATTTCTGCATTGAGTGCCTGAACAAGTACCCCAATATCCGCGCGAGTAAGGACTCGCTGACGCGGGCGCTTTGTTGTGGTGGCACAACCAGAAAAAATGGCTGTGCATAACAAAAACAAAACCAATCGCGACATACAGAGCTTCCTATCATGATATTCCAAATATTATCTTACAATTTAAAACATTATCTTGCGACCATTGCAGAGCGCTTGACTAGTACTATAATCTTGAGCCGGGTACGACATATAACTAACGGAGGGAATTCCTTATGAAAAACACCATGAAGAAAATGGCCTTAGGTTTATTAGCATTAGCTTTTTGTTGGGTGGCTCCAACGCAAGCTTGCTCAAAGACTCCAGCACATGCTGACCTAGCAGATAGGCTAATAGATGGGCTAGCCATTGAACTTGCTGTAGCACACATTCAAGCCGGTGTTGCTGCGGAGATGGATGCATTCAACATAATCAATTGGAAGGTTGGCGAAATGGCTAACTACAAAATGACTTCACTATTTGGTGAACTTGGCACAATGGTTAAGCGCGTAGACCGTGAGGAAGAAAATGCAATTTGGGTAATTTCTGAGACTTCCGGCCAAATGGGTAACAACAAGATTGAAATGTTGCTTGACCGCGCGACAGGGAAAGTTCTTCAGTATATCGAAAATGGCTCAAGTAAAGCTCCTCCTTCTAACGACGACATGGAAATAATTGACCAAATTGAAGAGCGCATCACTGTACCCGCAGGCACATTCGATACAATCAAAATAACCGCTAAGACACCTCAAATTAAGAAGCTTGAAGCTTGGTTTAACCCTAGTAAAACCGTAATGGACGGGCAGATACAGGCAAAAATTAACACTGGCTTCCTTCCCGTCACGATGCAATTGACTAGCTTTACTCGCTAATCACTTTCATAAAACTACTTACCAGATGGTGCCAATGGCGCTGCTGCTGGTACCGATGATGGCGCAACTGCCATTGGCTTATCTCCTTTGCTAAGCGGTTGCGCAGAAGGAATAATAGCAGGAGACGTTCCGCTCAGCGTTCTTGTTGCCGGCCCTGCATCTCTCTTTTCCTGCGGAGTAAGATTGTAATAAAGAGTGAATCCAGCGTAAATCCTGTTCGGATCTCGAATCAGACGAGGATTATAACGTTGCAGCGTTTTATACTTCATCACCTCGCCATATAGTTGCTTTGCAATTCCGCCCAACGTATCGCCTCTACGAATCAAGTAAGAATAATCCAACTGTTGTCGTACGAAGTTACCTTGATAAACGTATTTCAGTAACATCCCTGGGCTTATGTTATTGCCGTCACCTACAGTGTCTGCGTTCCATGTGCGAAGGTCGCGCCACTTAGTCAGATCCCCATAAAGTGAGAACGCAATTTTCATTAAGGTATCGCCATGCCTAACCCTGTAGTTTGCCATCTCCCCTTCGCTAACTGCCACCGAATCAGGAGCATTTTCCTCCGCAAAGTCATCTGCTAAATCTGCAAACGGGTTATTTTCATCTTCGACACCTTCACTACCTTCGACAATTCCACCGTCGCCATCCTCGATAATTTCATCACCTTCATCCAGATTGTTAAAAGCATCATCTTCGGGAATGCTTCCAACTGCGTCTGCGTCAGGAAGCTCGTCATCACTCATCAGCAGTTCTTCGCCCAGGCTTTCATCTTCTAGCTCCAGGTTAGTTTCTCCACTCGAAGAACACCCGGTCACGATGAAAGCAGAAAGCGCTACGGTTAGTAAATAATATCGCAATGGACTGGAACTCATAAATCTCTCCCCCATGAGGGCCTGCAAGGCACCCAACAAAAGTATCGGCGAGTGTGTTTGTTTTCCTTAATGGAATTTAGCTAATCCACAATTTTCACTGCTACACTTATAATATATATTGTAGAGGCTAGATGCGTTAGACGCAAATGATCATATTGGTACACGAAATGGTTACACGGTATATTTAACCCTCAAGAGACTCCACGCCCAGATCAGCGTTAATCCGCTCTAGTAAACTCTTCGCTTGTCGACGCAGGCTATCTAGCGACCCATTCTTTTTCTGATCCACTTCTACTTTCTGACTCGCCTCCGTGCTTTCGAGTCGACGCAAAAAAATCATTAAATAGCGACGCGCCATCCAAGCGCCCTCGGGCTGCAACGAATAATATTTTCCAAGCCAAAATACACTTTGCAGTCGATCATGATGCTCCGACGTTGTCCTACGCAACACCGAGATTGCATCGCGGATTTTTCCAATACGCTCCAGGGCCTGTACGTAAGTGAGTACGCTTGATTCCGCAACATCCGATTGCGCTACCAAATTACGCAATAGTGCCGCGGCTCGCTTCGGATCTTTATTCAAAATTCCCGTCGCTAGAGAAATACGCACATCACTTCGTTCCGGCAAAATACTGTGAGCTCTTTCCAAAAGCTTTATGCTTTGGTTGCGATCGTCGAGTGAGAGCAATGCTTTTCCATACGCAGTCAAAACCTGCGCGTTGTCGGGCTCTTTGGCGAGTGCCTTTTCAAAGGACTGAATTGCGCCACGAGTTTTGCGATCTCGCATTAAGTTCAGCCCATCTTGAAAATGTTGAAAGGCTTCGTTCGTGTAGAAAATACTCGCTAATAAATCCCTCTGTTGTCGAATTCGTTTTTGATCATTCGTTGATTTAGCAACTCGTTGCGCCTTAGCTAACCGATTCAAACCATCCAATCGACGGCCACTCATTACTAAACTTCGAGCTAATTCCAGATGAGCTGTGACGAAAGGAGGATCTTCTTTGACCGCTGCTTCGAAAAGCTCGACAGCCTCCGCATAAGACCGCTCCCGCACTAGCCGCACTCCAATGGCAAATGGATCATTAATCGTTCGATTCAGAGTTGCACTGGCCGGGGTTACTAGAACTGTACCTGCAATCATCAAAACAATTATGATCATTCTTGTAGTCATTCCTATAGTCATTTTAGAAAGACCTCACTCCAAGCATCTTCGATGTTAAAATTACCAAATCCACCACCGGTATGCACAAACAAAATATTCTTCCCAAAGTGCTCTGGTGATTTCTTCAAGGTTTCTAATAGCCCGTGCATCGCCTTACCAGAATAGACCGGATCTAAGAGTACCCCTTCTTGCCTTGCCACATGAGCAATACAGTTGAGTTCTTCCCGACGACTCAGAGCGTACCCTTCCCCAATAAATCCGTCTAGAATTTCAATATCTTCTGCCATAAAAGAAAGCGGTAAAGAAAAGTGCGCAACTGTCTTCCACAAAAGGTCTTTGACTAAATGAAAAGTCTCACTGGCGTCGTAACATACGTTCACGCCGACAATTCTCGTGTCTACTTTTTCTTCATCAAGTAGCTTTCCAAGAATCAGGCCAGCCTGCGTTCCACCGCTGCCGTTAGCAAAGACTATCGAATCGAACTTACTCGGGACGGGCTCGTCGTAATTTGGCACCTCACTACCTAATTGCATCGTTAGTTCACGCCACATATTTACGTAGCCAAATGTCCCTATCGGATTAGAGCCCCCTTCAGGGATATAATAGGCTTTGCCCCCGCGATCCACGATTTGATGCTCAATGATTCTGCGAAGATTTTCCCGCTCTTTATATTCTGCCTCAGTAACGTAAAAAACTTGGGCGCCAAACAAATAATCCAAGAGCAAATTCGACCGCAAAGAGTCCGGTTTTTCTCCTCGCAAAATTAGGATTGATTCTAAACCATAACTCGCAGCCAATGCGGCCACCGCGCGACAATGATTCGACTGCACTCTGCCACAGGAAATCAATGCCGTTGCGCCATGTTGTGTTGCATCAAACAATAAGTAATCTAACTTGCGTATTTTGTTTCCGCCTAACACAAAACCCGTTAGGTCGTCGCGCTTCACGTAAAGGTTAACGCCGTACTCCCCCGATAGACGAGGCAACTTATGAACTGGCGTCGGGATCCTCGCCCCATTCAAACGTTCTGGTTCGGACAATTCTGGTTTGGGTAATTTCTTGCTCATGCAATCTCCAGACGCTACTATCTAAACAAAATGAAACTCCTCGACCAGCGTAAAGTATCATTCGTCGTGTTTTTTTTGCTGCTAGGCATCTCAGGCTCTGCCTACGCGGAACGCAAGCCCGTCAAAATTCTCGATCTCAGCTCCAGCGGACGTACAATCATGATTACAGCAGGCTCCCGCGATGGTCTTAAGATGAAAGAGGCCATTCTTATTCGCCGAAAGAATAAAAAGTTAGCGGCGGCCCGAGTAATTCGACTATTCGCGGAGAAAGCGGCTATATATGTTGTCGCACGCTATTCCCGTGAACAACCGGCTAAAACGAAAGGTAACCACACATTCAATATTCTCTACGGCATCCCGATGGCAGGAGTCCCGAAATTACCGCCCGGAATTGCTAGCAGAGTTGGTGGAAGAGCTGGCGGTGGTGGGTTTGCAGACGAAATTGAGGACGATTTAGGGCTTAACCCTCAGGATGAAAACTATATCACCGACAAGGGCCGTGAATATGAACCAGAAATTGACGACGAAGATTATACGCCGGAAGTAACGGTCAGACCGGAATTTCCACCAACGAATTATCGCCGAGAGCATAATATCTCTGTTGGACTTGGGCTCTTTCGAAACGCAAACCTCAGCGCGGCGCTGAATGAAGAGTCTCCAGATTCGAGTTCCACGACCACCTATGCAGGAATATTTGCACGCTATACGTATAACTTCCACACCTTCTACTGGCTAATAAAAAAACGGCGGGCGCTCATATCCATCGAAGCTTCCATGGGGGTCTACAATTTCCCCTTCACTGATTTCACAAGAGTTGTAAATGCCCAAAAGGCACAAATTGAAGTGATCCCTCTCGGCGTATATGTCCACTATAATTTTGAACTTTCACCATTGTTTACAGCCTACCCATATCTCGGCTACCAATATAATATTGTTTCGGCGACAAACAATTTCCCGAATGAGCATCTAGACGATCTTCGTGGTGGCGGCATGGCCTTTGGTATTGGCTCCAGCTTGGTTATTTCTCGCACTATTAATGTGCGGCTTGACGCAGGGAATGATGGTACCTTCGTTGGCACGGTTGTGAAATTCTAGCTCCTCCGCTATAAGCAGGCAATGCTCAAACATTCAGTTCACCAACTAGTAGGTATCGTAGTAGGCATCATAGCCTTATTGGTTGTTGGTAGTGCTTGCGGCGTAAAGGGGTCGCCAGTTAGCCCGATTCGCCCAGATGAGGTCGCTACTGAAAAAGTTGTAGTGGAGTGCTCGGTTTATGACCCAAGTTGCGCGGAAGAAGACCCTGAGTACGTCACTGGACTCGACCCAAAAAATCCAAAGGATGCCGCTATTATTAAGAAACTAGAAGCTGCGCGCAAAAAGAGCGGGCGGCAGAAAAAGTAGCAAATTTATGCTAAGTAGTTTGAATTCGTAAAAGTGGAGAGCAGAGTGGAGAGCAAAAATGAAAATATTCGTGTGCATAAAGCAAGTGCCAGATACTGAAACTCGGATTAAAATCGCGAGTGATGGCAACCGCTTAGACCTTGCCGGAGCGAAATGGATTATGTGCCCTTACGATGAATTCGCTGTAGAAGAGGCCATACGCTTTAAGGAAAAAAACTCAGATGCGACAGTCACCGTAATTAGTGCCGGGCCTGAGCGAGTGAAAGAGGCGCTACGGACCGCACTGGCCATGGGTTGCGACAATGCCCTTCAAGTTGCGCTTCCAGAAAATGCCGATTCATTTATGACCGCGAAAGCATTAGCCAAGTCTATTGCCGCTGAAGGGGAGGCGCATATCGTGTTCACCGGTAAGCAAGCCATCGATGATGACGCTGCCCAGGTGACACAAGCAATGGCTGAGTTTTTAGACATGCCGGCAGTATCTGTTGTGTTGAGAGCCGAGTACGGTGCGAATCAAATTCAAGCTGAACGTGAAATTGAAGGCGGCTCAATTGAAAAGTATGAAGCTCCAATGCCATGTGTAATTGCCGCACAAAAGGGCATGAACGAACCACGATACGCCTCTTTGCCCAACATTATGAAAGCAAAGAAGAAAGTGATTAAGCTAGTCTCATTGGCTGATATCGGTGTCACGGCTGACGAGATTAAAATTTCTTATTCTGGATTTACTTTGCCGCCGGAGAGGGCCGGCTGCAAGATGCTGGAAGGCGACGTACCTACGCAAAGCAAAGAACTGGTTAGACTTCTTCGTGAAGAAGCAAAAGTGATTTGAGGAAAAGAGTAAATATGGCAAAAATTTTTATATACTGCGAACAAAGCACCGGAAAACTAAAGAAAGGCGCAATCGAAGTCCTTTCGAATGCTTGTACTTGGGGATCTGAAATTCACGCCCTTATTGTAGGAAAGCCCGGCTCCCTTGGGGAAGCTGCTGCGGAAGCAAGCAAGTATGCTGTCACTAAGGTGCACTGCTTAGAAAATGATGCTTGCGATACCTATTCACCAGAAGGCTTTGCAACCGTCGTTGCAAATACTGCCAAAGCAGAAAGTGCGGATGTTCTTTTGACAAGCCTAAGCGCGCAGACAAAAGACTTCTTTCCACGCGTATCGGTAAAATTGGAGTCGGGTATGGCTTCTGACTGCACCGCCGTTTCATTGGAAGGCGACACGCTAAAAGCGACTCGCCCGATGTACGCAGGTAAATGTTATGCCAACGTAGAATTTTCTGGCGCAAAACCAGCCATCGCTACCATTCGTGCCAATGCTTTAGGTGGCATAAAAGATAGTACTGGAACAGGCTCCGATATAGCCCACGTAGCTGCGGATGCTGGAAATATCCGCACGAAGGTTGTGGAGATAGTCACAAGTGACATAGCTAAATCTGGAACTATTGATCTAACTGAAGCGGAAAGAATTGTGTCCGGTGGGCGCTCGCTCAAAAATGCAGAGAATTTTACCATCTTGGAAGAATTAGCCAGTGTTCTAGGTGCTACCGTTGGCGCCTCGCGGGCAGCGGTCGACGCGGGTTATCGCCCACATAAGGACCAAGTTGGACAGACCGGAAAAACTGTTTCACCGGTTCTTTATATGGCTTTTGGTATTTCTGGCGCAATTCAGCACCTGGCTGGAATGCGCACTTCCAAAGTTATTGTGGCGATCAATACAGACTCAAACGCACCGATCTTCCAAAAGGCCGACTACGGTATCGTTGGTGATTTGTTCGAAGCAGCACCTCAATTGACGAAAGATTTCAAAGAAGCGTTGTCCTGAGTGTTTTAATGTATTTAACGATTAAACCGTTTTTAGTGCTCTTGTGTATGGCAGGAGCGTTTTCATATTTCTTCTATAAAACTAAGGCACTCATCGACCTTATGCGAGCCGCTCCAGGCGGGGTAATTATTGATCGGATCCCCGAGCGAACCTTTATGTTTTTGCGTGAAGTGATTTGGCAAAGTTCTGTTCGTCGTAATAAACCAATCGTTGGAATTGCCCACACATTGATTTTTTGGGGTTTTCTTGTCATTACGGTCGGCACTTTAGAAATGATGGTGGAAGGAATTTTTCACGGACTTACCATCTCTTCTTTATCTCCAACTGTGCATGGCTGGTATGTTTTCATTTCTGACTTTGCCGCAATTGGCGTTTTGGGTGGTGTGGCCTTTGGATTCTATCGCCGACTTGTCATCAAACCTGACTATTTAACGAATGGCTTGGATGCAAAGCTGATCCTAGTATTCACCGCCACACTAATGATCTCTTTATACGGCTATAACATGTTCCGTATTCCCCTAGAGCCGGACGCCTTCATTAATTCTTATTTTATTTTGTCTACACCATTGGCTGCAATGTTCGGGTTGAATGGTGCTAGCAGCTCCTTGGCTTTTGCTGGCACAGAATTTTTTTACTGGGTGCATTTATCAATGGTACTAGGCTTCTTGGTCTATATCCCAAACTCAAAACACCTCCACGTTCTGTCTGCAGCGCCAAATATTTTCTTCAAGCGCCTAGGACCAGAAAAAGCTTTTGAGAAAACTGATTTTGAGGATGAGTCGTTAGAGCAGTATGGAATTGCGAATTCGACGCAATTGCCATGGGGTATGGTGCTCGATTTATATGCTTGTACAGAGTGTGGGCGCTGTGAAGAGCAGTGTCCTGCCGCTATGACTGGCAAGCCACTTTCGCCGAAGAAGATCATTCATGATCTAAAAGTCGATCTTCTTAGCCATTCGAAAACAATTCGAGAAAAAGGTGACCTGGGAGCTATTCCGGGCTTTGTGCAAAATGAAGGAGAGATCTCCCCAGATGTCATTTGGTCATGCACCACCTGCCGCGCTTGTGAAGTAAGCTGCCCAGTTGGAATCGAGCAAATTTCACCAATCATTGAGTCTCGACGAAATCTTGTACAGATGGAAGCAGCCTTCCCAGCGGAATTGCAGACAGTATTTAAGAATTTGGAAAATAATTTCACGCCTTGGGCTTTTCCTGCAGATTCTCGTGCGGATTGGTGCCAGGAGCTTGGGGTAAAACAGATGAGCGAGCATCGCGGTGCTGAGGTGCTTTACTATGTCGGTTGCGCCGGCTCTTTTGATGATCGTGCTAAAAAAGTTGCCACAGCGATTGTGAAGCTCCTTAAAATGGCAAGCATTGATTTTGCTATCCTTGGTAAGGAGGAAAAATGTAACGGCGATCCGGCTCGACGTGCAGGTAACGAATATCTGGCGCAAATGCTAATCCAGGAGAATGTGGAAACGCTCAATAAATACCAACCCAAGACAATTCTGGCAGCATGCCCACATTGTTTTAACACACTTCGCAATGAATACCCTGCCTTCGGAGCTCAATACCATGTTGTGCATCACTCTCAATTTCTGCGGGAACTGGTCGATAGCGGACAAATTCCTTTGAACAATAAGAGCGATGAGCGCATTACCTATCATGACTCTTGTTATCTTGGACGTTGGAATGGTGAATACGATGCACCGAGAGCGCTTTTGAAGTCCGCCGGTGTAAAGCTTGATGAAGTTGAACGCAGACGCACCAAGGGGCTTTGCTGTGGTGCCGGTGGGGCGCGCATGTTTATGGAAGAGACTATTGGCAAGCGTGTGAATATTGAACGTACAGAAGAGTTAACAGCCAAAAAAACCAAGACAGTTGCAGCAAACTGCCCTTTCTGTACAACGATGATCACAGATGGGTTGAAGGACGCCAACCAACAAGATGACGTAGTGGTGAAAGATATCGCAGAAATTTTGCTTGAAGCTACCGGTAAAGGCTGATTTTATTTAAGCATAAGCATGGGGCTAAGCATGAGGCGATGGCTACTCGAAAATTTAGTTCCTCTAGTCGTAGCGCCTCTCTATTATCTATACTCCTTAACTTGGCGATTACGTATTACTGGCGACACAGATTCGTTGCGTCGCTTCATCCATTCAAAAAAACGAGAAGCTGTTGTCTTTGCCCATTGGCACGGCGATGAATTGGTCCTACTACCCTTTTATTCCTACCGCCGCCTAGCGGTTTTATCGAGCCTCTCGAAAGACGGCACGATTATGGCTAAGATCTTAAAGATATTGGGCTATGAAGTATTTCGTGGTTCTTCTTCTCGGGGAGGTGCGCGCGCGCTGCTTTCCTTAATTCAAAAGGTAAAAGAAGGCTCTCAGGCTTCGCTTGCAGTGGATGGCCCTAAGGGTCCGATTTATGAAGTAAAGCCTGGAATTATTGAGCTTGCCATGCGTTCCAGGAAACCGATCGTGGTCTGTAGGGTTTTTGCAAAAAATGTTTGGTATATCCCGCGGGCATGGAATAAGTCCTACGTGCCAAAACCATTTTCTAAAGTAGAAGTTTATTTCTCTGCACCCTTATCCGAGCTCCCTCCGGCACTGCCTCGGACTAAGCAAGAGCGCGAAGAGGTTGTGGCAACTGCTGCAGCTCTCGTGAAGAAAGAATTATCACGCCCATCATCTTAGCGCGGGCGTACATCTTGCCTCCGAAGGCGGAGGCCAGAGGTTCGAATCCTCTCGGGTGCGCCATTTTTATAAAGAAAATCAATACCTTGCGAAGATGGTCGCTTATGAGCTTAGTGCTTACGCGGGAAAACCGCGTTAGCAAACGGATTATCGCAGCGCGCGAAATAGTGTCGTCGACCCTCGACAGGAAGTTTTTTGGTAGTGGGAACGCGCTCATGCTAAGGCGCTTTGGATAGCTGCCCCCACCACCTCGGGCGGCGCTTTGAACCATTCGGTCGCGCTGAACGATCTTCCGTCCGGCCCTGTGACCCGAAGCGCGGTGTGATAGGGCCGAAGGGCGCGGTGGATGCACTGCTCGGCTTCTTTCGCGGAATGGCCGGTAAGTTCGTATGTTTCAACCACCGCGACGGGTGCGAACAAAAATGTCGATTGAGTTTCTGCGCGTGCGATGCGGTCCTCGACCGACCCGGATGTTGTGCCGACTTTTAACAATCCTTGCGCGTCCTTGTCTTCGTAGAGACAGCGAACAAGCGAGGACATGAGAAGATTCGACTCCGTGCCATTGTCGAAAATAACGCGTTATCCGCGTTGGTTTCGAAAGTGGACCCAAGAGCTTTGATAACGTCTGGGTGGAATATGCTGCCGGTCGGGAGCCAAAGGACTCTTCCGGGCAGTCGCTGAAACGCGAGCATATGCAATGCAAGTGGCACGTCTCGCCCGGCACCTATGGCTACTCCGACCTCGTGAAGCCGGAGTTTATCAATGCCAACGCCCGCTCTTTGCTTCAACGCGCGCGTGATGCGCACACGACGTTGGCTTTCGCTGCCGGTAGTGTTTTCAACATCAAGTCCGGACGGGCCCTAGAACTGGAGCAGCGAACCATAGGACGGAGCGTATGGGCCGCCGACGATGTTCCGGCTGATCCGGATTGGCCGACGCTTGATCCGACCGTGATCGAGATGAAGCCGGACGTTCCGGACATTGCGGTAGCCATTGGGATAACTCACGACATCACCGGAGATGTTCGGCAATACGTTGAAGATCAGCTCCCCTCCGTCGGGCGATTATTAGTCCTCCAGCCCTCGACGGGTTCAGGATCGCAGGTCGCTGCTGCAGAGCGGCACGCATTCGATCTTGCTCAATCTGCGAAGGAGGGCGTGACCGCAGCTACCGCCCATCGCTGAACCTCCCGGTTTCGACGCGGTAGGTCTCATCCCAAGCCATGTCCGAAATATGTTGTAAATTTCGGACTCGTCAATGTCCGAAGGATGTGGTATATTTCGGACATGACCAATGAAGAAAACCAACTTAGTTTGCCTGTGCGAATCTTGGATCGGGTCATAGCCGAGCCAGCAAAAGTCTGGACTCCTGCGGATTTTGCCGATCTCGGACCGCGAGAGGCTGTCGACAAGGCGCTACAGCGCATGGTCAAATCAGGCGAACTTCGACGCATCGAACGCGGTCTTTACGATAGGCCGAAGATGAACAAACTGACCCAGAAGCGCTCGGTACCGGACTATCGCGCGGTTATTGAGGCTGTGGCGCGACGCGATAAGGTCCGCTTTGTCGTTGACGGGATGACGGCAGCTAACACCTTGGGCCTTACAAATGCTGTGCCAGCGAAGATCGAGGTTCTCTTGGATGCACGCTTGAAACCTATTGAACTTGGAAGCCAAAAAATTGTCTTCAAGCATGCTGCACCAAGCCGTCTTTATTGGGCCGGACGACCTGGCATGTATCTCGTGCAAGCACTGTACTGGATCCACGACGCAACGCAAAGTGAAGTTGAGCGTTCCAAGCTCGATCGCACTATTCGGAAGCTGCTTGCAGACGAGAAGAACGGCCCGCAACTCACTGAAGACTTACGCACTGGTCTAGCAGCGATGCCTATTTGGATGCAGGAGACATTGCGCAATCCACTCGCAGCGGCCCGCGCGGGGGCACAAGAATGAGTACGGATGCTTTCAAGGAAATCATTCGCGCGGAACCGGCAGATCGTGCGGACTTATTCCTGACGACGGCACAGCGTCTGGGCGCACCGCTCATCAACATCGAGAAAGACTTTTGGGTGTGCTGGACACTCAACACGCTCTACCATCGACTTCCTAGCCATGGACCACGCCTTCTCTTCAAAGGCGGCACGTCCTTGTCAAAAGCCTATAGTTTGATCAGCCGATTCTCAGAGGACATCGACGTGACGGTTTTCCGAGATGATCTCGGCCATCCGGCGACCACCGCGGAAATTACTGCGCTGTCCAACAAGAAAAGGAAGGCTGCTCTCGACGCAATCGCAGCTGACTGCAGCAATTACATCACGACTGACCTTCGCGCCTCAGTCGCTGAAATTCTTGATGGCGACACGGAAGGCCTAGGCCTCGTGGAAGTCGACAAAAGCGACACGAGCAATCAGACCTTACTCGTCTGGTACCCACGGGTGGAGACGTCCGAAACAACATATGTGCAAGCGGCTGTGAAGATTGAGTCCGGAGCGAAATCCGCGCTTGCAAAGACATTTTTCAGTAGACCGGATTTCGATCTCGCGTCCGCTGCGCCAGGTACATTTTCTCTTAGACCTGTTGGCGACATGATTGAACGACTGGCTCGCGACTATGATAATACCCGGGCCATGATCTTCGGCGATGCACCCGCCTTTGAAGACATAATGTCATCAGTCGGAGAGATCGAAGACAGCCTGAATGCTCCGGCGAAGGGTGCCAACGGAAGCGATGGCCAAGAACATGGCTAAGAAAACCAAACCCCGAAAGCGGCGCTGTGATCCAAAGCCATCATCTAAACCGGCCAAGGCCGCGTCCAGGGCCGGATCCAATGCTGGTCGGGGCTTTCGCTACCAGGACGCTGTGGCGGCTTGGTTGGCGGTAGAAATATGGGCTCGTCAGCGAGCGCCCGCCATCGTGATCCCGGAAGGTGGTGACGATATTGAACTACGTGGCGCAGCAGCAAGTTTTGTTCAGGTCAAGAGCCGGCGTGGGCACCTTGGAGACTACCGGGAAGCAAAAGCTTTGGTCAGCTGGCCAAGGATTCGACAGCCATTGGAGATGTAACTAGAAACTACTTTTAAATTTTAACTACTTAGAAACCCGTTTGGAGCGCGAGACTCGGCACTGCCTTTGCACTCTCTGGGCGTATGACATGGTATATGACAGTTTTTCAATGTGTGACTCTCATTTTAGCGATAGCTATTTTTAGCCAATGTTCTCCGCTTGCCCCATCGCAAAACTTCGGAGGACAGGGGGCTCCTTCCGGCGGGAATATTGGTGACGTCAATAGTAATAGTGCCGGAGCTATTGCAAGTAGTGTAATACGCCACAATCTGGCTTTTCAGCTCAGTGTCGATACGATCGTAACAGCTCGTTTCAGTGTGCTATCCGGGCCCTTTCAAAGAGTCGCCGACTCTTCTATCAAAGTGCGGTTAGTATTGACGGCTCAAGATCTAAATACCCTAGAGGCTAGCTCACGGGTGGAGCTATACGGACTGGATCGACTGGTGGAAGACTCTCCCCAGAAGGATATTCTGCAAAAGACACACGCTGCCACGGCGGCTGCACTTAGGCCCTCTCTACGATTTTACACTTCATCGCGTTATTTTGCAGATGTTCGATCAGCCATTCCTAGCCTAAGCCTGAAGGTAAGTCTTGCGACAAGCAACGAAGAGCTCATGCTTGTACTTTCGAGCCAAAATGCCGCCTCGACAACAAGCCTCGTAAATACCTGCCGAACCTTGATCCAAAACGGTTTTAGTTGCGATATTGAGTTACGATAAACCGGAGGAGGATAGAGAGTATGCTAGACCCGAATCGTAAGCTGAATTTGGATACTGCGATTTCTGTTAAAGTGGAGCTCGACGTAGCTGAAGCTCTGAGTGTTATGGCCGATTATACGGGCATTTCCGCCGATGAAATCGTCAACACAGCGATGCGCAGATTTATTGTGACTCACAAAGATTATTTCCCAGAAGATGAAGCAACTAAAGATATTCGTCCACGATAAAAAAGCCACCGCCCCCAAAAAGCCGCCATAAAACAGGCACGGCGGCTATTCAGGATTTTCTTTTATTCAGTGATTACCTGATACTTTTCTAGTTTAAAGCCCCAGTAACTACCCTGCTTAGGATCCCCTCTATCAGAATCGAAGCTATCTGATTTGAATTTGATAGTCACGGAGCTACTTTCCACAGGCAAGGAAGTGAAACCTGACGGGTATTCATCACTAATCCGCTGCTTTTCCACTCCATTCGCATCCAAAATTGATATGTAATCGAACACAGCCTCAGTATCCACCTTGAACACAAGGCGTATGTACTTCGTATTTGCTACTTCACTAGTGAGCGTCCAACTATCATCCCTATCGTATCCGTATGGGTGTTGCGTCTCAATTATAGTTGGATTGCCATCTGCATCAAGAATATCAGGACCGTCCTCCCAATCTGATTCTTCCAGCTCCTCTCCAGCTGGAGGGTAAATAGCATTGACTGCATTATAAACATTCAAGCGACCAGAGCTAGCAACGGCGGATGAAAGAGCTTTGTCCCAGGTACGAGAGTTAAGAATTCGATCACGAACCTTAGTATAAGTTGCTGTGGCACCAAGATGCGACCAAACCAATGCTGCCGCACCAGCAACATGCGGTGCAGCCATCGATGTTCCATGTTTGGGCGCGTATGGGCTGGAACCTAAGGAAGTGGGAATTGTGGAGATGATACTCACGCCTGGTGCAGCGATATCAACTGACACCTTACCATAGTGTGAAAATATAGCACGCTCGCCAGTCCTCTCTGTAGCAGCAACAGCGATTACATTATCTAAATTGTATGAGGCTGGATAGGAAGGCTTGAGGTCATTGTTTCTATGAAAGTTACCTGCAGATGCGACAAAAAGAATTCCCGCCTCACTTGCATCTTCGATAGCTGCCCTTACAGACTGAGAGAAGCCGGGACTACCCAAAGAGGCATTTATGATATCTGCTCCTCTAGAAATTGCATAGTCAATAGCTGGAATCAGATCAAATATGTTTCCGGTGCCGTCTTCGCCGAGGACCTGAACCGGGATGATTCCAACGTGCCAAACAACACCGGTGGTACCAATACCATTATTACCAACCGCACCAATTGTGCCCGCAACGTGAGTCCCATGAGATTCGAGATCCATTGGGTCATTGCTACCCACACCACCTAAAGCGTAACCAACAAAATTCCAACCTCTCCAGTCATCGATATGTCCGTTGCCATCATCATCAATGCCATTGGTCTTTTTTTCGTCGCCATCTGAATCGAGACCCATCTCGCCCTCGTTAAAAGCGATATTGGCGTTTAGGTCTTCGTGGTTGTAGTCAACACCCGTATCAAAAACAGCTACCAACACCTCTTTTGAACCTCTCTCAGTCGCCCAGGCCTTTGCTGCACCAATATCAGCGCTTGGCTGAGTAATATCCCTTAGCCCCCAAAGTTCGTCGAACATAGCGTCATCTGGTATCACTTCCCCATTCGCATTTGGTGGGGGAGCGCCGTCATCATCATCATCATCATCCGGGTTGTCTGGCGGATCATCCGGGTTGTCGTCTCCTGGGTTACCGCCGCCTAACGGACTCGTAACGCTGTTACCCAGCAAGTGTATAGTGTAATTTGGCTCTGCATAGCGAACCGCTGGATGACTATTCATTTTCTGTAGAAACATTTCTGCCTTTGCATCGTCTGCAAGGTTAACTATCAAAAACCTAGGATTTTTTTTGGGGTAGTTTTTAACTGATTGAACACCTAAGTCGGCAGAGAAGAGCGTGCTCATCTGCGCTAGTGACTTCGCACTATCTAGACGTATGATAAATTCTCCTGGGACGCGATCATGCCCGAGCATGGCCTTGTATTTTGAAACGCTTTTCTCAGCATTACTAATCATAGCGTTCTTAGCACTGAGTCCTATTGGCCCTACTACTACGAAAAATAGGACTGTTAAAAGGATCCTTTTCTTAGAGGCTAAGTACCTCCACCATTTCCTTTGCTTCATTTCATGCTCCTCCATGGGCTCCACACCCCACATATGGTTATTATGATCTATAAACTAAAATTTCGTTAATCGGCATATTGATACTTTTCCAGTCTAAAGCCCCAATAATTAACGGTTCCATCTGACCTGAGTCGGATAGTTGCAGAATTACCTCGCACAAACGTAGAAGTGAATCCGTTCTCGTGAATGCCTGTAATCGACTCAACCGTGTCTCCATCCGCATTAAGGATCTGTACATAATCAACGTTAGGCTCAACCTCTAATCGGGAGAACACAAGGCGCATAAAGTTCGCATCTGTTGGACCTTGGATCGTCCAACGTCGGTCTTCATCGCTGTTATATTCATGGTCTGACTCAACGACAATTAGATTGCCATCCTCATCAAGAATGTTGCCACCATCCACCCAATCCGACTCTTCCGGCGGTTCAAGTGGATCTGGTGGAGGCGGAGGCGGCGGATCATCTATGGATGGATCAGTGATGACTTGATACTTCTCTAATATAAAGCCATAGCGATTATTATCGGTTAAATCCGTTTTGAATTGGAGGCGCAGGAAATTCCCTGCCACAAACAAAGAAGTCACTCCGTCCGAATGACTACCAGTAATGCTCTCCACCCTTTCCCAATCCCCATTCTCATCCACACCAGAGATGTGTAGGTAGTCAAAGCCACGCTCAAGCTCTAATCGGGAGAACACAAGGCGAATAAATTTTGTCTTTTCTATACTGCTAGTGATCGTCCACATGTCGTTTCTACTGTTTCTATATGGGTGGCGTGACTCAATTATAGTTGGATTGCCATCTTCATCAAGAATATCATCACCGTCCCTCCAGTTGTCGTCTGGCATAGGTTCCGGATCGTCTACAGGTGGAGTTGGTGGGTCATCGTACATATCCGGGTCCGATTCCTTGATCGCCTCATAAACATTCAAACGACCAGAAGAGATAATATTTCGCTTAAGGCCTGGCACCCGATGACGAGAGTTGAGAATTCGATTACGAATCTGAGTATAAGTTTCTCCTGTGTACTCCGACCAAAGCAATGCCGCTGCACCGGCGACATGTGACGCAGCTGCCGATGTTCCAGAGAGTGTAGCGTATCCGTTGTCCAGAAATGTAGAACGAATCCTCTCCCCTGGTGCAGCGATATGAATTGTACGCTTACCATAGTTTGACGTTGGACGGAGGGCATCATGATTGTCCGTAGCAGCAACAGAGATTATGTTATCTAGGTTGTATGAACCTGGATAGTGCGGGGAATAGTCACTGTTTTGAGCGTTATCCCCTGCAGGTACGATAAAAAGGATTCCCGCATCCTTTGCATCTTCAATTTTGTCAAACATAGTGGAAGAGGACACACTGCTACTAAAAGAGCAATTGATGATATCCACCCCTCTAACGAGAGCATAATCAATAGCTTTAACTACATCGTCTAGTGCTCCAATACCGAAATTATTTATGTACCTAATTGGAACAATCCCAATGTTCCAAGCAACACCAGCGACACCAGTCTCATTGTTGCCAATCGCACCGATTATGCCCGCAGTGTGCGTCCCCTGGCCGCTCCTATCTGCTGCATTATTCGTGCTCTCACCAGCAAAATTCCAGCCTCTCCAATCATCCGCAAATCCATTTCCATCATCATCTATTCCATTTATATGTTTACCGCCGCCCATCTCGCCTGAGTTAAAAGCAATATTGTCACTTAGGTCCTCGTGGTCATAGTCAATGCCGGAATTAATAACAGCCACCAATACGTTGCTGGAACCTTCCTGAATCTCCCATGCCCCCTTCGCAGAAATATCAATGCCTGGTATCCCCTCTTTCCCCCCAATGGTTTGACCAGTGTTCTCTAATGACCACTGCATGCCAAATTCTGGATCATCTGGCCAAGGATCATCTACAGGGGGAGGATCATCTACCGGGGGAGGGTCATCTACCGGGGGAGGGTCATCTACCGGGGGAGGATCATCTACAGGGGGAGGAGGATCATCATCCTGCCCCGGGTCCTGCCCTGGATCCTGCCCCGGGTCCTGTCCTGGGTCCTGTCCTGGATCCTGCCCTGGGTCCTGCCCTGGATCCTGCCCCGGGTCCTGCCCTGGATCCTGCCCTGGATCGTTTCTTTCCAAAGCCTCTCCACTCCCATCCAACGGGCGCACAATTACAATATAATTCGGTTCCGCATAGCGAACGGCTGGATGACTATTTATTTTCTTTAGGAATGTTTCTGCCTTTGCATCGTCTGCTATTTTAACCGTCATAAGCTCAGGATTTGTTTGGAAGACTTCAACTGATTGAACGCCTAAATCTGTAGAGAAAATTGTGTTCATTAATCCTAACGACTTCGCGCCATCTAGACGTACAACAAATTCTCCTGGGACACGGTCATGCGAAAGCATAACCCTGTATTCTGAATACATAGCCTTGTACTTTGAAATGCTAGACATAGCCCTACTGGTGACCACGTCACCAACCAAAGTGCCACGGTCAACAATATCATAAGTCGTAGCTTTACTAGCACTGAGCCCCGTGGCTAGAACAACCGCTAATAGCGCTGTGAAAAGGCTCTTTTTCGTGGATAGCAATTGGCGCCAATTCCTTTGGCTACACATTTCACGATCCTCCATGATCCCTAAATCAGCTCTGTACCTGAATTTGTTTTGCGTCCCTCTAAAAATGCTAATTTCGACAATCTGGTGTGTCAATAAAATTATGAAAACTTAATTAAGATCTCGCCCACGACAAAAAAGCCCCTACCATTTGTGGTAGGGGCTAGTCAGAATTTTCTCACTCTTCCGGCTTAAGGTTGAATTGCAGCGCCAACATCCAAGCGACCGCCGCAAGAAACCTGGGTTGCAAGGCGTGGGTTGAGGCTGCCATCGCAATTGTCGAGAATACGATTACGAATCTGAGTATAAGTTTCTCCTGGGTACTCCGACCAAATCAATGCCGCTGCACCGGCCACGTACGGCGCAGCCATCGATGTTCCAGAGAGTGTTCGGTATTGGCCGTGAACATACGTAGAAAGGATATGCTCTCCGGGTGCCGCGATATCAACAGTAGTCAAACCATAGTTAGACCAGCCAGCGAGAAGATCGTTGTTATTTGTAGCAGCCACAGCGATTATGTTATCTAGACCATATGAGGAAGGATAAATAGGCGAAGCATCATTGTTATTCCCACTGTTACCTGCAGCTGCGACAAAAAGAATGCCCTCGTCCCTTGCATATCTGATGGTCTCATACATAGCATCAGAGTAACTCTCGAAACTCAAAGAAGCATTTATGATATGCACCCCTCTAGTACTGGCGTAATAAGTGCCTTTAATCAAATTAACCAAACTTCCAGTACCCGAATTATTGACAACCTTAATTGGAACAATGCTAGCTGTCCAAGCAACCCCAGTGACACCAACGCCATTATTACCATCCGCGCCAATTATCCCTGCAACGTGAGTTCCGTGACCGCTACCATCGAGTGGACGATTTGGAGCCTCCCCAGCAATAAAGTTCCAACCTCTCAAATCGTCGATGTATTTGTTTTGGTCATCATCAATGTTGTTAGTCCTTTTATTGTTACCATTCGCATCCAGACCAAGCTCGCCGCCGTTGAGAGACATATTGTATACTAGGTCCCGATGATAATAGTGAACGCCTGAATCTAAAACGGCTACCAATACACCGGCTGATTTTGTCCGAATGTCCCAAGCCTGCCTCACGCCAATATCAGCGCCTACTCTTCCAGGGTATCCAAGGACATCCTCTTGCCCCGTATTCTCTAATCCCCAAAGTAGTCCGAAGTCTGGCTCATTTGGGAGTAACAGAGGGGAAATTCCATCATTAACCGCCAAACGTACAATATAGTTTGGCTCCGCATAGCGCACGGCTGGGTGAGCATTCATTTTCTTTAGGAATATTTCTGCCTTTGCATCGTCTGCAATTTTAACTTCCACAAGCTCAGAATTTTCTTGGAAGACCTCAAATGATTGAATACCTAAATCTGCAGAGAAAATTGTGTTCATGAGTCCTCGCAATTTCGTGCCGTCCAGACCTACAATAAATTCCCCTGGGACGCGCTCATGCTCGAGCATAGCCTTGTACTTTGAATCGCTCTCTGCAGCATGACCAGTCGCGCTAGTTCCTATTGCTCCTATCACTAGGGCTGCAGCGAACAGTACTGATAAAAAATTTCGATTGTGCATTTTTTATGATCCTCCTTGACCTTTAAATTAAGTTCTACTCCCTTAAGAAGGCTAGTCATTATGACTTATGATGTCAACTAATTATGCAACGCGAATCCCAGTAAATTGGATTATAATTTTAGGTAGTAAAAGTGGTTGAGGTTAATTAAAGGTGAAACGTAAGAAGAGGCGCGGGGCTACTTACCGGGGCCGAGTTTTCAAAAACGCCCGAGGCTTTGCCTTTGTCTCCCTAGACACAGTAACTCCACCTGTGGAGGAAGACGTATTCCTAGATGCGGACGAGGCCCACAACCTTTATAGCAACGACATCATTGAACTCGAAGTGATTCAGCCGAAAAGAGCCCGCCCTTATGGTCGAGTCCTACGAGTGCTCGAACGCGGTCTTGCAAACGCCGTTGGCGAATTCAAAATGGGCTCCTACGGCCCGGCCGTCGAAATAATTGGTAAAGGCATTGATTTTACGGCTTTAGTCATACCAACGAAACAAGTAGGGGCAATAACTCCTGGTTCAGCCGTTCTCGTGAAACTTCATTACGACAATGCCAACGCTACTGAGCCTATGGCTGAGGTCATAAAAGTTGTTGGAAGCTCCTTGGATTTCACAACCGATGATTTATACATCATCTCTAAACACAAATTAGCTAAAGATTTCCCAAAATCTGTGGTGGACGAACTTAAAAAAATTCCCACAAAAGTTAACCTTAAAGAAATAAAAGGCAGAAAAGATTTTCGCAAACTTCCTTTCATTACAATCGATGGCATCACGGCCAAAGACTTTGACGATGCCGTCCTGGCCACTTGGAATGAAAATGACTCCATCACGCTGCGAATTGCAGTTGCAGATGTGGCTCACTATGTGACGCCAGGGACCTCTCTAGACAAAGAAGCCTTTTCTAGAGGCAACTCTACTTACTTTCCTCACACTGTTATCCCCATGCTCCCAGAAAAACTATCCAATGGCATATGCTCTCTCAATCCTAAACAAGATCGACTGGCGATGGTTTGTGAAATTCAAGTGAATCCGAATGGAAAAATAAAATCTGAACGCTTTTATAACGGAGTAATTCATAGTCACCGGCGCTGCACTTACGAGGAAATTCAAGACTATTTAAAAAACGAAAATTCTCTTAGGTTATCGAAGCCCATAAAATCTAATATTAAAGCTCTATATGAAGCCTATACTCGTCTGCGAAACGCTCGAATTCATAGAGGGACCATCGATTTAGATATTGCAGAAACAATCGTAGAAGTAAACCAAACTGGAAAGCCCGTCGAAATCAAAAAATCAGATCGGCTTGACTCACACCGTCTCATTGAAGAATGCATGATCGCTGCCAACGAAGCTATTGCAAGATTAACTGAGTCTTGTAAAGCTCGTTCCATCTACCGAGTTCATGATCATCCAGAGTCAGACGCAATTGAGCAATTCCAAAGCCTCGCAGAGAATTTAGGCGTGCAATTTCCCTCTTCTAACAATTCCTTAAATAAGCGTTACCAAAAATTTATTGCGACAATTAATAACTCTAAAGCGAAAATGCCACTTTCGTTTCTTTTGCTAAGGAGTATGAAACAAGCTGTATATGGAGCCGAGAATCTAGGGCATTTTGCCTTAGCCTCTACGGCTTACTCGCATTTTACTTCCCCAATTCGCCGTTATCCAGATTTGATTGTTCACAGAATACTGAAACATATTTTGAGTTCAAAACAGAAAAATAAGTCAATTAAATCCCTCCAATCAGACGAAGATTTAGATGAAATAGCCAAACACTGTTCTGCTAGAGAAAGAATTTCAGTGGACGCAGAACGGGAAATGAGCCGCCTCAAACAGGTGCGGTTTGCAAAAGAACACATCGGCTCGGAATATACGGGATTCATTACTGGATGCAATGCTCGCGGGGTCTTTGTCGAATTGGATGAAATATATGTAGAGGGATTCGTCGAAATATCTAGAGTTAGTCCAGACTATCATTTTGATGAACGTGGGCTTAAATTCTACCAACACGGCAGCGGCAAGAAAATTTGTGTAGGGGATCGAGTTCGTGTTTTAATCGCAAATGCTACGCCACACCTACTTCGAGTCGACCTCGAGCCTTTAGAAATTCCTTTGGGAATTACTATTTCTAACTCCAACCCCAAACACATGGCACGAGGAGCTCACAAACCGAAACAAAAGACTCGCAGATCAAAACGAAAATCTGATAGCGCCCGAGGGCCAGATGCTTTTTTAAAGCGCGCGGAAAAAGATAAGAAACGATCCGTTAAAAAGAAGTAACCTGCCAAAAAGAAACGGAAATAGTGTACTCACGATCACAAATGCTCACACACTATCCAAACCCCACCACCAAAGACGAATCGGAAACAGAGCATCAAGTGCAGCTGCGCTATCTGCGGGCAACGCCACCTGCTCCGAAGGCAAACGCGGGCCAAATATAAACTGCAAAAACTCCGACTCTGTCATACTTATGCCCGGACCAGTCGCCCACCCAAGCGTATAGGTTCCATCCTCCATCTCTTCCATCCGTAGGAAAGAAGACTTCATTGCCAAACGATTGATTCGTTTCACTACAACTTGACGTAACTTGTTGAAATCTAAAACCTTCACCATAGACATATACCCAAGACTGCAATCGAACCCTGCGCCCTCTAAAAAATAAATAAACGGTGCCTCCCTGGGTGTAAATTGTGGCGCCAAAACGGTAATAGGATCTGTCTCAAGATCTGTTAGTGATTTGAGAATAGCAATCAGACCAAGTTCAGAACCAGCCCATTCATGTAAGTGGCCAGAAAGGTCAATCCCTTTACCAAACACACCATAAGCGATTAACTCTCCTTTTAAATGCGCGGATAGTACACGGCAGCCCCCACTAGAAACTAATGCCTTAAACTCTGCTTCATCTCGCTCTAATCTAAGTGAATGGGAAGTATATAACTTTAACCCTTCCTCGTATACATGACGAGCCCCCTCCAACACTTCAATCTTTCCAAAATCCGCCTGCTCATTTTCAGCAAACTGCTTTTGTAGCTCGGCTTCAATTTTTGATCCGGAATCAGGTGGGACAGCAATCGACCATTGAGCGCCAACTAACTCAAACCCAAACTTTCGAAAAAAATCATGCTCTCCAGACCAAAGGAAAGCTAAATCACATCCACCTTGCTTTAGGTCATCCAAACAGGATTCAATTACTGATTTAGCATATCCTTTTCCTTGATACTCATCGACAGTCGTTACCCCTCCAATTCCACCAACCCTGATGGAATCACTCTCTGAAAATAAATTCGATTGAATTGTGCCTGCATGAGAGGCCAGCTCCCTACCTGTCCCCGTATCTTCAAATATAGCGTACAAGTGCTCTGCATTCTTTTCCGAAAAAAATAATGGAAAATCTCGCGAAATTTTTTCTCCATCTGGATATTTAAATGCCTTCGAAACTAAATCGATAACCTGAATTAGCTCTTCTTTTCCAACACGTACGGGTTTTTCCATATGGACATTTTAACCTACATGTAAAAATTTTTTCACTTTTTACTAAAGAGAAGCCTCCAGTCTCCGATTTGATACACAAGGGTAGCAAGGAGCGCTACCCCAGTTGAATGAATCCCTCAAGGAGGAGTGGATTATGGGCTTGCGAATTAATACAAACGTAGCGTCGATCAATGCACAGCGAACCTTGAACACCACAAGAGAGTCGTTGCAGAAATCTCTTGAGCGATTGTCTAGTGGTAGTCGAATCAATCGAGCCGGTGACGATGCAGCCGGCTTAGCAATCAGCGAAAACCTTAAGGCGCAAATACGAGGGCTAGAACAAGCTAAACGTAACTCAGCTGATGGTATCTCACTCGTACAAGTAGCGGAAGGAGGTCTAACTGAGATTCAGAATATCCTCATCCGATTACGAGAACTCTCCGTACAAGCAGCCTCCGACACAATTGGTCCCAATGAAAGACAATTTTTGAACATTGAGTACGAATCCTTACTTGAAGAAATTGACAGAATTTCAAGCTCCACAGAATTCAACACAGTACCACTATTAAATGGTCAAGGCACTGTGATCGATATCCAAGTAGGTACACGTAACAACCCTAACATTGATCAAATTACATTCGACCCTGCAGGGACAAACGTGTCCACAATCGCGCTGGGCCTGAGTCTTGCTAATGTACTGGATAAGAACTCTGCCCAAGGCTCTCTAGATTTTGTAGATAGAGCCATTAAACAAGTTTCAAGTGTTCGTGCAAATTTTGGTGCAATTCAAAACAGATTGCAATCCACTGCGCGGAATATTGCTATCAGTATAGAGAACTTGAGTGCTGCGAATTCTCGAATCAGAGATACAGATATAGCAAAAGAGACTGCAGAACTTACTAAGCAGCAGATCCTGATGCAAGCAGGTGTGGCAGTACTCGGCCAAGCAAATAATGCTGGAAATGGAGCCCTACAGTTACTGGGCTCTATCCCAGGTGCCTAACAAATGGCTGCATAAATTAGTGCGCTTGCTAGTAGACGATTTCTAAGAGAGGAACGTGACAGACAGACAATTGAATCCTATTTCCTGCAATGGTTCCGGCTCATGAGAGCCGGAACCGCTTTTTCGGAAACAAGGAGAGGTATATTAGCGTCTATCAAACGGATTCCGCATCAACAAAGCTGCTGATGATGCTGTCTTGCCTCTTTTTTTTTGTTATTCTCTTTCTATGGCAGCTAAGAAAAAGGCTAGAATCTTAATCTTGGGTGCAAGCGGGTTTATCGGGTTCAATCTGGCGTATTATCTCCGGCATAAATACTCCGTGGTGGGGATCTATTTTCGTAACCATATAACGATCCCTGACGTCCATTGCATTCCAATAGATCTAAATAGTAAGAACATCATTGGTCGCTATATGCGTATGATTGAACCTGACTATTCGATCATGGCAGCTGGATTCAATGATCTAGCAGCAACTGAGAAGGATTTAAAAGTATCGGACACAATAAACACATACCTACCGCTCAATTTCGCCCAAGCTGCAGAAAACTCTGGGGTCAAAAATATTCACTTATCTTGTGCTCAAATATTTGACGGCACAGGATCAAAGGCAAAGCCAGATGAAACTCATTTCTCGGTAATGAATTTTGGATGCGCAAAAGCAGCAGCAGAAAGACTGATTCGATCCCAAACTACAGAGAGCACCACTTTAAGATTCGGCAAGGTAATTGGAATGAGCAACTTCTTCCGCCCTTCCTTATTTGATGTCCTTCGATCCATAATAAAATTCGGCAAGCGCTATTATGTCGCTGATCATAAAACATATGACTATCTAAGCATTATCAGTTTGATCGATGCAGTTTATAAACTTCTGCAAAAACCTTTCCCATCCGATCACAGAACCTACCACGTAAGTGGCGTTTCAATGGATGAGATTGATATGATCCGAGAACTTGCAAAATTTCTGAATCTTGATTCAAACTTAATCCGCCAGCAAATCAACC
Organism: Oligoflexia bacterium; assembly: GCA_011087955.1. Lineage (GTDB taxonomy): Bacteria > Bdellovibrionota > UBA1018 > CAIPTA01 > JAALKR01 > JAALKR01. Next base: position 36,226 of record JAALKR010000005.1, read on the forward strand.
CTCTCGAAGAAAATTCATCTAGTAGTTCGACTAAAAGAGATTACACATTAGACTCTAGTAATTTTGAGAGAGAATTCAATTGGGAACCAGAAACTCTAGATAAGCTGAAAGAAAACTTAAAAAAACAAATGACGCCCAAACTTAGCTCTGAAGTAGATTTCATTTTTCCAAGAAAAAGTTCTAGTATTGAGCAGACGATTTGATAAATTCTGTAAACATATATCGCACAACACACTCAACATTAATTCGCTCTCCATGGAATGTCCATGCAAGTTCGTTGAATGGAAACATTTGAGCGATCAAGTCATAGCCTTCCTTTTGTGTCTTAACCGGAGAGCCCTTAAAGTTGCTATGCCGTGAAATGAAAGCGAAATTAATCACGCCTAGTGCGGAATTTGAAATTACCAATTTTAAATTGTTGCGAAAAAGAATAAAATCATTTTCCGTATTGGATACATTGAAGATCTTAACCGCATTCGGAAGATGCGCGCCACCACGGTAAGAATTGAATGCGTCCACGCAAGAGACAAATTCATTTTTCAAATGTTCCATAAACTCATGAGTGATCTCATCCACCACCTTGCGATGATCCTGGTGTCCAAGTAGATCCCCAGTTCCTGTTCGAATTAGCTCTGCTTCATTACGCACTAAGCGTTTAACCCAAGACCAGTCCCCACTGGATTGAAGTTCAGGTTGACGTAAATAGCTTGGCTGCTTTTGCTCCGGTAGATATTCACCGTCCATAGCAATCCCCCTACAACATATCTATGGCAATCCCTCTATATATAATCCAGGAATTCACCCTAACGTGTCAATAGAATGCGTTCCACACGGCGCATTCGACGGGCTTCTTTTTCATTTATTTCATGGTCATAGCCGAATAAATGCACGAGTCCGTGTATAAATAGACGAATTACTTCCGTATTTAAGTCAGCCCCTAGCTCTTCTACCCGCCTCTTTGCAGTTTCCATAGAGATAATAATATCGCCTAACATCCATTCAGGCCGAATACCTTGCTTGTATTGTACGCCCATCTCCTTTAATTCCTCTACTGTGTACTGCGGAAAGGATAAAACATCTGTTGACCGATTTTTCTTACGCCAAAGACGATTAACCTCTTCAATTCCTTTGTCATCAGTAAGAACAAGGGAAAGCTCAGCTTTTTTTAGAGCCGTTGCTCCCGGCACCCGTCGGCCGGACAGCTTCCGTAATATGCTTGACGTTAGGGCCTGAAGCTTGCTTTTGAGTTCCCGACTGACCCGAACCTGACTTTGAATCCGCAGCTGCATTAGGTGTCGATTTCTTTCGTTGCGTTGTATCCTTAGTCACAGAAATACCATAATCGATACGAGCATGGTAGATGCCAATCAATACTTCCACAAAGCTTTCAGCGATTGAATCTAAATCTCTAAGCGTAAGATTACACTCAGAAAGATGCCCTTCCGCAAAATATTTATTTAAAACGTTTCGAACTACATTCGAAAGCCGAAGTGGAGTTGGATCAGCTAAAGATCGCGTCGCCGCTTCTACAACATCTCCAAGCATAATTAAAGCGGACTCTTTCGATTGAGGTTTTTTTCCATCATATTGATAGTCAGTTTCAAGAACTGAATCCGGATCTTCCGCCATACTCTTAGCTTTATTAAAGAAATAGGTAATGACGGAGGAGCCATGGTGCTCACTCATTGCATCGATAACTGGCTGCGGCAGGCGGTGCTTATAGCCAAGCTCTTGCCCTTTTTTCACATGTTCACGAATAATCATCGCACTCATATGCGGCTGTAAGGCATCATGGCGGTTATAGCCTCCCGCTTGGTTCTCAATGAAATACATTGGTCGCTCCATTTTTCCAACATCATGGTAGTAGGCCATCACTCGAGCCAAAAGTGAGTTGGCATCGATTGCTTCCGCAGCCTTTTCCACCAATGAACCGATAATAATCGAATGGTGATAAGTCCCCGGCGCCTTCACCACTAAATCTCGTAAAAGCGGGTGATTCATAGCAGCTAACTCTAAAAGCCGCAAATCTGTCGTATGCCCAAATGCCCATTCAATAAGCGGTACAAATGAAAGAACTGCAGCCGCCGTTAAAATTCCTGAAATCATCCCCGCAGAAATAATCCACGTAATATCCTGCCAAAGTAGCGAAAGATTCGCACCACTTCTTGTAGACGCGGCAATACATATAATCATTGCCACGTTCACTATCCCGGTAACGACCCCCATTTTATAAATTTGCGCACGTGTTTCCACCCGGTTTGCCAAGATAACAGCTGTTAAAGAGGATGTGATTACATAACAGGTATAGAAGAAATTCCGCTCTAAAAGAATTCCACCAACTACAGCCATTGCTATAGTCATCAAGAATGCTGGTTGCTTCTGTGTAATCATTCGAACAATCGCCGGAGCTGCTGCTGTCGGGACTAAAAAATGGTAAAATTCAAGCGGCCATTGTGGAAGCTTCTCTAGCAATGCCTCCAATGCAATTGACTGCACCCCCTTCACTGTAAGAATCAAGCCCATACCTAGTAACAGAAATACCGCTACATCTTTTAAACTATAACGATAAGGCTCGAACCCACCTCGCTGGAATGTAAACAACAAATATAGAAGAATTGTCAAAAGAACCGTCGTAAAGAGAAATCTAAAATGAGAAGATTCTTCCGCTCTCAGACGCTCCAAGTAAGATAAGATTGTAAGGTGCCGCTTTGTGATCGGGTCACCATAGCGAATAATCGTATCCCCTTTGTTAATTTTAATAATCACTGGCTGGATATCATCTGCAACCGCTTGGTTGCGTCGTTCTGTCTCCTGTTTATTAAAGGTTAAATTTGGAATTAGTAATCGCGATACCACATTAAGTGCGGTGAGCTCGAATTCTCTGCGATTGGATAAAAAGACCCGCTTTCCACTCTTAATAAATCTTTTTCTAGCATCCTTAATATCTACTATCTCAACTAAATTTTTATAGATCTCTTCTCGTGGCTCAACAAATGGTTCATTTAAGTGATTCATCGTAATTCCGCGATCTTGACCTGAATTTAATAATTCCTTGGACAAAACGATCAGCTTTGACTCCACTGGTACAAAGAGATGAATTAATGTACGCTCAAGGTTATTAGAAAATTTGAGGCTCACAAGCGCTAGAAATTCTTCATCTGTAACTTCTACTTCCAACGTCTGTGAAAATAGCTTCTTAGACTTAATAAACAGGTTTGATTCTTTAAGGAGAGTCTTCTTACCTTTCCAAACATCCGAATAGGCCGATCGCAACTTACGAAACGCAGTACGTAAATTCTGAATAGACCGAACTATTACACGATGATCATAATCATAAACTGGAAGCACCGAGGAAACCGCATCACGACGCTTTTCTTCCGACGTGGTCTCATCTTCGAACTCAATCGTGCTTTGAGCAATCAGATGCCGTTGCGCGATTTGCCCCTCTCGATAATCTAGAAACGGATCTGTAATCTCACGATAGATGAAAAAGGAGAGAAAAATTGCAGCGCCCAAAATAACCAGCTTTGAGCTTATCTGATAGCGCACATCTAAACCGAAATAGCGCTGAATCCAAGGGTTTCGAGACGCATGCTTCTGTTTATTACGCGACGGTAGTTCACCTTTAATACGCGAAAAGACCGGATGATCAGAAATCAAAACTGATTTCTTATTGGTCTTATCCTGGCGCTTGTCCTTATCCTTCTTGTCTTTCTTATCTTTTTTATCCATACTCTTACATCTCGCTTATCGGTATTTTACTCAAGAAAAATGACAACTTCATGATAAAATTAAAGTCTCAGTGTATGTCTAAAGCAACCAGAAATTTTCAATTCATAGCTATTACCGGAGGGATCGGCAGTGGGAAATCAGCGCTCGGCAACATGCTGCGCCAAAAAGGTTACACTGTAATCGATTCCGATCAAATAGCTAGAAAGGTCGTCGAGCCTGGGCAACCTGCCAATGCAGAAATCGCAAGCCAGTTCGGTCCATCGGTTATGAATAAGAACGGAACAATCAATCGCAGCGAACTTCGTAAAATCATTTCTAGCGATATTAAGATGCGCAAATTGCTAGAATCAATAACTCACCCTAGGATTCGTGCGATCTCTGAAAAAAAAGCCGAAACTATCCATTCGACAAGCGGAGACACAGTAATTTTTTACGAAGTACCGCTTCTATTCGAATCTGAGCGTAAACATGATTTCGACAAAATTATTTGTGTAACAGCCGAAGACGATATTCGTATCGATCGAGTAATGAGACGAAGTAAACTAACAAAAGACGACGTTCTTAAGTTAGTTGCAACTCAAATGGACCAACAGGAAAAAACCAGACTTTCTGATCATGTCATTGAAAACAATGGCTCTCTAAACGAACTGAAAAATTCAGCTGACGCTTTGAGCAAAATCATCAAATCGATTTTTTAGACGAGAACGAAGACGTAGAATAGCTTGAGTATGCAATTGCGAAACACGTGACTCAGTCACTTCCAAAATATCACCAATTTCTTTCAAATTTAGATCTTCATAATAGTAAAGGGCTAAAACTAGACGTTGCTTCTCCGGCAGATCCTTAATTGCCTTTTCCATCAATCCTCTAACGTTAGATTTTGAAATTTCCGCAAAAGGGTTAGGAATTTTTCCATTTTCTATCAATCCGACCATAGATTTTTTGTCAGCTTTCGTTAAGCTGCTTAAATCGTCAAAGTTTAACAAAGAAATTGAGCGAACTTCATATAGAAGATCTTGAAACTCTTCATGAGTGAGTTTCATTTCATCGCGTACTTCTTCCTCCGTGGCTTGCCGGCCAAGTTTCTGCTCTAGCTTTGAAAAAATTCTCTCTAATTGCTTTGCTTTTTCTCTTACTGAACGAGGAACCCAATCCTGAGAACGAAGCTCATCAAGCATTGCTCCACGAATTCGAAATTCAGCATAAGTCTTGAATTTATTTTCTCGTTTTTCATCATACTTATCCACCGCATCCATTAAGCCCATAACACCTGCGGAGATCAGGTCATCTAACTCAATATTTGCAGGAAGCCTTAGCGCTAATTTTTGTGCAAGATACTTAACAAGAGGAGCATACTTAACGACAACTTCTTCTTTGCTCATTCCATCTACGAGCTTGATACTCGTGGATTCTGTACTTTTTTCTTGATTTAAATTTGTTCGACTTAGATCTGTTTGCTCAGCGATTGACTGATACTTCTGCGCTTCCTTGTTCATTTATTTGCCCCTCCGTGGCTCAAACTGCGTCGGCAACTAGCTGCCAGAAACATCCTTTTGCTTCCATAGCAACCAAATCTTCTCGATCCCTATGAAAAGAACTGGCTACATCCTTAATATTTCTACTGAACAAGCTATCCGGCTCCCCTGTAATTACCGGATGGCGCTGCCTAACTGCCTCAGTGAGATTGCCGTCGAAATTCACTGAACCAACATAATCAATACCAAGATGCAGAAACCTATCAACTACCTCGGCAATCCGGCTATAAACCTTTAATCCTTCTTCCTGGTTTTTCACTTGATTTACTAGTAGCTTTATTTTTTTAATCTTGTATTGCTGATTCAGCACCTTCATCATGGCGTACGCATCCGTAATTGAGGTTGGCTCTGGAGTCGCAACTACAACTACATCATCAGCTGTTGAATTTAGCCAGATTACGTCGCTACCGATTCCAGCAGCCGTGTCAATAATTAGCGTGTCGTATTCGAAATCTAACCCCTCAAGCTCTTCTGTAATTCTAGATTTAGCTTCCTGACTCAAGCCTTTGATACCTAGGATTCCGGAACAAGATGGAAGGACATGAACACCGTAATGCGAATGAGAAATAATGTCTCGTAGCTGCGCTCGTCCTTCAATCACGTCATTTATGTTCACTTTAGGGGTGAGATTTAATAGGATATCGATATTCGCAAGTCCAAAATCTCCGTCCAGAATGAGTACACGCTCTCCCATTCTTCTTAAAGCGATGGCTATATTAACCACCAAATTACTTTTTCCTACGCCACCTTTTCCACTCGTTACAGATATAACGCGAAATGAGGTCCTGTGGCCTTTCGGCAAGGCCCGAATACGACTATTAACTACACCAACTTGGTAATTCTTAAACATTGTCCCCCCTGGACTCATTTAAAATTCATAAATCTACAATCAAATCAGCTAAACGCTCTTTCGTAGCACGCTCAATATCCTCCGGCACTCTTTGTCCAACTGTAAAGTACGCCAGCGGAAGTTTTGTTCGAAACTGTGTGTTTACAATGCTGCCAAATACACCTGTTTCATCTAACTTAGAAAATATAAGGGCACATGGTCGGAATAGTCGAAATCGGTTCGATATATCTCTAAGCTCGGATTCTCTAGTTGTCGCACTTAACACAAGAAGTGCTTGATTATTTGTTACCTGATCAAGGTATTTTGATATCTCGGTTAGCCCGTCGGAATCTCTCTGACTACGCCCGGTGGTATCGATTAGAACTAAATCTAATGAGCCAAAATCATAGATCGCTTCATTTAATTCCTCGACAGTCTTCACATTTCGAAAAGGTAAATTCATGAGCTTCGCATATGTCTTAAGCTGGTCAGCCGCTGCCACACGGTACATATCTAAGTTGATCAAGCCAACTCGCAGCTCACGTTGTGAAGCCGCCTGACTTGCAATTTTTGCGACTGTTGTAGTCTTACCAACGCCGGTTGGACCAACTACTGAAATAAACGTGGTTTCCGCTTTCCCTTCTTTCGCTCCAATCCCATCAAGAATATCAATAACCTGAAGCCGTTCCATTAATTCAACGGCGACCTTCTCCTGTATTTTCGAATAATTCTTTCGTTCATCTTTATCTAAATTAGACTCTGCTGGCTCAAGAATTTCTCGAACAAAAACTCGCTCAATTCCTGAGTTGACTAAATCTTTATAAAACTCTGAAATTTCTTCATTAACAGCTTGTGCTGATGCTGCCCGTAAATGATTAGTAGCCTTCTCTCGAGATATCTGTTTTATCATCGATCTTAATTCATCAATTTCCTCTTGGAGCCTATCTGTATTTTTTAACTCCACATTTTGCGAGTCTGTAATCGGCATATCTAAGATGGAGGGATCAATCCGTCGAGTTTGTTGATTATTTCGTCGAGTTTTCTGTGAATAAGAATTGTAAATACGCTTCTGTTCAGTGGCCGAGCTACTATAAATTTTCTCCTTCACTACATCCGAAAGGTCCTTCTCTACGGAGTTCTTCTTACGAAGATCATTCTCCGTAATCGCTACAGTTACCTCGATAGAGGAAGAACTCATTAATCCAAACCCTTTGCGATTCTCTTTGGTCTTCAAAATGATCGCGTCAGGTCCCATCTCTCTCTTAACTACCTTGAGAGCCTCCTTCATTGTTGGGGCTTCAAATTTTTTAACTTGCATCGTCTAACCTCACCATCCCTAGTGATCGAAGATTTACATTAGGCGAAACTTCGTTATGAGATAAAAAAATTAAACTTGGTATGAATCTATCGATTAATCGCTTGATATGAAAACGAATAGCCGGCGAACAAAGAATAACAGCTTGTGATGATTGTTCAATTGCTCTTGCGACATCTAAATTTAGCGCTCCTAATAACCGCTGCACAAACTCCGGGTCTGGGCTAAGCTCAGAACCTGTTTCCAGCTTAACAATGGAGTTTGCTATAGTCTCTTCAATCTGCCGTTCTAGCGTGAGAATATGTAACTCATTATTTTCATCTGCTAGTCGAGAACAAATTGAACGATGCTGAGCAGAGCGAACACACTCGGTCAAATGTATTGGATCCTTTGAAGTCGTACCTTCATCAGCTAATACTTCTAGAATCGTTCTCATATCGCGAATACTCACACCTTCTTCCAATAGGTTCTGCAACACTCTTAAAACCGTCCCCAATGGAAGGATGTTTGGCACTAAATCCTCAACAACCTTTGGATACTCCTCTTTTACGCCGTCCACCAGACCCTGAAGCTCTTGTCGGCCTAGCAACTCAGCTAGATGTTTTCGTAAGAGTTCTGTAATGTGTGTAGCAATGACGGTAGAAAGATCAACCACAGTATATCCATTCATCATTGCATTCTCTTTATTGTTAGAACTAATCCAAATTGCAGGTAACCCGAATGCAGGCTCAACAGTTTCTACTCCTGGTATTTTTTCAATTACTTCACCAGAGTCCATAGCTAATAGATGATCCATCATTAGCTCACCATCGCCAATCGACACTCCTTTGAGCATAAACTTGTACTCACCTGGACTGAGTTGTAAATTATCTCGAATTCTAATAGATGGAACAATCACGCCGTAGTCCATCGCAAATTGCCTACGAATCAGATTGATACGATTTAATAGTTCTCCGTCTTGATCCGGGTCAACTATATTAATTAGCCCGTAACCAACTTCTAGCTCAAGCGTATCCATTGAAAGTAGTCGTTCTACACTTTCATCTTCCTCACGAGATTCCTCTTCAATTTTGCGTTGCGAATCAAGCATCGCCTTGTTTCGAGATTTTTCAGATACGCGATAAGCTCCGTAACCCAAGCCAGCACCAATCACCATAAACGGTAGCGCTGGCAATCCGGGAACTAGAGAGAATACCCCCATAACCCCCGCGCCTACGTAGAGAGATTTTGGGTGAGCCGAAAATTGAGCGCCCATTTCTGAACTCAAATTCTCATCCGAATTCGATCGAGTGACGATAATACCAGCAGCCGTCGAAATAATTAGAGCTGGTATTTGAGAAACCAAGCCATCGCCCACTGTAAGCAAAACAAATGTCTCTGCTGCATCCCCAAGCGACATACCGTTCTGTACTGTACCGATTATGATGCCACCAACAATATTGACTAAAACAATTAAAATGCCAGCAATTGCATCACCACGGACAAATTTAGATGCACCATCCATGGAGCCGTAGAAATCAGATTCTTCGGAAATTTCCTTACGGCGGTCTCTAGCTTCCGTCTCAGAAATAATCCCAGCATTCAAATCAGCATCAATCGCCATCTGCTTACCTGGCATCGCATCCAAAGTAAATCGAGCGCCAACTTCAGCAACTCTGCCAGCGCCTTTGGTAATTACAACAAAATTAATAATTACAAGAATTATGAAGATAACAATCCCGACTGCGTAATTTCCTCCAACAACAAACTCTCCAAAGCTACGAATCACCTCACCGGCTGCAGCAACGCCCTTGTCCGGTCCATCAAGTAATACCAGTCTTGTACTAGCCACGTTAAGAGCCAAACGGAAAAGTGTCGCAGTCAAAAGAACCGAAGGAAATACAGAGAAATCTAAAGGCTTACGAGTATAGACAGATGTGAGAAGCAGAACAACAGATCCACCAATCGACAGTGCCAAAAAAATGTCTATCATGACGGGCGGGAGAGGCATCACCATCAATACCAAAATACCAAGCAAACCTAATGCAATCGTCAGATCCGTATTCTTCAGTAATTTTCTAAACTCAAATCCCTGATTATTTTCAGGCACTTTTATCTACTCCCATCCTAACTTCATTTATCGTCTACCTATTCGGTAAATGTATGCCAGCACTTCCGCGACCGCTTGATATAACGAACGAGGAATGTACTGTCCTATCTTTACTGATTTATGCAGGGCTCGGGCCAAAGGAACATTTTCAACTAAAGGAATATCATTATCCTTAGCAATCTCTTTAATTTTCAACGCGATATAGTCAGCACCTTTTGCAATTACTTTTGGTGCTTCCATATTTTTGGGGTCATACTTCAACGCAATCGAAATATGTGTCGGATTTGTGACGATTACATCCGCTTTTGGAATTTCTTCCATCATACGCTTTTGAGCTCTCTCCCGCTGCACACTGCGAATACGGGCCTTTAAAAGCGGATCACCCTCTCGATTCTTTAACTCATCCTTCAGCTCTTGCTTTGTCATCCGTAACTTTTTGATATATTGGTATTTTTGCCATGCCAAATCTCCGCCGGCGATTACGAAAAGCGCCAATGAAATGGCACCAACCATTCGAAATCCGATGATGCCCATATAATTAACTATCTCAACAGATTCAAATTCAGTAAGGACCGGTGCCGTTAGGATAGAATCAACCACCATCAGGTAAGCTATGGTTCCTATCGCTACTAACTTGGCAATCGATTTTGCACCTTCAACGATAGTGTTCATTGAGAAAATACGCTTGAACCCTGAAACAGGGTTTAACTTATTTAAGTTTGGCTCCAGTGGCTTCGTAGAGAAATTAAATCCAACCTGTACAATCGTACCTGCAATTCCGGCAGTAAGCCCGATAGCTGCTATCGGCAAAACGATCTTGACAATACTTCCAAGAGTCAAATACAACAACTTTCCAACCGTCGACATATTGATCTGCATTGTCCCCGCCAAATCTGTCAGTTGACGGAATAAATCGAAATAAACCTCGAGTAAATTAGACCCACCAAAATAAATCACTCCTACGCACCCAAGGAGCACCATAAAGGCAGTAATTTCTTTCGATTGAGCAACATTACCCTCACGCCTAGACTCTTCTAAACGCTGCTGAGTGGGCTCTTCCGTTTTTTCATCTTGTGGCGTTTCGTTTGATTTCTCAGCCATTCAAATGTACCAATACACCGTTCATTTTCTCGAACATGAGTTGAAAGAAATAACCCACACTTGTTCCTAGTTGCGGCATCACTAGAAATAAAACTAAAATTCCTACTAAAATATTTACCGTAAAACTCACCAAGAGGACATTGACCTGAGGAATCGCTCGAGCAATCAACCCAAACCCTACATTTATCGAAAATATCACAACAGCAATAGGTGCTGCGATTCGAACAGCAATCACAAAAACACTAGCGCCAACATCAAGTACGTATAAAGAAAGCTGTTTCGTGAACGATGCCACTCCAAGCGGCAAAACAGTAAAGGTTTCAGCGATAGCATTTATCATCAGATGATGACCATCTACTGCGATGAACAAAAGACTCACTATAACCATCACAAAATTACTGACAACTGGGGAAGACGTTTCAATGTTTGGGTCGTATAGATTCGAAAATCCAAAACCCATTTGCATACTCATGTAGGCAAAACCAAAAGAGATGGACTCAAAGATAACCTTAGCCATAAAGCCAACGATAACTCCAACCAGAGCTTCTTTCATTACAAGCGCAACTAACAGGAGGTTGCTATTTAAGTACTCGCTAGCAGTAACTCCAGAAGTACTCTTGATAGCCGGGAATAAAGCTGTAGATAGACAAAATGCAAACAAAATTCGAACTAGTGGAGGGACAACATTACTACTGAAAATTGGAAAGACAACTAAAATGGCTGAAACTCGTACAAGCCCGCAAAAAAAAAGGAGAGTTTCTGTGATATCTAGGCCATATATATTCACTTCAATCTAACCCATTATCGAACTAAGCCCGGTAAGGAAGTAAATAGATCAGTCGTATACGCTGTCATAACTTGAATCATCCATGGCGCTAAGACTAAAAGAATCAGAACAACTGCTCCAATTTTAGGAATAAACGTCAAAGTAGCTTCATTAATTTGTGTAACTGCTTGCAAGATACTCACTACAAGACCAGTAATCAGAGCACCTAGCAAAAGAGGAGCTGCAATAAGAACAGTGGTCAACAGAGCTTCTCTTCCAATTCCCAATACTAATTCTTCTGTCATAAGTTTTCCTCAATCTACTTATCCAAAGGAACGAACTAATGATCCAACGACAAGCTCCCAACCATCCACTAGAACAAAAAGCAACAATTTGAATGGAAGTGAAATAACTACAGGTGGCAACATCATCATACCCATGGCCATCAATACCGAAGCGACAACCATATCAATAATTAAGAAAGGCAAATAAAGCATAAAGCCTATTTGAAAAGCAGTTTTCAGTTCACTCACAACAAATGCTGGGATGAGAACCCATGACGGCACATCGCTTTTATTCTTAGCGTCTGCAATTTTCCCCATCTCCAAAAATAGCCTTAAATCAGACTCACGAGTTTGAGAGAACATAAATTTCCGCATTGGGATTTCAGCATTTTTTAATGCTGTACCCTGATCAATTTTCTCCTCGAGGTAAGGTGTAAGAGATTTTTTATTTATTTTGCTAAAAACAGGAGCCATTACAAAAAAAGAAAGAAATAATGAAAGACCAATAATTAACTGATTAGGCGGCATTTGCTGAGTTGATAACGCTTGTCGGAGAAATGACAAAACAACAACGATTCTAGTGAATGAAGTCATCATTATCAGAATAGCCGGGGCTAGAGATAGAATTGTGAATAGAATCAAAATTTTGACCGCACCAACAATTTCTCCTGGCTTGACTCCAGACCCACCAATAGAAAAATTCATCTGAGGAATAGACACTTGTTGCGCTATTGCAACTTCTGCCGCTAGTGCGGAGAAAAAGAAAGCTATTAGCAATAGAGTATATCTCTTCATTTACGCCTCAGTTTAGTGCTTTAAAACCGCTAATCTTCTTTTGAATCTCCGACTTCAGGTCATAAGAGTGTTTGACTTGATCAGCAATTTTTTCAGTTTTTAGAGCAAAGGCAAAATCGGCTTCTGGATCTAAATTCATCACATGATTAATTGAGTGCTCTGTTACTCCAAGCACAACAACCTCATCAACAATTTTGACTACGACTAGCGAACGATTCGGACCTAAATTATGATTTCCTAGTGTCTTAATTATTTCTGAGTTTAATTGTTTTGCAGGAGTGAATGATTTTCCAAACAAGCCTTTCTTTAATGCATAAGCGATTGCAGCAATTACTGTCAGCACGATAAGAAGACTAAAAATTAATCGAATGATGCCACTTGCAATACTAGGCTTCGCATTGACTTTTGTTAATGAATTCGACGTCTGGGGTAAAATCGCTGCTGGGGATGAATTCATCGCTTGAGATGGCTCCACCGCCTGGGATGGGTTCATCCTTTGCTTGGAGGTGAACGAATTAGTGAAAAGATCTCCTTCTGATTTGCTTAATGCTGAGGGGCTCTTTTTGAGCTCATCTAAAAGCTCTCGTTCTTCAATCGTAAGACTAGAGCTTTTTTCCGAGCTTTTTTTTCCTCGATTAACACTTCCAATTTGAGCAACCAAGCGATCCTTCGCAGTAATTTTCCCAAGATTCAGACGAAGAGTCTCTCCATCAATCCATATAGTTGCACGATTCTTCCAAAATGCACTCTTCCCATCTACAAAAAGTCTGATTCTTGCTAATTCTGGCTTAAATTGATAGGCAAAAGCCTTCTTTACAGACTTACTTTCCGGAAATCGTCTAATAATTGCCGGATACGCTGAAGCACCTTGAACTTCGAGCTGAATAAAATTTCGCTCAAACCTAACCTGGGCCTGCTTTGGGTCGATCGGATGAGAAAATTGGACCTCGATAAATGGGTTATCGTCAGCCGCCTTAGAGTACGATACTTCAATAATCTTAGCTGCCTTGTTCGACTTGTTGGCCCTGTTAGCCTCGCCAGCAGCCTTGGCACCCGACACCATCCATAGACAAAGCAGAATGCTAAGCACTATCACAGCAAAATGCGACAGCACACGAAATATACGTGGCCTCACAGACCTCATACCTGAAACTCTCATAGCCGTCCTCCTGACAACTTATGCTTTATTTCAATTGTTCGATTCGTTCTTCTGGAGAAATGATATCTGTTAGGCGCAGACCAAACTTCTCGTTCACAACAACCACTTCTCCACGAGCAATTAACTTATCATTCACAAGCATTTCTAACGGCTCGCCAGCAAATTTAGTTAACTCCACAACGGAGCCTTGCCCAAGTTGTAGTAGATCGCGAACTAGAATTCTTGCTCTACCCACTTCAACACTGACACGTAGAGGAATATCGAGAATGAAATCAAGACTATAAATTTCCGTATCATCAGCATCTGTGACCGGCTTGCCATCACCTGCCTCTCCAGCCTGAGCTCCCTCAGCACCTCCCTTCATTGCAGCACCGCCACCCATTGCAGCGGCTACGTTTTCCATTGCACTTTGCTCAGCAGAAGCTTCCGCTCCTTCGTCCTTTGCAGAAGTCTCATCCATAAGACGCCTCCTTCACTAAATCAATCAGTCATCAATTCTTCGCGTAATTTGTACGGCCTTATTCCCTTTTGACTCACCAAATACACATCTAAACTTTGGAATATTCTCTACAATTAAATCGAGTTCGCCGTCTGCATCTCGATCCAGCGGAATTACATCTCCCATATTCAAATTAATCAAGTCACCAACTGTAAGCTCTGATTCACCTAAATTTACTCGGCAATTAACTGTAGTCGTTGTCAGATGCCCCTTAACTTGACCCGTCCAAATTTTTTCAAATTTATCACCTTCTGGTTGAAATTCCGTGTTGAGCTTTTCTCTGATTGGCTCCAGAGTGGCATATGGAATTACTAGCGCTATCGTGCCCGAAGCATGCTCGAGCTCAACTTCAAATGCTGTAGAGATAACCATATCCGATGGAGGCACTAAACCCACAAATTGTGGGTTCACTTCTATCCGTACAAATGAAATGTCTGTTGTGTGAACTGGTCTCCAAGCTTCGTCTAAATCAGAGATAGCATCTCGAATTACTTTTTCGATCACTGATAACTCAATTCGAGTGTACTCTTTTCCAGCACCCTTAGTATACGGCCGATCAGAACCTCCAAAATAGGAGTCAACTAAGGCGTACACTAGTTTTGATTCAAGTACAATTAAACCAGATCCACGCAAAGTCTCAAAGCGGATTACACCCATACATGATGGAATCGGAAGCGTATTTAGAAATTCACCAAACTTTAATAGATCTGTTGAAATAACACCAAGTGAAGTAATTTTACGAAGCGAAGTAGATAGACTCACTCGAAACAATCGAATAAAACGCTCATAAATCACATCGAGCGTCATCATTCTGCCACGAATTACCCGGTCTTGGTTCCCAAGGTGATATGGCGTGATGTTCACTTCAAGTTCACCCGTTTTTTCTTCACCACCAACATCGGATACTGAATCCATTACGGCCGATAAGAGCGCGTCTATTTCATTTTTACTTAGAACCTGATTCATTCGTCTTTGCTCCTAATCACTCAAACACGAAAGTAGAAAAATAAACTCCCACAACTTTCCCGGTCTCTAAAAAAGAATTAATGGCGATCTTAATCTCTTCTTTTAAAAATTTTCTGCCATCACGACTTTGTAAATCTTTTAGCCCCTTTGAGTTTAGCAATGTGATTACTGTGTCACGAATTTGCGGGCTTCTATTTTTCATTTCTTCATCCTGTAACATTTTACCCAACTGAAGGTTTACATTCACACGGATATAGTGTGAGGCGCCTGGCTTGCCATTCAAATTTGCTGTAAATTCACCCACGTTGAAGAAACGAACATCGAACTCATCATTTTCCTCTCCACCACCTTGCGCTCCCCCCTGTAAAACACCTCCATCTGAATGAATTGCATCCACTGCCAATTTTTTAATATTTTCGGCAGTGTCTTTTTGCTTCTGGTCCATAAACACAATAAAACCCACTCCCATTAGAGCTAGAGTATTGAGAACTAAAACGCCCAGCATTAGCTTGCTTGACCCTTTACCCAAGAATAATCCGGAGCTTTTGCTATCCTCTTCCGCCATGACAAATCCCTCCGTATAGCGTCACTATGTGGTCATTGCATAGCCCATGCCAGCCATAGCTTTTTTGAGATTTATATTTCAAGGGCAGGAAACCTAATATAATTAAATATCAGACACTTGGACAGACAGGGCCTACCTGTTCGCCTGATTAACCATAAGAAAACCAATAAATACAAGTTGGCGTCAAAGGACAACACAAAACTGCCGTCAAACGATTGACATAAAAAAACCGAGGCAGCCCTATGAACTACCTCGGCTTACTTTAGCCAGATATTATAATGAAGTCGTTTATCCTCGACGCATATTTAGGATTTCTTGCATTAACTCATCTGCTGTGCCCATCGTTCTAGCACTTGCTTGGAAAGCACGTTGCATTTGAATGAGAGAGATGAACTCAAAAGCAATGTCTGTAGTCGAAGCCTCTACAGTCTTCGAAAACACTTTACCGCGTCCACCAGACCCCGGCCTACCAATATTTGGCTGACCAGAAGATCTCGACTCTTTAAGAACGTTGTTACCCAATTTGAATAAACCTTCTTTGTTTTCAAAACGAGCAATTGAGACTTGAGCAAGATTTTGCGTAATGCCGTTCGTATAGAATGCTGAAAGAACACCATCATCATTAAAAGAAAGGCCACCCACAGTACCAACTTCATAGCCATCCTGCATAGTCTGATAAATATCACTCTGAGAGCCATACTGAGTAGAGCCTTTCACACCAGTTCCACCATTAGTGATATCATCACCAAAATTGAACTCAATGGCTTGATTTGGTTTTGCGCCATTGGTGAAGGAGAATGAATTCTCATTAATCTCTTGAGCTAACAATCGACCATTGTTATCAAAAGTCAGCGTACCAGATGCTCCAACCACAGCTGTACCTGGCTCCGCACCCTCGATCTCATCACCTTTCACCACTGCATTCCAAGCCCACGTATTATCTCCAGTCTTTGTGAAGTAAGCAGTCACAGTATGAGCATTACCAGCAGTATCGTAAACTGTAACCCCTGTTGAATAAGAGGATGTTGCTTCTGGGTCTTCAATATTAAAATCCTCTTGCGCAGCCGATGCACGAACATCCAAGTTCATAAACATTTTCACTTCACTTGTTGACTTCGCATCAAGAATGTTCCGATCTAACTGAATCACACCCAGCTTCGTCGAGATATCACCCTTCTCGTCTGCTTGGAAACCTAGGACTTTATACCCATCTGAGTTTATTAACACGCCCTCCTTATCGAAGTTAAAGGCTCCGTTACGCGTGTAAACACGGCCATTCGGCCCATCCAATGCAAAGAATCCATCCCCAGTAATCGCTAAGTCTGTTGGTCGATCGGTCTGCTTCATGTTTCCTTGGGTAAAGATTTGTTTAACTCCGCTCAGTGTAACACCACGCCCAATTTGATTACCACCTAGCTCCCCTTTTAGTGATTTCGCGATTATGTCTGAAAATTCCGCCCGGCTAGTTTTATAGCCGATCGTATTCGAGTTTGAAATGTTGTCCGATATCACGCCTAATGCCGTACCGTTAGCCTCGATACCAGATATACTAGTATATAGTGAAGATAATACTCCCATACAAAAGCCTCCTGCTTATGCGGGCGTCCCTATTGTTTGACACCCTCGGATTTATATTTCAAGTGTTACAAGAACCTACTCTAAAATGAGATCTGGCTCCTTACCTAGTTTTCAGTCTCTCAGATTAGTCAGCATTCCTTGCTGACAATCTGTCGAATGGATTAAATAACTTCATGTTTTCCAATCCCTCCTGAGGATTCACTCTAGAAATACCTCCGTCCTTCGTACCGTTCTCCCTATGCTTTTCAACAGCTACTCCGTCTTTCGAAGCGATTTCTCCACCCTCCACTACCGAAGGCTCTATCACACTATTAGCAGCTTGATCTTTGTTCAGTGGCTCTTGAATTTTTGTGATATCACTCAGTGGAAATCGCTTATCATCAACTAGAAGAACTGGCCGCCCATTTTCGAATTCAATTCCAGCTACCATACCCGTCGTGCCTGTTTTAGCTTCTACTGGAGCCTTGTCTTTATTGTATGCAGTAATACGGAATGAATAGGCACCGACATCGGCTTCAATACCTGCTTTATCGCGACCGTCCCACTTAATTGAATTTAGCCCACCTTTAAGCTTTCCAATCTCGATTTCACGAATGGTTTTGTTATTTTGATTGAAAATTGCGACCGTGCCATTTTCAATATCCTCCTTAAGCTCAAACTTTAAATCCGCTCTTCGATCCTCATCAATTTCAAATCTAGACGAGTCCGTAACCACTTCTTTTCCAATGAACTGAGAAGCCATTAGGCTATCCCGTGACTTAGTTTCATTCGACATTTTTTCAAGGGTGGTGTTTATATTCTGCATCTGCTCAAGTGAAGAGAACTGAGCTAACTGAGCTGCCATCTCTTCATTTTTAAGTGGAGAAGTGGGATCTTGATGTTGCAATTGTACCGACATCAACTTAATGAAGTCATTCTTCCCAATCTCTTTTTTATGGGTTCGCTTAGTTGCTTGATCGGAATGACCAAGGCCTAATTTCTGCCGAATCGATTCTAAATATTCATTAGAGCTCTTCTCTTGTGCTCTTCCTATATCAATCATACTTTACTTCTAAACCTCTAAATCAATCAATCGGTTCTGGTCTGGACGATTTCCCAAACTTTTGCTTGAATCTAGCTCGTCCGAATATGCTTCCTCAAATGAGCGGTCATCACTCTGATCCCTAGTTTGATGACCTAAATTCCCTTGCCCATCAGATCTATCCTCTCCAAAACCACTTGAGTCTGAATTGTTTGCAAAATTGCTATCTGAATTTGTTGCATTTGCTTTAACCGTAATATCAATATTTGTTATCTGGATCTTTTGGTCCTTTAGAGAATCTATTAGCTGCTCTTTGTTTACACGGATAGCATCGGCTAATTCATGGCTCTCAACTACCATTTGCACTCGTACTCGATTCGCATCAGACTTTACTTGGAGTTCAACAGGACCAATCTCTTTTGGATTGAGATTAATCTTCATTTCACCACCACCATCGGTAGCTAGAAATTCAACAGCACGCACCGCTTCTGGCATAAAAGAGCGGCGGACGCTCACCGTTGAAATTCTACCTAAGTCAATTGTTGGAGACTGTTCAATCAACTTTGTCACCGCCGGCAAGGCTCCATCCACCGGTAAAGCTCCATCCGCCGATAAAATTCTATCCGCTGGTAAAGTTCTATTTTCTGTAAATGAGTTTGATCGACTGGCGTTGCTCATTTTACCATTAGCTTCTAATTGCAAATACTCTTCCGTGCTTATTCCTGTCCGCACATCAGCCTTCTCCAGTTTTTGCACAATTTCTGAAACTGAGCCCACAGACATTACTTTTTCAATTCCATCACGAGCAATCGCCTTCTCCAGTTTTTCCAATTGAGGCATTTGTTCACGAAGCTGACTCATGCGATCCTCGATCATTTTCATAACCTGGGCACGATCCGATGAGTTCATCTGTAAAATGGCAGCAGGATTAGAACGAATTTGATTCAAAATGTTTGCGGCTTCATGCTTCATATCTCTAGCACCCTTAACTAGCTCTTCAGATAAGCTTCTATTACCTGCGGTAGTTGCAGCCTCAATACTTTCTCCCTCTTCACCGGGCACGGAGGTTTGTTCGTCTTGTCTCAGCACGTGATTGAGCGCTGGAGTCTCTTGGACAGGCACTGAAACCTGTGTTTCTTGTCTGGGCACAAAGACCTGCCCTTCTTGTCCCAGCACATGGCTAAGAACTGAAGCCTGCCCTTCCTCGCTGGGCACTAAAGTCTGTTCGTCTTGTCTCAGCACATGACTGAGCGCTGGAGTCTCTTGGACAGGCACTGAAACCTGTGTTTCTTGTCTGGGCACAAAGACCTGCCCTTCTTGTCCCAGCACATGGCTAAGAACTGAAGCCTGCCCTTCCTCGCTGGGCACTAAAGTCTGTTCGTCTTGTCTCAGCACATGACTGAGCGCTGGAGTCTCTTGGACAGGCGCTGAAATCCGTTCTTGCATCGCTTGCAATTCAGCTTGCTTCATTTTTAATTCAGTTTGCGATTTTTCTAATGCTATAGCCAAAGCCAGAAGCGGCTTAAACTGCTCTTCTGCAGATTTCTCGTCTTTTCCATCACCAAATAGAATATCCAACAGCCCTCTACTTGGTCCGGCACTACTTGTGTTTGACATATCCATGTAACACCCTTCTATTAGCTAGCCGGCTGATGAGTAGCACTCACTTCAGTCTCTACTTCCTTAAGTTTACTTCGATATCCTGTATAGAGCTCCGACAGCCTTGCAGACCTCTCTTTATCCAATTTGTTTAAAATCTTTGAAGCACGCTTGACATCAATTCGAGTCAGAACTTCAACGGCTAAATTTGGATCAACAAATTCAAAAAATCTAGCTGCAGCATCGGACTTCATCTCTTCAATTATAGAAACCAATTTAAAAATTTTTTCTTGAGAGCGAGATTTAAACCCATCTAATCGCTCAGCCATCTTTTTGGAAATATCATCAATTCGACGCATCTTTTCTTTAAGTATTTTTTCTTGTACGATGATAGCCTCCGCTTGTTCCGCTAGCGCCTTCTCTCTCTCGTCAAGCTGACGTTGCTTCGCCTCAAGTTCATTAATCGCCTCTACACTTAGAGCTAATCGCGAAGGCTCATCAGCAGCCTCCACTTCAATGAGAAAGCCAAAAATCAACGTTATAGTGAAAATAATTCCTTTAACCATTCCCTTAGTCATTTCTCTTCACTTTTTAGATTTAGCCGGTCACGCATAATATAAATATCACTCAATAATTTGTTCTCACGCTTCCGCTCTTTTTCTTTGTGCATCTCAAATTGTTTGTCGTGCAAAACAGAAAGTTTTTTTACTTCCTGACGCGCGTTCATGAATTCTTTATAAGCATCTTCCGCTTCTTGCTCTTTCTCTTTGAGACGTGTCTTAATTTCTTCTCTTCTGATTTTTAGCCCACGGAGATATTTATCAATTAACCAGTAGTGAATAGAGGAATAATGCTTATTGCGTATTTCATCAATCCCATCCAACTCAGCCTTAGCTTCTTTTAAACTAGTCATGACTAGGGATAACTTGCCTTGCTTTTCTCGCTCGATCATCTCTCTATGCCGCTTTAATGTTTGCAATCTAAACCGAAATTTTCGCATTAGTGCTCCTCTCTCAAAATTGATCTAAGAAGGCTAATGCTCTCAGCAATTGTAGAACGATCCCCCACATCTTGGCGAAGAAAGCTCTCTAGTATGTCATGCACATAAATTGCCCGATCCAGCTTCGCATTTGCGCCGGACGCATACGCACCAATATTAATTAAGTCTTCAGCTTCATTGTAAGTAGCCATCAATTCTCGAGCTACGCGGCTGTAATCGTAATGCTCATCACCCACTACTCGACGCATTACTCGAGATACGGACGCTAGTACATCGATAGCTGGATAATGCCCTTTATCGGCAAGCTTCCGGGAGAGAACTATATGGCCGTCCAGAATTGAGCGCGCCGAGTCTGCAATCGGATCATCGAAATCGTCCCCTTCAACCAAGACAGTGAAAATCCCAGTGATTGATCCTTTACCTACTTCTCGGTTACCTGCTCGCTCTAACAGTTTTGGCAAATGTGAGAAAACAGATGGTGTGTACCCTTTTGCTGTTGGTGGCTCATGCAATGAAAGCCCAATCTCCCTTTGAGCCATACAAAATCTTGTTAAAGAATCCATCATCAAGAGAACCTTCGCTCCACCATCTGCGAAATATTCGGCGATAGAAGTAGCTACATACGCAGCTCGCATTCTTAGTAACGGAGACTGGTCGCTAGTAGCCACAACTACGACGGACTTCTTCAGCCCTTCTGGACCCAAATCTTGCTCAATATACTCGCGGACCTCACGGCCACGCTCACCAACCAATGCAATGACATTGAGGTCTGCATTTGTGTAACGAGCCATCATGCCAAGCAGCACAGATTTACCGACGCCTGAGCCTGCCATAATTCCCATTCTTTGGCCCTGACCGCATGTAACCAGTCCGTTTAAAGCGCGAATCCCTAAGTCAATTGGGTTAGTGATTGGAGCTCTAGACATTGGATTAATAACTTCAGAGTAGATTGAGCGCTCTGGAACAAGCCTTAGCTCTGGTCCATTATCAATTGGTTCACCGGTGCCATCGAGGACTCTTCCAAGTAATTCAGGCCCAACCTTAACCGTTGCTTCCCGACGGGCTAGTTTTACTTCTGAGCAACGACTAATCCCGACCACATCGGACAAGGGCATGAGCACAACTTTGCTATCTCGAAATCCGACGACTTCCGCCAGTACAGGCTCCTTGCCAGGGCGAATACGTAACTCACAAATGGAACCAATAGAAGCACCTGGAAGTTCCGCTTCCAAAGTTAGGCCAACGGCACAATCGATCTTACCTAAATGACTATATAACAATAGCCGTGAAAGCCGGCTTGTATAGTCGTGACGATTGATTGCGTGCAAGTCATTCATAGACTAATGTTCCCTCCTAGAACATGTGCCTTAGGCAAATTTTAACATACGGCATCAAACCACTAAAGGCTTTATCTCACCTGGTATTGCTGCCTTCACTCTGTTGCAAAACTGTCATTGCATTACGAATTTGCTCCTCTATCAAACCATCAATAACGATACTTTTCGTTTCAATCCGGCAAGATCCCTTCGATACTTCTGGATGAAACTCAAACGTCAAATTTTTGAACTCTGGCTTTTCCCTATCTATTTGCTTCTGCAATCTCTCCAGATTCTCATAGTCTTCATCTGAAATTAAAACTCTTACGTCGTCTGTA
Organism: Oligoflexia bacterium; assembly: GCA_011087955.1. Taxonomy (GTDB): domain Bacteria; phylum Bdellovibrionota; class UBA1018; order CAIPTA01; family JAALKR01; genus JAALKR01. Next base: position 58,713 of record JAALKR010000005.1, read on the forward strand.
GAACTAATCTGATCGAGCAAGTGCATAACAAGTCTTTGTAAGTAGTCCGGATCCAGTTGAATTTCTTTTAATGCAATTACTCTTAAAATCTGAGCTAGTAGATCTGTAAGAAATTTTTCATTCTGTCGAAAAATTAATTCTCGTTGAGAAGCTAAGTCCGTAAGAAATGTATCTAAGAGCTTTAGACGCTCTTCAATTCGTGGCTGTTCTGCCTTATATGCCTCATTTTTGCCAACACTTAAACCTTGAGTAAATCCTTCTACTTCAGCTTTTTCCTTTACCTGAGTCCAGCGACTCTCAATTCCCTTAGCAATCAATGCTTCATTTTTTCGACTTTCGCGCTCGACAAGGCCTAACTGTTCTTCGACTAAATTGTGAACCTTAAATCGTCCAACTTTCGTTTCGGTAACGCCTAAGATTAATTCTGATGAATCACGCTCAAATTTATGATTCTTAAATTTATCTATAGATCCAGTCGAAGAAGGTGGAGAGCTCGCCTTTTTCTTGTCATCTTCGAACTCATAACGTTTAAAAGCCATTTACTTCCTCACACAAATTCATCACCTCCACCACCTCGACCAATAATAAGCTTACCCTCGCTTTCAAGCTGCTTGGCAATACTGAGTATCTCGGCCTGTGCTGCCTCTACATCTGATAGACGCTGAGGACCTATATTTTCCAAATCTTCCCGTAAGAACTCTGCTGCTCTTGAAGACATATTCTTGAAAATCTTTTCCTTTATTTCTTCTTCAGCCGTCTTCATCGCAACAATCAGCTTGTCATTTGGTATTTCTTTCAATAAATTCTGAATTCCACGGTCGTCGATAAAAATTAAATCCTCGAAAACGAACATTAGGCGCTTGATCTCTTCTGAAAGCTGTGGATCTTTTTCTTCCACACACGCTATGATACTTGTCTCACTGCTCTTATCCATTGTATTCAGCATCTCGGCCACTGGCTCCACGCCACCCAAGACAGTTTTAGAAATAGTTCCGACAGTCGCAAGCTCAGATTTCAACACGTCATCTAACTGTGCGATCAACTCTGGGCTGATGAAATCAATGTTTGCCAGCCGTATCACAACTTCTGCTTGCAACGCCTCTGGTAAACACTTGATAGTGTCAGCCTTACGAACCAAATCTAAGTGAGCAACTACTAGCGCAATCGTTTGTGGATGCTCATTAAGCAGGAAATTTGCTAGCGTTCGAGTATCTACTAATTCTAAAGCTTCAAGCGTACGACCGCCATCTTGAAATTCGATATTGCCTAGAATTTGAGCCGCTCGATCCTCACCTAGGGTTTCAAGAAGGAATGATTTACCTTTTGAATCTGTAAAAATTAGAGATTCTTCTTCAGATAGTTCATAGTAAAATTTTTCTAAGACTTCCTTAACAATTCCAATGGGTGCTTTATCTAAATTCGTCATGGCATTCAGTAATCTCTTGATGTCATTGTCTTTCAAATTATCAAAAATAATTCGCGTAGTCTTATTGCCTAGTGAGCTTAGTAATAAGGCTGTCCGATCAATTCCAGACCACTCATTTTTATTCGCACTTTCTGTCGCCATAGGGACTCCCCTTATGCTTCAGCGTTCTTTCTATTTACGTCTAGCTTCACATTTTTCTCATGGACCCACTCATGAATAATTTGTGCCGCTTTTCTTGGATCTTCAGCAACCAGTGTAACAATTTTTTCTCTTATCATCTCGCCCTTAATTTTCATTGGATCTAGCTTCTCTTCCATCTCAGGAAGTAGGCCTTCCATACCTGGAAGGTTAGAAGACTGAGCCTTTTCAAGCTCTTCCAGTGTCTGAGGCAAGAAATCTTCTACGTTGTCCATTGTATTTTCAGTCATCCACTTAATAAATGGCCGAACAACGAAGACGAAAAATAGAGTGAATAGCAAGCCAACGGCGATCCAACCTGCGATAATCATCATCGCATATTGCTTCTCTTGCTCACGAGCTATTTCCGTAGCTTCTGCTAAATCTTCTTTAAAAAATTTCATCGGCTTAATTTGAATTACTGGGTCACGGCCACCTTTCCATCCAACCGCATTAGCAACAATCGATTGAAGTTCGGCGATCTTTTCTGGCCTCCATACCATTCCCGCGTTGGCTAACGCTCTTCCTTCATCATCCACTGGTGCGTCACCTGACGCAAATCCATCAATCATTACAGCTACTGAAAGCCGCTTGAGTGAAGCTACTGGTTTTTCACTTACGCGCGTCGTTTGTGGTACCTCAAAATTCGTTGTATTGCGTGACCTGCTTGTCTGATTCTCAACGAGACTTTCTTGTGTATTTTCCTGAGTCGTTAGCTCGCCATCAGCACCTGGCACCTGTGTCCTTACTCCGGAACGCCCAGCCGGTAAGGGCCGAGATCCCGTTAGGCTATCTTCATCCTTGTTGACAGACCGAGGTGTCGCGTTGTCACCATCGAAAAGTGTTTGCGTTTCAGACACCCTAGAGAAATCTAAATCAGCCGATACCTTTACAATAACTTTTCCATTGCCAATAACTCGAGACAAAATTTCTTCTACGCTCTTCTCTAGTTTTTGCTCATATTTACGCTGATAGTCCATCGTTGCCGCGGCAAATAGCGCGGCTGGATCACGAAGGTTTTTTGAAAGTTGTTTCCCATTCGTTGCAATAATGGAAACGGCATTTGGCTCTAAGGACTGTACGGCCGAGGAGACTAAGTTTTGAATTCCACGAATTTGCAAGTCTGTTGGCTCAAACCCAAATATAAGATCTAAAACTACCGAAGCAGTGGGCTTTTTACCATCATCCAAAAATGCGCTTTTCTTAGGTATCGCTAAATGTACTCTAGAACGATTTACTCCCTTAATGTGATTAATTGTTCGAACCAATTCGCCCTCTGTAGCTCTTTGCTTATTAATTCTTTGAACCGTACTGGTTGTACCAAACTTCTGGTTATCGAAAATTTCATAACCCACAACACCGGTTTGTGCTAAGCCTTTACTCGCCAATTCAAGTCGCAGATCATATACGTGACCATTAGGAATTAGAATTTCACTGCCTGTCTCATCAACCTTAAACGGGATTTTCCTGTCTCGAAGGTAGCGAATAATCTGAGTGGAATCTTCAGAAGTCAGATTTCCTGCAAGTTTCGCATAGTTTGCTTTACTCGCCCAAAGAAACAATGCCCCAGTTACTGACACCAAAATTACAGAAAGGGAAATAAGTGCCATCTTTCGGGAAAAAGTCAATACCTCCCAAAAATCTGCAGTTTTTTTCCATGACTGATTTAAAAATCCCACTTAAGCTTCCAAAACCTAAACTTGCATACGCATTATTTCTTGATATGCATCAATCATTTTGTTTCGAACTTGCATCAACATTTTGAAAGAGATATCAGCTTTCTCCAGTGCAATCATCGTCTCATGAACGTTCTTCGTTCTACCTGCAACTAGATTGCTCACTGCATTGTCCGCGGTTGAAATCACTGAATTTGCTTCGTTAATTTTATCAACAAGTAAATCACCGAAAGTTACCTCGCCTTCCTCGGATTTTCTTTCGCTTCCTTTTCCAACACCTGCTGCACTCCCATCGCGAATTGATTGCGGCGTGCTAGTAAAGCTATTTATGAGCTCAACATTGAAACCAGACATCTAAAACTCCTTACCTACAATATTCTTTATTTCCCAATATCTAGAGCCCGCATTGCCATAGATTTTGCTGCGTTCATGGCTGAAATATTTGCTTCATAAGACCTAGAGGCATTAATCATATTTGCCATCTCTTCAACGGTATTTACATTAGGCATCTCAACATACCCATCATCCCGTGCATGGGGGTGCGTTGGTTTATAAACTAATTTTGGTGCCCGAGTATCTTCATGAATCTTCTCCACGACTACACCTTGCGCATGCTCGTCCATTGCGTTCTCAAGAATTTCTCCGAAGTGTTTTCTATCAGTTATCGTCTTGAAGACCGGATCTTTACGCTTATAGGGGCCATTTGGCGATGTGCTTTCTGCATTCGCAATATTGGAAGAAATTGTATTCATTCGCGTTTGCTGAGCGGATAAGCCAGAGGCACTAATTCGAAGCGAAGAAAAAAAATCCATTATCTACCTCCATCCGAAATTGCATACTTCAATAGTGCAATCTTCCTACGAAGACTCTCAATAGATGAGTTATAGAGCATTTGGTTCTCCGCTAAAGCAACCATCTCCGCATCTCGATCAACCGTATTTCCATCTTCTCGCACTACATTATTTGGATTATTGTAGATTTCTGGCGCTACTTCACCAACAGAACCACCAGCACGCATATGCTTAGCGCTGGTTCGTGCCATTGGCGCATCAGTAAGACTGAGTGCCTTAGCCAGCGTGTCCTCAAAATCAATACGCTTCGACTTGTAGCCTGGCGTTTCAGCGTTCGCAATATTGGCTGAAATTAAATTGTGCTTCACTGAGCGCAGATCTAAAGATCTAGAAAGCGCATCAAATGTTTTCCCAAGTATCTTATCGCCCACGTTCCCTCCTGGACCGTGATCGCCTTACGGCGGTTTACCTCAATAACACAGCAATCGTCATGCCAAAGGCATTACAATTCCAAACCTAGACCCGATGGTGGCGAATCCCCCAATATCACAGAGTATTTCTCTTCCCACTGTAGCAGGTTAAGCTCTTGCCTTGCGGATTGCCCCCAAATATTTTGGCTATTCTCAGCAATCGGAGTCAGAGTTTTGACTGCATTCTTTCTGTCTCCAATACTACTGTAAGCCAGTCCTAAACGATAACTAGCTCGAGCTGATCGCTTGCTCTTTGGAAAGAGTTCTAGCGCTTCCTTGAAAGCCACAATTGCTTTAGCATAGTCCTGCCGATACCAATAAATGTCTCCTAGTAAGAACTCAAATCGCTCATACGGTGAATTTAGATTCTTGCGGGCCACCTGTAAAACTTCTATTTGTCTCTTATATTCTTTTCGTTTGTGGAAATGCTTTGATAACACTTCAATAGTATCAATTTGTATCTGGTCTTTTATAGTTTTACTCAGCTCTTTCGGCAAAGAATTAAGCTTTGCTTGTACTGATCGAGCCATTTTAAACGCTGAAACTAAATTCCCTAATTTCATATAGGCTTGCATCCGTAAGTGACATGCTTCTAGGGATGAATTCCCTGTTAAATTATCTATCGCATGCTGGTATCGCCCTTGCAGATATAATAGTCGAGCTTTTACATGCAAAGCATCGTCTCGCGTTTTCGCAAGGCTACTGGGCATACGCCTACCATTAATGCGTTTCTGAGCTTCAATATACCTCCCCATAAATGTAGAGCTCGTATTGTAAAGCCGTAACGCTTTATATACTTTTGCAAGGAGCAACCATATATCTGGTTTGCCTTGCTCCAACCATTGACGGTTCTTCTCATAGAATGCCAATGCCTCTTCATACTCTCCTCGATCAATAAAATCCTCAACATTTAATAAAAGTGTTTCAATGTAAATCGATTTAAAAATTTTGTAATTTTTGCTATCGGATTTTGCCACCTCATCTTCTGCTAGTCGAATTGCCTCATTGGGACGTCCATTCTTATTTAAGAATCGGATCAACTGTATACTAGACATCTCCTTTACCTGGCGCGGCAGTTCCTTAGAGGAAAGGTTCTTCCTCATTTGGGCAATTTGAAAATCGGGGTCTCTGTTATTGAAAAATTCTAACCTAGCCAACCTCACTTGAGCCAGCCTTTCTCCTAAACTAAATGGGAAGTGATCAATAGCCTTCAAATAATACTCGCGAGCTTTCTTGATGTTCTTATTCTTTATTTCTTCGATTTCCCCGAGGCGAACATAAGCCATTGCAACATAAGTGTGCGCGTGATGCTTTTTGGCGTAGATTTTGAAAAATTTCTGTGCCTCTGATAAATTCTTTAGCCAGAAATTAACTTCCGCCAGATTGAGATAAGCTTCTGATCTCGTTGATTCATAGTCAGGGTATTTTTTTAACGCCTCCCGAATTGCTAAGTTTGCCTTCTTATAAAAGCGTTGTTTGGCTAGAGTATTCCCAAACCTATACGCAGCCTCCTTACCGACCCAATGCTTTGGATATTTCTGCATTGCTGCTCTATACACCCGACTCGCCCGTCGATACTGGCGTAGGTTGAAGTATGCTTCTGCATGAGCCAACAGTATGCCCGGAAAATCCGGTTCTTTTTTGCTATTTTCCTGGTTTCCAAGAATAGATTCGAAGTGTGAAGCCGTATCTAACCAGCGCCCTTCGCGAAAGGCGTCTGCAGCGAAAAATATTCTTAATTTTTGACTAAATGGGAGGTTCTTCCCATTTTTTTGTTGCGGTATCAATTCCTTGAATTGTGCTAAAGCTTTATGGCCCATGGCTTTATTGCCGCTTTGGACACTCAAATTCCAATAACTTAGTGCCTCCAGAAACCTCACTTCTTCCATATATGGAGAATTTGGATAATCTCGACGTAAATATTCCGCTGCACGTATCGCTAAACCATATTTTTTGCTCTTATATAGCTTAATGGCTAAAGAAAAATTGGTACCGCTGCCTGCATTTTTGCTTGATTTTGTCCATTCCCAGCCTGCTCCAGGGTCTCCTTCTCTACTGGTATTGAAATTCTTACCCTCATAGACGAACGCAGGAGCTATAATCGGCAGGCGAAAGAATGAGTTGTTAGAAAAGTCTAGTGGAACAATTATTTTTTTAATCTTCGAAGTAACTTCAGGGATCTTCGAAACAGACTCAGATACCTTTGAAACAGATTTAGAACTTAACTCATGGTTTGCCTTCTTTGAAACTCTCTTCACTTTGCTAGGAAATTTCTTAGCTAACTTAGCCTCCTTACCCTTTTTTTGCGCACTCCCTTTTTTATCTTGCCAAATGTCAACAATCACTGATGGAGGATTGGGCTGGTAATAAATAAAATGTTTGGAATAGGATCCACGAATCTCAATGGAGACACGAATAGTTGCATCCCCCATGCTAGACGTCTTCACATTCCGAATTAATTGATCACTCAATCGATTAGACTGTGTCCAATAGGCTTGATGCATATTTTCAATCGCCACATTCAGCACCTTTACGCTATCTTCAAAACCCTCCACTTTGAATCCAGAATTCGGCTTAACTGGTATCGTGAGTCGAGAGTAGCCCTTAAAAGATGTGACTTCGAGGCCTCTACCCGCGTAGCTTGCATAGGAACTTGGCTCGAAAAAGAAGGTTAGAATAAATATTAGCATTAGCCGCATAGACATTCCCGGTCACCTGGATCAAAGCAACAGCTATGCCATAGCTGAATCGATACACAATGGACGCCTGAACGGCGCAATAATACACGAAGCGTCAGTTCAATAACAAATCTGCCAAAATTCTGACGTTTTTAACTCTATGGATGATTGACAGTTATGCTTGCGCGGCCAAAAATAGTAGTACGAATGCTACCATCAAGGAAGATATCTACAATCATCCCACGGACAGGATTTCCTGCTCTTTTGATCGCCTGTTTTTTACATGCCGGCTGCTCTGTGGTTTTCTCCGATAGATCAGCCCCAAAAAGTGCGAATTACTATGTAAACCCGCCTCCATCACCGTGGAAGCCAGTGCCTGTTGGACAAGATCCAGGCTCAATTGAAGCCCTACGTGCAGACATTGCTTATGAAGATCCGCGAACAGGTGCCATTATTTCTTTAAACAGCATTTGCCGGAAATACTGGAGCTTAAGCTTGGATGAAATGTCACGCAATCTTTTGCTTGGCATTAAAAAAGCGAAAGAGATTAAATTTAAATACCTAAAAATCGATGGTGGAAACGCAAAAGATTCAACACATCATGGCGAATCGAACGATACTCCGGTTAAAATAAGGACAGTGGTGATTAAGAAAAGCAGATGCATCTACGATTTCATCTATGTTTCCGAAATAGCTGGTGCAGAAAACAGTGAAAGTACTTTCGAAGACTTTCTTAGCTCATTTTCGGCAGAATAATGGACGTTGACTCGCCAAGAGATGATACCTTAGCTGGAATATCAAAAGGGTTGCAATTTCTGGGCGGAGTCGGAGTTCTTACGCTCAGATCAGTGCTCTCTTTCCGTCGGCCTCCTTACTATTTCAAACAGACCCTAGATCAAATAAATATAGTTGGTGTGAACTCGATACTCCTTCTTTTTGTCACTGGCTTAGCCATTGGCTCTGTTATGGCATTGCAGTTCGGATATGGCCTAGAGAAATTTGGCGGCAAATTATACGTACCAAAACTTGTCGCTTTATCAATAATGCGCGAAATGGGGCCTGTTTTCTCTGGCCTGATGGTAGCTGCACGAGTTGGCGCCGGCATGGCAGCAGAAATTGGATCTATGAAAGTAACTCAACAGATTGACGCCATTCGTGCGCTAGGTACTGATCCAGTTAAACGTATTGTTGTGCCCAGATTAATTGCTTTAGTAATCGCGCTACCGTTACTCACTATTTTTGTAGACTTTGTATCAATTTTTTCTGCGATGCTAGTTTCTATCACAATGAACATTGGGCCTTACTTCTTCATTGAGAAAGTAATCAAAGCGACTCAACTTAGTGATATCGTCACAGGCGCGATTAAATCGATAACCTTCGCTTATCTAATTGTAATTTTCGCCTGCTATCGAGGATTAAATACTGCCGGCGGCACTCGGGGCGTTGGGGACTCGACAACTCTAGTTGTTGTGGCCGCTAGTATTTCAGTCATGATTTCCAATTTTTTTCTTACCAAACTATTTATTACTCTAGGGTACTGATGACTCCTGAAAAAGAAATTGCAATCCAAGTCGATGGTATTTGCAAAAATTTCGGCTCTCGCAAAGTGCTAGATAAAATCAATGTTGCTCTTAGGCATGGTGAAATTCTTGCTCTATTTGGCGGCTCTGGGACAGGAAAGTCAGTGATTCTCCGGTCTATAATCGGCCTGGAAAAGCCCGATTACGGTCATGTTTGGTACAAAGGAACTGACTTAATTACACTAAATGAAATAGAGCTCTACGAAATTCGCAAGAATATCGGTTACGTGTTTCAAAATGGGGCCCTTTTTGATTCGATGACCGTGTGGGAAAATTTAGCCTACCCCCTAATGGAGCACACAGAATTAAGCGAAGAAGAAATCGATGTAAAGGTTCAGGAGATGCTCGATCTTATCCAGTTGAAAAGCAACGACAACCTGATTCCTGCTAACCTTTCCGGCGGCATGCAAAAGCGTGTGGGATTAGCTAGAGCAATTATGCTACACCCGGAAATTATACTTTATGATGAGCCAACCGCTGGATTGGATCCAGCCAACACGAAAAACCTTCTCGATCTTATCAATAAGCTGAAATCCAAGGGCTCTACAGGTATATTTGTCACGCATGACATACCTGCAGCGTTTGAAATTGCAGACCGTATTGCTATTCTATATAACAAGCACATTTATGTCGCAGATACGATAGAAAACATCAAGAAATCAAACGATCCTGTCGTTAAGAGGTTTGTAAGCAGCCACTCTTAAAAGATAGCAGAAATCATGCAAAAAAAGTCGAACCCAGAGTTAAAAGCAGGCATCTTTGTCCTTAGTGGATTGGTACTTACCTTTATAGCCATTTTCATGTTGGGCAGCTTCCACGATATCGTTCACTCCCAATACGAAATAAAAGTAAAATTCACTGACATTGCGGGCCTTACCAAAGGCTCGATAGTACGTTCCGGAGGTATACAAATTGGTCGAATTAGTGAGATGGAGTTCAATAAGTCCTATGACAGCATCCTTGTAACGCTCCTATTGAAAGAGAAGTTCAAGTCGCGAATTCGTGAGAATTCAAAAGTGAACGTACTCACTCAAGGCGTTCTTGGTGACAAATATATTGAGATTATCAATGGCTCACCGGAGTCTCCTATTGCCAAAACTGGGTTTGTCCTCGACTCAAATAAACCATCTGACCTGCGAAAAGTGTTGAAGAGCGGCGAATCGATTGTAGAATTACTCGAAAAAAATTTACAAAGCCTAAAAATAATTACGGAGTCTTTTGCACAAAATCAAAAGAGTGAGATCTTCTTTAACAATCTTACTGAGACATCTAGAAGCCTAAATTCAGTGGTAGCAGCCCTTAACCAAGGGCGTGGAGCACAAGAGCTCAACCACACCCTTAAAAATCTTCGCATCCTTACAGAAAAAATTAACCAAGGTGAAGGTACGTTAGGCGCGCTATTAAATGATGCGACTCTCTATGAAGATTTGAAGCACCTTATTGGGGGCGCTAATCGAAATTCAGTATTGAAGTTCTTTGTTCGTCAGGCGGTAAAATCTAGTGATGACAGCGAAAAGGAAAAAGTAAAGCCTGACTCTAAGAAGCCAAACCACTAAAGTTATATGACTTCAAAAAGGATGCTAGTACAGCACCTGACGCTTCTTCAACTTCTCCACTAAAGTAGTTCGATTCATCTTTAAGAGCTCACTCGCTTTGTTCTTATTCCCATGAGTTCGAGATAACGCCTGGGCAAGCAGATGATCTTCAAAAGCTGTCACCAACTCCTTGAAGCAAACTCCCTCATCCGGCAGTTCAAAATCAGTAAATGAGCCACTTTGAGCGACTCGCATACGACTTCCAGAAAGAATTTTTGTTGGAAGATCTCGCAGCTCAACTTCACCAGTACCCTTTAGAATAACTATTCGCTGAATTAGATTCTCAAGCTCCCGAACATTTCCCGGCCAATCATATGAAGCAAACGCATTAATCACCATGTCGTCCCGAATGAGAACGTCACACCCTTTTTCATTATTATAGATTTCAAGGAAATGATGGATTAGTAACGGAACATCGCTTCTTCGTTCACGAAGAGGTGGCATAACAATTGGAATCACATTTAAGCGGTAATATAAGTCTTCCCGAAACTGCTTTTCTTGCACGGCATTATCTAGATCCACATTAGTCGCTGCAATGATACGCGCATCCACTTCAATAGATTTAACCGACCCTACCGGCTCAATCGATTTATTTTGAAGAACACGTAAAATCTTTACCTGAAGATCTGGTGGCATCTCGCCAATCTCATCAAGGAATAAAGTTCCATTATCCGCAGCTTTAAAGCGACCATCTCGATTGTTTAAAGCCCCAGTGAAGGCACCTTTTACATGCCCAAATAACTCACTCTCTAAGAGGCCCAATGGTATGGCACCGCAGTTTACCGGCACAAAAATTTTATCTGACCGAGAGGAGTTGTAATGAAGTGCCCTAGCAACGATTTCTTTCCCCGTTCCTGATTCACCAGTGATTAGAACTGTCGAGTCGGTATCTGCTACTCGCTCCACAAGGCGGATAACTTTTAGCATAGGCTCAGAATCGCCAACAAAATTGTCAATTGCAAAAGTACGTTTTAGCTCACGCTTTAAATGCTTATTCTGCTGACTTAAGTTGCTATGCTCAATAGCTTTGTCCACAAGCACCAATACTTCATCAATATTGAATGGCTTTGTAACGTAGTGGAAAACCCCTTGACGAGTTGCCTCAATGGCTGATTCGACTGTAGCATTTCCAGTGATTATAATCGATGATTTACACTTCTGCTTACTCTGTAAGCTCCGAACTAGCTCTATCCCGTTGCCATCCGGCAAGATAAGGTCAGTGACCACCAAATCATATTCCTTATCTTTGGAAACAGCTTCAGCCTCTACAGATGACTTTACCGTAGTGACCAAATAGCCTTCGCGCTCAAGGGACCTCGCTAAGGCTTTGCGAATAGAAACTTCATCATCGACAACTAAAACCGACTGTTTCGGCATAAATTCCCTCCTGGTATACCGCCGAATCGCTGCCCGCCGCCAACGGGTTAATAACGGTCAACGAATAGATCCCACCATGGACCTAGTAAAAGGCTAGCAAAGTGAGTATTCACTGTCAAACTTCTGTCAACGAGGCCAAAAATCCTATCGACACCATGTAAACGCCCATAGAAGGCTTGCGCCAAATAACGGACTGTTCTATGTTGGGTCAAAAACTATGAAATTCTCTGATCTAAATTTAAAGTCTGACCTTCTTTTCGGTAATATCGCGAAAATTGGATTTACAGACACCACCCCTATTCAAGCAGCAGTAATTCCACTTGCATTAGAGGGTAAGGATATTTCGGGCCTTTCTCGTACAGGCACCGGCAAGACCTTTGCCTTCCTAATTCCTATGATCGATGGGCTCTTAGCAGGCGCTAAGGATACCATAGCACTCTGCCTAGCGCCTACCAGAGAGCTAGCTCTTCAGATTGAGCAGGAAACTAAGAAGCTATTGAATGGAAGCGGTATTAATCCTGTTTCCACAGTTGGTGGAATGCCAATTGCGCAGCAGATTAAGGCTATTCGGAACAATGGGCGTTTAGTTGTCGGAACTCCTGGGCGAGTCATAGATTTAATGAAGTCTGGGATCTTCGCCACAGATAAAATAGCAATGCTCGTTTTTGATGAAGCTGATCGCATGTTCGACATGGGCTTCATCGATGACATGCGTTTTATTTTGAACCGAATAAATCAGGAGCGTCAAATTCTCTTGTTTAGCGCTACCATGAATTTCTCTGTACTCGATTTAATGTATGAGTACAACTGTGATCCCGTCGAAATAAATATTTCAAAAGATAAGCTTACTGCAGATGGAATTACACAGTTCGTCTATCATGTATCTGACTTTGAAAAGCCAAAAGCGCTTATTCAGCTTTGTAGCCAAGCCAAAGACGGCAGCATTATTATTTTTGTTAATTATCGGGAAAAGGTTCTTTGGGTTACGGACATTCTCAATGCAAACGGAATTCCTGCAACTGGGATTTCAAGCCTTCTCCGACAGGATAAACGAAATCGCATACTTGATGAGTTTAAAAAGGGCAAATTCCGCGCGCTCGTAGCCACTGACGTCGCTTCCCGTGGCCTAGACATCGATGATGTCTCCCTCGTTGTAAACTATCACTTACCTGAAGAGGCAGCTAATTATGTCCACCGAATTGGAAGAACAGCTCGGGCCGGACGTTCGGGAATCGCCGTTGCGATTGCTGGGCCAGAAGACGGATACAATCAGTTACGAATTGAAGAATTTTTAGGTTCTAAAATACCAGTTAAGTGGTTTGAAGAAAAGGAATTGAGCCCAGACAACATTAAAATAAAACTAGATAGGGATGACAATATGAACAACTCACGGAACCGCACTTCAATAAGAATATCTGGAAGAGCTGGCGAACGAGCTGGTGAAAGAACTACTGGGAGAAGAGAGCAAGGTGGAAATAAGCGAGGCTCAAATCGCAGATCAAATTCTAGAAATTCGAAAAAGGAAGGAAGAACCCGAGACGGGTCAGAATACTCTCGTTCTAATCAACCCTCAAATGATAACAAGAATCGTAGACACAGCCAAAACAGTGACTCTCAGGAGAAAAGAAAACCGCCATATCCAATTACTGGTAACCCGACTGTTTATTGTACTGTTACAGGGAAACCAAAGAACAGTCCTACGAATACCCCAACGGCTATCGTTGGCGACTATTCGAATGAAAAGCGTGTAAACATCCTGCAAAAGATAGGGTCAACGGTTAGCTCAATATTCGCAAAGAAATAAGCTAAACTAAAAGTGTGCATGAAACGTCACACTTAACTTCAGTCGTAATAATATTAGCTTCATGCTTGTGTGCAGCAACAGTGTTGCATCGATTACGTCAGCCTACTATTTTGGGCTTTATCTTAGGTGGCGTGTTAATTGGGCCTCCGGTATTTGACCTGGTTCCATATGAAAACATTGAGCTACTAGCCGAAATTGGCGTGGGACTACTAATGTTCACAATCGGCCTGGAGCTCTCGTTACAAAAACTCTTCCGCGTAAAATGGATTTCTATTTTGGGCGGGTCGATAATGATATTCACGATCGTCTTGATCACCTGGGGAGTTACTCGATTTTTTGGATGGTCGCCACTACAAGCTTTTGTCATCGGCTGTATTATTGCACTGTCTTCCACAGCGGTTGTTCTTCGATTACTTGCAGATAGAGGCGAAGTCGGCTCAACTCACGGTAATATATCCACTGGCCTTTTGCTCTACCAAGACATTATTGCCGTTCCGATTCTGACGATGATTCCAATCATCGCTAAAGATAATACTTTTACTCCAACCGTCCTTTTCTCCCTAATTGGGCAATTTACAATCTATGTTCTCGTTCTTTATGCCGCAGCAAAGGTCTTGGTCCCTCAAGTATTAATGCTAATTGCCAAGACCCATAGTAAAGAACTTTTCTCAATCTGCGTGCTGACTGTTTGCACTGTTGTAGCTGCCTTAGCACATCAAGTTGGGTTAAGCCTAGCCTTAGGTGCGTTCTTAGCAGGTCTAATCGTCAGTGAAAGTGATTTTGGCAATCAAGCTGCATCAGAAATTCTTCCGCTAAAAGAAGCCTTCTCCGCAATATTCTTCGCGGCAATTGGTATGTTAATTGAGCCTCAGTTTGTTTTTGACAATTGGGTTTTAATTCTAGCCACCAGCTTTGGCTTGCTTGCAGCAAAGGCAATTATTACCTTCTCCATTACATTCCTGTTTCGCTATCCAATTCAAACCTCAATATTTGTCGGACTAGGTCTGTGTCAAATTGGTGAATTCAGTCTGTTGCTTTTGATGGTCGCCTATAAGCATGACATTATCTCGACACTGACGTATCAAATTTTGTTAGCAGACTCGATCATAACTATTGTTGCCACTCCCTACCTCTTACGAACTGCACCTCAATTAGCATCTGCTCTGCAGTTCCTAGACAAACACTCAAATGCAGCACCAGAAGGTCTAGCAATTGCAGCTAAAGGCGCGATGCGCGGACATATTATTCTTTGCGGTTATGGACCTGCAGGTGAAATCATCCATAAGAAGATCATAGCCTCTGGCCTTCCTGTAGTAATTATCGACCTAAACTATCGCATTATTCAAAAACTCAAAGCAGAAGGGCATCCTGCAATTTACGGAGACTGTTCATCTACCAAAGTATTAGAAGCTGCTGGAATTACCCACGCTCTGATGCTGGCAGTGACTATTCCAGATCCGATTGCGATGCGAACGATTGTAAAGCGAACCCACTCAAGCCACCCGGACATACCAACTCTGGTCCGTGTAAAATATAACTCCGACCGGAAGAAACTCATCAGCCTTGGTGCCACCGATGTAGTCTGGGAAGAATTTGAATCTGGCCAAGAATTAGCTCGACGAATATTGAGCCGATTGCATTTTCCTTCTGGCAATTAAGTATTAAGCCAACCCTCATCTCTTCCGACAGGGATTCTGCGGAGGGAACGTAGAACGCGAGAGGAAATCAGTAAATGGCTAAGATACTAGTAGTAGATGATGAAGAGACAGTACGATCTCTTCTGAAACACGCTCTTAGGCGCAAAAGACACACCGCAGTGTGCCTGGAAGATGGGCTCCAAGCTGTCGCCGCTTATTCCGATTTTCGCCCTGATGCTGTAATTTGCGACATTGAAATGCCGAGAATGAATGGCTTCCAAGTACTTGAGAAACTGAAGAGTGCTGAAGCAGCCGTAGCTCCGTTCATATACATTACAGGGCATGCAGAAAAATCTGTTGCAGTTGAAGCACTTCGTAACGGTGCTTTTGATTACCTGGAAAAGCCGCTCAAAATGGAGGAAGTCATTTTCGCCGTAACTCGTGCAGCAGAGCACTGGAGCCTAAACCACGAAAATGATCACCTAACAAAGAGATTGGAAGAAGCAAATCAGAAATTGAACGATCAATTGACGGCTCGTTCACAATTACTTCGCCGAATTCAAAACTCAAGCGCTACTCCTCCGCTAGTGGATGCTCCATTGGCAATGGAAATCCTGGGTGAATCTCCAGCCATGGCGCAAGCAAAGGCATCAATTGAAAGGCTTACTAAGAGTGCTCTTGGCGCAAATATGAGCCTAATGATCACAGGTGCTTCTGGATCTGGTAAGAAAATCGTTGCAAGACTACTGCATGAGTTTAGTCAACGCAAAAACGGGCCTTGGGTGCCACTAAACTGTAGTGCAATTCCAGAAAATTTAATAGAAGCAGAGTTTTTCGGCCAAGAAAAGAGTGTATTCACTGACTCTAATGAAAGAAAGCCTGGTGTTTTCGAAATGGCAAATACTGGAACACTTTTTCTGGATAAAATTGACAAACTACCTATGAGCATGCAAACAAAGTTACTTCGCGCGCTTCAAGAACAGCACTTCCATAGAGTCGGCGGTAAAAAAGAGATTAAGGTAAACGTACGAATAATTGCCACTACCAATAAGAACCTCAGTACTGGGGTGAAAAACGAGGAATTCCTTGAAGATCTTTTCTATCATTTGAATTTTTTGCCAATCCAACTGCCAACATTGAAAGATCGGGGTAGTGAGGAAATTCTTCGCCTAGCAGATTTTATGCTGTCTCAGACAATTCTTACTGCTGGTTTCGGACCAAGCGCATTCTCTGAGGCGTCCCGCGACCTATTGATTAGCTACGAGTGGCCAGGCAATATTCGTGAGCTTAAGTCTGTGGTTCAGCGTGCCGCGCTTTTAACGGATGGTAATCTTTTGACAGAACAGGCAATGAGGTCCGCTTTAGGCAAACATCCTACAGCGCCACTTGCAATGAGTAACCTTCTGGCTGTAGACGTGCGACCTGTGCTTCAGTTAGCAAGTGCTGCGCCAGGAGCAATCGATAAATATGATGCCAAAAGCTACCATGAGTGGAAGCGTGCAGTGGTTATGGATATGGAACGCAAGTATTTGGAACGACAATTGGCTCGTTTCGAAGGCAACGTTTCTGCAATGTCACGATTTATGAAAGTGACTCGTCCTAACCTATGTCGGCTTCTAAAAAAGCATAACTTGAATGCAAATTCATATCGCGGAAAGCTCGCTGAAGTACAAGCCGAAGCGGCTTAAATTTCTGGTTTCATTTTTCAAGAATAAAGAACTTGTGCGCCGGAAGTGCCTGGGCTATTAATCCATACCCTATGGCGAAGTCCCATACTACAAGCACCAAGCACCCGAGCGCCGGCCTCAGGGCCCTCATGAAACGTGGGGTAGAGGAGGTCATGGAGGCCGAGCTAGAGCGATTCCCAAATGGTGTAAAAAACCGAAAATTTAAGGTCGATCTTACCTGCCCGGAATTCACCTGTGTCTGCCCGGTCACCGGCTTTCCAGATTTTGCCACTATACATATTAGATATGTTCCGGATAAATGGTGTGTGGAGCTTAAGAGCCTTAAGCTCTATATCAATCAATTCCGTGATAAAGGCGAATTCCATGAGCATGTCACAAACCTAATCTGCGACGACTTTGTGAAGCTTCTGAGCCCGCATGAGATCGAAGTCGTTGGCGATTTCAATGTGCGCGGCAATATAAAAACGATCATCACAGCTCGCCACGCTAAAAAGAAATTTGAAATTTTGATTGCGCATTAACCCTACACCTACAGCCGTCGTGACCTTATGAACAACCAAAGCTCTCGCGGCACTTGGCAAATCAAGCTACGCGGCAACAACAAGGTTCGTCGCGTTGTAGTGGTTGTTCGCACTCGTAACGACAGGGGGCCGGGCCGACCTATAACTATTCAATGCTCTAGCTGGGACCACGCATACGCTCAATGTGACACTGGGAAACAGATCACTAGCATCCAGGTTCAACAGCAGCACTCTAGCTCTAGCGGTGCATGTATACGAGGCAAGAGTTTTGGAGTCTACGGACGTTACATCTGGGTTAGCCAAGGTTGCCGTGCGACATTCCGAGTAACAGCTGGTGGACACGTCGCTACTAATTAACCATAAGCCTATTACCTAAAATATGTGGTAGCCCATCACTCTTCTCCGTGGTGGGCTATTCTTGGTGAATCATTTACTTCGGCCCAAAGCAGTTTTCCATTAGCATTAAACATTGCCGATACCCAAGCCTCATTCTTCCATTCAGCGCGGAATTGCTGAAAAAATTGTAAAACCACGCCGCTCGGATCATGAATGATGGGGCCCCAAAATCCTGATTTCTTTTTTAGGTTCATCAGGTTGTCGCGCAGATTCCTAGACACTGGCAGAACGCGTACACCAAGCTTCTCAAAGCGCTCTTTATTCTCAACAATCTTCATAAAATTATTTTGCGTTTCAAAAGATACATTGTCAGGGAGATAATAAATTAGCGTTTTCTTCTTTTGTTCACTCGGCATTTGTCCGTCCGGAAATTTTACAAGGTCTCCACTTTCGTCCAAGAGCCAAAAATTCAAAATATCCATTTTCTTTCCTAATCGTTCCTGGAATCGCTCGTTCGAATACCAAATACCAGCGCCAACCGAGATCATAGCGGTGATAACCATTAGGGAGATGTTACGTGCTAACATGGAAATATTGTATGCGAATGGCTAGCGAAATTCTACCATAGCTGCCGTATCGTGATTCTCTAATGCGGCATGGGCGGCCGCAATATGCTCCTCTTCTTCCTTCGCACAACGCTCAAAGATCGCTGCTGATTCCGCGTCTACTTCCCTCATGGGCTTAATCATGGATAGCCCCACTTCCATTCCTCTTTGCTCGGCAGTAGAGATCAAATAATAAAAGACTTCGGCAGTGTCTGCCGCTCGGAACATTCGCATCAGAGACGCCGACACAGACCGTTCGGAGACATCTACATTCAACTCAGCAGCTCGATTTAAAAGAAGTTGCGCATGCGTGTTTTCCATTTCGGCAAAGCGGAGCCAAGTATCTTTCCACTCTTGAGGTGCATCGATAAACGTACGGGCTCCCCAGAGAAATCCTTCTCGGGCTTGAATTTCAGCAAAGGCAACCGCACGCAAGCGATCACCCACACCTTGCGGGGATCGCAGGGAACGCATCTTTTCTGGGCGACCTTGAACTACGCAAAATGGGGCCCAGCTCTGCTCCTCTTTAACTGTTTCCGCTAAAAGCAACATTTTATTTTTTTGACGGCATTAAGCTGGAAGAAAATTCCTTCTTCAGGTCTTCAAAGTCAGCTCTCAAACCAGCGCCACAAGCGCCAAGTGGCTGGATGCGTTGCGCCGAATTCACACCTGGCGCAATTGTAATTTTAACCTTCGAAAAACAGCCTTTCTCATTGTCTAGCATCTCGTCTAAAAGAAATCGTAGTGGTAACTTAAGTGCATTCACTTTCGCCGATAGCTCTTGTAGTCCTGGCAACGCCGCCCCCGAATAGCTCGTATTGATTAGCTCTAGGCGAGCGGCTGGCACTGAAAGTACGTTCTCAAGAGCTGCATCTAAACGAAGCACAATCTTAGAAAATTTCATTACATTCTCAGCTGTCATTTCGCCCTCTAGAGTCTGGCTAATAGAGTCCATCAACACAATCCCTGCTGCCGGAGCAGTATCCCCAGGCGCCAGCACAGAGCCATCTGCCTTAATCTGACGTAAATTGAGAGCTGCAATATTTTTAAACCCAAGAACAACATGGCCAAGAGCTAAACTATGAAACTGAGGTGGCAAAACTGCCTTTCCGTTTTCGTCTTCAATGTCACCTAATAAGTAGGCATTACCGCTGCTCCATCCGGCTGCAGGGCTAGTTGCCTCATACAAATACTCAAGACCAGCCATACGATCTAAGCGTTTACTCAAATCGGCTGGGAGGGCATTCGCAGGGTCCAACGTAGTGGAGGGCATTTTGGCCGACGATAGGATTAGACCATTGCGTGGATCATAACCCTTGAGATCATCTAGCGTCACAACCGTAGGATTAAAACTCCCTGCCGAACGATCTTGACGAAGGTAGGTTCCTAGCACGAAATTTGCCTCAATCGTGTTCGTACCGTCAAGCATCGGCATGCTTCCATCAACTAGCTTAGGAGCAACATAACCGTTTAGACCTAAGATCTGCGCAAAAGCACGGTGAGCGAGCACAACCGCACACATACGCTCTTGCGGGTCTTCTGCATACGCCGAATTCTTAATAGAAGAAAGCGTACGGAACGCATCCTCTTTGAAATCGCTCCACTCACGCCCTTGTGGGAAGAGCGGTAACTTTGCAGTTAGAATATCCGACATACGAGTGACACCAACTACAGCATAGTCACTCACGCGATTTAAGATATTATATTGAATCGACTTAGTTGCTGAAATTGAATCTCTAAAGCCAGCGCCTCCTGCTCCAAAAATTCCGCGAAAACGACCCGACAGGAACAGGTTCTTCGCCATGTACAACATGTTCTGATCTTTAAATTGATTCAAAATTCCAAAAAATTGAGTCGCTTCAATACATTGCTCGGTCTCTGGCGTGCCGCCCTCAGCTACGTATGCGCAAGCGCCAATCCCACGCTTCGCTGTATACGCTTGCCAAAGAGCCTGGCATTGTGGAACAGTCGCACCCTTCGGCAATCCACAACCATATTCACGAAGTGCTTCATTCCATTCGAAAGCACAGCCATCATTCGCTGCCCAACTAGCAGCATCAGCTGCATTACAAGCTTTCACACGAATCGTAACTTTTGCCATATCGTAGAAATCGTCATCACTCGCACTGATAATCCCTTGGACCTTGGAAGAACCAAGTAAGGCTTGAATCATCGGCTGCTCGGCCACGTTCGAAACAACTTCAATTTCTTCTGGACCCTCACCA
The DNA here is from genome assembly GCA_011087955.1 of Oligoflexia bacterium. GTDB lineage: Bacteria > Bdellovibrionota > UBA1018 > CAIPTA01 > JAALKR01 > JAALKR01. The sequence continues at coordinate 79,299 of JAALKR010000005.1, forward strand.
AAGTCTTCGTATGAAAACTCGCTGGCATAAGAGAATATGCTTACCTCATCGGCAGTCGCGCCATCAAGGCTTAGCTCCGTTAATCGCTCACAAGCAGAAGCGCCACTTGTTGCTGCGTGGAGATTAAGTACCTGATCCTCTTGGCCGCCACCAAACGGTGTACCAAATTTACGCTCTAGCCGCGGCTCTTCCGCCACCGAACATGCTACCAATCCAAGACCGAAGGCGATTACTGTAACTGATCGTAAAATTGTTCTTTTCATCATTTTTTCCCACCCCGTCTTAGAAATAGAGCTTCAAATCAAGTCTTGTATACGAAAATTTTGGTGTATTCATACCAGCGAAGGTCTGGTTATAAAGAGCTTCAACCGCTAGTGGAATCCTGAATTTACCTTGACGATATAGCTGAATTGTATTGAACCCAACTTGTGCTTCCATAGCTTGCGCCTTGTAATTCGTGTCTCTGGAAAGCCCGGAGTAATAAAGATCTCCAGAGCCTTCGAATTTGTCGACTCCCTTTTGCTTATACTGATACGCACCAGCCACCGTGAAGTGCGTGCTTGGAATCTTTGTCTTAACCGCCAGCTCTGTTTGTAAAAGTGTTCCAACTTTGCGCCGCACTTCCTGCACTTGCCCGTCCTGCGGAAGCAAGCTTGGCAAGGCATCATTCTCATCCAGAGGGACCGCTCGTAATTTAGCATCCCCTAGATAATAGTCCACCTTAACGGAACCAGCGAGACTGATATAGTCACTTACCGAAAAGTTTTGTATTAACTGACCGCCGATCCCCCAATGGTTACCGCCCGTACCGCGATCTAGAGGGTTCGTCAGCGACTCATCCTTACCTGTAGGAATTCGTACGCCCCAAAGCGTGGAGAGTAACCACTTCGGATCCTTATAAAGGAGATACTTTGCGCCTACTTCGGTATATCCCAAATCTGTTGTTTCCGAATCGCCTGGAAACTCATACCCTTTCGCTGCAAAGATTGATTCTGCAGTAAAATTCTCGGCACTTAGTTTTTGCTGCACGCTTTGCAGGCCCCCATGAATGGTCGCATTTGGTACTTGCTGACCTTGAGCTAGCGACTTTTGTATTGCCCTAATGTTATCTGTCGACTGCGCAGAGAAACTAGATTTCACGCTATTCTGAACCACCCGTAGCCTGACGCCGATATTCCAACGATCGGAAAGCCCATACTCATAGGCTGCACCGTAAATATTCTGTTGAACCGCAATGTCTTGGTACGTGTTTACATTAAAGAGGCTATCACCAGAGCCTGCTTTAATTTTATTCAAAGCATCTACCAGTTGTAGCAATTGTGCTTTATCTTTGGTCGGCAATGTTGCAGCAATATCTTTGACGTCCATGGAGACATTTGCTCCACCAACTATGTCTACTCGACCTGCGCTATTGAATTTAGAATCAACAGTCGACGCGGTCACACCAACTGCACGAAAACGAGAAATCCCCTTTGGCAAAAGCCTTGCCTCTTCTATTGCATAACTATCTACAGAGCAGAATAAAGCTGCGAACACGACTAACGAGTACAAAGCTATACGATGTCTTAAGTACAACATACCTAAATCCTTTTTCTAGTAACCGCACACTGTAGCTAGAAAATTGATGAAATGCAAACTGCTTTTCAAAGCAGGCTATTTATTTTTGCTTCAGAAAGTTCAGCGAGGAGCCTGCTTGGAACCACTTGATCTGTTCCCCGTTCAATGAATGGTTTAGTTCAACCGAGTCTTTAGAGCCATCTGCGTGTACAATTTCTGCTCCAACTGACTTGCCACGAACTAGATCCTTCAATCCAAAAATCGATATCTTATCTCCTTCTTGGACTTTGTCGTAGTCAGCGGCAGTCACAAACGTCAAAGGTAGCACACCCTGCTTCTTAAGATTTGTTTCATGAATCCGCGCAAAACTCCGCACGATTACAGCAGCTGCACCAAGGTGTCGTGGACACATAGCTGCATGTTCACGGCTTGAGCCTTCGCCATAGTTTTCGTCACCAACTACAACCCAATGCTTTCCACCTGCCTTAAGCGCGCGTGCAACTTTAGAAACCTCCTCTGAGGCACCACTCGTCGGATTTTTCGTCTTGCCCGTTTCGCCAGAGAAGGCATTGATCGCACCATTAAACATATTATTGGAAATATTATCTAGGTGACCGCGGAACTTTAGCCACTTGCCCGCTGGAGAAATATGATCCGTCGTGCACTTCCCTTTTGCTTTTAGTAGCAATGGAAGCTCCACAAAGTCTTCTCCACTCCAAGCATCAAATGGCGTCAAAGTTTGCAGTCGCTCAGAGTTCGGATTGATGTCTACAGCGACAGAGTCACCATCTTCTACCGGGGCAATATAGCCTTCACGCGCTGAAATAAATCCATTTGATGGGATATTTGGTGCGTCGCCTGGAGGTATGAATTTGAATTTGCCGCCATCTTTAGTATCTAATTTGTCATTTAACGGATCAAAATCTAGCCGGCCAGCAATGCCTAACGCCAATGTAATTTCCGGACTCGCTAAGAATGATAGTGTGGCTCGGTTACCATCGTTTCTGCCAGGGAAGTTACGGTTAAATGAAGATACGATAGAATTAGCTTCGCCCCCATTAATATCATCACGATGCCACTGACCAATACATGGACCACAAGAGTTCGTGAATACAACCGCACCAAGCTTCTCTAAAATATCCAATTGGCCATCACGCTTAATGGTTTCATAAATTTGCTCGGACCCAGGAGAAATATTGATCGGAGCTTTTACCTCAACTCCCGCATCAATCGCCTGTTCAGCCACGTCTGCTGCTCGGCAAATGTCTTCGTAGGAAGAGTTTGTACAAGAGCCAATCAATGCAGCAGATACCGTGTTTGGGTAATTCTCTTTCTTCGCGTCTTCGCCAAGTTTCGAAATTGGGCGCGCCAAATCTGGAGTATGTGGCCCAACGATATGTGGCTCCAGCGTAGATAAATCAATTTCCACCACTTCGTCATAAAATTTCTTTGGGTCTGCCAAAACTTCTTCATCAGGAGTAATAAAATCAAGATTCGCTTTTGCAAGATCTGCCAGATCTTCTCTGCAAGTTGCGCGCAAATATTCATCCATAGAGTCATCAAAGGCAAAGAGCGATGTAGTCGCACCAAGCTCTGCACCCATATTACATATGGTGCCTTTACCCGTACAGGAAATCGTCTTCGCGCCTTCACCAAAATACTCAACGATCTTGTTCGTGCCTCCCTTAACCGTCAATAGATCAAGAACCTTAAGGATTACATCTTTTGGAGCTGACCATCCATTTAACTGGCCCTTAAGATGCACACCAATTTTCTTCGGATACTTAACTTCCCAAGGAAACCCTGCCATTACATCTACGGCGTCACCGCCGCCAACGCCGACAGCAATCATTCCCAGGCCACCGCCGTTCGGTGTATGTGAATCCGTACCAATCATCATTCCACCTGGGAATGCGTAGTTTTCTAAAACTACTTGGTGGATAATCCCTGCGCCCGGACTCCAAAAGCCAATTCCGTACTTATTAGAAACAGACTCCAAGAAAGAATAAACTTCTTTATTCAGATCGTTCGCATTCGCTAAATCTTTTGCGGCACCAAATCGTCCCAAAAGCAAGTGATCACAGTGAACTGTAGTTGGAACGGCTGTTTCCTTTTTTCCAGCCATCATGAACTGTAAAAGTGCCATCTGGGCTGTGGCGTCCTGCATCGCCACTCGGTCTGGTCTAAGCATCAGGAAGGAGTTGCCCGGTTCAAGCGCCTGATTTTTGGGGTCCTCTAGGTGACTGAGGAGTACTTTTTCCATCAGCGTAAGCGGGCGCCCTAATCGCTCGCACACAATACTTAGATTTTGCTTAGTCGTCGCATAGACCTGCTGCATAAATTTTTTTGTGGTGTCGATATTCATGAATTCTCCTTAAGAAAGTCTGAAAGCCCGAGAGTCCAAGATCCCGAAACCCACTGATAGCATAAAAAGGGGTCTCGGAAGAGACCCCTACTGCCATCCTTATAGGTTTCCCCAACCTAACAATCTGTATCAACCATCTTCAATGCCTCACAAGTGAAGGCTTTGACATAATCTTTGTAGCCATTATTGAAATCTTCCTCTGTCACCTGGTAAGCGATATCTGGTTTTACTCCGTTATTTTCCAAAAACTCACCATTTGGGCGAATGATCAAGCTCTCTGTCAGAGAGAAGCGGAAGTAAGAGTTAGTGAGCGGGCCATATTGAGCCACGTTGCCACCAGCACCACTAGTCTGCTTGCCAAAAAGTTTTACTCGACCCGCATCTTTCAGAATCGCTGGAAAAACATCGCCACCAGAAAAGTCAAATTCATTGATCAACATCAACACAGGCTTTGTAAACTTCACGTTCTTATTGGGTTGAATCATTCCCATAGAACCCATCAAATCCAGAGAAAATGGAGTTGTCAGGAATGTGCGATTTTTCAATGAGTCCCAAATCAAAGACTCGAGGTACGCAAAGCGAGGCTTAAGTGCATTAGCTACCTTATCATCTGGATCACGCTCCAACGCCGCCACGATCTGCTGATTGATGCCAGAGAAAGAATCCAACCACTTTCGACTAGGGCGAACTGCAAACAATACATCCGGCACGCTCTCCTCCACAAAAATAGAGGAAAGTAGGGAAACCTGAGATACCGCCCCCCCTGGATTATTCGTTTGGTCCAAAACCAGTACGTCCACCTCGTTTTCCATTCTGCGTAGGTCCGTTACAATCATTTTCATCAAATTGTCATCTTGGTAGTGAGGCACGCGCAAGATTCCAATTTTTTTCCCCGCACGCTCATAGGTCGCGGCCGTAATCGGAGAAAGAGGATTTTGGACCGCACCCTCAGGCAGTTCAAACATCGACTTATTGGCGCCGACATCAGTAATCCCTGCTTGTTGCATGTCTGATAATCGACCTTTCGCCAAGCTCATATTAAGTAGAGAAAGTGACCTCAATGACTCTACAAGATCATCCTCTGGACGAATAATAGAAGATCCAAGCTCTGTAGAAGCTGCAAAACGATCTATCTCGAGGATTGAACGACCTTGAGTAGCCCAAGTCGCCATTACAGTTTGCGGCCCAGATTCGCCTTTACGTAAAGCTGTAACTTTCGTGAAACCAGTTGGAACTGCTAGTCCACGACTTTCCTGGCGTACAGTCAAGAGCGCGGCAGCCAGCCTTTCACTAGAAGGATCGAACCCAGTAGTAGAGGACTCGCGGATCTCCTGCATAAGTTCATCCACTGGCTTTTTCCCAATACTAATTATCTGGTCGCCTTTATTAAATGGGAAAAGTGTTTCTGGCAATTGCTTACGATTGATCTTTTCAATTAAGACTTTGCCCTCGATATAGTCACAAAGAAAACCTAAACTCGCTTGGTACGTTGAAGGAACAAGAATGGTTATGTGTGCATCTTCAAGGCCAGAAAGAAACTTCGCCAGTAGTTGATAGAATTCACGATCATTGCGAGCTTGTCGCACTCTAGCTCGGTACTCTTCTTTGTGCGTTTCCCAATCTAGTCGAACCGTCTGCTGCTTCCATCGCAGTGGCGCATAGTTCTTTTCCACAATCGAGACCAGTTGAGCAAAGTCAGCTAGTCGCTCGTCATAAGATAGAGCAGTATGTGCTTTTGCTCCGGTGAACATGGACAATACAAGCAACACCACGACGGCCAGAGCTGGTCTCAAAGCCAACCCATTCCAAAGCTTCATTGACCCAAATAACGTCGTCGTTGTCCAAGATTTTATTGCTCCCAATTTCATTGCCCCCTCCAATTTCCCCACCAGGCAGCTATTCCTTAGGAATCAGCTGCGAAGTAATAGCTCTGTGTAGTGCGCTTAGAGAAGTAAGACAAATTTCATTATTACTAAGCTCGTTACTGTGAAATAATTTTCCTATAGAAATTTCCTTTGCAACGCAAAATTTCAGAGCAATTCGTGAAAACTCTCACACTCGGCTTCGATGCGCTTGCAAAGCCTCGCATCAAATGCAGCCAGAGAGTCTGAATCTAGGTCTAATTCAGCGATGAACTCGCCCGACTCATCTTTAAGGGGGACAATTAATTCAGAGCGCGTCGCCAAAGAACAAGCAATGTGTCGAGAATTTTCACGCACATCGTCAATTTGTACTGCTCGTTCTTCGGACAGAGCTAATCCGCAAAGTCCTTCGTCCAATCCAATTCGCACATGATCCGTTGGAGAGCCAATAAAAGGGCCAAGCAAGAGATCGCCGCGATCTTCTCCAAAAAAATCAGAATGAAAATAAATACCCAACCAATTGATCTTCTTCGGTGCTATCGCTTGCACATCGACGAGCCACTCGAAAATACGTATATTTCGCTCCATGGATCGTCGATAATCATCACCCTCTGCACTCAAAAAAAGTGACGCCAATTGGCGGACTAGTGGGCTGAATTCAGCCCTGGAGCTTGGAGAATAGACATCCTCCCTCTGGTGCAAGGCCCTCAGATAACCAAGCTCCCTGTCCTCAAAAACTATGGGCTCGATCAATTCCGATTCAAAGCTCTGAGACTCATCGATGTCGTGCCAAGCAAGCTTCGCCATATTTCCCAAATCAGAACTGTCGCTTAAGGAAAAAATACCTTCATAGTCGCCTTCTCCCGTAACTCGTTTAAAAACCATCAAATAGTCAAACTCTGGTGCGCCTTGAAGATTTAAAGCCTTGATTAAATTAGTCATATCTAAATCCTAGGTGACATTAGGTTTAAGTCTGACTATAAAATTAGCCATGACTGACGTACACTTTTATCCAGAAACTGCCCCGTTCTCAAGTGGTCGACTACAAGTCTCTCCACTGCATGAAATCTATTACGAAGAAGTTGGCAATAAAGAGGGGGTACCCGTTCTTTTTCTGCATGGCGGCCCTGGTGGAGGAATTGCTCCAAAGTACCGACGATTTTTTGATCCAGAACACTATCGAGTAGTTTTATTTGACCAGCGGGGATCCGGACAGAGCACGCCATCGGCAGAGCTTGAAGAGAATACGACTTGGGATCTGGTTAACGATATCGAGTTATTGCGAAAGCACCTTGGCATTCGTAAATGGATACTTTTTGGTGGCTCTTGGGGGTCAACGTTAGCGTTAACCTACTCGATCACTCATCCGGCGAAAATCCTTGGCTTGGCATTACGAGGGATATTTTTGTGTCGCCCTTCTGAACTGCATTGGTTTTACCAAGAAGGAGCTAGTCATATCTATCCGGATGAATGGGAGAGGTTTTTAGCTCCAATTCCGGAAAATGAACGAGGCAACTTAATGGCCGCTTACCACAAACGGCTAACTGGCGAGGATGAAGAGGAGAAACTTCGTTGTGCAATTGCTTGGTCGACATGGGAAGCCTCGGTCTCTGAGTTAAATCCAAATGCGACTAATGTGGCAGAGTTTCAGGATCCGAGGCTGGCATTGGCTTTCGCGAGAATTGAGAACCATTATTTTACAAACAATGTGTTCTTTGAGTCCGACAACTGGATTTTAGACAACACAGATAAGCTTCAGAAGATCCCCGGTTTAATTGTGCATGGTCGATATGACGTCGTATGCCCCATTCGTAGCGCATGGGATTTGCACAGGGCCTGGCCAGGCTCGGAGTTAGTGATCGCACAAAACGCCGGCCACTCCGTTATGGAAACCGAGATCGCAAGTTTGTTGTTGGACGGCATGGAAGAATTTAAGTCAATTACCTATGAATACTAGTTATTTGAACAGGATGCAGGCCCTCTAGTTTACTGCAAAGACCAATCAATTAGGTCTTCTCCCCAGTCCTTTAAAATTTTATTCACTTTTGAGAAATGTCCGCAATTCATAAAGCCACGATGTGCAGATAATGGCGAAGGGTGAGGCGCCTTTAAAATTCGATGGGGTGGCTCAATCACAGCAGCCTTGCTCTGAGCAAAACTCCCCCATAAAACGAAAACGATCGGTTCTGGTCTTTCATTAAGGACTTCAATTACTTTATCCGTAAATTTCTCCCAGCCTCTCCCACGATGGGAAGCTGCCTTCCCTCGCTCGACAGTCAAAACAGAATTTAAAAGTAGCACGCCTTGTTCTGCCCAACGAGAGAGATTCCCAGATTTCGGTATCGGTACGTTTACATCCATCTGAATCTCTTTAAAAATATTTTGCAGAGACGGTGGGAACTGCGTCCCATCCTGCACAGAAAAACATAAACCATGAGCCTGACCAGGGCCATGATAGGGGTCTTGCCCCAGAAGCACTACTTTGACTTTTGATAAAGGGGTCAGATTAAAAGCATTGAAAATTTCTGCACCCTTCGGATAAATCACTTTTTTTGCTCTCGCTTCTGACTGCAAAAAAGCTCGCAAATCGCTCATGTAGCTAGAAGAAAATTCTTCGCAGAGTGCAGCTTTCCACTCATCATTAACCTTGATTCGATCCGTAATCTTAACTTGATCCATTTGCATGCGTTGCCGGAATGTAGAGTTTTATCTTAGAAATTGCAATGACTTCTTAGGTAATCAGCTTTTCATTTTCGCCGTCACCCCCATACCAACGCCAATAATCGTCAATATCGCGCCAGTTAGCTGTGCAGTACTAAGTTCTTCCTGCAATATAACTGATCCAAGAATGGTAGCCAATACCGGCTGAATTAACAAAATTAATCCAGCCTTCCCAATTTCTGTTTTTGGCAAGCCAGTGGAGACCAAATATCAGCCAAAAACTTGCGCCAGCCCTCCGAGCAAGAATACATAAATCCAGTTTTTTAAACTTGGAGGTAATGCTACACTTCCCTCAGCAAAACCCACTGCCAACAGAATAACTCCTGAGAATAAACTAACTATCGACAATAGCTCTATTGCTGATAGGTCTTCTTCAAATTCTTTACGCGCTAGACGAATACAAAAAATATAGCCCGCGTAGAGTACGCCCGCCACAATCCCCCAAAGAACTCCCTTATTGAAGGAGTCATCTAGAGAAAGCTCTTGCCACCCTTCCTGACCATAGATATTTGCAATGAATGCAATACCAATAAAGCCAAGCAATATCCCCAAAACAAGGCGAAGTGACAATCGCTCTTTGTAAAGTGCAGCACCTAAAAGGCCTAAGTAAAAGACCTGTGTATTGGCAAGAATTGTTCCTACTCCTGCGCCCGCTAATTTAACAGCTCGATGCCAAGACAAAATATCTAGTGCAAAAAACGAGACACACCCAAAAGTTGTGGATGAGAGCCTAGGCAACCCCCTCTTGATAGCCTCTTATCGACTTCCACTTTTTCTCAC
>JAALKR010000026.1 GCA_011087955.1 Oligoflexia bacterium
CAACCAAGAGGGGGTTGCCTAGGCTCTGACCCACAACTTTTGGGCGTATCTCCAAGAACTCTCCCGGCTTATCCCGAGGTTTCAAATACTTTCCCATGGAACTACTCTACTGTATTCGTTGCGCTTGTTCCACCGGGCTGAATCGCACGGTATCCAAAAAGCAAGAGGCGACCGGCCATCGGAAAAAAGATGAAGACGCCCACAATCAACAAGAGAAAACCGACAAATTCCAGCAATAGTACAAAAAACGCCGTGACCGCCGTCTGCCAAAAATAACCTCTAGTTCGCTTCCAAGATTGTAAGAATGACTGGATCACCCCACATTCTTCCTCCACAATAATGATCCGCCAATAGAAAAGCCGAACTGCGATATAGAGTACCCCAAAGTATAGTAGCGGGAGTCCGATATAGAGTACCTCAACCCCAGCTGGTAGTAGCGGAGATGGGCTGTAACAAAGTGTATAAAGCACAGCCCCAATTAGAGTCACCGGAAACGAGCCGACTACGCTGATGAAAAAAAGCTGAATCAGGGTCCCTAGGTACCCCTTGAGGCACTCAACAAGGTCTGGAGTCCTCCCTCGCTCTGCAGCCTCTATCGTGTATTGAATCAAAGCAAATTCGGCGAGGACCATCAGAATGAGGGAAACAGTCAGTAATATTATCAGCCCTAGCCCAGATACCCCCAAGCTATCAAGTAAATGTGGAGTTGATAAAGCGCCGATATAAGCAACCATTAATGGAGCAAAGCTGCGCCAATGACTCAGCCCAAAATGCCAGGACTCTTTAAAATTTTTTCCAAAAATTTTCAGCCACACCCTCTTTAGTATATACTGAAAATTACTCTATGACAATTCTTGGCTGGACAATTTTACTGGTGCTGCTCGCTTTTGAAGCCTTTGACTTAATTCTGGAATATTTAAATCTGAAATCCATTCGGACCGAGATACCAACGGAATTCGATGGATTGTATGAAGAGGAAAAATACAAAAAATCCCAGGCCTATTTGCAAGCAAATACGAGGTTCCATTTTCTGGAACAAGGGTTACTGACTCCGATTACATTCATTTTTGTGTTTGGTGGTGGGCTGGCTTTCCTGGATTCCCATGTTCGGGATTGGGTAGCTTCAGATGTTTGGAGAGGAGTTGTTTTTACTGCAGCTCTTTCGTTATTTTCCAGTCTTTTGGCCTTACCTTTCCAATATTATCAAACCTTTGTAATTGAAGAACGGTTTGGCTTTAATCGATCGACCATTCGTACTTTCATCATGGACCGTGTAAAAGGTCTTCTCCTCTTAGTACTCCTGGGACTACCACTCCTATTAGCAGTGTTGTGGTTCTTCGAGAAAACTGGTTCAAACGCTTGGTTATGGATATGGGGGCTTATGACCATTTGGCAATTAATAATTCTCTATATTGCGCCGAATTGGATCATGCCTTTGTTCAATAAGTTTGAACCTCTTCCCCATGGCGAGCTAAGAGAGAGAATACTCGCATTTGCCAAAAAAGTAGGTTTTCCTCTGCAGGATATTTTTCAAATGGATGGTTCCAAACGCTCGTCGAAGGCGAATGCGTTCTTTACAGGGTTTGGGAAAAACCGCAGAATCGTTCTTTTTGATACCCTAATAAAGAATCACTCTATTGATGAATTAGTCGCCGTCTTGGCTCATGAAATTGGGCACTATAAACACAAACATGTTTTGCGTTCCCTAGCGTTATCCTTTGCCTCCACTGGCGTTTTTTTGTACGCAATGAATTTGTTGATCAATAACTTACAAATTTTTGCTGCCTTTCGCGTGCCGGAGACAAGCATCTATGTAAGCCTTGTGATTATTTCGATCATCTTTGGACCAGCTCAGAGGGTACTTGGAATATTTTCCTCGGTGTTATCGAGAAAACACGAGTATGAAGCTGATGCATTTGCCGCCGAGAGCCTAGGCACAGGTGAAAATCTGATTCTTGCCCTAAAAAAGCTAACGGTGGACTCACTAGGTAACCTTCATCCACATCCATTGAAGGTCTTTATGGAATATTCTCATCCCCCTGTATTAAAACGAATTGAAGCATTACGGTCTTAAGAAAATTTTTCGCTAACTGGAAGTGATCGTGTAGAACAGGAAACAATATCTGTCTCGGTGATTAGAAAATCGAGTGGCACATCATAGTTATCTGTCGGCACTGATTCGGTTAAAACTTGCCAATCGAAAGCAATCCCACATTTCCAGCCTTGGTAACCCTCTAGATAGCAATCATAGTAGCCTTTACCATACCCAATTCGACTACCTGCCCTATCCCCACAAAGCAGCGGCACAATTATGCCTCCTAACTCTCCAGCTTCTACCTTTGGTTGACTAGATTTTGGCTGCGAGATTCCCCACGGGTGTAAGTCCCATTCATTTCGGTTGTCTAGAGAAGTAACTCGATAGAACTCAATACGTTTGTTATCGGCGGTCATACGCGGAAATGCCAAAGGAGTGCCAACTTCGAGGATGCGTCGATACTGAAGGTCAAAATCAACCTCTCCAGGAAGCGCGCGATAGCCTCCCCAAAAAACTATATCTAACAAACTTTGAGAGGAGAGGCTCACAAAATTCTTGACCACAAAACTAGACCTACGCTCCACCTCCGGCTGCTGCATTCGTTTACGTTTGTCTAAAAAGAGTTTGCGAAGTTCCGCCTTGTTTTGACTCAAAGGATTCTATCCATCCAAGCCAAACTGTTTATCTAATTCACTAAGCAAAGTTTCGGATTTCTGCTTCACAAGATCCTGAAAGTTCAGCTTCTCATCGCGGGTACAAACAAGTTCATCGCGAGAACGAATCAGCTCATCGGCCAGAATCATCGAGGACAGGAGCAATACCTGATTAGATAATAACGATTTGCTTGCCGAAATTTCTTCGATTTTGGACTCTACTAGCTCTGCGGCTGCCTGTACCTGCTCCATGGAAGCGGCAGTTCGGATCGGGAGTTTGTAACCGGCAACTGTGACCTCTAAACTACGTTTTTCGTCCATGCTGCGCCTTTCTTCCATATTTCATCTCTCTTCCACGTCCCACACACAGAAATTGTATCTCGGCATCGGTCACTGTCAAGAAGGGAGGGAAGATCATTGACGGTAGATCATTATATCTGACCAAACAACTCAGCATAATGCGGGACCGCAAGAAGTCGTTTACAAACCGGACCTTATCTTTTAGTGTCAATTACTACGTTCAGGCATAGCTCAGTTGGTAGAGCAAGTGACTGTTAATCACTGGGTCACAGGTTCGAGTCCTGTTGCCTGAGCCACTAAAAATGCTATCAATACAGCGGCATTAGTGTTTTTTTAGTAAGTCAAAATTGGAAAGGGATTACCCATGAAACTCATATTAGTCTTATTCGCTGCCGTTACTTTTCTCCTGCCGCAGTCAGGGAGCTCTAAAATCTACAGCCCTGACCTCCAGGAAAGCTCCTTGAGCTGGGTGGGTAAAAAAGTCACTGGCGAACATTCCGGAAGTCTAAAACTAAAATCCGGCACGTTGAAATTTGCCGGTGACCAAATCCTATCCGCTACCTTTGTCATTGATATGAATTCATTGGCCGTGGCTGATATCAAGGACAAGAAATACAATAAAAAACTTCGTGATCATTTGGCCAACGATGATTTTTTTTCCATTTCGGATCACCCAACAGCTGAATTTGTATTGAAGGAAGCTAAACCAGACAAAGATGGCCAACTCCAAGCTTTTGGCGATCTGACTATCAAAGGTGAAAAGCACCCTATTAACTTTCCATTGGAGGTGGAGAGGGCTGGAAAGAGCGTTCGAGTCAAAGGAAAAGCAACCGTCGACCGCACGAAATATGGAATTAAGTATAAGTCTGGAAAATTTTTCCAAAACCTAGGGGATAAAGTTATCTACGATAATTTTGAGGTTAGCTTCAATATTTTAGCCACTCCTTAAGATTGTTAGAGAGCAGTTTTTTCACTGCCGGTAGAAGCGTGGCTTTATTGACTGGTTTCTGTACAAGGGTAACTTTCGGTATATCTTTAATTACCGTAAGCGTCAGATCATCTGAAATTCCTGTCAAAATAATCACACGCAATTTATGTCGTGGAATTACTTTACCTCATAACCAGCTCCAGTCGACCAATCAGCGAAAAGTAAAAAAATTCCCCTAAAACCTTGTTTACCCTAACAGTTTTTTTATGGTATTACCCGAGCATCAGACTCTATAAATAAGGAGCGCACCGAAATGACCAAAGCAGAACTGATTCAAGAAGCCGTTAAACGCAAAATGGGGTTTTTAAGTCCAGAAGGAGCATTCATTACTCAAACTGGAAAGTTCACCGGCCGTGCTGCGGACAAGCGCTTTATGGTTCAGCACGAAGAGTTAGCGAACACTGTGGATTGGGGCAAAACTAACCAGCCGATCTCTCCTGAAAAAGCACACGAGGTCTTCTCTGCTATTGAGAAAAAGCATAGTGAATCTGAAATTTTTGAGATGAATGGCTTTGTCAGTACGTTCCCAGTTCATGCTAGATCGACCAGCCCATGGCATATTGCCTTTACAATGAACATGTTCCGCGACCGACCAATTGAAGCGCTTACGGATAAGATTCCAGAGGGTCGCCGTATTGAAATTCGCCATTGCCCATACACAACCGCTTCTGAGCTAGGCATTGAAGACGTAGACGACACGATTATCGTAGTGGACGCTAAAGAGTTAAAGATCGGAATTATTGGCACACAATACGCTGGCGAAATGAAGAAATCTGCATTCTCTCTTTGCAATTACATACTCCCTGAATTGGACTTTTTGCCGATGCATGCTTCGGCAAATTGCCTGAAAGACGGTTCGAATGCCTCCGTCCTTTTTGGACTTTCGGGTACGGGAAAAACTACACTTTCAGCTGCCGATGACAGAGCGCTAATTGGCGATGACGAAATTGTTTGGACTCCCAGTGGGTTATCTAATCTGGAAGGCGGCTGCTACGCTAAATTGATCGACCTTACGGAAGGGCGCGAACCGCAAATTTACCGTGCTTGTAATCGTGAGGGTGCAATTATGGAAAACGTTGTATTTGACCATGAAAAGAATTGCGTAGACTTCACAGATGGTTCAAAAACGGAAAATACGAGGGGCTCCTATTCCATCGAGGCACTCGATAATATCTTCAACCAAAATAAAGAGTCGACTGTTCCTAAAACAATTATTTTCCTCACCGCAGATGCGTTTGGCGCAATGCCAGTAGTAGCGAAGCTAGATTCCTATCAATCGCAGTATCACTTTATTTCTGGCTACACGGCAAAAGTGGCTGGAACTGAACTAGGGATCACCGAGCCAAGGGCAGCGTTCTCAGCCTGCTTTGGCGCTCCGTTCATGCCTCGCCCAGCAGCGGTTTACGCTAAAATGCTTGCTGATTTTACCAAAAAGTCAGGTGCTACCGTTTGGCTACTCAACACTGGCTGGACCAGTGGACCGTATGGCGTGGGTAAGCGATTCCCGCTTTCAATAACTCGAAGAATTCTGACTGCGATTCAAAACGGCGAAATGAACGATCAGCCGATGCACCCACACCCTATATTTGGATTTTCCGTTCCAGAATCTTGCCCGGGCGTTGAGGCCAAGTACCTTGCTGCTCCTGAAGGGGAAGCCGTAGAAGCTCTAGCGGAAAAGTTCGCTACCAATATTGAGACATATGCTAAGCATATGGACGTTTTAGTTTTGGAAAAAGGCGGGCCCTCTAAGTGGCAGCAGGCGGCGGCGCGGACTGACTCGGAAAACCTTCCTAGCGCAGATGCTCCCCTATAGAGTCACGGGAAGCCGGCCGGAAAATAGGTGCTATTGAGAAGCCAGCGGAATCCCTCTACCTGACTTGTGAACTGTGAAACATCTTTCCATTTGCCTTGTTCTACTAATATCTCACGTGGAAAGCGGTGCGCATTATAAAAGGAAGCCATGGAAAATCCATACGCGCCAGCATCCGCAATAGCAATAAAATCTCCTGGTTCGAGTCGCGGCAACTTCCGGTCTTTGCCCAATACATCCGAAGACTCACATATCGGGCCAACTACATCATAGACCTCTTCGGCTGAATCAGTCTTTTGTAAAAGCGGCAAAATTCGGTGGTAAGCCTGATATAGCGACGGTCGCAAGATATGGTGCATTCCTGTATTCAAAATAGCAAAATTCTTAAATGGGCTCCGTTTGATATATTGCACTTCTGAAACTAGGACTCCTGCCGGTCCGACCAAAATCCGACCAGGCTCACAAAAGATCCGACAACCTAATCCCTGCAATCGATCGGACAACAAAGCTCCATAGTTACGAATTCGATCCCACACCGCCGAGTTATCACAATCGTGATAATTTACGCCAAGCCCACCTCCAACATCAAAAGTCTCCAGTTCAAATCCATGCCTCTGAAATTTTTGATAGATGGGAATAGTTTTCTCTACCGCCTCGACAATACAATCGACGTCTAACAGTTGTGAGCCAATATGAATTGCGGTTCCCTTCATATCCAAATGCTGACGATTCGCTTCTAAAATCGCTAGCAACTCGGGAATAAAGGAGGGGTCCATACCAAATTTATTCTCGCGGAATCCGGTTGTAATATAAGGGTGCGTATCCGGGTCCACGTCGGGATTAATTCGAGCCCCTACCCGTGCCCTTTTGCCTAGTCGTTTTGCTATATCGGCGATTCTCTCCAGCTCCTGTAGACTCTCTACATTGATCTGCTCGATCTCTTCGGTAATTGCGAACTCTAACTCTTCCCGCGTCTTGCCCACACCAGAAAAAATTATTTTCCCGGCGGGAAAGCCTGCATTTAAAGCCTGAAGAATTTCACCTACAGATACAACGTCGGCGCCAATCCCCATCTGGGCAAAGCGGCGCAAAATTTCTGGGTTGGCATTGGCCTTCACTGCGTAATGAACTTCAGGCTCTGACTTAAAGGCCGCGCGAAAGCTGGCAAGCCGTTCCATGATTTCATCCCAATCATAAGCATAGAGCGGTTGAGAACTATTCCCTACAATCCCCTCTAGTTCGATCGATTCTTGACCAATACATAATTTATTGTCGATATATCGAATACTCATGCACGTAGAATCTCATCTCGTTGAAATCAGGAATAGGCGCAGCGTGGCAGTATTTGATTTTTGCAAGTAGCGCCAAGTCAATGCTACAGTCGTGGGCGATGTTCATTCGGCGATCATATTTCAGAATTTTTATTTTTTCGATTCTTTTAGGTACTTGCTTCTGGAGTATTCCCACGGAAGCGGCTCAGGAGAAGCTAGCACTCGTGTTGGATCAATCAAAGAATTTGGCTAGCCCAGAGTGGGAAGAGGAGGTTTGGCGCTTGCTTACGGACACTGCGCAAAGAGGTGAAATAAACAATGTGTCGACCAGTGAGTTTCACGGGCAAGATCTCCTCCAAACATGTATTGAATTTCGATCGGAGGGTGCTTTGCGTAAAGCAAAACAAAAATTTCACCGTCGCTTTACTAGCCGTGAGTTGTTAGCCAAAGCCAAGCGCCAGAAAGTCCGGCTTTCGGTCCTTCCTTCTTGTGTTGAATCAAAGATCAATTTCGTTCATCCACCTCCGACAGCGCAAAAGCCAACCACTACGACTGGCTTGACCCGATAATTACCTTAAACATAAAGGAAGAGTCTCATGTGTGCAGCAGTAGCTGAAAATCCAAAGCTTCACCGTATCCGGCATAGTTTGGCCCACGTTCTGGCTCAAGCGGTCTTGGATTTGCGTCCAGGCTCAAAATTAGGCTTCGGACCAGCAGTCGATGATGGTTTCTATTATGACTTCATTCTTTCCAAACCACTTTCCGAAGAAGATTTTCCGGAAATCGAAAAGCGAATGAAGAGAATCATTAAGGCCAACCAGAAGTTTGAACGGGAAGACCTATCTGTAGCAGACGCTTACTCAAAAATTGAAAAAATGGGTGAGCCCTATAAGTCGGAATACGCCAAGGAACTCGCGGAAAAACAAGGGCTCAACACAATTTCATTCTATACAAATGGACCTTTTCTCGACATGTGTGAAGGCCCACACGTGAAATCAACCAAAGAAATTCCTCCTGGCGCATTCAAGCTGAAAAGCATCGCTGGCGCCTATTGGCGTGGGGATGAGCGCAATGTGATGATGACACGTATTTATGCTTGGGCTTTTGAAACTCGCGAAGAATGCGATGCCTATGTAAAAGCCTATACGGACGCGCTAAAGCGTGATCATAAAAAGCTTGGTAAAGAGCTGCATCTCTATACCATTGACGAAACAATTGGTAAGGGGCTGCCGCTATGGCTACCAAACGGAACTGTGCTGCGCGAGGAAATTGAAAAATATATGAAGGAGCTCGAGTTCCAAGGAGGCTTCCAGAGAGTGGCAACTCCCCATATTACAAAAACTGATTTATATTTCAAAACTGGCCATTTACCCTACTACAAGGAGGGCATGTTCCCAGCAATGGAGTTTAAGGATGTAGAAAATGGCGAGGAACGGCTTGAATCCTACTCCTTGCGTCCTATGAACTGCCCTCACCATCATTTGATCTTCAAGTCGATACCTAGATCATACCGAGACTTGCCGTTACGTTTGGCTGAATATGGCCAAGTATATCGCTATGAGGACTCCGGTGCAGTTTCGGGGCTACTACGCGTGCGCGGTATGTGTATGAACGATGCACATATTTACTGCGCAGAAGATCAAATCGAAAAAGAGTTTCTTGGCGTTATGAAAATGCATAAAGATCTATACGACACTCTTGGCATCGAAAACTTCTATATGCGCCTATCAACTTGGGATCCGGAAGATCCAAAAGGAAAAGAAAAATATGTCGACAACCCGGATGCCTGGGAAAAAACACAAGATATGGTGCGCGCAGCGATGGAGAAGTCTGGACTTCCATTCACAGAGGTCAAGGGCGAGGCAGCATTCTATGGACCAAAGATTGATTTCCAATTTAGGACTGTGACTGGACGAGAAGAGACCGCATCCACAAATCAATTAGATTTTGCCGTACCCCCACGCCTAGGACTAACCTATGTAGATGCTAACAATAAGGAGCAAGTTCCCTATTGTATTCACCGTGCTCCCGCGGGCACACATGAGCGCTTTATTGCCTTCTTGATCGAGCATTTTGGTGGCGCTTTCCCAACTTGGTTGGCCCCAGTGCAAACTCGCGTCGTAACCGTTAGTGATAAGTTCAATGATTACGGTCAAAAGATTGTGAACGATTTACGAGCCAATTATGTTCGTGCCGAAATGGATAAAGGTTCTGAAACAATGGGAAAGAAGATCCGCATAGCGGCTAAGGAAAAAATTCCGAACACGCTGATTATTGGAGAAAAAGAAGTTACCGATGGCACTATTACACTCCGTCGTTTTGGTCAGGAAGAACAAAAAACAATGCCTGTTGCTGAATACAGGGATTGGCTACTTAACCAGATTGCAACGCGGACCCTAAAATAGATTCCCTTATGTTCGCTACCTTGAATCAAACCGGTTGCCTTGCCAAATTTTAAAGCAGGCACAGAAAGCTCATCCATTTGCCCCAAATGTAAGGGCAAACAGATCTTACCCTGTTTACAAAGAAATCGTCGATTTTTCGCAACAATACCCATGCTCCTCTTATCGGATATATCGCTTGGAGTTTTAATGCATTCCAATAGACTGATGGAACTCAACGACCTCGGGGGACACTCGAACTGAGCTCGGTGACCAACCGGTAACATACAAGCCTTCGGCTGTGCGCACGCGAGAAAGCGCCACATAGGCATGCCCTGGCTCCCAAAGTCGACGAAGGTCAACAATTAAACGATCAAAGGTTGAGCCTTGCGCCTTATGAATCGTTGAAGCCCAGGCAAGATTTATCGGAAAATTAATCGCAGTCGCAACTGGGTTACCCTCAGCATCGGAAAGCGTGAAGACAGATTTATCGATCTTTATTTTTGTTCCCTTTAAAAGCCGGATCTCCATTTGCCCTTCTTGGTTGAGGGCAATAAACTTTCCCAATGAACCATTCACCCAACGCCCGATAGGGTCATTTTGCCGAAGCATGACGAGTGCTCCTCCTTTCACACGCAAAACCTCGTCTATCGGAGCCTGAGTCTTCAAGGCCTGAATACCTTTAGCTGAGCCCGTATACTCCGTCGGATACTCTTCTACAGCTCCTGGAAGTTCCGCCAGGCGATCATCGTTGAACTTCTGAGTCGCATCTTTGCGTGGAAATAATCGTGTGCCAGGCATCGTACCATCGTCCTGCATCGCACGGCCCTGGAAAAATTCCTGCACATCTTCGGACCATTTCCCTCTTCGGACTTTATTTAAAATAGAAAGAAAACCATCATCCTCTTGACGCATGATCGTCGATAAAATAGCTGGTTGAAAATTTGTCCATTTCCAAACTGGATTTTGAAAGGCCCATTTGCGTTGTTCCCCCCCACGAGTCACTGGTGGCAATTGGGCAAAATCTCCAACGCCTATGACCCGCAATCCTCCCCAAGGCTCATCCGACCTTCGTGCGCTGCGGGCGATTTCTTCAGCAGCAGCTAAGGCTTCTCCTGACAACATGGAAAGCTCATCGATCACTACTGCAATTGCTTTGCGCACGCGGGAACGAACCCGAGAATTATTTAGCGCCACAGCTACTGCACGAGCTGCTCCACCATCCATAATGCCTAAACCAAAAAAACTATGGAATGTGCGACCGCCGATTAAAATCGCTGCTGCTCCTGTGCTGGCCAAGACTGGATATTCCTTCGAGCCCTTCCTCGCTAGATAATGGCGCAAAAGAAAGGATTTCCCCGAACCAGCAACGCCGGTGAGGAAGATGTTTTGATCGCTATCCAATTGTTTAAGAGCTTTTTCTTGGCAGGAACTAAGTCCGGGTGACTTTTCTGCGGATGACTTTTCCATTCGCCTACTCTACAGAAATTGACCTACAAAACCTAGACTGGGGGAATCAAGTGAGAAATTGATCTTTTCATTCAGCTACTGTATAGTGCAGGCGTGAGTTCATCAATTCCCCTTCACATCTTGGAAGAAGCCATGCGACTGGCGATTCGCGAGGCGGAGAGATACGCTGGTGCAACTACGCCGAATCCTCCCGTTGGCGCCGCAGGCCTCGATGCCGATGGCAATATCCTAGCCGTTGCAGCCCACCATAAAGCAGGCAAGCCGCATGCAGAACGAAACCTTATTCAGATATTTCGCGACCTCGACGAACTAGATGACCTACACACACTGGTGGTAACGCTGGAACCCTGCAATCATACGGGGCGTACTGGCCCTTGCACAGGCGCTATTCTGGAGACAAATATTCACCGAG
The DNA here is from genome assembly GCA_011087955.1 of Oligoflexia bacterium. Taxonomy (GTDB): domain Bacteria; phylum Bdellovibrionota; class UBA1018; order CAIPTA01; family JAALKR01; genus JAALKR01. Next base: position 11,321 of record JAALKR010000026.1, read on the forward strand.
TTGTCGTCGGGACACTAGACCCAAATCCAGGTGTCGCAGGCAATGGTTTAGCTCACCTAAAATCGAAAGGCATTGCAGTCGAATCGGGTACACTTCCAAAGGAATGCAGTTATTTAGCCCGAAGCTTTTTCCACAAGCTGCGCACCGGGCTGCCTTGGGTAACCGTAAAACAAGCAATTCGTTCCAATGGTAGGATGCGTCCCGATCCAGGTAAAAAGACCTTCACCTCTCCGGAGGGCTTGGTGCTCGCCCACCGCCTTCGCCGACGGGCAGACGCCATCATCACAGGCAGCGGCACCGTTTTAACCGATAACCCACTCTTTACGGTTCGGCATGTTCCAGATTTTTCCCATAAACGACGCTATTTACTTGCTTTAGATCGACGAGAGCGTATTAATAGTGAGTGGAAAGAAGCAACAAGAGCAACCGGGTTTGAGCTCCTAGAAGCCGCGACCTTTGAGGACGCACTAGTAAAACTAGGGCAGCTGGATGTGTTGGAAGTCTTAGTCGAAGCAGGCCCAAATCTATCTACTTACGTGCTCGAGCAAAACCTTTGGGATGAACATGTGCTAATCCAAGAAGGAATCAACGCAAATACAAAGTTTACATTACGCGACCCGCAGACTGTTATTGGCTGCGAGTCATGGAGAAGACCATATTGTTTACCGGGATTATTCAAGCCGTGTGCCCCATTCGCTGGGTAGAAGATGCGGCTGGAACAATTGAACGCAGAATTGCTGTAGAGACCCCTTTCTCTGATTTGAAATTGGGAGAAAGTATTGCAGTTAATGGTGCCTGCCTTACAGTGGCAAAGTCCGAAGGTACCGTTGCACAGTTTCACCTAAGCTCCGAGACAGTTAAGTTGACCAGCCTCGGCGCACTCACGAAAGATAGGCGCTGCAACCTAGAGCGCGCGCTTTGTGTTGGCGATTCCTTGTCTGGGCATTGGGTACAAGGTCATGTAGACGGGCTAGGCTCGGTGAAGCGTGTCGTTCCCGAAGGCGAATCGTACCGTGTTGAAATCGAACTTGAAGATAAGCTGCGCAGATACTGTGTGGATAAAGGCTCGATCACTATAGATGGAACTAGCCTAACGATAAACCAAGTGTCCAATGATACTGGGACTATTCTATTGCAAATTATTCCTCACACCTGGCAAGAAACAATTTTTTCTGATTATCAAAGAGGTGACCTAGTCAATGTTGAGGTTGATATTCTGGCAAAATACGTGGAGCAACAATGCAGTCCATACAAGAAGCCATAGAGTTTGTCCGTCAGGGTAAGATCATTATTATGGTCGACGATGAAGACCGAGAAAACGAAGGCGATTTTGTCCTTGCGGCCGAACATGCAAGCCCGGAAGCCATCAATTTTCTTGCTAAGTATGGACGTGGATTGATTTGCTTGGCGATGGATGCTCAATTGATTGACCGACTGAATTTACCCATGATGACGAGTGATAATCGTACTCGTATGCATACCGCATTTACGGTTTCTATTGAAGCACGTGAAGGTGTAACGACAGGCATTTCCGCTGCCGATCGTTCACGAACAATTCAAGTCGCCGTTGACCCTAAGTCTTCACCTGAAGATGTCGTGTCTCCCGGGCATGTCTTTCCTTTACGGGCGGTAGACGGGGGTGTTCTACTTCGCACGGGCCATACAGAAGGATCTGTCGATATGGCAAAGCTTGCAGGACTACAAGGAGCGGCAGTAATTTGTGAAATTATGAATGATGACGGCACAATGGCCCGCCTGCCGGATTTGGAAAAAATTGCAACCGAGCATAGTCTTCCCATTATTAGTATCCGAGACTTAGTCTCTTACCGCTTGCAGCGAGATTCATTGATTGCCCCCCTCTCGGCAGCAGACGAGACTTTCACTTGGCACCATCTTGGTGAGTCTTATGAGTTTCAGCTGCATCGTTACCTCTCGCGCGTCGATGGCACAGAGCACTTTGCATTAAGCCGAGGAAGTCTCGGTGATGTTCCGCTAGTGCGAGTGCATGCAGAGGCAGGCTTAGAGGACTCGTTCTGCGATATGATTCCTCTGGCCTTAAAGCAGTTGCTGGGATCAAAAGAGGGTGGGCATTTTGTCTTTATCCGCAAACCGGAGATACATGAGCAAAGTGTAGGTGATTTTTTTGCAAGCCTCGAAAATTCTTCTCTCGTTGAAAGAACCAAAGACTCTAGCCAAGGCAACTCTCCACAAGCTCGCCAGAACTATTTACGACAAATTGGCATTGGAGCTCAGATTTTACGTTTACTTGGTGTCACTAAAATGCGCCTGTTGACGAAGTCTCCAAAGAAGCTCGTTAGTCTAGACGGCTACGGACTAGAGGTTGTTGAAAAAATTCCATTCCATAGTACAGCATCAAAAAATGCGCAGAAAAATTTGAACGAAAAGGAAGACAAAAATGAAGATAGCCATCGTAATCAGCCTATTCAATGAACAGATTTCCAGTGGTCTTTTAGCAGGTTCAAAAGAGTTTCTAGCTGAAAGAGATATAAACATTTCTTCCGATGATATTTTTTATGCTCCAGGAGCCTTTGAGCTCCCCTTAATTGCTCGCAACCTGGCTCAGACTGGGTTGTATAATGGCGTAATTTGCTTAGGCTGCGTGATTAAGGGAGAGACTGCACACTTCGAATATATCTCCATGTCTACTTCACTAGGCATCCAGCAGGCTGCACTAGAAACAGATACACCCGTAGGGTTTGGTGTTTTGACTGTATATGAGCGGGAGCAAGCAATTGCACGCTCTAGTGAGAACGCAGAAAATAAAGGTAGAGAAGCCGCCGCTGCAGTTTACGAAACCGCGCGTACCCTGCGTGAGATTTCTAAGCTGGAGTCCTAGATTTAAAGCACCAAAATTGGCTAGCGTTAGATTGGCTAGCGTCTTGGAAATGTTCCGCTGCCCACAGCAGCACCCGACCTTGCGGGACCAACCGGGGCACCGCTTATCCCACCGCCGTGAAAAACGCCGCCGCCTGCTGGAAATACTGGCGAGCCCGCAATGCTGCCGACGCCGCCTCCTCTGAAGTGAGCTCCAGAGAATCCACCCACAGCTCCTACGCCACCGGAAATCGATACGCCGGTAAAGGCTGCGCCGAGTCCACCAGAACGATAGTGCTGGCTCAAAAGATTCGTAGAGTACTGATACTGGTACTGCGCTTGTAGCAACTGCTGTTCTGAAACTGAAGCTTGTTGCTGTAATACCTGACTTAGGTACTGATACTGCGCATAAGCCTGTTGCTGGTAGTGAGACTGCATCTGTGTCCTTTGCTGCTGAACCATTGTGTAGTACGGATTATAACTTTGTAATCCACCCCAGCCGTATGGGTTGTAGCCCATGAATGGACTCATAAACGTATTGCCTGGCCCGGGGAATCCATGGATGAAACCAGCACCGCCGCCGGCGCCACCCCAGAATGGAGGGGGCATTCCCGGCCCAAACGGCATACCTGGCCAGACAGGAGCCCCGGTGAAAGATCCGCCACCAAATGGCGCGCCGATCGCACCCACGATTGCACCGCCAATACCAACTCCTCCGCCGATAGCAAACCCTCCGCCGCCGCCAAATGGTACACCGGCAAACGGTACGCCAAAACCACCACCAGCAATTCCGCCGAAGCCGGCGATACCTCCGCCGATAGCAAACCCTCCGCCGCCGCCAAATGGTACACCGGCAAACGGTACGCCAAAACCACCACCAGCAATTCCGCCAAAGCCGGCGATACCTCCGCCGATAGCAAATCCTCCACCGCCGCCAAATGGTACGCCAAAGCCGCCACCAGCAATTCCGCCAAAGCCGGCGATACCTCCGCCGATAGCAAACCCTCCACCAGCGATGCCGCCATAACCACCCAAACCAGCGCCACCCATAAGCGGGCCACCATACATATGGCCGTTACCAAATCCATATCCACTCATGGCACCTAACGCCCACATGGCCGGACCAACCGTTGCACCCAGCACACCGCCGTAACCCTGCGGCGGATAGCATGGAAGGCCAAGACCCGTACAAGATTGTAGATAGCGATTATAGCCTTGCTTCTGCGTCTTCACGCCCAGATAGGCACCACCCAAACCAACTACTCCTGGCGTTAATGCCTTAATAACGTTTGCAATACCAGACCATGTCGAGCCACCAGAGTCGTCGTCTTCGCTACTAGCAGAGTCATCATCATCGCTACCATCGTCGGAACCACAGTCCGTACAGTGAGGGTCGTAGTCGCGCTCCACACGTGCTAGCTCGCGGTCTGCTTTGTCAAAAGCAGACTTAGCATTTGTATACTCCCGTCGTGTTCTAGCGAGCTGAGCATTCATACCACTCAATTCCGCCTGTGTTTGGTCCACATCCAGTTGTGCTTGACGAATATCCGCAGCAGCCGAAGGATTGGTGCGCTCCAGTGCTGCAAGAGAACCGGGCCCAGATACGCTGTACTCTCTACGTAAACGATTCAATTGCTGTCGGCGTAGTTCCAGCTGAGCCTTCGCCGTCTCGTGCTTTACTTCTAGCTCTTCATAGGCAGCTTGTCGCTCGCCAACCTCTGCCTTTGAAGTGTCAAATGCGTTCGTGTAACGATCGTAAGTGCGGCGGTCCATCCTCTTCTTGTTTTTCTTGCCGCCACCATCCTCGTCATCGTCGTCATCGTCATCGTCGTCATTATTCATGTTACGATAGTGGTAGTCATAGTTGTACCAACCGTGACCAGAATTGTCATCGTCGTCTCCCGCTGCAGCCTCAGGCAACAATAGCTCAACCGTTGATAGAGGGTACACTGGTAATACCAACGCCAGGATCGTTAGTGATAGGATTGGTAATAAAAAAGCTCGTTTCACGGCAGCTACTCCCTGTGCCCGCCCATTTTTCCGAAGACACCCTACTAACTAAATCGGATCAGGTAGAAAAACATTTAGTGAATCCCACGATTCTTCTTGATAATTCTACCACTATACTTTGGCAACGTAAAATTACGCTGGCGTGTATTACATGAATTTTAGTGCAATTTGGAGCGACGGAACTGCCCGATTGTAGAAACAATCACTTTCAAAAGTTTCTCATCTTCGGAAAAAACTTCGTCAATAGCTGGATGCTTAAATAGGTAAGCAATTAACCATTCTGCAACGTACTTAATTGGTCGTTGGAAGAAGAGACCATCAACTTCATACTCGCCATGCTTGGAGAGCCAACGCTGGCGAACCGTTCGATAAGCCTCACCACCAGAAAGATTCAATTCTTCTAGCTCTTCGTTTTTCTCCCCAACTTGACCGAGAACTTCGTTCTCCATGTCCTCTTGGGTGAAAATTTGCGGCTGAATATGCTCCGACAAATGATCCAATAACTCGTTACGCTGTTCCTTCACAACGGCGATCATCCGCTGAGATTCAAGGCGACGGATAATACTCTGGCATAACAATTTGACACTTTCGGAATCAGTGCCCTTACCCTTATTCATAGGAACCTCTCAAAAATAAAAAAAATCGCTCCTGGCGATTTAATTCTTATTCTCGTCCGCGCGTTTCCACAGACGACGGGCTAGGAAACCTTCCATTAATCTAGTCTCCTCGAGCCCCATTAATCTTGTACTACCCCAGTATGTAACAGCACCCACAACGAGACCGCAAGACAATATGCCGAAGCGCGGAAAAAAAGTGGCTTGAGCCCAATAGTCTGCGGCAATTGTACGCCATACAAACCAGAGCAAAGCCCCCATTAGAATAGCACTCACGGAGCAGCAAATCAGTCCACTAAACATTTTTCGCCAATAAAAGCCACCAGCATTTCGCGCCACGAAGGTTAGGAGCATAGTAGTGTTTACGAAGGCTCCTGTTGAAGTTGCGAGCGCAAGGCCTATAAAAGATAATTTGTCGATCCACCACAAACTTAAGGCAATACTAACAGCCACAGTCGTCACCGAAGAGCCCACCGCAAATCGTGCCTTGCCCAAAGAATACAAAACTGGCACTAAAATTTTATTGCAGGAGTAGGCTGCTAAGCCAATCGCATAACCAGCTAAGGCTAGTGTTGTTTTATATGAGTCCTCTGCAGTAAAAGCGCCATGTTCAAAAATCACAGAAATAATTGGATAGCCCCAGACAATTAAGCCCACCGCCGATGGAATCGCTAACGTAAACGCCATACGTAATGAACGCACTACTGAATCGCGCACACTCGCAAGGTCCTTCACCGCAGTTGCATCTGAAACTTGAGTCAAAGTAACTTGGGCAATTGCTACACCAAAAACACCGATTGGGAATTGCATTAAGCGAAACGCATAATTCAGCCAAGAGACAGCTCCGTCCCCTTGTGACAGCGCCAGAAATGAATTCACCATCACATTTACTTGCGTAGCAGCCATCCCGACAGCTCCTACTCCCATCAAAGAAATTACTTGCAATAACTTTTTGTCGCGCACACCAAACTGAAAGCGAAAACGAAAGCCCTCATAGCGCAAGGCTGGCACCTGCAAAAACCATTGCGCCAACCCACCTAATAGTACTCCTATTGCCATTCCATAGATCGGTTCCAAACCGAAACGCGGCATGAAAGGCACGATCGCAAATGCAGCAAAAACAGAAAGCACGTTGAACATGGATGGTGCCAAAGCTGGAATGGAAAATTTTTTGCGCGCGTTTAGGATTGACATCCAAATCGCTGCCATTACCACGGTAGGTAAGAATGGGATCATCACTCGTGTGAGTCCTACTGTCAGTTCAAATTTCTCTGAACCGGGTTCGATCGGAAAAATACCTACGATATGATCTGCAAAATAGATCGCTAATATGGACAATGCAATTAGGGTTACGCCCAATACGGACATAAGACGTCGCGCGAGTGACCAGGCTGCCTCTTCCGAGTTATTGGCCCGCTCCTTTATGTACACCGGCACAAGTGCGGCGGACATGGCTCCTTCTGCAAAAAGGTCTCGCAAAAGGTTTGGAATGCGGTAAGCGATCTGAAAGGCATCGGTCACTAGGCCAGCCCCAAAGAGATATGCAAATACCTGTTCCCGCACCAGCCCTAGCACACGGGATAGCATAGTGGCAGCTGAGACTATCCCTGCACCCTTGAGAAAATTCCCCTTAGGTTTCAGTGACTTTTTAGAGTTTTCCATTATTTTTCACGATACCATCAAGAGAATCTTGACCCAAAGCATTAATACAAGATAACATTGTTAATTATGAATAACAGCATTTTCCCGACTGAAGTTTTCAAAAAAGGCTCTGAACCATTTTTAGTGCCCTTCCCCAAGAAGTTCTCTCTCTTCCTCTTCTTCACTTGGGCTCTAATCCCCTCCACCCTCGCCCAAGCCGAGAGTAAAAAAATTTATAAAGAGAAGACCTACGTCAACTTTGATGAAGCCTTGGTAGAAGGCAAGGGACGCAACCCATACTCCTCTTACCTATTTAAGAAAAAAGAAGCTTTAGTGAACGACCTGTCACAATGGAAGCCTGACTGGAAAACGAAGATACGGAAATCGCGAGCTAAATTGAAGTGAAGTGAGTAAAACCAATGGAAGCGCATAAGCCACACAAAATCCGAAAAATCTGCTTACACATGATCCGAGGCAAGCAAGACCTCGGCTCCTATGTTAAGGATAAGGATGACCAACAGATCGTAATCGGTAGCTCTAACACTGCTGACATTGTCCTTCCAGGAAAAGAAGTGTCCGGCTTCCATGCTATGTTACGAATCACCGCAGAGAATAACTGCATGCTATACGATTTAGGCTCTAAGTCCGGCACCTACGTTACGGACAAACGTGTTGTGCAATATTCGCTCAAGCAAGGGGCTAGTTTCCACATTGGTGACCAGTCTTTCAAGCTAGACTTTGTAGACTGTCAAAATCCAGAAGATGCTCCCGAACAAAGACTCTTCTGGGACGCAAAACTACACTCCCATGATATTTTAGACGTAGCCGTAATCCGCAACAGTAGACTGCAAGAGACCTATCAATTGGGTAGTGGCCGCGTATTAAAGACGGGGGTTGATAGCAATCAAGTCTATATCGAAGGCATTGCAAATCGAGAGACGTTTGTAGCACGCAAACGCATTGACGGACAAGATAGTGCTTATTGCTACCTACTAAATGACTATACTGCTGAAGTTTACGATGCTTCTAATAAACTCGTGGCTAGTATCGATAAAGCAAATGAATACTTCGCCATTGGTCCAAACCAAAAGGCACGTATGGTTTGTGGAAAGGACGAAATCCAGGTCTATTGGCGTACCCAGCAGGATCGCTTTGATCGCACAGCTTCCGATGCAGAGAGTAAACGTTTCAGAGAATCCATTAGTGCGTCCCTAGGACTTAGTATCATCGTTGTGGCAATTACGTACTTCACACCGCAAAAAGAAAAGGAAGTCAAACTTTCTGAGAAAAAAAGCTCATATTATCGAGTTACCTCTCAAGCAAAATCAACCCCAACATCAGCTCCAGCACCAGTCCCTAAGATCGAAACTGTGGACCAGGTCGTGGCTAAAGCTCAACCTAAGATACTAGAGCCTCAGCGAAAGCCTCCTATAAGGAAACCACTCCAGAAACCAGTCAAGAAACTGGTTGTTGCAAAGGTTGTAAAACCTAAAGGGCCAAGCAAGAAGACGCTTGCAGTGACATCTGCTCTGAGCAGCCTACTATCAAAAACTTCAAAAAAGACGCTCAAGGCAAGTGATCGTGGCCGGAAAGTCATCCAAGCGGGTATCGTGCCCGTTAGTGCTGGTTCCACTTCCAGTTTAAAGACTTCTAGCTTAAAGACAGAAGTATCCGGACAAAAGGCTCAGTCCATCGATACCGGCTCTCTCTCTAATTCTTTGAAAAAGGGGCGAGTGCCAGCGTCACTCAAAGGATTTAAAGGTGGCATCGGAACTGGTTCACTTTTCAGAAAAGGTGCGCCAAGTATGAATGTTGGTATAGGTGAATCCGACGCCGAGACGTCTGGTGGACTCGACAAGTCCGTCATTGCCCGCGTAGTGCATGCACACCTTGGGCATATTAAACATTGCTACGAACGACAATTACTCGTCGACCATAGCCTGTTCGGTAAAGTTGTCGCTCGCTGGGTGATCGGCTCGGATGGCCGAGTGAATATGAGTTCGGTGAAAAAATCAACGATGAGCAACCGAAATATCGAAAACTGTGTAGTATCAAAGATAAAAAAATGGAAATTTCCTAAGCCTAAGGGAGGCGGAAAGGTTATCGTGAGCTATCCTTTCCTGTTCAAGTCAGTGAACTAAAGAAAGTAGAAATGTGTTGGTGCTATGAAGATGAAAGTTACATTGCTGAGGACCATAGGCCTAACCATAGGCCTATACGTGTTTATGTTGTCTCCAAATTTAACTCTTGCTGAAAAGGCTGAAAAAAATACTACTCGCGACAAGAATGATGAAAATGAAATCGACGTATCCGATATCGCCAACAAATATTGGCAGCCGCAAAAAGATAATTTAGAAGTGGTACAAAACCGGCGCTTCGCTAAAACAGGTCGAATCGAGTTTTCCCTACTCTATGGCTTCTATCAAACTAGAGAGTACCAAGACTCCACTTCAGTAGGAGCATCCCTTACCTACAATTTTTCTGAGCTTTGGACTGTGGAAGCATCATACCTAAAAATCAATAACGATCGCTCAAGCTTCTTGGATTCTTTGTCTACGCAATTTAACGTAGAGCCAAACTTCAACTCCGAAGAATCTCAAAGCTCGATTCTAGCGACCTTCGCCCCAATCTATGCAAAGTTTGCTTTGCTTGGTCGTCATATCTCTCATTTTGAGCCTTATATTTCGCTTGGCGGCGGTTACACAAAAACATTAAAAAACCACTTCACAATCATAGCGGCTTTTGGCAATCGATTTTTCATTACAAAGAATTTGGTTCTACGACTAGAGTGGAAGCGCTCTTGGTACACGGATGAAATAGTAGCAAAATCGGGACGTTTTTCAAAAGCGAATGATGGATCTGGCTCTTTTGAAGACGACATCGTTCGTAACAACTTGATAATCGGGGTTGGGTGGTTGTTCTAATGAAGTATATGTTTCCGTTCCTGTCAGGATTCCTTTTGATAGCGCTTTTTTCACCCTTGGGGCACGCGCGCTTTTACGACTCTGGTATCGGTGATCCACACAAAAATTCCTCCGTTGAATTCATATACAATACTCGCAAACCAGTCGTAAAAATTAAGGTCAAAAAAAAGCCGCCAATTACTTATCGTGCGAGGCAGAAGCGAATCTATAAACTCGCACAACAATCTCGTCGTCTCCCTCTTCCAGATGCCCCGGAGTATACTCCGCACCGTGGTCATGAAGTTGCCGAGCGCTATGTTGATTTTTTTAATGTTCCTAAGCATGGTCGACAGTTTGCAAAAGCGGATTTTAAGCTGAATAAAATTCGCACAGTGCCAAAGGATCCAAACTTCCTAGCGGCACAACGCTCAGACAAGCGAGCTTGGGCTCTATTAGATCTTTATAATGAAGAATATCGATTTGCAATGACAAACCTTTGGCAACTAGCTCTAAATAAAAGATCGCCTGGTCTCCAGCAACAGAAAGATGCTCTATTTGCAGGCATGGCTGCTTCCTTCAAGGAACGGCATCGCATGGCAATGATGGCTTTTGAATACGCCCTAAGAAAAGGACTTGCTAGGCCTGTCAAAGATAAGCGCCGTATGAAACGCCATATAAAGCGCCATGCGAAGTTCCGTATGAAGCGCCAAAAGGATAATCTTAAGTATCTGGACGTACTCTTGAGCCACGCATCGTATTTTAAGGATCAGGACTCCATCGATAAACTTGTTCGCATGGTGGACTCGCACCTACTTATCCGCATGCCGGTAAAAAAAGAACTAGATAAAATTGTATTTGCACTTGCTCGGAACAAGTATGCGACCAACGAGTCTGTTTTAAAACGCTTAGAGCAGCGACTATCTGAAAAGACTGAACTGAAAGAGAAAATGCAATTACTCCGTGCTCTTGCCTATATTGAGAACCGAAAACACAAAACTGCACTCCCCATGTTGAAGAAACTTGCTATGTCTGAGAATAAAAACATTCACCACGAGGCGCGTATCAATCTTGCTCGTTTGCTAGCGATGTTTTCTCAGTATAGCCAAGCCCTAAAGATCTATCGCTCTTTACCAATGGATTACCTAACACAAGTAGACGCATTGGTGGAAATTGCTTGGCTAGAGTTTGAGAATCAACAATATGATTTCTCCCTTGGGAAGAGTATTGGTCTGCAATCAAAATTTTTCTCCCATGCATTCATTCCAGAAGTCTACGTACTAGAGGCGTATTCTCGAAAATCTATGTGTGATTTCGGTGGTGCCGAGACTACAATCAATAAATTCAAGCAGGACTATACCCATGAAATTCGTGACCTTCGAAATCTCCTCCGCCGGAAGAAGCGCAATAAAAAATTCTCAATGTACGCTGAAATAAAAAATGCTTTTCGCAAGGAGAAAAACCAGCGCATGCGCCGATATGAACGTTATCTACTACAGGCTCCAGGCATCGCCTCTCGCCAGAAGGAACTCTTTGAGATCCAACAAGAATACCGCGATTTCCGTGACGAAACCTTGGCTAAGATTGTCGTCAACGATGAAAAGTATATGAAGAATCATGAATTCTTACTCGATACTTTCCATGACTACTATGTCCGGACAAAGAAGAAGTACTCACCAAAGATTGAAAGCGAAATCTACGAAGAGTTAAAATATTTGGATCACAAGCTTTTCACTCTATTCCAGCAAGCGGAATACTTACACTTAGATATTGCCGCTTCTGCTGATATTAACCATTCGCTACAATCGGCTATGAACTATCCAGTACTTCCGGAGAAGAAAGAAGAGCCACTACCTGTAACTATTAATCGCTGGGCTTTTGAAGACAACGAATTTTGGGAAGATGAAATTGGCTGGTTACGTGTCAAAAACCCATCGAAGTGTGTACCTAAAGATAACGATCAGGAAAAAATGGAGCATTCTCTAGCTGGAATTTAATCAATTTAACCCCTGATATGATAATTTAACTTCTATAATTTAGAGAAGCCAAATCCGGTAGCAATTGAGATCTGATAGCGCCGATCTACTCTTTGACCAGCATAGCTTCCTCGTTCCTCACCATATGATACGCCATTCACCTTCACTACACCCAGATCCACACCTGCGCCAAGAGTAAGCGACGACTGATTAAATCCAGCCTGCAACGAAATTATTGGAAGCTGTAGATTCATCCCGAAGTGCAAGTGTTTTACAAAATGCTCTTTATCAGTATTGATATTCAAGTGAGAATAGTCAAATGCTAGCGTCAATGCACTCGACGAGCGCGGATGTCCAAATCGGCGTGCCTCGCGTCGATTTGCAGCTCCCCCTATTGGAAACCTCGCAGCAAAGCCGGCAACCATATTCGGCTCAATCGGAGCAGGCCGCTCTACATCAGTATATTTACCAAATGTAGTGCGTCCAATATCGTGCCAAACAAAAGAGAAGATATATTCAGAGCGCCCCTTAAATGGCAATTGAAACTGAGCCCCTAACGTTGCACCTAATCCCAATCCAGATAATGAAAAACGATCCAGGATCTCGTCTGTATTTGCATTTATTAGATCGGCAATTACAATATCCTGTACGCCACCGGTTCGTCGTAAATAACGGAGAGACAATCCAAGGCGCAGGAGTTTAGTTCGGTTCTGTCCCCTGCCAAAACCAAAACCAAAACCCGCTGCAAACCCAAAATCTGTCGTATCTCGTATAGTTGTGATCGGCAATATTAAGTTTTGATTCTCAAACTCAACCGTACGTTGATAGATCAACGCCATAGCAACATGAGGGATCGTAAGTTGAGAAGTCGAGCCTAGTCGTGCGTGGATATGGCGCCCAGATAAGGCTTGGAACGTTGAAAGCCTCGTTCCGTCTTTTACTAGATTGACATACTGTTTATAGCGACGAACCGTTTCTCGGTTCACACCAATATTTAGTTCTGTAAACTGAAAGTCTACACCTTCGAAAAGAGCAAGTCCCGCCGGATTATAGTGCAGAGCTAACCAGTCGTCAGCCACAGCAGAATACGCACGCCCCATACCATAGGGCAAAGTACCTATTTCAACCCCATAGAGCTCTTTCGCCTCCGCTGTTTGATAAGGCAAATAGCAAGAAACGAATAAAACTAGCGGCAGTATTATTCGGCTACCAAGCCTCATTAATCCCTTCCACTATGCTAGTTGCATGGGCCGAAGCTATATTCGTTCCATTGCAAACAGTTCGATCCTTATATGCACAACTTTCGTCCACAGCCTCCTCACAGATTTTATCGATATCAGCCACGTTCTCCGTCAGGATGTCTACCGCTCGATAAAGTGCAGTCAATTTGCCCAATAGAATTACTTGTCTGAGTTTCATGTGAGGTGCACCTCCTGTTAGCCCCAGCATGACGATCCGAACCTAGATTGTACCGCACTACGTTAAGGAACTTAAAGCGGAAAGCAGGCGATGTGAGCCTTTTTCTAAGGTTTCTAGATCGGTGGCGAAAGAAAGCCGAACGCAGCGGTCCTCGCCAAACGCGCTGCCCGGCACAACGGCAACTAACGCGTCCTCTAGCAGGTAAGACGCTAGGTCTTGAGAATTTTCGAGGGTTTTTCCTTTCGGCGTCTTCTTACCGTACCAACGAGATAAATCGGGAAAACAATAGAAGGCGCCGTTCGGCGTTGGTATTTTAATGTCCTCATACTCTGTCAGAATAGCTAAGACTCGGTCTCGACGCTCTTGCATCGTCAGTCGCGTCTCTTCAATTTTGCCCTTCGGCAAATCGAGAGCAGTGATACTCGCATCTTGAACAAAACTTGTAATATTGGAAACGGACTGCCCCATTAACGAGCCTAGTGCTTTAATAATCGACTTATCTGCAGCGACGAACCCCACACGCCATCCGGTCATAGCGTGAGACTTTGACAACCCATTCATCGTTACTGTTCGTCTAAAAGCATCTGCAGAAAGTGAGGCAAACGGAACAAAAGCCTTATCCCTATAGACGAGTTCACTATAAATTTCATCCGAAACGACCAAAATGTTCGTTCCTTCTAATGATTTTGCAATGGCTTCCAAATCGTCTTTTGTCTGCACCGCTCCTGTTGGATTATTCGGCGAATTTAAAATAAGCATGCGAGTTTTCGGGGTAATTAACTCCTTCACCGCCTGTGGATTAATACGAAACCCCTCTTCCGGCTTCGTCGATAAGATTACAGGCTTGCCACCAGCAATTTCGACCATAACAGGATAGGAAACCCAATACGGTGCGGGAATAATCACTTCATCCTCGGGATTGATTGTCGCCAACATCAAATTGAACAGCCCCTGCTTCACACCGGCAGTAACAGTCAATTGGTCCATCTCATAGAGCAACCCCCAACGCTCTTTAAACCATGTTTGTACTCGTTGCCTTAACTGAACGGTGCCATGAGCAGGAGTATAGCGAGTGTTTCCTGCAGCCATTGCCGAGGTTGCCGACGCTTGGATGGATTCGTCCGTCGAAAAGTCTGTTTCACCTGCAGTTAGATTTATGACGTCAACCCCATCTTGTTTCATTTGTTTCGCCTTTGCATTAAGCGCAAGTGTCGCTGAAGGCTTAACCTTTGCCATACGTTTGGACAAATCGTTTACTGCCATGAACTAACTCCGTTTTTTTCCAAGTGCTTCTAAAACAGGGGACGGCACATACTCCGCCACCGAACCACCAAACTGGAGAACTTCCTTGAGAATCGATGAGCTAATAAAAAACCAGTCATGACCGGTGACCATAAAAAATGTGTCGACTTCTGGATTCAGGCCTCGATTCATCGACGCCATCATAAACTCGTTCTCAAAATCACCCGCAGCACGTAGTCCTCTCAGCACCGCAGACACGCCGTTATCCCGTGCATAGTCCATGATCAACCCCGTCGAAATATCTACGCGAATTCGTGGCTCATCCTTAAAGACCTCACGAATGAGCTTTACTCTTTCATCAACGGAAAAAAGACTCGACTTTGATTCTTGCTTACGAGGATTGGTCGCTACTACAACGACAATTTCATCAAAGGCACGCAGACCACGGTCGATAATGTCAACATGCCCATTCGTAATCGGATCAAAGGATCCCGGATACATAGCGATGCGCTTCATGGAGGCAAGATATCGAATTTCCTAGAAAATTTCATTAGGATTCTGGGCCAAATATCCGTAATGCTGCTGCTCCGACCTTGCGCTCATTGATTAATGCCCAACCCGGCGGTGAAGTTAAGTCTCGTTTTGGGTCATATTCGACAATGAACAAGCCATTTGGTCTCAATATCAGTTTCTCTGCGCAGAGAGAAATCATCTGATTTAATTCAGCAATATCGTATGGAGGGTCTGCAAACACGATATCGTAAGTGGAAGGTTTTGCCCATATTTTCGCCGTCGGCAATACCTGCCCAACTGTGATATGAGTGCTTTTTTCCGCTTGAAGGGCTGCAACATTCTCCTTCAAACAGCGGACGCTTTCTCGAGCATACTCCACAAATTGAACATGTTCCCCTCCACGACTCAAAAACTCCAGCCCCAACCCTCCAGCACCTGCATACAGATCTAGCCCGCGCATGCCAGAGAATTTAGCTGGAAGTCCACGCTTCATCTGAATAGACCCCAGCATTGAAAAGAGTGATTCTTTGGCTCGCCCAGCGCTGGGGCGCACTGATCTTGATTTAGGCACTCGCAGACGTCGCCCACGCCATTCGCCACCCATTATTGTGAGCACAGTTTAGGCCAATCGCTTGAGTGAAACTCTACCAGATAATACGCCTCGCCAGTCGAATCGGCAGTGCACAAAATTACTTTCAGTCCAACATTTTGATAGTTTTGCAGAGAGCTAATACCTCCGTCTGTGCTACGATGAGCCTCCTTTTCCAGAGGAGGAATATACTTGTCGCAAAACGCCCAGAATCCATTTATCCGGACCAGCGCTCTAGTATCGAGTAATGGCGCTGCTGCCTCTGGTGGCCGTGCGTCTGGA
Organism: Oligoflexia bacterium; assembly: GCA_011087955.1. Taxonomy (GTDB): domain Bacteria; phylum Bdellovibrionota; class UBA1018; order CAIPTA01; family JAALKR01; genus JAALKR01. Next base: position 27,342 of record JAALKR010000026.1, read on the forward strand.
CTCTTAGATTTTGGTTTTGTTAACAACAAGAACTCCAATCCCAAAAAACAAAATGTTGCTCTCAAAACAAGCAAACTACCCAACAAACCGTCTCCCGTAAAGTCGTCTCCCCAGAAGCAACATAAGCACTCTATCTGGGAACGTTGTTTATATCTCTTGGTGAATGATTTCTTAGAGAACCGGCGTGAAATCTTGCGCCTGAATCCCGGTAGACGCAAAGAGATTGAAGTCTACCTGCACGAACTAGGCGAGCTCGACTCTCATACTCCACTGGAAGTTTTCCTGACTGCAAACCCCACCTCCAACCGTGGATTAGCCTTTATTCGATTTGCTTGGGAAACCTCTATTCTTCAACTCTTTCAATTTTTATTGCTAAGGCGTTGGACAGACCAGGGCCGCGTTCCCAAAGATAACTCTGGTGAATGCTCCAAAAGAGTGAATTGGTTAATTTCCCAATACACGAAATCCAAAAATCCAACTCAACTCTCAGGGAGACAACGCTGGGGATTCTTGCGGATCAATCGCTACTCTTGGTTTAAGTCAACTCAAAAATCTTGGCAGCACCTATCTGATCTTTGCGAAGATTTAGAACTAAAGAATGCAGACTCTGCGTACTTGAGTTCGATACTGCTAGATTTAAGCCACGCAAAAGAACTCAACCATTTGCAAGGAATTGACTTTGCCACACATTCATTATCCACTTGGGAACTGTTCAAGCACCAAAATGATCTAGATGAAGATTCTCGGTTATTGAGCTCTATGCGCCATATTGACGACGCTGACTCTACTTTGGTTTGCGGACTTCTCCACGGTCAAGCATTGACTTCGATGTCAAAGATTCATGGTCAAGCGAAGTTGAATGGAGTGACCGCCGTAGCAAGTTCTGAGTTCGAACAATATATTTCTGAGTTACAAGTTCTCTGGAATACAGAACACGAAGAAGTACCAAATATACAAATATGCCCACTAAAGCATGTACTGAATAATGTAGCGAAGAGTTCTATGAATTCCATCGTTTTCTTTGGTTCGCAATACCCAAGCTTGGATATTGAATCAAAAATTTTTATAGATATTCATGGCAAATTGCAGGAGAACGGTAAGCTTCTTTTTGCATCCGATAGCTATTGGATAACCGAAAATACGCAAGCCGCAGAGAGGTTGCGAGTAGAAATTTTGAAAACAATGGCTGTACGCACGGTTATTGATCTTCGCTATTTGCACAACAAAAATCCGAAGCTTGCCCTGCCAAAGTGCCTTTTCTTGTTAGAACGAAACACTAGCAAGGAGTTCCGCGACAGTAACCGTCCACTAGTGATCAAAGCCATGGGACAAGCATGTCAAGCATCACTCATGCAAAAAATTTGGGAAATCATTTTGGAAGGGCTTCGAGACAATAAAGCTGCAGGCGAAATACAGTACGAAACCGTGGGCGAAGGCTTTGAAAAAATAAAAATAGAAATTATGTCGGCAGCCACTCTGCAGGGCCAACTAACCGCCTCACCATGGACAAGCTTAGCCGAGCCCGCTTTTTATCAAATTACTAGCAAGCTAAAGCGTCACCCATTTAGAACCGGGCAGCAAGGCGTCATACTCAAGCCACAAAAGTCTTCGAATATGTCCCAATCGCTACAACGTGCAGTTCAGTTTATCGAGGTTCCTGGCCGTGCTTTATATGCAAATGTCGACTGCAGGCCAATTTCCGCATCGGATACCATTTATTCGAATTACAACAATACCACCCAGCATGTTTTTCTTCCGGACATCTCCGTTGCTGAGAGTCCAGGCTTTTTAGCCTCCGTCATTAATTCTAGTCCTGTCCAATTTTGGTACCGTCTGGAGTGGGAACAGCTTTATGGAGCTGATGCCAAAAAAAATCGCACTCGCATGGGATCACAAATGTTAAAGCTACTTCCTATTGCGAAACTGTTTGAATTAGGTGCTGTAGTTACTTGCGATCATCAATCTGATGTTGTGATTGATGATTTAGAGCAATATCAAAACGAGGCTATTCGAATTTGCCAAAATGACTCCTGGACTACTGGAGAAGCAATAAAACTACAACGGATCCTTATTGACCTGGAAGAGAACTCTCAATATCACGTGAGTGTCGCTAAAGATTATATGCAGTACCTTTACCCAAACGAAGAGATTCAACGTTGGCATGTCCCAGAGTCATTGCCGGAAATCGATGCAGAACAGGCACTAATGGCACTTTCACATTTAGCACAGGCCCCACTGCGACAGCATCCATCGATACAAATCACTCCTGTGAAAAATATTGCTGACTTTAAGGTAACTAACTCAAAATTCACACGAGGCAATGGCGGCTATAGTGAGATTCTGCTCTATAGCGGACCAGAGTTAATGATGAGAATTCACGGACCATCCCTATTGATCAGAGCCACTGAGTCCAGCATACAAAATCGATTTAATAGACCTTGGTCAGAGGTATCGAAACGAATTGCTTTCCCGATTGATATAGGGCTAATGGCTAAGCAACTTAAAGAATTCGTCCATATGACCCAATCGGCAATTGGATCCGCATCGCGATCTATTCAGGTTTCAGATTACGTTTTCAGCCGCCTGTATGCACTCAATTGTGAGGGGCCAAACCTTGGCGACGCTCAAATCATTCGCAATCACTTGATGCCAAGAAATGCGACAGTTGATATTAGTGCGCGTACTGGGGATGATTTCGCATTTACCACTGAAGATGACTTCACATTTACAGGCAGGGCAGATAGGATGGAAGCATGCAGCTTCATTGCAGCCCAAGAGAGCAAATAATTTTTGATCAACTTAAGCTTGTTGAACGCAGACGCTCACGCGTCCTAGAGGCTGCCATTTCTCGATTCCCCTCACACAGCTTGCGCGATTATTTGCGATCGAAGTGCCCGGAGCTGTCCAGCTATCAGTTCAGAGAGCGTCTGGATGACGAAATGGATGATAGTGGCTCTAGTAGCTTTTTGGAAAAGCTTGCGCTTACGGTGCAAAGAAATGAAGCGATACAAGCGAGAGCACTGCTATCCTATCCCCAGATTGATGCCGAGAAGATAAAAGTAGTAATTTTTGAAGGCGCGCAAGTGGCTGGGCAAGACGCGGCCAGAAACTATCTACGAAGCTCAAAAAAAATAAGGAAACTGAGCCCTATAAATCTATCTAATTTATATTCAATTTTGAATCACCTAGTATTTTTTGAGCTCCCTAATGAGCGAAGCGCCTTTTCCACGATAAGGCCACTAAGTGATATCTCAATTCACTTCCGAAAATGTGTACATATAAATGCTTGGAACGAGGCAGAGGTTAATACAAAATTTATGTGCCAAGTGGAACAATCCTGGATTCAAGGAATTTTGGAACTGATTCGCCCAGACATAACTTTGATTCGAGTTAGTTCAATTGCGTATGGAGATTCATACGGCCGGGACAAGTATATTCCGCGTGATAAAAATGTTGCGCTTTAATTATAATAATTTTAGTTGTAATAAATAAGGCATGATCATCTTTAGTCGAGATACGCCCAAAAGTTGTGGGTCAGAGCCTAGGCAACCCCCTCTTGGTTGGAT
>JAALKR010000027.1 GCA_011087955.1 Oligoflexia bacterium
ATCTCATTCTATTGCCTAGTGCAGAGTTATGCTAGGTGCGGACCCTGCGAGAAAATTAAAAACTCTTAAAAAAAACATTTGCCAAAACCAGGAGCATTAATAAATAATACGTACACTTCATAAGTATGAAAATTTATTCCGTTTAATATAAGGGTGATATCGTTATGAGTTTTGATAAGAATCGTTGGGAGCAAGTTAACTCTTTGCTTAATGTAGAGAGCAAGGTTGCTGTACAGAGGGAAAAAAAATTAGGCGAGTTTATTTTTAGTTCAAATTATTACAGTCTTAGCAGTATAGATAATGTGTTTAATCAAATCTCAAACCGTGTTGATGAAGATACTCGTCCTGTGCGTCAGGATTTAGATCTTGAGAGGCTAACGAATAAGCAAATAAGAAGATTAGTTGAGTGTCATTTTTTTGGTAAAAAAGCATTATCTGAATCTCACAAAAATAATGTTGATAAATTTTCTGGTGTTTACCCTTTGACTGCTTTTGTTGCTCAGATACGCAAAGTAACAGCTGATGATCCTATTATCATTGATACGTCTCAGTCGGTAACTAATTATGGGAATGTTGTAATTGAACCTGGCGGCTATATAGAGATTCGTAAAAGTTGCTATTTCTACTGCCAATCATTAAATATCGTGGATAGTAGTCTTGATAACAGACCTATTTTTCTAGTAGCTGGTGCTGATGGAGAAGTAGGGAAAGTTGGGTCAACAGGAAGTAAGGGAAGTGAGGGTGCAAGGGGGAATGATGGTACTTGTAGATGCAGTGGTACTGAAAAAAGAAACAACGGCACTCCGGGAGCCAAAGGGGGAACAGGTGGACCTGGTGGTCTTGGTGGGAATGGTGGTGATGGAGCTGTTGGGCCTGTCGTAAAAGTTCAAATTGATGATCTCAAATCGAATCTAGTTATAACTAATCGGGGCGGCAACGGCGGCTATGGTGGACGTGGTGGTGATGGTGGTCAGGGTGGCCCAGGAGGTCCTGGCGGTAATCAGAAAGAATGTGCGGCTGTCTTTGCTCACAGTGGTGATGGTGGTGATGGTGGCAATGGAGGCAATGGAGGCAATGGTGGCAATGGCGGCAATGGAGCTAATGGGGCTCAAATTACTGGCCATTATAAGTCCTCCAATAGTTCGACAATCACTCCCGTTAACAGGGCTTCAGATGTGGGTCCAGGAGGAGCCGGTGGAAACCCTGGTGCTGCTGGCCAAGGAGGTCCTGGTGGCTTAGGTGGTAGCCGTCATTCAGGGGCTACGGGTAATACAGGTTCTGTTTCTGGGAACTCGGGAAACTCTGGGCAGACACAGGGAAGTGTTGGAACAACGAATATTCAATTAATAACTTCATAGAAATTTTAAGTGGATTTTTTTAATAATAAAGGGAAGTAGCAATGATAGATGCAGGCAGGCAAGACAGTGGTTATCTTTATTGGCGATCAGAATTAAAGCGTTTAAAGATTCATGACAATTTGATTAATTATGTAAATCCAGTTAATCATAGGACAAATATTCCTCTTATAAGCACTAGTTTGCTTGAGTACTGTGATTGGTTTGATGTTCTAAGAAATAAAGCTCCTAAGGGGAAAAGTATTTCAGCAAAATTTCTTAAAGAAAAAAATGATCTTCAATCGCGCTCTTTAACCGAACAGTATGTCAATAAAGAGATCAATTTGGATCAAAGTGCTATTGATCATCTTCAGCAGAGGTTTCATTGTTTTAGGGCTGATTTGCAAACGGCTCCAGACATTACAATTTCAGCTGATAGCCCTTTAAAAATTTCGAGTACTCACACTATTGCCATTTACGGCAATATTACTGTGGAGAAAGGTGGCTATATTGAAATTTCTGTTCCCACTACTTTTAAATGTATGGTTCTAAAACCGGGGAGCACTTATGATGGCGTGACGCCTATTTTTCAGGCTACAGGAAAGGCTGGAGTTAAGGGTACCAATGGTGATGCTGGTACGAAAGGTACTGACGGTCTTGAGGGAAACCCTGGGATTTGTGATTGTTGTGGAGGTATTGCTGATGGTGGTGCAACTGATGGTGGAAACGGGGCAGATGGTAGTAAGGGGCAGCCAGGGGGTAATGGAGGTAATGGAGGGGATGGTCCGGTGGTTAACATTCAGATTGGAGATCTACAGATAGCTACTTCTACTATCTCAAATGTTGGAGGTGCCGGTAGTAAAGGTGGTGATGGTGGCAATGGGGGCGCTGGTGGAAATGGAGGCAGAGGGGGTCATGGTAGAAAATGTGGCACTGAAGTTTCTAGAGCTAAAAAAGGTGGTGATGGTGGCAACGGGGGTAATGGTGGCAACGGGGGTAATGGTGGCAATGGCGGTGATGGTGGCCAGGTAGAATTTAACTATAAAACTACTCTGAAGAGTGACCCTGAGATTATCCAGGATAATTTGCAGTCTGCGGTAGGAGAAGGTGGAGCTGGAGGTTATGCTGGAGCCAGTGGTGCAGCAGGTGCTAAGCCGAGTAGTTCGTATCCTACAGATGGAGGGGGGCCTGGTAATCCTGGTTCCCCTGGTACATCTAATGGGATGCCGGGGAATCCTGGTCCAAAAATGGGAAATCAGGGCACGATAACGGTACAAGAGATGAGTTAAATTTAAAAAATAGTGAAGTGAGTGTTATTTTATGAAGAAGCTAATTTCTTATGTTTGTTCTGCGGCTTTATTTTTTACTTCGGCTTGTTCTCCTAGTCCATCTCGGTTGACTACGGAGAATGATGGTGGAGGGCAGGCTTTTAATTTTTCAACGAATTTTTCAGCTGTCAATTTGTCTTCGGAAGCTGGTTTCTTTAGGAGAACTCAAAATTTTTTTAGTCAGCTTTTAGGAAGTTCTGTAGTCCACCCTGTTCCTATTACAGGGCGCTTTTTTGTCGATAATAATGGTAATTCTAATTATACGGTGCCTCTCCAGCTTCCACCTGATGTCTCTCGTGTGGGTGTTCATTTAACACTCAGCTATAATAGCGGGTCACTTAATGGCTACTTGGGAGTTGGTTGGCGCCTGTCTGGTTTTTCCCAAATTAGTCTATGTGGGCAAAATTATTTTTTTGATCAAGCTTGGAGTCACACTCGTACTAATGACAAAAATTTGTACGAGCGCAATCGTTTTTGTCTTGATGGGCAAAGACTTGTAGCCATAGAGGGAAGTTACGGTGCTAGTGGTACTATCTATCATACCGAAACGTTTAATGGAATGAGGATACGCTCGGTAGGTGGTTGTGGTAATGGTCCATGCTCTTTTGAAGTTTTCGATCGAAAGGGCAACAAGAGGCTTTACGGTGCGACTCCCGATTCAGCTCTAGTTGTAGCTTCAACAACGGGTGAGGGAAGCGGAGATATACTAACTTGGGTTATTGATGAAGTTATTGATAAGGATGGTCGAAAAATTGATTTTGTCTATGAGAAAGGTAGCCAGTTTGATAACACTTTTTATCCATCTTCAATTACTTATGGAATGGCTACGGGGAAAGAAACAAGTGGTGTACGAAAAATTGATTTTAATTACGAAAATGCCCCAGTAGTTAATGCTCAAAATAAGTATTTAGCTTTAACGACACTACAGAATCAGGCTGAAAAAAGATTACAGAATATTGTATCGACAATTGATGGAAGGACTGTTATTTCCTACAACTTTCAATATGAGTATAATTCTTTTTCTCGTCATAGTCGCCTAGTTGAATTAAGTTATTGTGATAATACGAGTTCTTCGGCAACGAAATGTTTTGCTCACAGTAGCTTTGAATACCCTCAAATAAATCAAACTCCAAATAGTATTAGTTTTGAACAATCTTCTTCGGTAAGTCTGGGTACCTTTCAAGAGGATGGTGTAAAATTTGTTCTCATGGATAAGTATGGTGATGGCTATACCAGTTTAGGAGTTGTTTCTCACAGTAATGGATCGGCTAAATTTCAATTCTTTCAAAATGATGGAAAAGGTCTTCTCAAGCAAACCCAAGATAGCATGCTCTTAGGAGAGTGGGGTTATGATTCTAGCGATCTTAGCAAGAGTTATGACTATCATGTTTTGGATAAAAATGGTGATGGACTCAATGATTTTGTTAAAATACAAAAAGGGAGTGCTGGACAAACTTTAGCTTATAGCTATCTTAGTGGTTTCAATCAAACAAATTTTCGAAAAGAAGCTAATCCAACATTGGTCAACAATAAGTTTGATGAAGATGGCAATATTCATTACATTCTTAAGGACATCAATGGTGATGGATTATCAGATATAGCTCAATTAGATCCAACACAGTCCTCGAATAATCATTATAATATCAAATTATTTTACTCGAGCATGAAGGGAGGCTTTCCTGATCAGGATGATATTACTCAGAGTGTTGCTGGGTATGTAGCTCCTCACAAAAGTGCTGGAGTTGATTTTGTTGATATTGATGGTGATGGCTTGACTGACTTGCATCTGTTGGTAAATGCTTCTGGTGAAGATCCAAAGGGCAGCTTTAATGTTCTGGGTCTTCCCTACTATCACTATAAAAATAACTTTACTGGTCCACAAAGTTCTAATACTGGTGTCAACCTAGGGAGCAATACCGGGTGGAATGCTTTACCAGTCTATAGATGGATGGACTTTAATAATGATGGTTTACAAGACCTTTTAATGTTGGGTTACCAGAGTGGGACAGTGACTGGAGAGCTATTTGTCAATACTGGCGGGCTTTACAATCATATTCTTTCTAATAGTCGTAACCAAAATATTGTGACTAATTCGTTTGTTTTAGCGCAAGGGCAAGGAGACTCTGGAACACCTAAACAGCAACCTTTTCAAAATATTATTATTGGTGATATGGATGGTGATAACTATCCTGATTTATTTCACTATCTTTCAGAAAGTAACAAAGATTCTTCGGGTAAAACGACGACTACTAACAATAAATTTGAACTTTTTCGAAATACAGGAACAACGTTCAGTAGCTTTAATCAAACTCAGGACTTCGGTGATAACTCCAAAAATTACCCTGTCGATTTAAATGGAGATGGGGTTCTAGATATATTAAGTATTAAAAAGGAAGGGCAAGAAGCTGTTGCTGTATCCTTTATCAACCGTGCGCCTAAGCAGCATAATCATTTATTGAAAATTCAGAATGGTATTGGCCGTCTGTTGAGTTTAAATTATGGTCAGTTATCTGATGTTCACGACATCGATACCAAAAATCTTCCGACGTTTCCTTATATCATTTATAAAAGTCCTCGAATGGTGGTGCATTCTTATTCAGATCAAAATGGTGCGGGAGCTAACTATTCTTATCAAAGAAAATTTAACTTGCGTTACACTAATGGTATTTTTAATCGCCATAATTGGCAATTTTATGGTTTTCAGCGATTAGATAATCATGAGTCTGCTAGGGACCTTTTAGAATCTCGTAGTTATAGAACAACACATCCTTTCAGAGGAGTTGTGAGCGCTATCGAAATGAAAAAAAGTACGACAGGAGAAATGTTCAGTGGGCATTACTTTGATCATGACTTTCAACACATATACAGTCCAAGCAATTCTCCAACTGTAAAATTGGTTCGCAAGTTGTCTTCTCATAGTGCGACTTTCCATCGTCCTGGAGGAAGTAACACTGATCAGGAAGCCTATCGTCATGCAGAAGAGTATGGCTATGGAGATTTATCAACATTGGATGGTAAATATGGCAATATGATGTCTCTTTCTCGTTACTCTATGGCGGGAAACAAGAAAGGTTCGGCGCTTAATTATTGTTATACCTATTTAAACAAAACAGATGATGATAATTGGGCATTAGGGTTTAAAACTGGAGAAAGAGCATCTCGCCAAAATTCTTGTAAAGATTTTACAGATCCTAAATCCTATCAATGGAATTCGACTAATGATTTGAGACTTCTCCACAGTCAATACGACGAAACTAATTTGCGTGTGACTAGTGCTAGGAGCTATTTCTATGATCAAAAAACTCCCCAAGATAGTGGTTGGATTGGCTCAACGTATACCTATGATAATCGTGGGCATATTCAATCAGTTGTTCAAAATTCTAGTTATGCTAAAGCGAATGGACAGTACCCCTCAGATAACAAGCAAACGACAATAACCTTTGGCTACGATGATTATGGGTTTGTCAACTCTCGACAGTACATATCTGATGACCAGCCTGAACAATTAGTTAAACAAATATCGGTTGATCCTCGTTTTGGTAGGATTTTTTCTGTCGTATATCCAAGTGGTGTTCACATTAAAGGTGAGTTTGATGAATTGGGGTTATTAAGCAAAGTTTTTGCTAACAATCCGAGCAGTAATACTCAAAAGCAAGTAGAGAATTACTCCTATGTTTCAGATGGTAAGTCTATCTATAGTTTAAAACAGATACGTACTGATTGGAGCGAAGATAATATAAATAATTGGCATTATCATAAGGTTTACTATGATGGTAACCAGTCAGTACACAAAAGAGTTTTGCGTGGTTTTTCAGGAACAGATCGTGTTATTGAAGAGTCTAGAAGAGACCCTAATTCAGGGCGTATACAACATACGGTTTTTCCTTACTTTGATGGAAAAACACCGACTTTAACTTCTTATACTTATGACGACAGAGGACGTTTGCAAAGGATAACTCGACCTGATGGTTTTCGTGTTTCTTATAACCATAGTTATGATATTGGAACTTCGACTAGAGAAATTGAAATTCCTTCACCTAATGGAGAGTGTAGCAAAACGGTAGACCCTGTTAGCATTAGCTTGACTTATAATCATATTGATCGTTTTTTGAACGCTATTTGGCCGGATAAATCCAGTATAAAAAGAAACTATAATCTCTTTTCTCGTCAGACTGAGTTTAAGGATGGGCGTGGGCTTTCTCATTCGTGGACTTATGACTCATTAGGACGGGTGAATACTCATACAAGTCCTGATGCCGGAATGACGATCATAGAGTATGATGCCCATTCGCGTCCTTCTCGTTATCAATTTCATGATGGTACTAGTATGCAAACTTTGCATGATGGTTTAGGTCGTCTTGTTTCTCGTGTTGCAACAAAAGGGAGTCAATCTTCAACTGAAAAGTATGTTTATAGTGAGAAACGAGGTCGGTATCACAATACTGGGCAATTGACTTCTTTTATGCTTGGTAACGGTGTTAGCTTTCAATATAATTATGACTCTAGTGGGAATATGGCACATCAAGTGGTGAATGCTAACGCTACCCCACAGGGGAGTCATGAGTTTACTTTTCAGTATAGTCCTTTGAAGCAAAAAACGATGATGACTTATCCCGATCAAAGTTCTTTGCATTGGACTTATGCACCGACAGGCCAATTGAAAGCATATGATTACAAGGAAGGAAACCAATCTCAAAATCTAGCAACAGTAAAAGCTTACAATTCTTCGGGGTCTGCTAGTGCTTTGCAGTATGGCAATCAAATGGCTATAGACTATGGTTTTGATAATTTAGGAAGGCTTACGCAACTTAATGCAGAGGCTTCTGGAAGCAAGAGCTTTTTAACTCATAATTATTGCTATAACTCTTTGGGGTTGAAGGTACGTCGTAGTGTTGTCAGTGCTGATCAAAATGTTACAGAAAATTTTAATTATGATATGCTAGGGCGCCTTAGTACTTATACAAATGGTTCGCAATCTAGTAATTATCGACATGATGGGTCAGGCAACTTACTACAAAAAGGCGGTGTGAATTTAAATATAGCGCCTAAAAGCAATCAAATTACTGGTGGGACCCTCAATGGTGCTACGCTTTCTACAAGCTATGATGGACAAGGGAGATTGCAGGTAAAAACTCTTAAAAAAGATAACCAAGCTTCCCATTTTACTTATGATTATGATGGCTTTGGGCGACTAGTTAACTATACTTATCCCCAGGGTAGCGTAGCTTATCAATATGGAATTAATGGCCATCGCTTTTCTCGCAAGATAAAGATGTCTGATAACACTTCAAAAACCTCTTACTATGTGTCCCCTTATTATGAGATTCATACCGATGGAAACAATACCTCACAAGTGAAGAACATGCAGCTAAACTCATTGATTCTGGCTTCTAAGTCAGGTGATCAACTGAATTTTTTTGTTAGAGACCATTTAGGAAGTTTATTAGCAACGATTGACAGTAAGGGGCAGCCTTCCGCCATTCAGCAGTATGATCCTTATGGAAAGGCTATAAATGCTAAAATGGGTTCAACCTCTGAGTTTACTGGAAGGAAGTATGATCAGGAGTTGCAGCATTACGATTTTATACATAGGTATTATGACCCTGATTTGGGACGTTTTTTAACTCCAGACCCTTTAAGACAATACGCTTCTGGTTATGGCTATGCTGGTGGGCAACCTCTCAATACTGTGGATCGCAACGGTTTGGTGTTTGGTGAAATTGCGGCCTTTGTTGCTATGATAGCGTCAGCGATAGCAGCAGCGGCAGCAGATATGGCAGCAGAAGCTGCCGCTGCTGGTGGCATCAGTGTGACAGGAGTCGAGGTGGCTATTACTCTCGCGAACGGACTTGTTGTTGCCTCTGATGCTGCGCCGCCTATATTTGCTACTGATTCTATTGCAGCTGGGGCTGCGGCGACAATGGCTGCAGATACTACATCGGGAATGCTGGCCGCCGCTGGTGAAGCTACTCAAGCATTTAATGCTGCTACTGCTGACGCTTTAGCGGAAGGTTCAGCACTACAAGTATCAATTGATCCTGCAGCCCAGGCAGGAAGTACCGGTGCCAGTGCCGGTACAGGTGTTAGTGAGGGAGTGGAGGATATGGGGAGTTCTTTAGCTGAAGCAGGAGAGGGGGAAACTTCCCAAGCGGGTCAAAATGCGGTTTCCCAGACTCATGAAGAGGCAACTAATGAAGCTGGCCAACAAGCGCCTCGCTCTGCACGTAATATCCTAAGAAGTATTAGTCGTCGTTTTGTAGTTCCTACCGCTAAATTTATAGCTGGGCAATTAGCAGGGCTAGCTATATTTAGTGCCCCAACAATTATTCAACAAACAGTAGAAAGACACAAACATGGACCAAACCTTGGTCCTGACAAAGGGAATGACGGCACTTTTAACCAGCAATTTAATACGAGCGTTCAAAGTAACAGGTTTTTTCAACAACCAAGTGGCGGAAGATCACTAGTTAATGCTTATAACCTGTCGACATCTTTGGGTACTCCTCATGGGACTGCTCAGGTAAGACCAACAAGGTCTCCTTCATTAGGTTTTCCGAGTGTTAATACTCGAGGACAGGGTCTCGTTTCAATTTCTGACCCACAGTATTTCAATGATTTTCATCAAGAGAGAAGAAGAGCTGTTGATTATTCTCAAATTCTTTTGGGGAATAGAAATTTAAGTAATCATTATCCTATTTATATTGGTTATTAAAGGATTCCTACTACAAGGCCGATTTCGTGTTGGCTGGAATTTGTTCTACTCCGAGTCCCGCGTGTTTTTTGGATTTCAAGGTCAATTCGAATACTCGCCCAGCCCTAGCTACTAGCCAGCGCACCTTTGTTTGCGAGCGCTTTACAGCGGCTTCTGCCTGAGCCTTATTGGTCACCCGAATATCATCCACTGCAATCACTTCATCCTTAGGAGCTAAACCAGCTTTTTCTGCGGTAGTACCGTTGAAAACAATAGTAGCCCGAAGTTTACCTTTTTCTTCATTTAGGCCGAAACCAAATTGATGATGAAAAATATCATGAACTTTTTCTTCCCAATGGAGGTTGAAAAATTTAGCGGCCTCTCGCCACGGAAGCGGTTTCGTAGAGTTGACCCATTCTTCGACGAAATTATGGCGCTGTCCGGTGGTTTTCTCACAGAAAAGAAGTAAATCCTTTCGAGTAAACCCTGGAGCAGCTGTAGCCAAGGGCTCCTCGGCCGTAATTCCATATTCTCGGTAGATTTCTTTCATTAGCTTTTCAAGAGACCATTTTTTCTTGGTTAATTTTTGTAGTCGTGCATCCCAGCACCAAGCAATTTGAGCGCCTTTAACGTAATAACTTACGTCACGATTTAACCAATCTTCATTGCGGTGGTAGAGACAAATCCAAGCATCGAAACTTGATTCGGCAACCGACCGTCGTAAATGCCCTGGGTTTCCATCTTTTAAAATATTTACATCTTTCAGGCGCGCCTTATTGACGCTTTCTTGCGTTGAAATTCCACAGTCTAGAGGGATCATTTCATCAAAATAGGAGGTAATGCCTTCAGCGAACCAAAGATCTTCAGTGTAATTCTCTTCCAAATAATTGAAAGGCCCGAGGCGTTCCGGTCGTATCGCTTTCACATTCCACGCATGAAAATATTCGTGAGCCAAGAGACCCATGAAAGCCTCATAATTCGTTGAATCACCTAAAACGTCTGGGTCAAATTGTGAGAGCTGGGAATTTCTATGCTCGAGACCTCCGTAAAAGCCTGGAGCGAAGTCGATTAGATAATTGTATTGTTTAAACGGAGCACTTCCAAACATTTTAATCGTGCGTTGGCAAATTTTTTTGGTGTCAGCAATAATTTTATCAATAGGTACGGAAGGCTCTGACCCCACCCATGTGAAAGTGTGCGGAATTTTTCCTACTAGAAATTTCTTTGTGCCACCGTGATTTTTTTTTGCGGTAACAATTGGGCAATCAATCCAATGGTCATCATCGCGCACTTTCGCTTTATACGAATTACTACCTGTAGCTTTGAAATTAAGAGCAGAACCTAAAACGGACCAGGATTTTGGTAATTGGAGGATAATTTCAAATGGTCCGTGTAATAGTGGAAGCAAGGCAGAACCAACAAGAATGGCTATTTTGTTATCGATATAATTCGTCTGAACTATACGATCAAAACCATAGACCTCAAAGGAGATTTGATTAGCTTCCCTATAGGGGCGCCAGGTATTTTTGTTAATCTTACTTGCGCCTTTCATATGCGAAACATGCTGTGAATACTCTCGAACCATATAGGAGCCGGGAGACCAAACGGGGAATTGAATTAGGCCGGGCCAGCGCTTTTTATCATGTTTGATCTTAATTTGTATGCGGTGGGTTTCAGGTTTACGCAAGTCAATTTCAACTGTTGCGATAGATTTTCGCACAGTCGGTTTTGAATTCGGTTGAGTGTTTATTTTCTTCTGAGTGCTTGGCTCTTTCTTGAATTGCTTGGTAGCTTTTGATTTGGTCATAGGTCCTTCCATAGCCTTAATATTTTTCTGTTCGAAAATACTTCGCTGTAATCTCTGCTGCAGTTACATGTTGAAATCGTTTATCCAAGAAAGATTGGTATGCTACTCTCCCGATAGTTTTTCCAGTCAAGGGAGTCGAAGTTGTCGATAAAAGTTTTGCATCCTTCGGCCAATATTTCTGAAAATTAACCGCCCCATCTCCGACGAGTAGGTCACTAGGTTGAATCTCTTTAGCAAGATCTTCCAGAGCAATTGCCATTTCACGTTCGCTAAACTTATCTTGAAGCCCTTTAATATCGGCAATGGAATAGTTGCTCGCATAGACTTCATTTCGGTGGGCATCAATTAGTGACCAGACTCTTGCAGAATCGTCTGTTCTTTTGGAGTCATCATTTGAAAGAGTAGCCTGCTTCGAAAGAACAATCTGCATTGAAAGAACAATTTGCGTTTGGGCATAAAGTGAAGAGACCGGGACGATTTGTTTTTTCCAGGCGGAGGCTAAGAATTTTGCCGTCGTAATTCCAATTCGTAGTCCAGTAAAAGTGCCGGGGCCGATACCAACGCTAAGAAAGGTTAATTTCTCTGGTTCAATTTTTGACCGCTCAAAGCAATGGTCTATGCCTTTAAGGACCAGCTCTCCGTGGTGGGGGCCGGGATCTCCAGTCCACGCCTGCAAGCACTCAAAACCTTCTAATAAAGCTACAACCGGCTGAGAACAGGAGGTGTCTATGGCAAGATGCAAGGGGTCCAAAACAAATTCCGTATCGTGAAACAAATTCCATGTCGTGATCGTGACCAGTTGTTCAGCAGGCCTCGTTCTTTATATACTAGAATTGAATATTAAAGCTACGCATTATATCGTTGTAGGTAGCTAGTACCATTAAGAACAAGAGTAAGGATAAACCAACTTTCATTACAGCCTGCACGGATTGTGGTGAAAGCGGCTTTCCACGTACTGCTTCAATCATCGCGAAAACAATATGCCCGCCGTCCAATACTGGAACCGGCAATAAATTAAATACCCCAAGGGCGATCGAAATAACTGCTAAGAGATGGACAAAGGAACGCCAGGACTGAAGAAAGCTTTGTCCTGCAACCTGCATAATCATAATGGGGCCACCAATCGCCTTTGAACTCACTTCACGGGAGATCAACTTTTTGATTCCAACAAGAGTCATGGCCGTCTGTTCCCACGTCTTAGCCGCACCTTTTCCTAGTGCAAGGAATGGATTGAGAGTGCGCTCGATAATAGCGTTTTCTGGGCTTGGCTCCTTGTGCATGCCTTGGGATTGAATGCCGATTGAATAGGATTTAATTGCATTACCGATTGGGTCTTTTCCCACTCTTTCTAGTAGACTAATAGTTAAGCGCTCCGTTTTTCCTTTGCGCTCAATCAATAGCTTTACAGCGCCGTCAAAATTAACCTTTTCGCCATCTTTAGCTTGGTCAATTCTCGATTCACCAGCCTTACGGATTTGTTTACGAAGACCGGCAAAACTAAAGACCTTTTGACTGTTTACAGAAATGATACGATCGTTTGGCTGCAATCCGGCTTTTGCTGCTGGAGAATCGGGCATAGTCGTCTTGATAAAGAGTTCAGAGCTATGTAGGCCCACCATTTCCATAAGTTGATTCGCCCCCCAACCGCTGGCCACCCGTTTTTTGAGCCAAGATAGGTCTGGTGTAGCAAGCTCAACCTCTTTTTTATTGCGCTTTATCTTGAAGCTGAATTGGTCCGGTAATTCTGGAATTGTTCGTTCGATATAGGTTTCAATATCTTCCCAGGTTTCCACTGTCACGCCACCGATTTTAAGAATTGTATCGCCAGGCTCAAAACCCCAAGTACTCTCCTCCGTTGTGGACGCCACAACCGGTATGCGGCCATAGGGCTCTAGCCCGTCCAGCGCACCAATATTGATTTGTTCTCCGTGAGGCGAATAGGAACTCTCTTCCGCAATGGGCACGACGAAGCTTAGTAGCTTTTTACCGCGCATTACTTTCAAGTTGAGTTCCTTGTTCGCGTTCTTGGAGATTTTCTCCAAAACCTCTTCCATTTTTGTGACGTCGCTGTCCGCAACACTAAGGATTTTGTCCCCCGAGCGAAGTCCAGCAGTCCAAGCGGGCGAATGCGCTACAACGCGAGTGGCAATCGAAGGAATCTTTGGCATACCAATAAACGCTAGAAAGCCGAAGGCTACAATAGCTAAAAAGAAGTTGAAAGCAGGCCCACCGGAGAAAACCATAATGCGTCCAGGTAAGGACTTGTTGGATAGAGAACGATCGGGCATAGGGTGCGGATCATCATCCACCTCTTCTGGATCTTGCCCATAGATCTTTACGTAGCCACCAAGAGGAATCCAACAGATGCGATAATCTGTTTCACCCCATTGCTTTTTCCAAATATGTCGGCCAAAGCCAATGGAGAAAACGTCTACGCGGGCGCCAACGTATTTTGCGCAGATGAAGTGGCCGAACTCGTGAATTCCGACAACGATCAAAAGCAGCAAAACTCCGCCGAGCGCCATCAAAACATACTCCCAAATCGTAGGTAAAATTGTAAGGATTGTCTCTGAAGTCATGATGGGGATACTACCAAGGGAGAGCCATAGATTGAAGAACTATTTCATTTGGAGCAAATAGAAGTAAAAGAATGGGGCTGCCAGGATTAGACTGTCAAAGCGGTCGAGAATGCCTCCATGCCCAGGCAAAATTGTTCCTGAGTCCTTCTTACCAGCAACTCGTTTAATGGCTGATTCGAAAAGATCGCCAACTTGCGACACAAATGAGGTGACTAGCGCGAGCCCTATGATGGAAAGCCCCGAAATTTCGGATAGTTGCATATTTGCGGACAAGAAAAAATACCAGATAGACCATGCAAGCACTGCAGATGCTAAAAAATTGCCAATCGCACCCTCCAGCGTTTTTCCTGCACTGATCGACGGGGATAACCTGTGTTTACCAAATATATTTCCGGTGTAATAGGCTGCTATGTCCCCGCCCCAAATGATTCCAAGAAGCATGGCTGTCCAGATTGGCCCAGCAACTAAGGCGTGGATGGACACGATGTAATTAAAAAATAGCACGATGTAAAACAACCCAAACCCCGCGGCAAATAGGTCGAACAAATGATGCTTTTGGTCCCTCAGCCCTGCCACGTGGGAACCTTTCCTGTAGCAAAATAGTGAAGATGCAATCAGTAGACAAAGGGAGCATATCTCGGCGCCATTGATAGGTAATAAAATTAAAACGCCGGCGAGTACGCTAACAATTTTTTTTGCTTTTACCAGAGAAGCAGAACTGTGCGTACTCATGGTTAAACTCAAATACTCATAGTAAGCCACCAAGGATAAAACTGTAGAGATGAGAATCACGCCCTTGTGTTGAAGGAAAACATAGATCGCAGTGATTAAGGAAACACCGATGAGTGCAGTTATGATGCGCGCTCCATGTTCTTTAGACTGTAAACTCAAGGCTGTAAACTCACTACTAAATTCATTTTACCAACCGCAGTTGTTTCGATGTCCGACCAAAGCGTCGCTCTCGGCCGGCGAATGCATTCAATGCTTTTCGTAGCTCTCCCACTGTGAAGTCGGGCCACCTACATTTTGTAAAGTATAGTTCTGCGTAGGCACTTTGCCAGAGTAAGAAATTGGAAATTCTATGATCACCACCGGTTCGGATCATTAAATCAACGTCCGGTAGCTCTGCTGTATACAAATGTTGACTGATTGTGGAGGAGTTAATTTTCTCTGGGTCCTGTTGGCCAGCGGCCACTTTTCCTGCGATTCGGCGCATGGCTTTGGTTAATTCGTCTTGCGAACCGTAGGATAACGCAAGGCTTAAAATCATGCCTGTGTTGTTTTTGCTAGCATCGATCAAATCGAGTACTTCTTTGCGCACCTCTGTTGGAACCCGTTGCAAATCTCCAATGGCTCGGAAACGGATATTATTACGAAGGATACGTTTTCTTTCGTTTGCTAGATATCGTTGTAAAAGCTTCATCAGAAAGCGAACTTCCGTGATCGGACGGCCCCAGTTTTCTGTGGAAAAAGTATAAAGAGTCAAGGCACTAAGCCCCATCTCGGCGCAGGCTTCCGTAAGGTCCCGGACTCTTCTAGCACCTTTAACATGCCCAAACACTCGCGTATGGTGGCGCTCCTCTGCCCAACGGCCATTGCCGTCCATAATAATCGCTATATGTTTACAATTGGTTTCGCCCATCAAAATACAGCCATGGTCTCGTACTGTCCTGGCCTCATACAGTCATGATCTCTTCTTCTTTTATCGAAATCACTGTGTCGACTTCCTTTACTCTGTCATCCGTGTGCTTTTGCACGTCCTCTTGAGCGCGTTTACTTTCGTCTTCAGAAATTTTTTTAGCTTTTTCACTTTTTTTGAGCACCTCATTTGCGTCACGGCGTTGGTTGCGAATAGCAATTTTGCATTCTTCCCCCATTTTGCGAGCCTGCTTCAGCAGCTCTTTCCGCCGATCTTCGGTTAAAGCTGGAATGGAAAGGCGAATTACTTTGCTGTCATTCTGTGGGGTCAGACCAATATTTGCGCCAATAATGGCTTTCTCAATGTCAGGGAGCAGATTTTTTTCCCACGCTTGCACCAGGATAACTCTTGGTTCTGGGGTAGACAAATTCGCCACCTGATTTAGTGGTGTAGGAGTGCCATAATAATCAACGGAAATGCCGTCTAGAATGGCAACATTTGCGCGCCCCGTTCGGACCTTTGCAAGCTGGCCCTTCAAGGCTGTGAGTGCGTTTTCTGCTCCCTTTTCAAATTTATCGATTATATCTTCCATTACTGTATCCTTATTGGTTGGGAATAATTTTAGTGCCAACTGGTTTGCCTAAAACTACATCACGCATTGTGCCCTGCTTTGTCATATTGAAAACTAATACTGGAAGGCTTTGTTCCATACACAATGAAATGGCTGTGGAGTCCATCACCTTAAGCTCCTTATTCAGTGCCTCTATGTAACGTAGTTCCTCAAACATCTTAGCCGAAGAATTTTTCATCGGGTCTTTATCATAGATGCCGTCCACTTTAGTTGCTTTCAGCAAAATTTCCGCACCGATCTCACAAGCGCGGAGTGAGGCTGCGGTGTCTGTGGTAAAGAATGGATTGCCGGTACCGCCAGCGAAAATTACCACTCGCCCTTTTTCTAGATGGCGTACGGCACGTCGACGAATATATGGTTCTGCAATTTCATGCATTTCAATAGCACTCTGTACTCGCGTCATTACCCCAGCTTTTTCCAAGGCATCTTGCAAGGCTAGGGCATTCATACCGGTGGCCAACATTCCCATATAATCGGCACTCGCTCGGTCCATGCCGGCCTCTGATGCAGCCATTCCACGGAAGAGGTTACCGCCACCGATAACGATTGCGATTTCCGTACCTAACTTGTGAATTTCACCAATGTCTTTGGCCAGTTCTTGCAGAACAGAAAGGTCTACGCCGTGCCCTCGCTTTCCAGCCAAGGCTTCCCCAGAAAGTTTAAGGAGCACTCGTTTATAAACTGGTTTACCGGCCGGCTTACCCCCATCTGCCATTGGATTAGCTACCCATTGCTAGGCGAGCAAATCGCACGATGGACATGTTTTCGCCCAGACTACCAATTGTTTCTTTCAAATAGTCACCTACAGAGAGTTCCGCGTTTTTAACAAATTTCTGATTCAGAAGAACCTGCTCGGTGTAGATTTTCTTAAGTTTGCCTTCAGCAATCTTCTCTAGCATCTCATCAGGCTTGCTCGCCATTTTCGAGTCTTCCTTCATCGTATCGACGATCAGTTGTCGTTCCTTGGCAACATATTCAGCCGGCATGTCTTCTTCAGTCACACAAATCGGATCTGAAGCGGCAATATGCATGGCAACGTCTTTCACAAACGTATTGAACTGTTCTGTTTTAGCCACAAAGTCGGTTTCACAAGCGACTTCTACTAGAACACCAATTTTACCGTTAGTGTGAATATAGTGGCCAACACGACCTTCAGTCGTCGCGCGGCCAGCTTTCTTTGCAGCAGCACTAAGACCTTTTTTTCGTAGATAATCAATTGCCTGATCAAAGTCGCCATTAGTTTCCGCAAGCGCCTTCTTGCAATCCATCATTCCAGCGCCAGTTCTTTGGCGTAATTCTTTTACTTGTTGAGCTGAGATAGTCATATTAAATATCCTTATCCTTTACTGGTTTTCTACTGATTTTCTTCGCTTGCAGTGGCCTCAACTTTTACAGTTACGCCTTCTTCGCTTGCTTCAATGACGCCTTTTGCTTTCGCTTCCTCTAGAGCTTTCTTCGCTTCTTCGGCTTTCTTTTTCTCTTCTTCTTCAAGCTCAATTTCAGCTAGGTCTGGACTCGCAATGTCTACGTGACCTTCGAATCGAGAAACTTGTTTCGCTGGGGTATCTTCCTCTTCTTCCTTAACACCTTTTGAGCGAAGCTTTGCTTGAAACTCTTGATTACCTTCAATACATGAATCAGCAATTAGGCTACAAAATAGACGGATCGCTTTGATGGCGTCGTCGTTACCTGGGATTACATAATCCACCCCAGTTGGATCACAATTTGTATCCACAATACCAATTGTTGGAATACCCAGTTTCTTTGCTTCTAGAACAGCCGTCTGCTCTTTGTTTGGATCAATGATGAAAACCGCACCGGGCAATTTACGCATCTCACGAATACCGCCGAGGTTGCGCTCCAGTTTTTCCCGTTGCTTTTCAAGACGAGAAACATGTTTTTTATTCATTGTGCCCATTTCACCAGTGTCTCGCATTTGCGTAAGGCGCTTTAGGCGATCAACGGATGCACGGATCGTTTGGTAATTTGTCATCGTTCCACCCAGCCAACGGCTAGTTACAAAGTACTGGTCAGAACGCTGTGCTTCGTGGGCAACGATGTCTCGTGCCTGTTTCTTCGTGCCAACAAAAAGCACTTTCTTGCCTTCACTAGAAACCTTCTTTGCAAATAAACAAGCTTTCTTTGCTAGTTGTGCTGTTTGTTGGAGGTCGATGATATAGATTCCGTTTCGGCTTCCATAAACGTATGGACGCATCTTCGGATTCCATCGCTTCGTTTGATGACCAAAATGAACGCCTGCCTCAAGCAGGTCTTTAACCGTCACATTCGGCATTAGAATACCCTTTCCAAGTTTCGTTTTTTCCTCCACTCCAATTACCCCATCGGCCAAAAAAGAGCCGACGAAGACGTTACTGCTCTCAGGCTCCGGGTAAGGCACCTTCGAGGGAGTGTGTGTCGTTTGCTGGGCGTTTTAGCATAGAGCGAGTAACTGATCAATTTTTGTGGCAATGATACCGATAGGGTACTGGGAGAGTTGAGATGCCAATTCCGGATTTGAGCCCTAGTCATCAGAGCCGCCAGGGCCAGAAGGCCTACCAAGACTACCGAGGCCACCGGTTTGAAACTGAGGGGGAGCTACATCATTTGGACTTTCCTCGACCGCCACAACCCTGGCGGCGCATGCTTGCTTTCTTTATTGATTTCAGTATCATACACGCTTGTAGCCTTTTCCTAGGGCGCTGGACTGCGGTTCTAATGCTTCGTTTTTTAATTTCTTCGAGCACCGCAGTAGCAATGAGCGACGCTGAGTTTGCCAGCATCTATAGTTATGCAATTCTGATAATTTGGCCACTCTACCTGTTGTTTGGTGCATATGCATATTATTTAGTATTTTTAAATACTTGGGGGACTACTGTGGGTAAAGGTATCCTCGGCTTAGAGGTGGTAGGAGTGAAAGGCAAACCTGACCCATACGAAATTTCCCGACGTTATTTTTTCTCTCTAATCAACGTCGCTACTTGGGGGGTTACCTTCTACATGATGGCCTATGGTCCTGGTGGTCGATGCGTTCAAGACCGCGCTTCAGGGACTTATGTGCAGCGACGCCTTGTTGGCGCGGCACCCTCTAGAGGAGGCGAGGCTGTTGAAGGAGAGGAGCTGGATCAGGACGAGGGACAGGACGACAAGGACGACGCTCTTGATTTCACGGCATAGCCGGGGTGTATTCTTGAGTAAAATAATATACAATATTAAGAAGGCACGGGGGAGTTTTGAATAAGACGTTTCCTTATACATTCAAATGTAAATTTACATTCATATTTGCATTCGCGTTCACATTTACACTTATACCAGTTGCCGGAGTATCATCTGGTAAGGGTGCCGAGGACTTCTGTAGAGGTACTCGAAAGGTTTCCGTTTGTAGGTCACATCGCAGCTACCAGCCTTTCCTAGCGGACGACCGCTGCCGTGAATTTGGTAAGCGTCTCACGGGTATGGTTTCGAAGGTATTGAGCGATCATTGCAAGACGGCTGAGAATACGGTCCCGAAATTTACTAAAATCGTTCTGTGTCGAGAGCTGGCGCAAGCAAGGCAGGCCTATCAGGCGGTAATTTCGGCACCACCTTGTGGCTCCGGCGACGTATCCTGCCTGGCACAGGCTGCAGATAAGGTTAAAAAAGAATTACCAGCGATGCAACACCACTGGAGTGATTTGTATCGCTTGCAGGCACTCTACAAAAAAAACTTAGTGCTGTTTCAAATCGCAGCTGAGCAATATCGCCAAGTTGGTCGCGTGATTATCAACGGAACTACATACAGAGAATGTAATAAGGATGAAAAGTCTCGTTTTCGTCAAACAGCAAATCAACTCTCGCAAGAGTCGCAGAAAGTTGTGGAATCCACGCAAAAACTAATAAAAAAACTCAAACCAAGGCTCAAGGAGATGGAGGAGCAAAAGGCAGCCTTTAATACCTATGCCAAGCGCACAATGGAAGCTACTTGTAGAGAAGACAGCATGGGAGAAGGCAGTATAACTGGCGCAACCCAAGCTCTTTGTACGTACCTAGCCGAGACTCAAGAAAAAGTGAATAGAGAGCCAGACACAGTAATGGAGACAGTTTGGGGAAGTATTCGAGATAGGCTAGATGGCACGGGCTTTGGTGACTTTACAGGTCTGGGTAAGGAAGCCCTTCCTGCCGCAGACCAGATTCGCGCCGATCCGAATTTATGCTTACGATTCGCCTCTCATTGTAAAGCAGGGATGATTAAAGCGATTGAAGGAAATGAGAATCTAAAGCCGGAAGCTAAAAAGCTACTCCAGAACTATTTTGAAAATCTAGAGAGCGGCCATCTCTTTATGTTGACCGATAAGCGCACAGCAGATTTCCTAGATCAACTGGATGCTGCCGGAGACGATTCTGTAAAACAGTTCGATGCGATTGCTGGTTGGACAAGGAATAATGCGGCATTTGATGCGTTGCTAACGGACAAGTGGGGGGAGAATAAAGAGCTGGTCAATGGACTATTAGATACGCTTCCACAAAGCACATTTGAGCATCGAATTAAGCTTGCCAAAGGGTTATTAAATCATGAGTTGCTAGATCAAGATCCAAGCCTCGTAGTGTCCTTTAAGAATGCAGCATTTAATATTGCAACCACCGGCATGAACGGTGCGGACCCAGCAGACCCAGCGGGCCCAGCAAACGCTCTACGCGCCTACCAGAATTTTCTGAATACCGGTGATCCGAATGTTACTGAGGCTGGCTATGCTATATTAGAGGACAATGAGGAGCTCATTCGGAACGCAGTCTTAGAAGATCTGCGTAGTGGTGACGAAAAATCATTCTTTTCTTTCGGTCTAGGGCTAGAGAATCAAAATTACCGAAACCTTGCTTATGCATATGCGCAGAGCTCATTTGATTTAAAAACCTTAGGAAAATCTTTAGATGCGGCTGTTCCATTGTTGGATAAAAACACTGATGTGGCCACGCTGTCGGCAGCCTTTCAAGAAATGGTTACTTCAGATGGTTTCTGGGAAAAGACGGAAAAATTCTTAGCTGGAAAGTCTATCGGAATGGATGGGCGAGAAGTGACAAATGCTAGCCTAGTTGGCGCTGCTGCCCAGGACTTAAACCGCACATTGCAGGCGGAGATTCGTGCCCATCCAGACAAGTACGCAAAGGACCTGGGCATTTTCATGCCAACGAATGCAGAATTTAAATTAATCGACAAGGTATTTGAAAAACCGACTCCAGAATCACTGGTATCTGGTGTGCGGTACGTTCGCAATTTAGCGACGGCTGAGAGTGCGGTGGATCGGATCGGTATTGCGAAGGAGCTATATGATTCCTCTTTTGTAAAAGAAAATATTGCGCTTGTTGATGAAGTCCTGGAGGAGAATTTTCAGCGTATAAGGAAAGTGCAGGAACGCTTTGCTATAGAAATGGATTCTAGTCACCCACTGAATAAATTTGAAAAAGAACTGAGCATCTTTTTAGCAGAACGCGGAATTACTGGCTCTCATGTTGATTTGGCCTGGGAACTCAACCGTGGACTAGATCACGAGCAAAAGGCTAAATCCCTAGATTATGCCTTCCGTTTACTGGGTGGAACAAAGGATGGTTCACCACCTGTGGATGGACAGCTAATTGAAGTGCTAGCGGAAATTTCAAAAGACAAAGACTATGCCGTAACGGAGGCTATAGGGACGAGCGAAAAAGTGTTTCCAGCTTTGAAACAAGCTATGCGCGACTCCTATTCTTTCTATACGCAAGCTCCACCCGATGGTGGGCAAACGCGACTTGCTAAGCTCGGCCTTGGGGAAAAGCAAGTTGAGCTTATTGGGGCTTTAATTGATGAAGCTACCCCAAGTGGTATACGTGTAGGCTTAGATGCTTTTAATTCTGCTACACATCATCAAGATGATCCGATTGCGATGCTGAAGTGGGCAGCAGCTGTAAATGACTCTAAAGTTATACAAAAGCATGAAGGTTTGGTACGAGACGCAATCGATGAGAGTTTGGTCAATTTGACCAGGGCTTTCAATAAAGATGGAAAAGAAGGAGAGGGCGTCCCTAGCTACTACACAGTTGCAAAAGACTACCTGATAAAGAACGGCTTTACTCGTGAGGACGTAAAGCTCGCTCGCCAGGTCAACCAGTTCTTTACAGGTGCCGAAAAAACGCAAGGAGCCAGGTTTGTGGCTCAAATAATGAGTAGCGACATTGATTCGGCTTTTGGTGCAATGGAAGAAATGGCTGCCTTTGAGGGAAGAAAGCAATTCCGTGGAGGCGCAGACCTAAGTAATTTGAGTAATCGGAGTAGCCTGAGTGAAAATGTTCGATTGCTGGACCGTACGATAACATTTGTTAATCAGGATAGAGCCACTTCGGAGGCTTTCCGAAGCTTTACGCTTCGTCGGTTTGCTCATTTTGAGAGTGGCCTAAAAAAGGCAGGATTTACGGATGCACAGATTCGCTTTGGCAAACTGGGTTTGGAAGAATGGGACCTGAATCAGGTTCGTTCTGGCCTAGCCTATATGGATTTGGTCATTAGCCCGGATCGTACGTTCCCGCAGGAATCGATCGGTATTATTCGCGACACACTCGATACTCCATTTATGAAAGATCATAGTGCATTAGCGACTCAAGCGATACGTGACTCAGTCGTACGGATGAAAGAAGCCTTTATGATTCCGAGTAGTGAAAGGACAGCCTATCAACAAAAAATTTTTGAAGAGTTAATTGCGGCAAAGACTACTGTGCATCACCTGGAGTTAGCCGAAGCAGTGATCAGTAGTACTTCTGGGGAAGGCAAAGTGTTGGCTGCAGACATTGCGTATCGCCTGGCTGGTGGCGATAGCTATGCCGGTGGTAAATACCTTCCGAACGTGAATACTCCAGGGTTTGATACAGGCAAGGAATGGGAGGCGCTTTCGATTTTGCCCGAACACGCCACTGTCGTGAAAGCGATTCTAAATGAGAATACTCTTCCGGGTGATATGGCTCTGGAGTTGGCCAGCGACATTGTGGATGCAGCAGGCAGAGCCCAAGGGGATCAAATACGAATTCAAATGATGCAGGCTCTGCAAAATTTTGCCGTAAAACATCCAGAGAAAGCCCAGGCTGTGGGCCAAATTTTAGTGCATGAGCATTTTGAAGCGACTCGCAAAGTGATAGCCTTTGAACTTGCAGAACGTGGGCGAATTCAAGATCCGGGTATTTTTGCTACCCTAGATGCCGCAACCAAAGAAGGTGCCTATGAAGTAGTGACTAGTCAAGAGGTAGCTTTTCATATTTTAGGGTCTAAGGACCCCGAGGAAGGTTACCAGCGCTTTAAGGCAGCCGCTTTAGCAGAGCCGGATGTGCTTCGCCGATTAGCAGTGGCTAATAAAGGGTCTGTACAAGTCTATGCCTCTCAAATGTTGAAAGACCTAAAGGCCAATCCACCGAAAGATATGGACTGGCAGCAATACCAAATTACGGTGGCAGGCTTAGAAGGGATAACTACGCCAGTAGATCAAATTCCTTCTCGTCGTGAGCCTGCGTCGGTACGAAAAGCGCCGACCGGCCTTTTCTCTGGATTGTCTTTTTTATTTGGAGGCATTGGTTTCGCTCAGCACGAAAAAAGACACTATATTGATTATGCGGATTATCTATTACGCAAAGAGGGTGCCGACGATGATACCATCCGTAAATTTGGCTTGTCACTCTACGAAGCGCGTCGAGATGATTTTGAGGACTCTTCAATCACTGTGAATGGGAAAAATTTTTCCGTAAAGGCTCATCTTCGTCACGCGAGGAGTATGGAAACCCTCGGGATTACCGCGAGTCATATTCCGCAGTATGCAAGAGAGTTAGGATACCAATATGCAGCTTCAGATTATCATAATCCAAAAGCCGGCATTAGTCCGAAGGCTATTGAGCACAACTTAGAACAAGTGCAACGATTGAAAGGTTATATTGGCCTGTTGCCTGATGACCAGCAAGCAGCGGCGCAGTCGAAGTTGAATGGGATGATTCAACTTCTAGAGGCCTGTCAGGCAAAATGTAACTTTACGACGGTCGGAACCGTCGCAGGATCGAGAGCAGTTGTTCCTCCAACTCGACCACTGCTTCGACCGCAGCGTCGTCCGTCGTCTCCTTGATTTATTATAATTTGGCTAGAACTGGTCTGGGCTTTGAGCCCTCTGCAGGCCCGACTATGCCTTGCGCTTCCATTTGCTCAACCATGCGAGCGGCGCGATTATAGCCCACTCGCAGCCTTCTTTGCAGCATGGAGGCTGAAATATAGCCTGCAGAAAGGGCTAAATCAATTGCATCTTGAAGAAGAGAGTCTTCGCTAGAGCGGGCCTCGCCGGTGATTGTGTCTTTGGTTGTGTCTTCTTCCTCAGCCTCTAGAATCTCTTCTCTATATTCTGGCTCACCTTGTTCGCGCCAATGATCAGCGATGCTTTCGATTTCCGTTTCACTTATGTAGGCCCCATGCATTCGCAGTAGGCGTGATTCCCCTGGCGGCATAAAGAGCATGTCGCCATTTCCAACTAATCGTTCCGCACCCTGGGAATCAAAGATAGTGCGGGAATCATTTTTAGAAGAGAGTCGGAAAGAAATTCGTGCAGGAAGGTTGGCCTTAATCAAGCCGGTAATCACATCCACGGATGGTCTTTGCGTAGCCAGCACTAAGTGGATACCTGCAGCACGCGCCTTCTGAGCCAAGCGACAAATATAATTTTCAACATCTGATTTCGCTGTCATCATCAGGTCAGCCAGCTCATCAATTACGATTACAATCTTATGCATTGGCTCGATTGTTTCTGCATCCTCATTCAATCGATCGGCCATTTTCTCCGCGCCCAGTTCAGCAAGGCGAGAATTAAAGCCATCCACATCGCGCATTCCCGAACGAGCGATGCGGCTATAGCGCTCTTCCATTTCTTGCACAGCCCAACGAAGTGCTAGGCTCGCTTGCTTGGCGTCGGTTACGACCGGAACGAGAAGATGTGGAATGGATTCGTAAAAATTTAACTCCAGTTGTTTAGGGTCGACCAAAATTAACTTCAACTCATTTGGGTTGAATCGGAACAGCAGAGAGCAAATCAAACAATTGATGAAGACGGATTTGCCGGAGCCTGTGGCCCCTGCTACTAACATGTGAGGCATTTTTCTAAGGTCGGCGACCACGGGTTCACCAAAGGTATCTTTTCCGATCGCAATCGGAATAGAAAAACGAGTATCGCGGAATTTTTTTGTATCGACTACGTCCTTTAGGTACACCTCTTCACGTTCTTCATTGGGGACTTCCAGTCCAACGACGTCTCGCCCTGGAATTGGCGCTTCAATCCGCACACTTTGGGCTGCAAGGGCAAGTGCTAAGTCATCCGCTAGATTTGCGATTGAATTCACTTTCACTCCGGTGCCTGGCTTGAATTCATACATTGTAATGACGGGCCCGGGCTTTACGGCGGAGACTTTTCCCTTGATGCGAAAGTCTGAAATTTTTTCTTCCAACGTTTGAGAGTTTTCAATTAGCTCATTGCGATTGTAAGAAGATCCGGAGAGGGGGGCGTCTTCGAGTAGTGACGTATCCGGGTAGCTATAATTTTTTTTGCCCATGAGGCGGCGAAAAATTGCGCTGGACCTTTGCTTCTTGGGAGCCTCTGCTTCTGGTCTTTCTCCTGGTTGTAGTTTGCATTCCGGTTGTAGGGCATGAATGCCGTCGTGATTAGTGGGGCCTAACTGTGCGCGGGCTAGAATCTGGATTTCATTTGGGATTGGGTTATCGGCTGTGGCGTCTGAGGCGGTGCTGTCGGTTGTTGCAATGTTTGCGGTGGCTATAGTGGCTGCAGTGGCTAAAGTCTCGTCAATGATTTCCCGTTCTTCTAGCTTGGCTCGCACCTCTTTGGAGTCTCGCGCACACATAAAAGTATAGAACCAGTGCATGGAGTCTGTGATAGATCCAAAGACGAAGTCGATCAACGTAGTAAAGCCAGAAAAAAACTGTTTTGTATGATCCCACATGCGGTCAGCAAGGATTGCAATAAATGCGAACGCATATAGCACAAGCTTTGTAGAATACTTTCCAATCGCCGAGAATAACTCTCTTACGGTTAGTTTTAAGGACAAGCTTAAGGATAGCAAAAGAGCAAAGACAGCGATTAGCAGCACGCCACCAATGTTAAAGTATGCACTTAAGGCACTGGCTAGGGTATCTCCGATGATTCCGCCGGAAGGCAGTTCATAGCTGTTTAGGGTTATAGCTTTTTGATATAAAGACAAGCCAACCACGCCGGAGATTAATAGCAGTGAGTACAGAGTAATTGCGATAATAATGGCTTCTCGACGAATACGGCGGAGGGTTGCGATCCCGCAGAGAGAAAGTAATACCACGAGGATAAATGCGCCATAACCGAAGAGGTGTAATATCATCGATGACCAATGGGCTCCTATGAGTCCAGCATAGTTCTCTGCCTTACTGTTTGTTACAGAAAACCAAGAAGGATCCTTTGCACTGAAGGAAATGATCGATAGGAGAGTAAAGCTGGCTAAAAAAAGGAAACCAACTCCGAACAAATCTATAAACAAGCTGTTAGGAAGGCTCGAGTTTGAACTTGAATATTGAGCATGCTGAGCACGTACTTTTCGTTTTCTTTTCATCAATGTTAATTGTACGCCCCTAATTATTTTTAGACCACTTGCGATGAGCTATCCCGTTTTGAAATATATGCCTTGCATAAACACACTGTACCCACCGTGTAACTTTCAAAAAAAATAATTAAAAACAACAAAACTGAGAAAATGTATTGTTCGGGCTTGACACGTAGTTAGAGTTCTTTAACCTGTAAATAAATATTACAGGCGTTGCAGTGGTTTATGCACGGCTTTCTGTGGAACTTAGGAGAACAACAATGGTGAAGAAGTATTTAATATTGGTTACTTTATTTTTGATGACGTCGGCAGCGTCTGCCGCCAACATCACTTGGCACGGTGGTGTTGACTATCGTTACAGCGAGCTGGGGATCAACGACAACCTCGATCAGGAGGAGGAAATTGACGGCAGTATGGAGAGCATCTCTGAATCAACAGACAAATCTCACATGTATCGAATGGGTCTGGGCGCTATGGGCGGTTGGGACAACGTCGAGTGGGGCGTGACTGTAGGAACAATTGGCCCCGAAGGAACAGCAAACTCTGACTGGACAGAAGCAAATGTCCGGGGCGCTGGGGCTGGGAGTGATCTTTCGCTCGGTGTTCGTGAGGCTTGGCTTCGCTACGGCAACGATTGGGGATTTGGTGACGTAGGGCTCACATTCGGTCGTCAAATGCTTCCCTTTTCCTCTGGTTCGAATCAAGTTTTCTGGGATAAGGATGTCCGTTTGGACGGTTTTTCTCAAACTTGGAAGTGGGGAAGTTTCGGCCTGAACCTCGGTCAATATATTCTGGGATCGGTTGAGGATAACGAAATTCGAGGCTCTTCGTTCGAGGAGACACCTAAGGACGAAAAAAATCCTTCGCTTCAAAATGGCTTTTCTGCTCTATATGGTTTCCAGGGCACATTTGACTGGCGCTTTAATGATGATTTCATGATGAACTTTGCAGCGGGTATGTACCAGTGGTCACGTACTCTTGGCCCTCAATACCAAAACACGATCCCTAACAGCAATGGTCTGGGTCTAGATTCTGCGAGGGATAGAGTCTCTCAAGAGAATAGCCGTCACTGGGCGTTCCTGCTTGGTTTAGATATGCCGTACAGCTTGAATCTTGAGTATGAACTCGTGTTCAACCGCGAAATACTCTATGGCGCACCACCAGCGGCAATTGGCGCTCCTTTCGCTCCAGACGACGATAATGAGGCTCAAGACTCTACTGCGTGGTCACTCGGACTTACCTACGGTGAATTGAAAAAGGCCCATGACTTTATGATCGGTTATGCTTACCAGGACAAGGGATTGGGCGCTGTCTCTAACCGGTTCACGTACGAATTCCACCCAGCAGGTTTCAGCGGTCACCACCTGTGGGCAAAATACAGTTTAGCCAACAACTTCAACCTTGGTTTGAAGTACAACTCGTTGAGTGAAAAAGATCCAAGAGATCAAAACGGTGCCGAGCTGATAAGTATAGACGGGAAAGACGAGAAAATTGACCGTAGTTACTGGGAGTTTACTACGGGTATTATGTTCTAAAAAAAAATAGTATTTAGTTCTATTAGGTTTAATTGGGAAAAGTCCGGCTTCTCGGACTTTTTCCTTTTTTTATTCTTTCTCGACGACCTTGGTCTTAATGTAGGGCTACTTCGTTGCAGCTAGGGCAGGACTATCCACAGCCTTAATTTGCTCAATAAGCTCTCCGTGTGTAGACTCATACTTTTTATAAATTTTTTCAGCCATATTCTGGAGAACCACCTTGTCCTTTTCAGAAGCTTGCACGAACTTAATGCCGAGCTTTTGTAGCTGTGCTTTACCTTCCGCTGCCTGCTTGATCGAAAGAGTCCGTTCCTCTTGTGCTAGCAGCCTCGCTTCTGCTTCGAGAGCTTGTTTTGACCTATGGCGACTGCGGAATACCCTCCCTCATAGGCAAAAAAGTCTACGCCCAGGCCATCCATTGCATCGTTGCCCATACGCCCATTTCGCGTACGCATCTTCATACCCTTCAGGTCACTAACAGATTTTAGTTCCTTCGTAGAATAGACATTTCTCCAGCCGCCGCTATAGGTGAAGGAGAGTCCATGAATGTTACCGTTTGAGCCCATGGCCACACTATTACGGAGATTCTTACCAATTTTGCCATCTAAGACAATATGCGCATGCGCATGGTCTCTAAACATCATCGGCATATCGAGTACATCTAATATTTGACTAGCCTGAATGAAGCGATTTATCGGAATCTGGCTCATTTCCACATCACCTGAGTATACCTTCGGCACAGCTCTGGCTAGCACCCGCTCCGCTCCGAGATCACTGAATTTCAGTTTAATGGCCACTTTTCCATCGGTCTTTTTCTTCACCCGCTCTGCAAACTTACGAATGAGATTTATGTGAGCAGTGTTTCGAGGCTTATGAGCTACTAAAAAGTCTCATTCGTGCACAGAGCTCCCTGCAACTACAGTAGAAGACTGCAAAAGACTCAGCCCGAAGATCAAAAACAATAGATTCCTGATTTTCACCTGCATACCTAACCCCCCGGAGAAAACGCCTTCATTAATTCGTCGCGCAATAATACTCTATAAAAAAATTCTGCTATATCTATATGCAGGTGCGAAAGTCAAGGAGTTACCCCCTTGTCCCCATGGGAGTTCCTCTCGATTAAATAGAAGGTTACGGGAAGAACTCCCATAAACCAGAAAAAACAAATTACCGTGTTAATGCAATCGAAAATGCGCCAATTGGTCAACGGCCAAAATACTCGATCGTGAAATCGAGTGAAAACGCTAATATTGGTTTTGAATTTATAGCGAAGCCATGAGTCGAGGGCAAAAAATAGCTGCCAGGAATTTTGCCGGATATAGCATCCAACTTTGTACCAAATTATGATGGATCCCCAAATTCCGAATTCTTCAACTAGCATTTTTCGGATTGATCTAAAATATGGAGTTAATAGCAAGGAGTTGGATTGATCGTGAGTTTCATAGGTCTTTGGAGCGTGTTTGAGAAATTGCTGAATAGCCCCAGTGCTAAAGAGCCCCATGATTATGCTCATTAGGATTTTTGTTCGCTGCAAGCCTTGGGCCTTAAATCTACGTGCTGAGGTAGAGATTTGTCCAGGTAGGGTTATTATATTTCCTACTCGGCGAATCCTCTCTACGAGCTCTTGGTCCTCGAGGAAGTGTAGTGACTCGTCATAGCCCCCCAGGCGTTCAAAGTAGTCTTTCCGTAGCAAAAGTCCTTGGTCACCATTTGTCGTGTTGACTCGATTGAGGAGTGATTTTTCTTCCATATAGCAATAGGACCAGGACTTAGGCTCTTCTAGATCATGGAAAGTTATCCCAAAATGTCCGGCGTAGGCATTGGTTTCTTCGGTTTTCAGCTTAGCCAGAGCTCCTGAAATTTGATTTTCGCATTCAAGCCGAGAGTCTGCGTGCAGAAATAGCAAAAATTCATACTTAGCTTGAGTAGCCCCCGCATTCAGCTGCCTGCCGCGACCTGACTTTGAGAGGACCACCTCATGACCAGCGCCCGCAACGATTTCTTTGGTCCTATCAGTAGAGCCACCATCAGCGATAATAATTTGTGGCCTCAGATTTTTTTGCAAAGCAAGGTCTGACAACACCCTGCGGATAGAATCTTCCTCGTTCAACGTAGGGATGATAATGCTGATTAGATCCATGGCTATCCTATTAGAAGCCCGATTTCACGGCATCTACGGCGTCGCCTGCACCAAAGCCTCGCTCGACGTACTTCTAGTACGCCTCGCTACGTCTTTGTCTGGTCTCCTTGTATCTACCGCAAACTCTGGCTTCTAAGCTATCTAAACCTTCTAAACCATAGAAAACTCGATTCGAATTAACACTCCAGAGACGAATTGCTTTGAGGGTAGATGGAAAAATTATGCGGAAGTACACAGATTACTCCGTTTCGCTGTCGTTCTCTTTGCGCAATTTTTCTCGAAATTTCTCTCGCATTTTCTCTACGGATTCAGGGGTGAGTCCAGTGCATCGACAAATGATCTTCGCATCAACTCCTTCTTCGAGTAGTCGCAGCGCAGTCTCCTGGCGGCCTGCCTCCAGGCCTTCCTCACGGCCTTTCTCGATACCTTTCTTGATGCCTGCCTCTCGCTCCTTATCCAAAGAATATTGTAATGCTGGCATAATTCTGTAC
>JAALKR010000006.1 GCA_011087955.1 Oligoflexia bacterium
TTTAATTGAACTAAAAACTCAATTTATCTCCAAGCTGCAAGCAGTACAAATCCGGGAATCCCAACTTATCAATTTCCTGCTTGAGAGAGTTATAGAATGAAGGTTTTAAATGGTAAATATAAATTGGTAGCTTTTTTGTAACTTTTTTCATTTCTTCTTGAAACGTTTTTGGCGTGAAGTGGCCTGCCGCCTCTGCAACAAATTCCTGGCTATCTGGGAAGGCAATTTCAGTAAAAATCGCCCTTAAATTCGCTCGTTTATTTCCCTCTTTCCAGATTTGATCCGTTGGCCCTGTGTCTCCCGTAATTAAGATGCTACTATTACCATCATCTACAATGAACCCAATCGCCGGCACTGGATGATTCACATTGAAAATTTGTACATCAAGCCCGCCAACTTTGGCTCCGTCCTCGATTTCCTTAAATTCGAGAATATTGCTAGTGCCATTACTCAAATTGGAGAAATCTGGCCAAATTTCATTATTAAAAATATGCCTCTTCAGTATTTCGATATTGTCTTTAATTGACAACACCTGAATCGGCGTCTTGCGAAAAGCAAACATATTGTCAGCAAGAAAACATAAGTCTTTCACATGATCCAAATGACAATGTGAAATAAAAACATACTCAATTTTCTTCTGCTCTTCTGTAGAAAGAGATGTGGCAACAGAACCAGCGTCGATTAACACGTCTTCATTCAAAAGAAAGCTGGTAGTTTGATGACCTACCGCTACTCCCCCATCACCACCTAATACTCGAAAATCCATATGCCTCGCTGCTACTATAAAACCTGTCAGTACGACCCTCTACATACTCTAATTTTTAAACGCCTCAATGAAAGCGTCCACTACTTTTTCATTTTCCATTGGTTACACGCTTTAGTAATGAAAATTAACTTTATTTTGCTTCTACTTTCCACACACCATCCCAGTCTGCATTCGCTTTATGTTCTAACTTGTCTATTCGCTGTAAATAAGTCGTTGACGCTTTATCTTCTGGCCTCAACTCCAAACATAATCCAAAGCTAGCTCTAGCTTCTGACCAGTTCTGATCTAAATAGGACTTTCGTGCTCGCACGAATGTATTGATCCATTCTCGATCTGCACCACTTGCCTCATCATTTCTAGTTATCAACTGGTAGACTTCAACTGGCTGCTTTTTTCCAACAACTTGAATTATATCGAGTGGACGAAATAGGTATTTATCCTTACAAATTGCATAAGTCTCGGGACCAACAATTATATTAGAGCCATAAAACCGATTGGCACTTTCTAAACGAGACCCAAGATTAACTGCATCTCCGATAACAGTATAGTCAAACACCTGCTCAGAACCCATATTTCCAACAATCATGTCTCCTGTGTTGATTCCGATCCGTAGTCCGAGCTTTTCGCAAAACCTAGCCTCCCATTCTTTATTTGCCTCTTCCACACACTCCATCATTCTTAGAGCACTCTCACAGGCTAGCTCTGCATGACGAGCTTCATTGAGGGGCGCACCCCAGAAACACATGATTTCATCCCCCATATACTTATCGAGAGTACCGCGATTATCAAGAATAACTCTTGTGAACCTAGTAAATAAATCATTCAAAATCGAACAAAGAACTTCCGCTTCTAAGCGCTCAGCCAGAGTTGTAAATTTCTCAATGTCTGCAAAAAGCACGGTCAACTTCTTACTTTCAGCACTCATTTTTAATTCACCTTGATCTGCTAGAATTTCTTGCACCACTGCGCCAGTTACAAATCGAGAAAATGCAGTTTCTACAAATCGCTTCTCTCTATCTGCCGAAACAAATTTGCAAATTGTAATGCCAAAGAGAATCCCAATATATTGAATAGAAGGAATCATAGAAGGAATGATAATCCCCTGCTCAAAGAAGACATGTTGATCAAGATAAATCATGCTTGCTACGAGCAGTCCCGTCATTAAAGACGCAACTACTGGATTGAGTAGGTTAATAATAACGCCAAATAAGATTGCTCCCACTGTAATGAAAAGAAAACCTACGATTGCGTATAGCGACCCTTTCGTCAGAAAAGATAGTTTTAAAATAGACTCAGCTACATTCGCATGAACTTCAACTCCAGGGAACTCTGCTCCCACAGGAGTAGCTTTGTTATCCTTCAAGGTCGGCGTCGTCGCTCCGATAAAAACAATTTTATCTTTGAGTGCATCCTTCGCTACGTTCCCATTTAGAATATCGATCATCTCAAACCTTGGGATTGTAGTCTCTCCGCCTTGGTAGTTGATCCAAAAACTACCATCAAGCTCCACCGGCAATGTGAGGCCATATATGGTTTTACCAAAAGTCGCCTTGGAAATTTTTGTAGCTGGCACCAAAGTCAAATGCCCAAACCCCTCATTGGCAGCCCCTTTAACCTCCTCTAGCCCATCCAGTGTGAGTTTGCCGTCTACATCAGCCTTAAGATAAGCTGCAACCGCCGCCAGAGAAAGCGATGGGTACATCTTGCCATCAAAATATGCCACCAATGGTAGTTTTCTGAGCAAACCGTCACTCTCTTGGAATGTATTAAAAAAGCCGAACGGCATTTCATGCTCAGGAATACTAGCGGCAGCCTTTGCCAATACTGAAATGGGTAATACTGGATATTTTGCGACTGTAATATCGTTATATTCTCTAACGTTAAATCCAGCGATCCCTAAGCCTTTTAAATTCTTGCTAACAAAAATATCTTTTCTTTCATTGAAGTCTGCTGGAGTATCCCAAGTTCCTTCAGTACTAGGTCTCGAAAAATCCTCTTTGTGACGACCAAACCCGCTAAAGAACATACCAAAGATAATTTTCATTTCTCCTTCAACTGCTTTTGCAAACGCTTGGTCATCACTTTTATACTCAAGCTTTTGATCGATGTCCTCGATTAGCATTTGACCAACCTTTGTAGCTTTCAGTTTTTTTCCGTATTTCTGACGAAGAAATTTAATATCTTCAAACTCATAATTGACCTGCTTCTCGGAAAAGAGCATATCGAAAACAACCACTCGCGCATCCAGCCTCCGTAGCTCTTTCACTAACTTAGCGTAGTGCTTCCGTGAAAACGGAAATCTCCCTAATGCGGCTACTGAAGGTTCATTGATACTTACAATTGCTGTGCGAAAATTATGGGCAGCACTCACGCCACGACTTTTATCCAAGTGAATTTTTGTGCGCATCTTATGATCGAAAGCAGAGCGCTCGACTATTGAAAAAACATCTAAGCGGGAATATTCACTCTCCCAACCGAATTGCCGTCCAACGTGAAGAACAAACAGAATGATAAATAGAATAACGAAAAAGAGAATTATTCGATTCGGTGTTTTAGCGAAATGGGAGCGGATTTTGCGAAGGGAATTCGAGCTCATCTCATCTCTTCATCTTGTTGACGTCTTGATTATACTATATGTTAAGTTATTTCGCGGATTTGTCCACTACTCCCTTCCTCTGCAATGTGAGGCTCAGCTCATAGGCTTCATTGCGTTTCCAACCCAAGGACTTGGCCATTGCAACAAAAGTCTTTTGATCCACTCTCACGTTACGATCATGCAAAACCATAACCAGGTTAACCAAGGGCTTCGATTCGAGGGACTCGGCATTGCACTCTACATCAGGCGATGCGAGAGCAAAAACGAACTCCCCTTTTATCACTTCCTTAGACCTTATCGACTCAAGTATTTCAGCAACTGATCCACGCAAAACCTCTTCATGTAACTTTGTAAGTTCTCGGCCAATCGTAATTGGCAATTGAGCAACATTCTCATTTTCCAATAAGGACTCCAACACACTCGTGATTCGTCTAGGGGACTCAAAAAAAATGTGCGTGCCTTTAGTCGAATTCACCAACGACAGAGCTGTCGCTCGGTCGCTTTGCTGACGAGGATAAAAGCCATGAAAATGTAATGGCAATTGAAACTTACTATTCAAAATCGAAGCAAT
This sequence comes from Oligoflexia bacterium, assembly GCA_011087955.1. Lineage (GTDB taxonomy): Bacteria > Bdellovibrionota > UBA1018 > CAIPTA01 > JAALKR01 > JAALKR01. The sequence goes on from JAALKR010000006.1 coordinate 3,934, forward strand.
CGCTGTCAAGGCACTCGCTCCCGGAACTGGCACAGTCCTCCATCCGCGTCTGGCGGCAAGGTCTACCAATTTGGCCCCTGGATCAGACAGTCCAGGAGTTCCTGCATCCGATACGTAGGCTCCACGTCTTTTTAAGCTTACTCGATCCAATAGCTTCAAAATCTCCGACTCACTACTGTGAGCGTGTACACTATGAAACTCCGGCTTATTCTTCACTTTTAGAGCGGTAAAAAGTTTACGGGCCTGTCTAGTATCCTCCGCAGCGACCCACTCAACAGTTTCAAACACTTCCATTGCTCGGAGGGAAATATCCGTCAAATTTCCGATAGGCGTCCCGACCATGAATAGCTCTTTTTGATCCGACGAATTTACCGTACCTTTCTTCGATTTCATATTTGCCATTCCTATCTTATAATTTCTTATGTAGGAAGGCTGCAACGGAAAATTCTTATCCATGGAGGGAAAGATGTCATTAAAAGCCCAAGTCACGACAACTGGCGACGTCACCGTAATGGAAGTAGCAGGAAAGCTAAGCCATGAGAGCCAAAAGATGCTCCAAGACAATATTGAACAACTTATACGGGACGGTAAGCAAATCATCCTAGATATCAAAGGGCTCGACTTTGTCGGATCGAGTGGAATTACTTCCTTCTTTCGTAACCTCAAAGAAACTGGAGAGCGCACCGGAATTCGCCCGCGCTTTTGCAATGTGAGTTTAGAGTTTCGGCGAATTATGGATGCCTACAAGCTCGACAGTGAAATGATTCATGAGAATCGAATAGATGCAGTGCGAAGCTTCTTCCGCTCTGGAAGTGGCGAAAGCAACTAGAATATTCTTATAGTGCACTGTGCGTGCTGTTCATACTATTCATGCATAGTTTGACTTTCTTATTTCTCCTCCTAGCGCTAAACTGCGCGCATGCAAACCGAATTAAACCACTCCCTCTCCAGCCGCTCTAATATTGCAACCTTGCCACCGGCTTTAATCAATCAGATTGCTGCCGGCGAGGTGGTGGAGCGCCCTGGCTCGGCACTGAAAGAGCTATTAGAGAATAGTATCGATTCTGGCGCCTCGCACGTATCCGTTGTTATTCGTGGTGGTGGTAAAGAATTGATCGAAGTGCAAGACGACGGCCACGGCATTCCCTCAGAAGAGATTCCTCTTGCACTAAAACGCCATGCCACCAGTAAGATTCGAACGTTAGAAGATCTAGCTCAGGTGAAATCGATGGGCTTCCGTGGAGAGGCTTTAGCTGCCATCTCTTCAATTGCTAGAGTGAAGATCCTCAGTCGAACAGAATTTACAAATGTAGCGACTTCTGTTCGCCAAGAAGGTGGTCAAATATTAGCCACAGAGTCTGTTTCTCGAAGCCGAGGAACTACCGTCTCGGTTTCCGATCTGTTTTTTAACACTCCTGCTCGAAAGAAATTTTTAAAAACTTCTGCTTCGGAAACCAATAACTGCATGCAAATTTTCCAGCGAGTCGCTCTAGCCAATCCTGCAATTCACTTGAGACTCGAAACTGACTCAAAACTAAAAGCCAATTTTCCATCTTGTGAAAATGAGAGAGATCGTATAGCTCAAGTTTTTGCTTTTATCCTTCGCGAACCGATTCAAGGGGCGGATTTGATTCCTTTCTCCCAAGTAAAAGAACAAATCGCCGTTCATGGGTTTCTACTTCCAATGCGGTATTGCACGAATAACTCTCGTGGCATCTTTACCTTTGTAAATGGCCGTGTAGTCAAAGATAAAATGTTAAGCCAGGCTATTCTTGCTGGCGCAAAGGAAGTATTGTTCGGACACCAATACCCACAAGTTGCTTTACACATAACCGCAGCACCCGAACGAGTCGATGTTAACGTACACCCAACTAAGGCGGAAGTTCGCTTTTTAGAGCCCTCACCTTTTGGCTTAATTCGCGTGGCCGTTCGTGAGGCTTTAGCAAAGGTTCATCAAAGTTTGGACGGCCTGGCAGCCTCGAAAGCAATGACAGTTCCGCCTTCTCCAACTACGTCCACTCTACCGTTAACGCTGGGAAGATCTTTTCGAGAAAAGTCAGCAGACACTTGGTCTCCTCCTTCACTTGAGCAACCAGAAAGAACGCCTCATTCATCAAAAAACCAAGCAAACCAAGTAAACCAAGTGAACCAAGTGAACCAAGCAAATTCTGACAATCGAATATTAGGCCTCATACACAATACCTATCTAGTTTGTGAGAACGCCAATGGCCTGTTGCTAGTGGATCAGCATGCCGCTCACGAACGGATAACTTATGAGCATTTGCGAAAAACGAAATTCCAACCCCCACTCCCTGCACAAAACCTGCTCATTCCGATTGTCGTAGAAGTCGCATTCACTGGCATCGAGCTCTTAGAGCCTCTCTTCCCAGAGCTAAAAAACTATGGTTTAGATTTGGAAAAATTTGGTCCTGAACAAGTGCGTGTGAATTCGCTGCCAACACTACTGCTGCGGACAAATAATACTCCTCGAACTTCCATCCCAAAATTGATCAGTGAATTCTCTATTCGACTACAGAGCGAGGACGCAACCGAAACGATTTCGGAATCCTTGCAGAGTATTCTATTAGACACTCTCGCCTCAGAAGCCTGCCATGGTTCGATTCGAGCAGGGCAGGCCTTGTCATTACCGGAAATGCAATCCTTGCTGACACAAATGGACGAGACCGACTTTGCCGCCCACTGCCCACATGGGCGGCCCACATCTGTAAGCTTACGCTGGACAGATATAGAGAAATTGTTTAAACGAAAAGTGTAATGCATTTTTTGGTGATCACCGGGCCAACTGGATCCGGCAAATCTGGTTTGGCAATAAGAATAGCCGAGGAACTTCAGGCGGTGGGCAAACCCTCCGAAATCATTTCAGCCGACAGTATTGCAGTCTATCGTGGATTTGATATTGGAGTGGCCAAACCGAGTTCTGCAGAACGCTCCCTTATCCCCCATCACCTGATCGATATCTGTGACCCGGAGATGGAATTCACTGCAGGAGATTTTGTTCGCGAGTCTGAGAAAGCGATTACTGAAATCCATCAGCGCAAAGCACTGCCAATTATTGTTGGAGGGACCGGCTTCTATTTACGTGCGTTGATTCAGGGGATGGCGGAAGAAGAATCTCCAGAAATGAAATTTCAATTAGAGCGCATAGAAACGTCGCTTCGGGAAAGAGCGAGTGTAGACGGAATGAAAACTCTTCACCAGGAAATGATTGCCCTAGACCCGACTCTTGCAAACACGATTCATGAAAACGACCACTACCGCACCCTCCGAGCACTTGTAGTGATGGAGCTACACCAACGAAAATGGTCCGAACTAAATGAAGAGGCTAGCAAGCGCAGCCCAAAGTACCCGGATGCAACGATCTATGCCATTTCCATGGATCGACCTTTACTAAAAGAGCGAATCAACCAGAGGACAGAGGCTATGCTCGACTCAGGCTTACTCGATGAAGTTAAAAAACTGATTGAGCAAGGAGTTTCGATCAGCACTAAACCCTTTTTGAGCGTAGGTTATTTTGAATGCTTACAATTTTTAAACCTTATTCCTCAGGCAAACCCTCAATTGCCAATCAATGATTTGGCTAGCCTAAGGGAAGCGATTAATCGATCCACCATGAAATTAGCTAAATCCCAAATGACTTTTTTGCGTGGGCAAATGGCGAGATTTATCGACTGTTGTATCCACAAAACCTTGTGTTAGAGTCCTGTTAATGAACAGAGACCTTAAAATTATTATTATTTCCGATGGCACCGGCGAAACCGCCTCTCTGATGACAAAAGCTGCTATGCTGCAATTTAGCGACAAGGATATTTTCTTTACGCGATATAAAAATATTCGCACTCGGTCCCAAATTGATGCCATATTCCAGGACGCTGCTCTTCGCTGCGACCTTGTTGTTTACACGATTGTTTCACCAGAACTCCGTTCCTATATCAGCGAGTCTGCGGAAAAGAGTAATGTTCCAGTTATTGACCTCCTCGGACCAATTCTAAATGCAATGGCAATGTTTTTTGAAATGCAGCCCAAGGCTAAACCAGGGATCTTTCATGAAGTGAATGACAAGTATTTCCGGCGTATTGCTGCCATGGAATACACTATTAAGCACGACGATGGAAAAGACGTTTCTGGATTACAGCAAGCGGATATGATCATTTTGGGAATTTCCCGAACTTCTAAAACTCCACTTTCTATGTTCCTTTCTCACCAAGGATATAAAGTTTGCAATATTCCGATCGTTAGGAATATTCCAATTCCAGACGAAGTGTTTCAAGCTAACCCGAATAAAATTGTTGGCCTAACAATTCAGGCAGACACTCTAAGAGAAATCCGACAGGCACGACTGGAACGACTCGGCACCGATGGCTTCGCTCCAGTGCAACGAACAGAAAATTATGCAAGCCTCGAGAGTATTGCCGCCGATATTGAGTATGCCAATTCAATTTTTCGAAAAAATAAACGCTGGCCCATCATTGATGTTTCCGGAAAGGCGCTGGAAGAAACAGCAACCGAGATCGTAAAAATTATCAATACACGAAAAAAAATTGCGAAGCGAAAGCAAGATGAGTCTGCACAGAAACAGAAAGCGAAAAACTAGCATTGCCCATCCGTCCTTTCTCGCAGGCGCGATCCTTTGTAATATCATTTGGTCATTCAACCCAGTTATGGGCAAGGTTGTCTTAGACGATTTTGGTCCGGCGCACCTCAGTCTTTTGCGCCATGGATCTGCGCTTCTAGGCTTTCTTTTGATTGTTGGCCTAGGACTAGCCAAGCGACGATCCATCCAAAAATTCTTTGCTTTTCCTCAAAGTAATAAAGACCATTGCCTATTTTTGTTTTTAGGTTTTTTCACCTTTTGCACAGCTCCTCTCTTCGTCGCCTTCGGCTTAGACTCCTCCCAAGCTACGGACAATGCAATCATTATCGCCATGGAACCAATGATTACTGTGCTCATTGCTTGGGTCGTTTTAAGGGAGCCAATAACCCAACGCCACGGCACGAGCCTCCTCATCGCCCTTGTCGGATTCTCGATGTTGAGTAAAACCAACTTCTCCGAACTATCAGCAAATGTAAATGCACACTTTCTTGGCAATCTATTGATCCTAGCCTCATTAACTGGTGAAGGAGCGTACTCGACGTTTATTCGACTACTGTTACCTAGATTTAGACCAACACAGATTTTCGGAACAGGACTCTTTCTCGGGGTGACTCTCCTTTGCCTAATTGTGATTATCCATTCCGGGCCAGTCCCTTTTGAAAAACTCACATGGCGCAGCGCACTTGCAGTGATTTGGCTTGGTCCCATTGGCACCACATTTACCTACCATTACTGGACAACCGCACTGGGAAAGGGAGTTGCTATTCCAGCCCTAGCCCTCACACTGTTTTTACAGCCAGTACTCGGATCCCTTTGGGGAGTTTTTTTATTAGACGAATCATTTACCTGGATACAGACGCTTGGCGGCCTGTTGATTCTAGCCGCTGTCGCTGGACAGAGCATTCGACTTCGACATAGACTCAGGGAATGTCGAATAAAAAAATCTCTGTAGTAGTATTGTACGGTGGTTCTTCTAGCGAACACGAAATCTCTCTCCAGTCTGCCGCATCAGTTATCCAAAACCTAGATCGAAATAAATACGAAATATTGCCGATCGGAATCGATAAATTTGGTGAATGGCATATTGTTGAGTTGGGCGCTATCGAGCAGCAAATGAACAACGAACTCCCACTACCTCTTTCTGCGCCTAAGGGCTTATTAGCCCCAGGAACAATTGGACAAGATGTTTTCATTCAAGGAAAGGATGATCCGAACTTATTGCAATCGATAGATGTTGTTTTTCCCGTACTTCACGGCCCTCTTTGCGAAGACGGTTCCATTCAAGGCATGCTTGAAACTGCCGGCGTGGCTTATGTGGGAGCTGACGTTTTGGGGTCTGCCATTGGTATGGATAAAGACGTTGCGAAACGTCTTGCCAAACAAGCTGGTATTCCAGTTGTTCCTAGTCATTGCTACCGGCAATGGGAATGGAATCAACTTTCCGAGGCTACATTACAAAAGATTCATTCTGAATTAGGGAGTACCCTATTTGTGAAACCTGTAAATATGGGATCGAGCGTGGGTGTAAGCAAAACAAAAAATTTTGCGGAATTGAAATCTGCAGTAGAAAACGCTTTCCTCTATGACGAGAAGGTTCTAATTGAAAAAGCCATTGACGTGCGCGAGATTGAACTAGCTGCTTTAGAAAACCTTGCCCCCGGCGAGGGCTCAAAAATTTCCATTCCAGGAGAAATCATTCCTCAGCATGAGTTTTATTCCTACGAATCAAAATATTTGGATGAGAATGGTGCCACTTTGGAGATTCCTGCAAAAACCTCTGAAGCCCAAGTCACAGAAGCTCAGGAGATTGCTAAAAAAGCGTTTTCCGTTCTGGAATGCTCCGGAATGGCCCGCATTGACTTATTTCTGGACAAGGCAAATGGTCAATTCTTTCTAAATGAAATTAATACGATTCCAGGTTTTACAAAGATTTCAATGTACCCGAAGTTGTGGGAGGCCAGTGGACTTTCTTATGGGAATCTGCTAACCCATCTCCTAGAGCTTGCGATGCAAAGACACGAACGTAAGAAACGAATCTCTCGTGAATTTTTGGAATTAAAATGAATCTAAAAGATCTATTAGACGTTGTGAGTGCGCCTGGAGCGGACTGGGTTGGCTTACGCGAAGTTTGGGAGCATGCCACTACCCGATATTGTCGTGACGGCAAGTCGTCGAAAAATTCTTCTGAGGAGTCCACTGGCCTCATGGTAGAGGTCTTGAAAAATGGATGCATCACCTATACTGCTACTGCGGATCGATCCAAATCCGGTGTTCAACAAGCGGTGGACCAGGCGATAGACTTAGCAGAGCGCAGCTCAAAATATCGAATCCATGAGTTTACAGTTAGCGAACGTCCAGCTTCCGAAGGAAAATACCGGTCGCCACGAAATGTAGCATTAGGGTCTCATAGCCCAAAAGACATTAACGATTTTTTAGTCAATGCCTGTGGAAAGCTAAAGGTTTCTGAAAAAATTCACCGAACAACAGGTTTAATTTATCTCGTTGAAAGTAAGCAAAATTATGTTTCCACTAACGGCGCTAACTTTGAGCAAGACTTTTCATTACTTTCCTATGGTTTTAAAGCAACTGCCGTTGACGGAACAAGTGTACAATCCCGATCAGACGGTGGATTCTTAGCAAATTCCCTTCAGGGCGGAATGGAGATTTTTAATCAGGATAAAATTGAAAATATGCTCTCCACCATCGGAGAGCAGGCAGTAGAGCTCTTAAGCGCCGAGGAGTGCCCAACTGGGACAATGGATTTAGTCGTGATGCCTGACCAGATGATGCTACAAATTCACGAGAGCATCGGCCATCCGCTGGAAATTGATAGAATCCTTGGGGATGAAAGAAACTATGCTGGGTCTAGTTTTGTTCAACGAAAAGATTTTGGCTCCTTGACTTATGGATCACCTATTATGAATGTGAGCTTTGATCCTACTGTGGAGAATGAATATGCATCCTATTCCTTCGATGATAATGGCACACCGGCTACAAAAGAGTACTTAATCAAAGAAGGAAAACTGCTTCGTGGCTTGGGCGGATTAGAAAGTCAAACTCGATCTGGTTTAAAGGGCGTCGCCAATGCACGAGCCAGTCTTTGGAACCGCCCTCCGATTGATCGAATGGCCAATATTAATTTAGAACCAGGCGACAGCAATTATGATGAAATAATTTCAGCAGTGGAAAACGGCGTGTTAATGGAGTCGAATAACTCTTGGTCAATCGATGACTATCGTCGAAAATTTCAATTTGGTTGTGAGTATGGAAAGCGAATTAAGAATGGAAAGATCACTAACACCATTTGCAATCCGAATTATCGTGGAATCACAATTCCGTTTTGGACTAATTTGAAAATGCTTGGTAACGCTTCCACTCGGAAAACGTACGGCACTCCATATTGTGGTAAAGGAGAACCAAACCAAGCGATTCGAGTAGGTCATGCCTCACCAGTTTGTCTCTTTACCAATATTGAGATCTTCGGAGGTTCGAAATAAAATAATGCGCGTTCAATTTCAACAAAACTATTTTTATGAGTTAGCCGAAAAATTATGCGATAGCGTAGGAGACGGTGAGCACTTGACCGTTAATCTCCGCGGTGAGGATACTCATTATTGTCGCCTGAATAACGCTCGTATCCGACAAACTGGTACGGTGGAAGACTTTGATTTAGACGTTCGACTTATATCTGATAATGGCAATGGAGAACTACGACAAGCCTCTAAAACAATTAACTTATGCCTTGAAAAAAATACAGACAAAGAAAATTGCCTTCGCATCCTTAGAGATTTGCGAACAGATGTAAACCAATTACCAACCGACCCATATGCAATTATCCCAACATCAAATTCGAAAAGTGAATCTGTCACAGAAGGCAATTTACTAAATTCTGGTGACGTGCCGGATGCTATTCTTAGTGATACAAATGGACTTGATCTAACTGGAATTTATTCCAGCGGTAGGTTATTTCGAGGAAACGCTACATCTACAGGTGCAAGGCATTGGTTTGCTACGGATTCTTTCCTTATAGACTACTCACTGTATGGACCAGAGGAACGAGCCTATAAAGGCTTTCATGGTGGACAGTCATGGGAGCAAGCAAAATTTGAGGCTGAATTGGAGCGAGGCCGTGAGCAGTTGTCAGCATTAGCGAAGCCAATTCGTAAAGTGGTCCCAGGGGAATACCGCACTTTTCTTGCTCCAGCAGCCGCAATGGGATTTTCCGGGATGCTTCATTATATTTTTAGTGAATCCTCAATTCAACAAGGCGACTCACCACTGCGATTAATGCGCCAAGGAAAAAAGAAATTTTCACCACTTTTCAATTTCACCGATGATTATTCGAATGGAACAACCTCCCGCTTTTCCCCGGAAGGCGACCTATTCCCGGAAAAAATGGCTTTGGTTGAAAATGGTGAACTGAAATCAACTCTAATTTCAAAACGAACCGCGAAGGAATATGATTTAGGATCCAATGGCGCCGGACCCTCCGAAGCAGTCCAGGCTCCCGTAATCTCGCCTGGTGCGCTTAAGGCGGCGGAGGTGCTAAAAGAGCTGGGTACAGGTCTATATGTTTCAAACCTTCACTATCTCAATTGGAGTGACCGCATGCAAGGACGAGTGACAGGCATGACTCGCTACGCCTGCTTTTGGGTAGAGAACGGTAGCTTGAGTGCGCCAATCGAAAACCTACGTTGGGACGATACTATTTATCGAGTGCTTGGTTCGGAACTTGAAGCCCTTACTACGAAAACGTCGATGTTCCCAGATCCATCATCCTATGGGAAACGCTCCATTGGTGCAGTTTCAACTCCAGGAATCTTATTGAAGTCGATGGCTTTTACACTTTAATAAAGGATTCTACACTGTAACCAATCTGCTCCTTTATATTAGTCAATAAAAAAAATTTTAGCTCCTCTCTATTTACTCCGAGATGCTCCACAGAGGCACTAGAAGCATTGGATGCATTTTACAGGAGGAGGAGCACTGATGAAGCTCAACCTGAAAAACCTTTGGACTTTGCTTTCCCTATGTCTATTGCTATTGGGGAGTAAAGCGGCCAATTCTAGCACCATTACAACAGTGAAGTCGAGTGGCGCTAAGACTACTTGTTTCGATTTTTTCCCCAACCAAAGCCCTTACGGTGAGACTCAGTTTCGTCCTGCAGATGAAAATTTTGTCGAAACTTGGTGCTATCAAGGAGATAAGAATGAAACTTACGTATTCAATGCGGATAACGCAAGCTTAAATCAAAACCTTATTGCACGAGTTGAGCTCAGTAAAGATGGCAGAGCGGAATTTGTGACGGTGATTGCTAATGTCAAAGGCAAGCAGACAATGCATAAATCTCCCGCGTCCAGTTTTAGTCCGATTGGCGTTCCATTAACTGTTGCCGAAGCACGAGAAATAGGAAAGCAGGTGTTGACTCCTCAACTTTCACATACCTTTGACGATATCTTTTCACTATTCTCAAACGATAAGATCGCAGCTGCTTCTATTTCAACCCAAAGCTTATATCGAGTAAGAGCAGGTCAATTTAAGAAAAATTTATCTAGTGATTTACTGCCATGGGATTCCGACTATTACCCATTTGGCAAATCAATTATTAATATACTAGGAGTTTTTGATCGATTTATGAAAAATAGATTTAGTCTTAGTAGTCATGCTCAAGCATGGGAACGAAGAGCTCATAAAGCTGGTCATTTGAATGGTCATTGCAATGGCTGGGCAGCGGCAAGCATTCTACATCCTGAACCGACTCAAGTTTCATACTCGCAACTTCTGGAAGCAGAAATAACTCCATATACGACAAAAGGTATCCTTTCTTCGACGAGTTTTTGCGTACGCTGGGCATTCTATGGCAAGCGATACTACGGGAATGATAATGATGATCCAAGAGATATTAACCCAGCAAAATTCCACAAAGTCCTACTCTATTATATCAATCAGCAAAACAAGCCAGTCGTGATGGACCATATGGCGGATGCTTACGTCGATAATAGTGTCATAAGTGGTTATGTTTTTGACATCCAAAAGCTTAGTGCAAATACATTCCACGTAACTGCAAAGCTGAAAGTACATTACTACAATTACGGCTCTGGCGTTGCTCCACACGTCACTGTCATTTACAATTATACGCTTACGACAGATGCGAATAGGCGCATCATTGCAGGCACTTGGGATGATGATTCAAAAAATCCGGACTTCCTTTGGGTTCCATTGGCGCAAATCGATTGCGGCAAACAAAATCCTTGGATGACCATGAATCGTGTAAATGCATTTTTGAGCTATATAGGTGAAAATTTTTCAATTTCGAACCGTAGCCGGTAAACTATCCAGCAGCTCAGAGAAGGGTTTATGCCCTCGGGTCCAAAGGATTCGGTCAGTGAATTTGCGAAATGCGCGCTCGAGCGCTACGCAAACTTCATCCCCTTCGAGAGCCCCAACTGCACGAGCGATCGCTTCAAAAGTCGCAAGTCCTTCTGGTCGTGATTCTTTTCTAAGACGATAGACAGATGGTCGGTCTGAGAACTCTGGAACAATCACTTTTGGTAATTCACTTAGAACCGGATCACGTATCACCATTTTCGAAGCTTGCCGCCAAGATCCGTCTGGGACAAATAGTGTGATCGGCTTACCTCTCGCCTCAGCGTCTCTTTTCAATTGTGCCGATAGTATCATTGCCCCTTCGGCTGGGAATAAAACGTAATTCGTTCTTCCCATTTCAGGCTGCACAGCTGCTTCAGCAAAACTTTGTCGCCCACTCTTGCGACGAATTTCCGAATTCTCTAAGGAAAGCTTTGTCAAATAACCTGTATTTGATGGGCGCCAGTATTCACGAGCATGAATAATAGGAATTATTTTTGTTTTTAATTCAAACCTAGGAAAGACATCACAAACACAAAGCTCTAGATGCATTCGGCAACGAAAACAGCGAATGAGTGAAGTTCGGCGAGGCATTATTCTAGAGATTCCTCTTTTTTTCGAATCGTATCGAACATATAGAACGTATCACGATGGAAGCCAGATAGGCGATCATGCGTCTGCTGCATTCGTGAGGGCGTTAGATAGGGTCCAGTTACATACTCTCCTGTGGTCGTATCCACTGGATAAGACCTTTCAATTCCGGTCGTATCCTCATCAGCTTCTAACTTCAAGATAGCATCATGGAATTCGAAAATTCGATTGAATTCATTATCCACTGCTGACTGAACATCATCTAATAGTATTTGACGAATTTTTGAAGCAATCGGCATCATTAGTAATTTCTCATCTTGAAATTCATACACAAACGAGCGCGCTCGCATCAGTGGCATATATGGCGGTGCTTGATAACCTTCAAAAGATGTAGACCAAGGCAGTTGGAATGAAATATTCCAACCTATATTTTCCATATTCAAAACATAGTTATGATAATCAAAGAAGCCCATTAAGCCTCGATCTTTAGGATGGTATAGATATTTAGCCACAGACCCGTACATTACAGTCTCGCCCTCACCACTGAATCGATCAATCACTGTATAGTTAGTTTCCTGTCCGCGGTCTGACATGCCCAAAAGATTTAGTGCTGCACGATCAGCATCAGATACAGTCAAGAGCTCATAAGCTCTGAATGTATCGCGAATAATTAAGTCTATCTCCATTTCGGTTGTAACTACTTTTGATTCACAGCTCAAGTCATACTCTTCAAATTGACACTCTGGAGCTGTCTCGTCATAAATTTCCAATTTTCCAACCTTATAAACATTAAGGTACATATCCAACTGCTCTTTAATAAAGAACTGCCCCCACCAAGTATGACCTTTATTCCAAAAAACTAAGAATTTTGATTGGTTGCTTAAATCAAACCCTCGATAATATCGCATTGCTTTCTTAGCAAACTCCTCTTCATTTCGAGCATCTTGAAATTTAATTCGCTGTGGATGATCGATATAATCTTGAAGCTTAATCATTCCCGCAACTGGCATGATTAAGCGAATACCATTATTAACTGGGCCGGTATCAAATGTATCTGATTTATATCCTTTCGCCAGAAATTCACTAAAACGAATTAATGAATCTAACATGTGTACTACGAACTCTCCACTCTCCCAGTCAAAATAATCTGTGCCGTTATAGCCTGGCAAGTCCGGGTGAGTAACTTTATAGCGAGTTGTAATATTTTTAATTTTTGCATAACCTGCTTCCTCGGACAGATCACTTTCGGCCACCTTGCCCTGAATTATTTTTATCTGGCCATAGTCACGATACATCTGTTTATAAAACTCGTACATTACCCAATAGAGCGCATTCTGTATATCAAGTTCTCGGCGAATAAGTAGGGTCCCACAATCTTTAAATAGACTGCGAATTTCCATCATTATTTTTGAAAAGAAACGACGCTTAAAATGATTAGCACGTGCAATCTGATTTGTAATTGGACTTAAAATCCTATCAATTTTTCTCTCATCTTCTAGCAACTGGAGATCATCGACCAAGTAACGTTTATAAATTTCCATTATGTTTTTCAGAATTTTAATTTTACTTTGCAAAGATAAACGCACAAGATTAATTGCATTCTGGTGCGTAGTCGAGTTGTAGCGAAAATAAAGCCGCAACGGTGAATTTGACTGTACATTTTGATTGTGTGTAGAAAAATCATAAAAAATTTGACCAAAACTAGAGTAAAGCAGCGTCGCTAATCGGAAGTCTTTTGGTGTAGTCGTTACAGAATAATTTCGGTGCCTGCGTTTCTTAAAAATCTGCTGCGGCGTTAATTCCCACTCCGAAAAACGGCGCTCTTCTGCACAAACATTTAGGAGCTCCTCGTATTGAGTTTTATACACACGAGCTGGCATCGTGAAAAGCGTCAAACGATCCCGAGCCGCTTCTAAATCGGCATCCATCAATTGTTTTGAAATTAAGCTAAAGAACTCTGTAGGCTCCACTTTAAAGAACTTAAAGGCTTCCATACGGAGAGCAAAATGCATTCCTAAAGTTAAACTAGTCTGGTTTAACCACTGGTAATACATTCCGTCTGCTCGATAATCGAACCAAGAAGCTGTACCTTTCATAAAAATATGATTAAAAATTTTTTTCCCAGAAATAGAACCAAACCAGTTCTGAGTCTCGAATTTGTCTTTGAGCATTTTATAGGCGAGCATAAGCATATGCGGCGTAGATACGTATAACTTCACTGTCTGATTTATGTTCTCTACATCAATCTTCAGTTCTTTAAGGAGATTAATGTTTTCATCCAGTGCATACATAGAAAAATCGCGCACCCGAGCAATGCGATCATAGTAGTCTTTCCAATAGCTCCGAATTTCATTTGCTACATCTAAGGCCCTACGGTGCATATCATTCTGCATATATGCTCGGCCTTTTTTTGTGCTACTGTCGTAGAAATCACCCATTCTCTGGTGAGACCGAACAACTACACTTAAGAACTGAACTTGCACATAGTCTTTAATCACCCTTACTAATTGATCTTTATCCTGCTTAGATCCTCCCCAAATTGATCGAACTGAATCCACGTCCCATACCCGCATATAAAGACTATTGATGATATAATAAACTGAATCTTTTTCTAATTTCTTCTTTAGCCCGTGAACCCTCAGTGCATGTTTAGTGTTTTTATTTACGTTATCATAGGCTGCGGTATACGAGCTTGGGTTGGAGGCAAGGTTCTCTTCAATTACCGATTGAAACCAAGGCTCTTCAATTATACCTCGTTCACCTAGTTCTTTCAGCGCTACCTTTTGCACTCGGGATCGTTTTGTAGCCGCTCGAGCAACGGATTGCTCCACTAAGTAACGAATATAAGATCGATAGTCTTCCGTCGTACCAAGCATATCCGGAATTCTAACTAAACGCTCCATTTGTCGATAGTGAAACTCTTCCTCTTCTTCATCAAAGTGTAGTAGATTTCCTCGACTGATTTTCCGCCTTCTATTAAATTTTTTCTCAATTTCTGGTGCCAGGGCTAGCAGCATTCGCTCGAAGCGAATACTACGTTGCCCTTTCGCAATACCTATACCAGTGTAGATTCGCTGCTTCTTGAGTTCGAGGTCATTCGTCTCTAATTGAGCCACACGCGCCCAAACATCAATAGAGCTAGACGTATCACGGAAAATTTCAATTAAAGCACAACCTTTCATATAAGCTTCACAGCCATGTCGCACTAAAGACTCGTAATCAAGGAGTAGAGACATACAACGGCTGCCCTTGGGCTCAATTTCACAAAGATCAAGTAGAGCATTATTATAGAGACGAATGATCTCCATAAGCTGCGCTCCTCGATTCATCTGTAACGTCAAGGTATTTAGATTAAAGCTCGCCACTTGTAGCGGCTTGATTCTCTGCTTGTAAATCTCCTCTGCTGACTGAATGCTATTATTACCTTCAGCTAACACCTGAAATCTCTCTATCGTAGCATCTGGAACAATTTTCGGACTCAACACGAAAGAAGATGGAGCTGGTTCGACTGTGCGTTCACCTGTCTTGTGTACAGAGCTAGGGATAGACTTGCCAGTACACGCAGAAAGACCGAAACTCATAACGAGTATTAGAGTAATTATAATCTGTCTTCGTACGGCACTCAGCATTTTCACTACACTCCAGTTACCAGACCACAGGAACAATTAATAACTAAAAACTATACGCAAGAGTTGCTTTCACAAGACGGCGGTACTTGTCGACATACCAAAGTTCGACCGTACCATCATCCGTATAGCCACCATTGCTATGAGAAACAGACATACTTAGGCTGCCCAAAGAATAGCTAAGGCTCTGCGAATTACTATAAGAGAAAGAATGAAATCCATCGCTATAACGCGTACGACGAATACCAAAGCCTAAACCAGCAGAAAGCTCACCAACAATTGGAATGGAAGAATCAACAGTCCAACCATAAGCTCCATTCGCCGTTGGCTCATTAGAAACAGGTGAAAAATCAAATTTATTGAAAATAAATTGATAGTACACCCGGTTAGAGATCGAGAATAATCTATCGAAAAATTTCGAGTTAAGCTTTGGAGCAAGTTCCACGGAACCATGAGCACCTTCAATGCGATCCTCTTCCATCATTGGTAAAGAACCACTGGCGCCAGCTGATATGCTATGTTCAGCTCCTACGAATTTCCCCAATTTTCTGGAAAAATTCCGCGATATACCCAAGCTTATGTGTGAAATTCCTGAATCTTCTTCATAACCTGAAATCGATGAACTTAGAGTTTTAAAAAAATAGCCTGTAGAGAAAGACATCGAAAAATAATCTCTAAATTTATATGAGGCATCAACAGCAACCTTATGTTGATAAAGCCGAGGTTCAAGCTTTTCAGCAAAATCTGTGCTAATCGAGTAACCAACGCTAGCACCAAACGGTGCTTTAGCTTCTTTATCCTCCTTTCGAGCTTCTATTTTACCCTCAGCAGACTGTTCAGCTTTCACTGGCTTTGCTTCCGTCTCTGCAGAGTATGCGTTCCCAGAAACAACGGCCAGAGTGGCGATTATTGCTAATACTGTAACGTTCTTCATAATATCTACTCCGCCATTTATTCCACTTGCCCGAGAATCTTCTTACAGTCGCCTGCCGTAACCGAAATCTGTGCAAATTCTGTATAATCCTTACCAGCTACAAAGCCTTCATCGCCTTCTTTCGGCAGGAATACACCTTTAGTATCTTGAATAAAGGAACTACGCTTAGCTAACCAATTATCAATATCTTTAGAATCTAAATAGACCGTAGGCGAAGTCATAGATTCCTTAGGGTACATATAGAGTCGATTCACGCGACCGCGATCATCCACTTCAAGCTTATACAAAACCTTAAGATCATCTACACTTAGGCTTTGGTCTGCTAATTCATAGCATTTTACCGTTTCTTCAAACTCCCTAACTGCGCGCTCCGCTACTAATACAGATGGTCGGTACACTTCTCGCGTATTACTCCGAACCGTATCGTGCTTCGCTAAGAACAATAGTTCTCTGGCTTCTTGGTTCTTCCAGTCCACAATCGTTAGGTCTTGCGTATCTTCTGAGTTTCTATCCTTAAACATGGAATTAAAGGTGGAAGCCGCTTTTGCCGCCTGATGATAAAGATTTAACGCCTTGCCTGTCGAGTACGTCTTATAAAATTGTTCAAACAGAGAGCGCGGTACGTTCTGCTCGTCTAAAAACAAGGCATTGACCTGAGACTCAATAATCTTAGTCGATTTACCAAGGCGCATTAGCAAGCCTTCATCTTCTGGCGTAATATCCAGAAAATCTACAATATAGAAAATTTCGTCTGTAATCTGATGCATTTTGATCGGATCGTGATCTTTCCATTCAGTACACGAAAACCTTCCAGCCTCTCTAACAGAAGCTCGATTGCAATTTTCTTTCGCATTCTCCACAATGCCGAGTTGTTCCACCTGGTACAAATCCTGCTTCAGCTCACGGCGATAGTGGTAGAATAGTGCTGTACGACGATCCCACCAGCCGACAAACTCAAAATTTTCTGCTGCAGTCATCGCCTTACGAATAAACTCTTCCTTCGAACGGTCCGCACCAGACCCCAAAGATACTTTGACTCGGAATTTCTCATCCTTCGCTTTCTCATAGAAAGCGCTTATTTCAAATGCAGACGGCAATGATACTTTAATTCTTCGGTTTACTACCTGTTGTAAGTTATTGCGCGCTCGAAGCACATAGTTAAACCTAGAATAGATGAACGATCCAGACTCATTGAATTCATCAAACCCAGGGACATCGCCAACCTCTGCTTTATACACTTTTGATTGTTCGGAGAGCTGGGTTAAGATTGGTAGATTTAACTTAGCACGGTCCTCTGTGCCATACTGTCCGTTCAATGCAATATTGAAAATTTCTAGCACATCCCCTTTCCTTAAACCCATGGCTGCAATTCGTTCTTTGTCCTCCATGATCTCTACAAGCTGATTGAGAGCATCATACACATTGCCTAGGAACTCGCTTTCCAAATCATAGAGTGACCGCTGTTGTTCGAATTCAATCTTATGAATGATATCAATGCAATCGTCTGCTTCTGCAGAGCGGTTACGCGCCAACTGATACGAACGACGAACTGAATCGTAGTACACATCAAAATTTGATTTCACTTGGTCTAACTTCTTCTGTATTGTTTCGTAATCTTCAATACGTTTCAAAGCACCACTTGGTAATGTTGAATGCGATTTGAGTTTTTGGTTCATGGCCCAGTGATCTTCTAAAATTTCGATCATAGTACGTACGAAAAGCACCTTGGGATAGAATTCATTATGAATTTCGCTCAAGGTCTCTTCCAGGTCACCCGTATAAACCTCACCGATCATTCCACCGAAGTCATGGGAGTTTAATCCCATATAGGTTCGCTTCATAAATGCATCTAACGTTAAATCAATCTGATAATCGGCAGTTTCTCTAGCTCTCACGAAAGCTCGGCCGTTCTCTGCTTTTTCGTGAGCAGCTAGTTCCTTATGACAAACCGAAATTGAGTCGTTATATTTCGGAGAATCATTGAACTTACGCTCTATAGCCTTCAGATTCTCAGAAATTGTGACTACATCACTAGAAATATAGCGCTTAATCACTTGATTGAAAAAACCTACTACATTTAGTTCAAACTTATTAACATCGACCTTAGAAAAATTTTCAAATGTATTCGTTTTCAATGCATAGAAGAATGCATACAAATTCTCAAAGCGCTTAATTCGTCGACTGTCATTACCAAAATTGAACCACGGACGAGCTGGCTCTCCTGTTGTACCTCCGAATAACCAGTTAATAATTGTTTTTGCTATGAGCTTAAATTTATAGCCCCAGAAAGTTGTAATCTCTACCTCGAACTCTCGTGCAGCTAGGTAATAAGCTAAAAGCAGCATATTCGGGTAAACCGAGACAAGCTTGATATTCGTCTTAATCGAAGTGAAAATTCGATCTAGGCGCTCAAATTCTACGCTTTGCTCCCCATCCTCATTGCCCAGGCTCTGCATATTCGTCTTCACAAATCCACGAATCTCTTCAAAAGATCGAATCATACGATCCCAGTCCGACTTCAATAAGCGAGATTCTTCGATGGCTTGCAAAAACAATCGGTCACGCTCGATGGAAGTATTGCTTCCATCATCGGACTCGAAAATACCACGAATAAATTCATTAGTAGCAATTGTGCGGCGAAGGAATTCTACTTTGATATAGCGTTCAATCAGAAGCATCATTGCCTTATTGCGAGCCTCAATCGCTGCTCGAGACTTGCCTTCTAAAGAAGCCTCCCAACACTCTTGCATGATTCCTCTGTTCCAGTGGCCGCGATAGAGTTGATCAAGGTAAAAGAGTTCTTCAGTTGCTTCAAAGGGCTCGAGCAATCGCATATTAGCCAGCGTTAAGCCAGCCTTTTCGCTTGCACGTAGGTCATTAACTGTTTTTACAAAACCATCTCGACCCCAAGCATCTTTTTCGTTGAGACTACTTTGAACTGCTTTATCAAAACCAGATTCTTCATCCCGAAAGAATCGACAAGATATTTTCATCACTTCAATAGCAGTACGAATGGAACCCATACTCATCCGCTGTTCGATTGGATTCCGCAAGGTAAATCGAGTCCAAACAGTTTTCTCATCGAAGTATGGCTTAATCTTGGTGCGATAGTTTTCGTTGTCCAAGCGATCATGAAGCTCACGAGTCACTCGTTCCGCGTTTCGCTCATGCTGCTCGCGGTCTGACGTACTCCAAAATCGATTTGGCAGCTCAATGAGTTCATTCGTACTGACTAAATACAGCAAAGAGAGTGTGGAGTCTTCATGGCGACTACCTGTACGCATTCCTAAAGCAAAATGAATCACATTCTTTTTCTTTACAATCACTTCATGTAATCGGTCATGGGCATGCTTCATTTCTTCTGGAATCTCTGAAGAAGAATTTGAATTGATTTTTAGATTACTTTTTTGAAGCGCCAATACAGTCTCATGCAAGCTCCAGCCGTAAGCTTCTAGGAGACGAGTTGTGCGTGCTCCATCAGATTTACCTAACTTTTTCGCATACTCACAACCTTGAAGATTGTTAGCACAACGAGCAGCTAAAGAGTCCCAATAGCGTGAAAGGACCAGTTTCTGTTTCACAAATTCAGGGTTTAATTTTTGCATGAGATCAATTGCTTTGTTAATTTCACGGAATTTCCGTTTAAAATCAGGCTCTGTACTATAGAGTGGGTCGTACATATAATTCGAATTGAGAACAATCTCTTTCAACGGAGTATAAACTTCATCGAATATTTGCTGGACTAAGGAAGAGTCTTTACCAAATAGATCTTTGGATTCCGCTTCCGCTTTTAACAAGCGATTCTTCCTTCTCATTTCGCTTAAACCAGAACGAATGCTATCCAGGCCAGCTGCTGTGGCAGTACTGTACGAAAATTGTGGTTCCACTTCTTCAAAAATTTTGGGGGCGCCGCTTTGGTGCTTTGTAGATATCTTATGATCACTACTACAAGCAGTTAGTGTAAAGACCAGTGCTACATTCAGAATTTTAAAATATTTGACATATTTAAAATATTTTATCACGTCATCCATCCAATCTACGGATTAATGCACCATGTACCTAAAGACCATTGGCAAAAATATATTGTTCAGGGCTAACGCCTGACTCACAACCAAACCAACGTCATCTAGCGCTTTTGTACAAACAGTTCCATTCTCGGAGTACCCCGGCTCCTCGAGGTACTTATCAAATTGCTTACGAACAGAGTCTGTAAATTCTCGATAGCGAGTATCATTTCCGGCGATACCGTATGGAATATAGAAGCCACCAAATTTTTTGTTACTAGTGGAGAAATAAGAGCTCAAACCAGCCTTCTCTCGACAAGTTGTGCCAATATCTTCGTAGGTAGTGAATAGGTTGTGCTTAATCCCTTCTACCCAAAGAGCTGAATAATCCGATTTGTTATATTGAACTCGAATACCCCAGGCGAGAGCAATATTGTCTGAGAGGAAAATCAAGTTTGAAATTGGATATACGAAAGTTTCTGCGGTTGTGCCAAAGAATACCTTACCTTCTGGAAGCATGTAAGCATTACCAAGCTCTTTAATTTCTTGACCCCATTCATAGATGAAAGCAATGAAATTAGAAATTTTTTCCGGATCCTTACCACCGCCATTTGGCCGTTTAATGCGAACGAACACAGGAACAAACGGGTATCTAGCATTAAAGATAAATTGCGATTGCTGTTTGATATTCTCCATATAGTCGCCATCGAACTCATGGAAATCGTTTGTCGATTGGAATGGGTAACCAAAAGTCTGCATTAAAAAGCTTCCCATGAACAAGGCAATTCGCCCCATTTTGGGCTCATTGCCCGTATCCTTATTCAACTTGATATTGGAAAGAACTGAGGAAGTAATATTTTTAGTAAACTCTTCTGGATATAAAGAAGCATACACATACTTATTGTTCATACCACTCTTTGAATACTTATAGTTCGGGATAACATAATGTCCGTATGTAAAGAATGATTGCGCTGTAGTTAATGCAAAGAGCGCAGACATCTTGATCGGCAAGACACCAACTTCCTTCCATGTGCCCCATACACGAGACCAATCCTCAAAACCAGAGCCCCATTCGTTCGTAGGAACAGACCAATCGGAATCATCAAATACAGAGAAATCGTTACCAGGATCTGTAATGAAACTACCTAACTCCTTCACTATTTCTCGGTTTAGATTACAGAGTTCCTCGAACTCTGGATCAGCACTCTGGATGACTGTACGAACAATATTTTTGTCCTGGTCTTTATTAGCGCATTTTGAGAAAGAAAGTAGATTCTTTGGATCATTTTCTGCAATTTTCAAAATTTCATCGCGATACTCTCTACGCATATAATCGTAGAAAATACGTACACGAGAAAAAGTGCGAAGCGACCCACGCCATAAATAGTAACGAACTAGCCACAGGTTATTGCGAACTTTAGCAAAGTTATTTAACTTACTCAGCCAGTTATTTTTATAGTCGTCAAAATAGCTCTTCACGATGGATGTTGCATCCCAACCCATATCCCAGCGGTTGCAATATGGATCCAATGCCAGCATGGCCATCATATCGGTACAGCTTGGAAAATAAGAAACCTTATACCCTTTAAGACTTGGGCTATATCTTCCAAGGTCTTCATCCTTGCCAGGAATACGGCCATCTCGACCTACGGGAATCTCATCGACCAAACGAACATATTCAAAGTCCACATCTTTGCCGTTATAAATTGGAATTTGGTTATTATAGATGAAGCGTAATACAAGCTTATCCTGTTCTCCAATTTTCACCTCTTCCGGACGACGAGCCATTACTTGATAGGCATGTGGGTAGCCCATTATTGTCGTGAAGTTCAGATTTACTGTATTCTGCTTCTTTCGATCTTTTTCCAAAGCATCCCAGTGTGCATCCGGAATAGATCCCTTTATGGGCATAATATTATCTTTGAAGTTATGGCCAAGGCCCAGCATATGGCCAAACTCATGAAGCATTGTCTTCTTCAGGCTGGTCTTAACCAAATCTTCCACATCGATATCGTCTTGTAGTTCTGCTGGCGCTGCCGCTGCTTGCATTGCAAAACGGCCGATGGTGTGGTCTAAATCAACAACGCCAGTATTATGCATACGTTTAAGGTTCTGCTCTACCTTTTGATTACGATGAGCCGTTTGTAAACCTGGAGCCATGTCTCCGTAATCTCGCCCCAGCATCACTGAGCGCATTAGCTGATCTTCACGATAAGCATGGGCACCAAGCATCCAAGAATGCCACTTTTCCCCATCAAGCATTGAGCTAGAATCAGTGCTCATTGCATTTACTTCAGCAATACAGACCCCTATAGCTTTACCGTAGAGGAGGGATTCATCTTTCAGTAGAAACCTATTACCAGGCATCATGGTGTCACCACGAACTTCAGCGATCATTGTCGCTAGTTTCTTGCCTAGAAACTCCCATGAATGAGCTGTTGGATTTGTGCTACCATTGGCATAAAATTTCTTTGCCATTTCTGCAAATCGACCATCTCTAATCATGGCGTCAATGCCTTGCTCATCCAAGCCCTCAAATTGTTGTAGATCCTGAATAAATCCGTCATAACCTTTGTGTGCAATCAAATGCTTACCGCGGTAGAGACTCTTAATCGTGTCTTCCACATTAAATACATTTGCAGAACCTTCTCGAAATGGCATACTCGTGATGTCTACTGGTGAAACCATGTGGCCAAATGGATTGCCACCAAGGATTGGACGATTGTATTCTTCACTATAGCCCGCCTCGCTTGGCATGTGCATAAACGCATCACCAGTACCGAAATTTGAACCACGGTAGTGTTCAACCCACTCCTCTAAAGCACCGCCATAGTTGGTAGAACCAGCCCAAAGAATCTTTCCTGTTTTTACGTCCATTTGTGCTTGCGCAATCCCTAGTGGAGATCGAGCTGAAATGCGCTTATCAGACACATAAGAAATTGAGCTACAGCGAAGGTCAAAAAGATGATTCATCTCTTGCGAACTTACGACGAAAGCCTTCTTTCCTCGTGGAACGACCTCAGCCTCTACCAAAGCCTCATTCCATTGCTCTAAAGTCTCAATGGCAATTTCTCGAGCTTCCAGGCTTCCTGCAAAGCCGTTCAAGCAAATTTCATGAGGAATTACGGATTCACGAAAATCCCAACGCGCTAGATACTTGATTTGGTGAATGCCATTCAACTTCGAACCTAATCCCCAAAGTGTTCCAAAATGATTCGAATTGTCTTGGTGAGACAAGCGCTTTTCGAAAGTAGTGTCAGAATCAAACTCTAAGAAATTAAATCTAAACTGTGCTTGGTGATGGGCTCCAAAATAAGAGGAAGAGACAGATGATGTAAACGCAATATAGCTCTTGCCTTTGTATAGAGTACGTTCAAAATCATTTACAGATACGGTGAGAGTACCACCATAGAGTAATCTATAGGCCCAGTCATGAACGGATAGTTCGCGCCAATTTACAGACATGGAAGTTCGCGCTTCCCAAGAGTGGCGATCCGTACGGTGAACCCACTCATTTTTTGGGCGATTATACTTGTCTGTACTCCGTACAAAATCAAAATGAGAATTGATCGGAACCGTAATAAGTGTCGGCCAGTCTTTGCGTGGAACGCCCGGAGTAACCTGCTTACCAACAAGCTCTGTTTCTTCAATGTCGAATTGAATATTACAAGCTGGCAGCAGATGTGCGCCATGCACCTGAGTCCATTCAGAAATGTAACCAACTTCTGAAATCGGTGCCCAACCACAAACAAATGTTTTTGGAACTAGTACGTTGCGAGTAATAATCTTCCAGGCACCAGCTGCTCGGCCTTGGCCTGAGAGTGTAAATAGGCCTCCGCTTTGCGCGTGATAGAGTTTTTTGAATTCTGGTTTATGTTCCGCTTCGGCAACAGAGACTTCAAAACCGGTCTGTTTGTTTTGCAAGAAGGAACGGGACTCCATTTTTTGGAAAAACGCTTTGTCCGTTGCTTGGTCTGTTGGGGATGGAAACTTCTCTGGAGGTGTCGTATAGGAACAGGCAGCTTGGAAAATAAGCGCCAGAATCGGCAACATGATAGGTGACAAATATTTCATACGCACAAGCCTCAACAACTAAATCAACTTCAACACCCACGCACACCCTTCTACCGTTTTAATCCTCCGGATTGTACCAAAAATGACGCGTAGAATCAATACGGAGTTTAACTATAAAAATGTATATTTTACGCTCTATTAAGTAGCTGAAATAATTGATTAAACTGCTTATTTATCTAAAGAAATTACGACTTTCAGTCAAATAATTACAAAATTTCTACATACATATAGGAAGACAACAATATAATATTTGCTTACTCTTCACCCTCATTTGACCTCTTGGCAACCGCCTATTAACGCCACGGCGATGATTTGTCACCCTAGAAGTGGTAGAAAGAGGACTATGAACTTTCGCAATGTCGGGTTTCTCGGTGGTGGTCAATTAGCCTATATGGCGGCTCCTTATGCGGAGAAGCTTGGTATCAACCTATACTCTCTCGACAAGGCGGGGGCTCCAGCTGAATCTATTCTCAAACACTTCGTACCCGGCTCGATTCAAAGCTTTGATGATATTGTCCAGTTTGGAAAGACTTTGGATCTCATTTCGATCGAAGTGGAAAGTATTAACGTAGATGCCCTGGCCGAACTTGAAAAATCCGGAGTTCCGGTACGGCCGAGTTCAGAAGTTATTCGCTTAATTCAAGATAAGGGCACGCAGAAGCAGTTCTTTGCAGATAATTCGATTCCTACTAGCCCATTCCGTCTGATTCATTCAAAGAAAGATCTACCCAAGCATGTCGATTTTTTGCCTGCCTTCCAGAAACTGCGCAAAGGCGGATACGATGGAAAGGGTGTGCAGTCGATCCACTCGGAAAGTGACTTTCATAAAGCCTTCACTGCTCCATCTGTGTTAGAAAAAACAGTTTCAATAGATAAAGAAATTGCCATCATCGTTGTAAGAAATAGCCAAGGTGATATTGTCGTTTACCCACCTGTAGAAATGATTTTCGATGAGAAGCTAAATTTAATTGATTTCTTATTTTGTCCGGCCGACATAACTAATGTACAAGCGGAGAGAGCGATAGAGATTAGTAAATCCGTTGCCGAGAAGCTCTGTGTTATTGGACTTCTTGCGGTTGAATTGTTTATCGACGAGAGTGGAGAGATTTTAGTAAATGAATTAGCTCCACGGACTCATAACAGTGGACACCACACTATAGAGTCGGCCAGCATTTCACAGTTTGAAATGCACTTACGTGCTATCGCTGAGCTTCCTTTGAGTCCACCGAAAATCGAACGCCCAGCGCTGATGATGAATCTGTTAGGGACCGACGGCCATACGGGGACAGCCTATTTAGAAGGCAAAGAAAAAGCCGACTCAATAGATAACGTGTATCTCCATTGGTACGGGAAGAAAGAAACAAAGCCTGGCCGTAAAATGGGACATGTTACAATTACAGACAGGTCCAGAGAAGAGGCAATCGCCTTAGCCAAGAATATTCGTTCATGGTTAAGAGTCATTTCCAAATAAAGATCTGCTGTGGGCCAAAATAGGAATTTGCTATGGATGACGAGAGTCCGGCTTTAGTAAGTGTTGTAATGGGAAGCAAAAGCGACTTGCCAGTTATGCAGGACGCAGAAGATATCTTAAAGAAGTTTTCAATTCCCTATGAAATACAAATCGTCTCTGCCCACCGCACTCCACAAGGGATGATCAAGTTTGCAGAAAAATGCCAAAATCGTGGAATTAAAGTGATTATAGCAGCCGCCGGGGGTGCTGCCCATCTTCCGGGAATGATCGCTAGTGTTACGATTTGCCCAGTCATTGGTGTTCCAATTCACTCGCAAAACTCAATTCAAGGCTGGGACTCTGTTCTTTCGATACTACAAATGCCTCGGGGCGTGCCAGTGGCAACTGTGGCTCTCAATGGAGCCACAAATGCCGGCGTATTAGCCGCACAAATATTAGCCTGCGATTCTGATTCAGTACGTACCAAGCTAGAAGAGTACAAGAAAGAACTACAAGAGCACGTAGCCAAGCAAAATGCCAATTTCAAAAAATAACTCTACTGGACTCATTCTTTCTGGCGGCGGCGCTCGAGGAGCCTACCAAGCTGGTGTCCTTCGAGGCATTTCGGAAATATTTGCAGAGCAACCTCCAAAGCTGGATATCATTACTGGGGTTAGTGCGGGTGCGATCAATGCTGCTTATCTTGCGGCGGAAATTGATACGTTTCAAAAATGTACAAAGAATTTATGGGACTTTTGGTCGGAGCTTAAACCAGACGATATATTTCACACAAACTTCAGACACCTGACAGGCAACATGTTTCGACTTGTGAAAAACTTTACCGTTGGGGCTTGGCGAGATGATTTGAACGAACGTAACCTAGGGCTCCTAAGTCCGCTCCCACTGAACGAACTTTTGCGTGCACGAATCGACTTTTCTGGCATATCGAGAAACATTGAATCAGGCATGCTCGACGTACTAGCCATCTCGGCCTTTGACTATGAAAGCCGCTTAGGAATCACCTATTATCAAGGTGCAAATGATAAGAACAGTTGGCGAAGGTCGCATCGCCTATCAAAACCTGAGATAATTACTGCTGACCATATAATGGCATCTGCCTCAATTCCGCTTTTTTTTCCTGCCCATAAAATTGAAAATCGTCATTTGGGGGACGGTTGCTTGCGCAATACTGCACCATTGTCTCCAGCCATTCGCCTTGGCGCTAATAAGCTACTTATCATTGGCGTGCGACAATCCCTGAAGGACAATATTGATTTATCTGGAAGCACTAACACCCCCTCCTGGGGTCAAATCCTAAGCACAGTTATTTCTGCAATTTTCTTCGATGGACTAGAAATGGACTTAGAGCGACTCGATCGAATTAATCAAAATATAGCTGGCGATTCTCTGAGAATATCTGAGCCTACAGAGAATGAAAATAACGGTGCACATCCACTTAAAAAAGTAGAATTACTGTATATTCATCCGTCTAAGAATCTAGCCGATTTAGCTACAAAGCACTTTGATACTCTGCCAAGATCGTTGAAGTTACTCTTTCGCACGCTTGGAGCATCAAAAGATAGTGGTGATTTAATTTCCTATTTTCTGTTTCAAAAGGAGTATTGCCAGGAGCTTCTGGAGCTAGGCAAAGCTGATGCTATCAAAAGAGCCTCTGACCTGAAAGCTACCTTCTCTCCTTAGGCAGGTATCCATAAATAGCTTTGCGATCCTTGCACAAAATGCTAAATCAGGTAGCAGAGGAAAAACCGTGTCGGATTGCTGCCCACCAGTCGAAGACCATTGCGCACTACAAAATCGCCGGACTGACTATCTTTTTTGGTCTTGTGGCCTAGCGATCTTTTTCGGCTACATGCTTGTCCTTACAACAGACTATTTTTCCATAGGCCTGGGAGTTAAATGGCTACATGAATTTTCTACCTCTATATACAAATTATTCAACACAATGTGGTTTGGGATCCTGCTAGGAATTATATTTGTTGGCCTACTGACAAAAGTACCACGCGAATATGTTGAATCTAGTCTAAACGGAAAGACTCGACTTCGCGGCCTCTTACGGGCAACATTTGCTGGTCTGCTACTAGATCTCTGCAGTCATGGAATCTTGCTTGTTGGCATGAAATTATATGGACGAGGCGCCAGCCTAGGACAAACAATGGCCTTTCTGATTGCTAGCCCATGGAACTCTTTATCACTGACGGTGATTCTGATTAGCATGATTGGTTGGACTTGGACTCTGGTCTTCATCGCTTTGTCCGGATTAATTGCACTAGCATCAGGCTACATTTTTGAGTTGTTAGTTGAGCGAAAGGTATTGCCAGAAAATCCTAACCGAGGTCATTCGCAGTTAGCTGACTTTAAATTTTGGCAAAAAGCCCGAGAAGATATTCGCCAAGTTCGCTTTGATCTAGAATTTCTCCAGTCTATTTTTGTACGCGGTGTTCAAGATTCAAAAATGATCCTTCGCTGGCTACTGTTTGGGATTGTACTCGCAGCACTAATTCGAACGTTTGTTCCAATTGACATCTTTCAAAACTATTTTGGTGCAACAGCAGCTGGGTTAGCCCTTACCCTATTGGCTGCTACGGTAATTGAAGTCTGTTCTGAAGGCTCTGCTCCGCTGGGAGCCGATATTTTGACTCGTGCAAATGCTCCTGGAAATTCTTTTGCCTTTCTGATGACAGGTGTATCTACGGACTACACTGAAATCCTAGCCTTAAAAGAAACTACAAAGTCTTGGAAAATAGCCTTCATGCTACCACTCATTACGGTTCCGCAAATTATTCTACTGTCATGGATATTGAATCGATTCGCACAATGAAGTGAAATTAAATGAAAGAATAAGTGTGTTACCTTCTCTCCTAGAGCGACAAATAAAACACCTTGAACCTCACTAAAATCTTTTAATTTCAGTTATTTGCACCAAATCATGCATGCATTCCCATCGATGGAGCACGAAAAACACATAAGAAAATAGCAAAATATTTCATTGCCTTATGCCAGAAAAGAGCCTACTTATATCCGATGAAAACTTGGGTTTACTGCATAAATCAGTTCTCCAGAACTGAGACAGGTGGTACCTTACTGGAGTCGCAAATAGGCGACCGTAACTTTATTGAGAAACCTTATAATAATGAAGAAACTATACGTTGGAAATTTGCCT
This sequence comes from Oligoflexia bacterium, assembly GCA_011087955.1. Taxonomy (GTDB): domain Bacteria; phylum Bdellovibrionota; class UBA1018; order CAIPTA01; family JAALKR01; genus JAALKR01. The sequence goes on from JAALKR010000006.1 coordinate 32,772, forward strand.
TACTCAGTTGACGAAGGTCAGTTGAATGAAATCTTCTCTGAGGAAGGGAGCATACTTTCGGCGAAGCTGATCGTCGATCGTGACTCTGGGCGCTCGAAGGGCTTTGGCTTTGTCGAGTTTGAAAGTGTTGAGGATGCGGAGCGTGCTATCGAGAACCTAAATGGTTCTGAGGTAAGCGGACGTACCATTACTGTTAACATCGCTAAAGAGAAAACTGGCGGCGGCGGCGGCGGTGGACGTCGCGGTGGACGTGATTTCCGTGGCGGCGGCGGCGGTCGCGGCGGCTATCGCAGAGACTAATTCATCTCGCATAATTTAATTTTCTAGCAGGGCGTTGTGAACTCAGTGTTTTTTTCGGCTTGTTAAGGAAGTTCAAATTGCTCCTCACAACTATATAAAGCACCTCAAGGATCCCACTCAGTGCAGCTGCTTGCGTCGGCTTCAGCCTCTGCTTATGAGTGGTGCGGCCTTCGCTTTGGCACCGCAGTCCTTATGCTCGACTCCCTGGGCGCCGAGAGTGACTGAAAAAATTTTGATTGGTTCGCAGGATACCTTTTATGTCGGCACGCTCAAGGGCGTGGCTCGGATGTATCAGAAAACCTTTGTGGACACTATTCGAAAGTAGTATTCTGCAAGCTCTACAACATGAAAACAGCAATCACTGCAGCAATATGGAGGACTTGGCATGTACAAGAAAATTGCTTTTACTGTGTATCCCGTTTTAGACATAAAGCGAGCGAGAAAGTTTTATGAAGATACTCTTGGACTCAAAGTAACCCAAGAGTATCAGGATGGACGATGGGTTGAGTTTGATCTGGCCCATGGTGGTTGTTTTGCAATGTCTGATATGATGCCGCAGTTTAAGCCTAGCGCGAGCGAAGGTGGAACGATTGCCCTAGAGGTCGAAGATATCGATTCTGTTATGACAAGCCTCAAAGAGAAAGGTGTTGAAGTTCTTATGGATACTTTTGAGTCACCAGTTTGCCGTATGTCTTTGATAAAAGACTCTGAAGGGAATTCTCTAATCCTCCATCAGGTTCACAATAAAGTAAGCGCGCTAACTACACCATCTTCCCAGACCAAAGAATTTTAAGTAGACTCCGCGCCAAACTAACGCATGGAGTGTAAATATGGAAAACAAAGAAATTGGCCCGGCAGAATATCGACAGCATGTAAGTTAGCACGCTTACGAATAATCGAATGCCCCTGGTGTTTTTTTTAATGTTTTTCGTATTTTAAGTGCGTGGCTGCAATGCAGCTTTTTTGATTTGTGTTTTGACTCTAGATTTTGAAGAAAATTGGCGGGAGCGACGGGACTCGAACCCGCGGCCTCCGGCGTGACAGGCCGGCGTTATAACCAACTTAACTACGCCCCCGTTATAACGAAATTAGGACAATTAGTTAGCAGAAGTGGTGCTCTTGCCCCCAGCTCTTGCAGTACGCTCGCGCGCTTTCTTTTTTTCCTGATTGCGACGCATCTTCATTTTATGCGTAGATTTTTTGCGACCTTTACCCATGTAAGTTCCTTATATTACAGGATTTTTAACCCTACCTCTAAAACAGACCACCTTAATATCAGGTACACTAGATCCCGGCAAGACTTTTTTTGCTCCAGGGATTCTATAGTTTACAACGCTGGTGGACCTAGAAGATTGCAAGCTACCCGAGAACCACCAGACAATTGCGGAGAATTACTACTCTGCAGATTCAGCGAGCCCTGTTCCGAAGTTGAGTGACAACGACGGTAGAGCTTTTGTGTAGATTCGCGCTGAATAGTGCCTCTGTCTAGATGCTCGACTGTACGATGAACACTTTCTAAGAGCAGGAAATAATTTACGTATTCAAAAGTATGTATTTTGGACTCAATCCGGTCCTCATAAACATGTCGAGTAACCATGACCATCGCTGTACCATGGCTCAATGAGTTCCAAGCATGGCGAGCCGTGCCTGTATAATCACCACTAGTAACCTCACGCTCTTTATTATCCAGAACTATGTCGATCCTATCACTAACGTCGGTATCATTTTGCAACGCAATGATTGCGTGCTCACACTTTTCCTGCTCAATCTTGTAGAGCTCACCGGTATCACTCCTCCATTTACCCGAAAAGCTTACACAGTAGTGAGGAAACGCGTCTCCACCGCCGCTGCTGCCGCTGTATGAAGTATTAGCAGAGCCAATGCTTGCCACCCCAATCATCGTTGTTATAGCCACCAAAAACGAAATTATGCTCAGGCAAGCTCGGCCCTCAATCAAACAATCCGTATTTTTCATCCTTGTCCCCATCAATTAATACCGCGAATGTGCAGCTCCTACTCCTACGTCGCTATTTTTTCCAATGTCCCCGGCGGGCTGCCAGCCATATCTTTCCGCCAATTACCTAGTTCTTCTACTTGAACTACAGGATTTAAGGAGTAACCATCTCTCTCATTTAAAATATACCGAGGCCGCTTGAAATCCGGCTCAATGAGTCTACGCAAACGACTGATACTTGTATAAACTTTTGAATCGTGAATCATCGGATTGTAAGATTCTCTCCAAATCCGCTCAACCAAAATATCTTTAGTAAAGACTTCTCCAGGCTCCGACGCCAACAGATAAAGAATTTCTAAAAGGATAAAGCGTCGTTCGAAGTGTATTTCACCTTTCTCTTTTTCAATTACGATCTTACGTTCACGATCGATGACTAGCCTGGCAGCTCCGTTATTCACTTTATTAGTTTCCTGATCAAGCACTTGCTTTAGTGCCTTTAGTTCTAGCGAATTTGCTGCATCACGAATCAAGTCAAAGAAAATTCCCGCTCGACTATGGTCATCCATATCTAGATATATTCGACCTAGTCCCAGAAGAACGTAATAGTAGTAGTACCAAACCTTCTTTGACTTCAGATTGGAGTGAGCCTTCCAAAGCATTTCTAGCGCTTTCTGATACTCACCTTGCACTCGGTAAATATTGCCCTTGGTAATCAGGATCGAACAATCAATGTTCTCGGCATGGTAGCCTTGGCTTTTAGCCTCCTCCGTAGATTCAAATTCATGAATTTTTCGCTCTAAGGCGTCAATGCGCTCCATCGCTTCATCGAATTTTCGTATGTTGGAGCAAACAGTAATCAGGCCAAATAGCGCGTAAAAGCGATCTTGTTCAAGCCCCACATGCATCCTGTTGTCCACTTCATGGTTAGCAAGAAAATTATCTACCGCCTGTTCCGCTCTTTGGAAGTGCGCTTCCGCTTGCATATAGTCGCTCTTGTAAGAGGCAAATACACCTTGTGTATATTCCACCTTCGACAAATAGCGATCATATTGGGGCAAGCTCTTACCAAGGCCACTGGTCTCTCCGACCAACTTCTCCAATGGACCCTGCTCCAAGCGCTCAGCATGAATTCGTAATAAAATCGTCAACGAGCGAAAATAATTGTCATAGAGCTGTAATCGCCACGCTTCGTGCTTAACAGCCTCCAGCTTTTCAACTGCATTCTTAAAGTCACATTTTTCGTAATAGAGCACAGCCAGTTCCAGAAATGACTCATTCCGAAAAATTAAATCATCTTCAGTACCTGAAGATATCTTGGCAAATACCTTCTTAGGTACCTGTGGCTCTTGTGTCTGATCCAAGCACCCTCCCCCCCACGGTCAATGGGTAACCACTTACACACGTGTCTGTTTAATTTTTGGCTGATCTGGACCACCACTTCCGGATCGTCATAGCCATCTAGCTTGAAGTCAGTCCCAGCAAAATAAACCTCAAGCGTGCTCCCGCCGGCTAGGGTATCGATTTTTCAACCCAATACCTTAAAGGTGGGTACCGTGTCATGGCTTCAGGCTTCCCAAATTAGATCTGGGCGTGCTCACCACCACAAGTGACCGTCCCCTGAGTTGAATACCATCGGAGAAAAAACGATTAACCCCAATCTAATCCCCGGTCAGGAACACACGGAACTATAACCTAGGTCTCACTGACTAACAAAGCCTAAAATTTGGTATCTTTTTCTCGGTGTGCTAAGCTCAAGTTAGGGGACTGGATGGCTCTCTCACTCTTACTAGCAGACGATCAACCAGCGATAGAAAAGATCATTTCTCTTTCTTTACCGAGGGAAGAGTATGAAATTCGATCAGTTACTTCAGTAAAAGAAGCGATGGATCATATTGCTGCGGAACGACCTGATTTTTTCTTAGTCGATGTCTCCTTGCGCTTTGACGTGTCGCTAGACCCCGCAATGAATCCTGATCACCCAGATATAAAGAAGGATGGGACATACCTAACTCGATATATCAAAGAGCATGAGCGGTTAAAGTCAATCCAAGTAATAATGCTAACGAATGCGTTTGAGCCGATCGATGAAGACACACGCAATCAATATCTTGCAGATGCTGTTCTAGTAAAGCCATTTGACCCTAACGAACTTCGAACCGCTCTTCGCAACCTAATGAGCGATTCTCATCACACGAAATTGCAATCTGGTCCTGCTACACCGGATGCAACTCCGGAAGATGCGCCCGACAAATTCATGCAAGCCACTTCGGAGGTGCTCGATAGGCCGATAAAAATCGAGACTTCTGACCAAACTGATTCCGACTTTTCAGACGTGCCTGATATTGACATTTCTCAGTTAAGTAAAGAAGCTCAGGAGTTGTCCGCGTTCTTTAGTGACGAAATTGCAGCAGCTAATGACCCGGTGACGGCTAGTGATCCGGTGGCAAGCGCTAATCCAGATCCATTAGCTGTATTACCTGACTCCATAGACTCTGCGGCTGAAGAATGGAAACCTATCCACCCAACAGTTGAGGAGGACCTGTCTGCTTGGCAACAAGCCGATAATAAATCGGGCGACGCTCTGTTTGACACCGGTGGATCCAACTTTAGTTTCCAGAGCGACTATATTCAGAAGGTTAAAAAGCTTGAAGAAGCCCGTGAAGAGTGCGCGGAACAGAGCCGACTAGCGGAGCATGCCCTATTAACTGAAAACGAATTCTCTTCATCAGAGACTTTTTCGGAGACCTTCTCAGAGGCTTCTCCAGAGGTTTCTTCAGAAGCCTCTCCATCACCTGCTTCAATGATCACGCAACAAGAGGAGATCACGAAATGGATACATGAATCTGAAGACAAACTAGAAGCCTTGATTCGTGAAGAAATACGCAAGCATTGCGTTAAACTCATAGAAAAGGTTGCCTGGGACATTATTCCCGAACTTGCAGAAAACATCATCCGTAAAGAACTCAAAAAAATTCTTACAGCCTTAGAGAAAGATCCTGAGTAAGCAATGCTTCTTTTTGCCCGTCAGCAAACTCAACAATCAGCGAACCATTTTTATCTAATCCGATTGCTTTTGCTGACTGCATATTTGCTTCCTCTTCCAGCAATCCAAACCGTATCTCTTTCCCAAGATAAGTAACTCGATCTTCCCATAATTCTTTTAATCTTGTGTAATCATTCCAAGTGGCCAAGTGGGATTTCATAGAGTTTAACAAAATCTCTAAAAATTCATGGTTAGTTGGACAATCAGCTCTCAACGGTAAGTCTTGTAATGAAATGGCTGGTAAACCTTCGGGCGCCCAACATACATTCAATCCGATGCCTATCGACAAATATAGTTTTCCATTCTGGATTCTAGACTGGCTCAAAACTCCCATCAATTTCTGTTGGTCATACACTAGATCATTGGGCCACTTAATTGTCAGCTTTTGCTTACACTGAGGATCTAAGATCGAATTTACCGCATCGTAGGCACAAATGCCGACTAACAGAGGAGCTGTAGCAACCCGGTCTTTTTCATCAGCACCAAACACAAAGCCAATGCTGCAGGCAATATTGCCTTCCGCCGTAAACCACGTGCGACCACGGCGTCCTTTGCCTGCCGTCTGTCGATGTGCGGCTATAACTGTATGGTGAAAGTCACCGGAGCCGACACGCTCTAATAGCAGTGCCGACGTGGAGGGGGTTTCTTCTAACCATTCAACGTTAAAGGGGTGAGTCATTGCTAAGCTCAAAAAGCATGGATATATCCGCAGCGCTTACGGAATGTGTGAGCGCGCCAACTGATATAATATCCACATCTAGATCGATTAATTCATCCAGTTTTTCTAAAGTGACATTACCTGACAGCTCTAAAACCACATCCGGCTTTTGTTTGCGCAACACTGGAATCGCGGCTTCTAAATCAGGCTTTGAAAAATTGTCTAGCAATATTATGTTTACACCAGCCTGAATCACCTGCTCTGCTTCTGGCAATGACTGCACCTCAACCTCAATTTCCACTCCATGAGAAACCTGGGAACGAACATTCTCTATCGCTTTTGCAATTCCGCCCGCCGCACGGATATGATTTTCTTTGAGCAAAATTCCACTATCCAAGCCGAATCGGTGATTCCAAAGACCACCGTGGCGCACAGCCATTTTATCCAAGTAACGCCAACCAGGAGCCGTCTTACGCGTATCTACAACGCGCAGCTTTCGATCACCAATTCGCTTCTTAAATTCTGCCGCCTGAGTTGCAACACCAAACGTCCGTTGCAGGAAGTTTAGGATCGTGCGCTCGACACCTAAGATTGCCCGGGCATTAGCCTTGATGTTAGCAATCTCAGTCCCTGCTTTTACTTGCGCTCCGTCTTTCCAGTCAATTTCAAGCCAGTCGACTGGGACACGGGCCTCTTCTAAAATTGTCGAAATTAAGTCAGTCCCACTTACGATAAGGTCTGACTTCGCAACAATTTTTGCCCGAGCACTTGCATCTGCGGGAACAGCGAGAGCAGAAAGGTCACCACGACCCAGATCTTCCTCTAGAGCCAAACAAATCAAGGACCTTACGCCAGGGGGTAAAAGCATGGTCCCACTATAGCTCTGCTTTTACAACCGAAGCAAGATAAGAGCTGGCTTGCGCCACCGCCTGAATCTTCTGAAAGAAGGCAGCATAAAAAAAGCAACGTTATACTGCTCTTATTTCAGGCTCTTATAAAAATTTGAAAATAAACCCTCAACTTAAAATATAAGGCACCGATACCTATCTTAAATAACGAACTAAAACGGTATTTAATTAAAAGAGGTCATTATAATGATACTAAAAAATCTTGTAACACTTTCATTTATCCTACTCATAACTTGTTTTAGCTCCTCTACGACTGCCCAGGGATACACGCTCTCTGCACCAGATGCGGTCTCTTCATCAGATGTAGTTCAATACTTAAGTGAAGAAGAGCTGATTGAAATAAGCCAGGAGGCAGTAGAAGAGAGGCTCCAAAGGGCAACTGATCCAAGAGGTCGGCTAGATAGTAGGCGGGATTCTCCAAGAGTCACCCAGTTCTTTGTCTACGGCACGGCGAACTCAAATTCCCCAAACAGGAGGAGTAAGACTAGCGATGACTCATTCACAACTAGGGCTTCACAGCTCCCATGGGTTGGCACGATCAATTGCTATAGGCATAGCACCGCATTGCGTGTAGATCACCCCCACGCAACTAATTATTGGGATTTCCCTGATGGACAAACAAGGAGGGTTGTCAAAGCCAAGTCTAGTGGTCAATGTGTTTACTCCCATATTCAAGGAACGCCACCATCCTTCATAACCTATCACTATCTAATGCTCCTCGCCCGCATCCGCGGCGAGAGAATAGATCGAATCTTCTCTAAGCTTCATACGAAAACGGCCATCAGCCCTGCCTTCCGGGCAGAGTGGCGTAGTGGACGAACTGATGTCGTGTCTAACCGCTGTATCGACGGAGACTGGCTCGCTGCAGGCGTTATGTACATTGGCCTACCTCAAGGATACCGCTGGGCTGGACCAGCTCCCTGGGTCAATCCCTCTTTCCGAGAGGCTAACGTTTACAACTGCTTCTAGAATAAAAAAATGGGTTATAGTGGTTATAATTCTACTCTATGAAACGGAAAGCACTCGTCGTAATCTACTGGGAGAACCCTAAATCCCACGACTTACAAATACTCCTGCTACGGCGGCCAAATACCGATGGCGGGTATTGGCAGCCAGTCACGGGTGGAGTCGATCAGGGAGAAGATTTTATCGACGGTGCTTTGCGAGAGGCGAAAGAAGAAAGTGGGTTTCGCTTTTCAAAGAAGCCAAAGTCCATTGGGCTAAACTATGCATTTAAAGGCCGCTGGGGGCCAGCAGAAGAAGTGGCATTTTCCCTAGAAGTGTTGTCACAGGATAATAATGCCAATCCAGGAGCCCCCCCTACCCCGACCCTAGACCCAAAGGAACATTCTGACTTCCAATGGACGGACCCCATTTCCGCTCACAAATTGGTTCCATTCGAGAAAAATAAGGAAGCCATTTTTCGAACGGCGTTTCGGCCTAGCCCAATATTTATCGATGCAGAAGGTAAATTATTCCAAGAAGGGGAAGAGATTACCCATGGCCGAACGCTGGAACTCCTTTACCGATCTATAGAGCGCAATGACAATCGTTTTGACCATATAGATTCTGAATTTGTCATTCATGTTGGGGGGTCAGCCCTCCCGCTCGAAGTAGACGACACCGCTCTCCACATACGGCATGTGGATCTAGAAAAGGAAACTATATCCGTAATGAGTGGGGAACCTCTTCCATTAGAGCCCTCGACCTTAGAAATTGGGGCAAGCAATGTCCTATATTGCCAAATTTCAGGGATCCGAGCCCGTTTCCTACGTCCCGCCTACTATCAGATCGCAAATAATATGTCGCTAGTCAACCACGGTGTGAACCGCGGTAGCGAATATACCCTTAAGTGGGGCGGGCGGACTTATCCGATTCGCGTTACGACGTAATGAAAATACGAAGCTCGACTCACTCTTTTTAAAAAACATCTTCTCAAACGGAGTTGCTGGAAATGTAGACCAAATCTGATCCGCGTCAGTCTCAGGAAAACTCTCAAAACAATCTGCCTCTTTTAGCTCATCGGCAATGAAGGCTGCATAATCGCAATGATCTGTTTTAATCATCACCTCCTTGCCTTCGTTCAAACTAAGGCCTACGGACCGAAAAAAGTCTGCATGTAAAACGCGCCATTTGTGGTGAGTAAATTTTGGCCACGGGTCGGGGAAAAGAATCCAAACTCGATCAAGTTCCCCTGGAGCAAACATCCATGGTAGCCTGGCAATATTCGCGCGGAGAAATACCAAATTCCGCATTTTAGAGCGGACCGCCTTCTCCGAAGCCTTATAAGCTTCTTTAAATTTCCACTCCACACCGATAAAAAATTCATTCGAGTTTTGCCTGGCCATCTCTAAAAGTGATTCTCCATGGTAGCAGCCAATCTCTAGATGCAATTTAGCATCACCTCTGGCACCGAAAAAATCACGCCATTGACCTCGGTATTTTTCCGTTTGGGCACAAGTAAAACCTGTAGGAGCATGCACGGGTAATTCATCAAATCTCCTCGCATAGGAGTGCCCAGAAGGTCGGTATGGCTCATAGTTATTTACTGGGTACGGTTTCCTGGTGTCCATGATGAGTCAGATAAGTAACTGGTTAGTAAGAAATGGGATAATCAGTAAAACTAATCCCCCTCCTATCATAGGTCTTTCGACACTCTTCTAAATCAAGTGGGTTGCTGGAAGCAACTCCCTGAGTACTGGACAAGCTAGAGTTGATTTTTTCGCTAAAGCAAGAAACCAAATGAACTGGCTCTCCACACTGGCTGATACCTGGCCTCCCAGGATAGTCTTTACAACCGGAATTAAATAACGGCACCATAAAATCGTTGGCATCATAACCAGCAGCCAGCAGCATTAACGCTCTTCCTGTGGAGCGCGGAGCAATTCCAGAGCCGCCGACATAGTGAACAATACCGAGAATTTCATTACCGTCTCCACGAATATCCACGGGGAAGCCCTCTCCGGGATAGTTGGCAAGAATTCCTGGCACGACATCACCTCTAACTCTAGCTCGCATACTATGCATTGAATCGTTAAATATGGCAGTTGAAAGCTTAGCTTGAAAGAGAATACTGTTATCTATTGCCCACTTCACTCGCGATTTCTTACTAAGCCCTGCCGGCATGCCTGAAGGATATTCGATCTTATACGCTTGTGCAACTCGCTCCAAATAACCCGAATTATCGAGGTTTAATTGGAAAAGCCCGTAGGACTCACCATGCCCAATACCATCGTAGCGGCTTGGCTTCATAGTCGATTCACGATAGAGATTAGCCAGTGCCATATCTGTCGACATAAGCCCTCTCTCATGAGATGCCACTAGCCCGACTGCTAAATCTTTTACATCTTTCTCTGTCCAACCGCCTATCATGCGAGTACCAGTTTTTTCGTCCACGACCACTTGTCTAGGGAACGTTTCTAGGAGCATTTTTTCAATGACTTTTTCTGTATCCACCACAGACGGAGCAGCACTAAATACTATGCGATCCTTAGCGTCTGGAATAAACTTCCAATCTTCGTCAATAAGCCCTTTTTTGGGATTATCTTTGATGCCCGAATGGTGCGAGCCGACGCTCAGGATAGGAGCGTCACCATCGCCATAATCCTCCCAAGAGAATATCGCCATTTTTTTTATAGTTTCATCATCTAAGCTGTCTGGAAGAGCTGGAAGAGTTAGTTCAGGAAACTCAGCCTCCCATTTAACTACTGCCCTAACGAACTCTGTTTCTGAAGCCTCGTTCTGATTTAAATTGAGACTATCAGCTTCTTCATTGAACGCAAAAGATGCCATATTTTCTAGATACTGAGTTCTCAAGGCTTTGAGCTCTGGAATTTGTTCAATTGCCACTTCCAGTTCTCGCATCTTTTGTCGAATTGGAGCAGTATGCGTTTTATATAAGCTATTTTTCCTGCGATTTAACTCAACGCGAAGTTCATTCAATGTATTGTGAACGACTTTAATCATTTGCTCTTTTTCCCCCTTGAGCTCATTCATTACGACACAATCGGTTATCTCGACCAGATTTCCCCTTAGTTGCTTGGATTGAATGACATATTTTCGTGCATGCTCAGCGAGATATCGTCGTGCCCGATCTAGCCGGTCATTCATAATTCGAAGGTTATGGTACTCGCCCATTATAACTGTCTTTTCTCTATCGATCCCCTTAATGCCCACTGCCTGCAAACTTCCTCGCATCTGCTCAACATCCTCCTCTGTGCGTAAAGCTAAGGTGTCTCCAATTTTTCGAGAATAAAAGTCCTTATTTTTTCTCAGCTGTAACTCAAGCTTCACTGAGCCTATGCAAATCGCCGTACCCTGCTTGATACTTTGGCTAAAGGAACTGCAATGTTGATAGGCAATATGAGCCATTGAGTGTTTTCTACAAGCAAACTTAAGCGATAGATATTTTGGTCGCTTGGGCGGAATCGGAAATTTTTCTGGAAGCCCATTTGCAATCGATTCCGTTGGGAAAACCAGGCCCCATGCGAGTAAGCATATACCCAAAAGCCAGGCAAACAAGCATACACCCAGGGCCCATACGGACGAGTGCATACAAAAATTTTTCCTAATCAGACTCATTACACAACCTCTGGCCTCAGTCCCCCATCGGATAGCATGAGGATTTAGTTTAATGTTTTCCAGGACGTTAAGGACAAAAAAAAGCCCCGGTATCTCCGGGGCTTTCTCTCTTTTTTTGAGTGTTTTTGATGTTTTAGAGCGCCGCAGGGGCAGCGCCTATTGTCACATCATTCCAGGCATTCCGCCCATTCCACCCATTCCACCGGCAGCAGCAGCGGCAGCAGGATCTTCATCCTTTGGCTTGTCCGCAATCAGCGCTTCTGTTGTAAGCATCATGGACGCAACAGATGCGGCGTTTTGAAGAGCGCATCGGCATACTTTCGCTGGGTCAATTACACCAGCAGCTACCATATCGCCGTATTCTTCAGAAGCAGCATTGAAGCCGAATTCAGCTTTGTTGTTAGTAAGAACTTTATCAACAACAACAGAAGCTTCATGGCCTGCGTTTGTAGCGATCTGACGAAGTGGAGATTGACAGGCAATCTTAACAATTTCTACGCCAGCTTGTTGGTCGTCATTAGTCACTTTGAAGCTATCTAGAGATTTAGAAGCGCGAAGCAGAGCGACACCGCCGCCAGGTACAACGCCTTCTTCAACAGCAGCGCGAGTAGCATTGAGCGCGTCTTCCACACGTTGCTTCTTCTCTTTCATTTCAACTTCAGATGGAGCACCTACGTTAATCACAGCCACACCGCCAGCAAGTTTAGCTAGACGCTCTTGCAATTTTTCGCGGTCATAATCGGAAGAAGTTTCTTCAATTTGTGCGCGAATCTGAGTGATGCGCCCATCGATAGAACCTCTTTCACCAGCACCGTCAACGATTGTGGTGCTCTCCTTGTCCACTGTGATACGCTTCGCGCGACCAAGATCATCAATAGAAGCCTTGTCAAGCTTTTGGCCCATGTCTTCAGAAATCACAGTTCCACCAGTTAGGATTGCAATGTCTTGAAGCATTTCCTTACGACGATCACCGAAGCCAGGAGCTTTAACTGCGCACACATTGAGTGTACCGCGTAGTTTGTTCACTACTAGAGTTGCAAGCGCCTCGCCTTCAACTTCTTCAGAGATAATCATTAGCGGCTTTGACTGTTGCGCTACTTGCTCAAGCACAGGAAGAAGGTCCTTCATGCTGCTGATTTTCTTATCATAGACAAGAATGTATGCGTCTTCGATCACGGCCTCCATACGCTCTTGGTTCGTAATGAAGTATGGAGATTGGTAACCACGATCAAACTGCATACCTTCCACTACGTCTAGGGCAGTTTCAGCAGTCTTTGACTCTTCAATTGTGATTACGCCTTCTTTGCCAACCTTACCCATTGCCTCAGCAAGCTTCTTGCCGATTTCTGAGTCGGCGTTAGCAGAAATTGTTCCCACTTGAGCAATGTCTTTGTCGCCTTTAATTGGCTTAGCGATTGTCTTTAGATCCTCCACAACTTTTGCAACAGCTGCGTCGATCCCGCGCTTTATATCCATTGGGTTAAACCCAGCAGCTACGCGCTTTGAGCCTGCTTTGTAGATTGCTTGAGCCAAAACTGTTGCTGTCGTTGTACCATCACCAGCGTCGTCATTAGTCTTAGAAGCAACTTCTTTAACCATTTGCGCGCCCATGTTTTCAAAGTGATCAGATAGTTCTGATTCTTTCGCAACAGTTACACCGTCTTTGGTAACCACTGGAGCACCAAAGCTACGCTCGATCACTACGTTACGTCCTTTTGGTCCAAGAGTTACCTTTACGGCATCGGCCAAAGTAGTCACACCGGCAAGAATCGAGCCGCGTGCGCTTTCTGAAAAACGAAATTCTTTTGCTGACATAATTTATTTCTCCTTATAGCTGTCTAAATTTTTATTGGATGATGCCGAGGATATCGTCTTCACGCATGATTAGATAGTCTTCGTCTTCAAATTTAACCTCTGTGCCTGAGTACTTACCGAAAAGAACTTTATCGCCTCTTTTCACTGTAAGTGGGGTGACGGTGCCACTGTCGGCCACGCGGCCCGCGCCCGCTGAAACCACTTCACCCTGAGCTGGCTTTTCTTTCGCCGTGTCAGGAACGATGATTCCACCCTTTGTCTTTTCTTCTTCGCTAGAGCGCCTCACCAAAAGACGATCATATAAAGGTGTCACTTGCATGTTCACTCCTTAGTTATTAGGTTTATATTAGTTCAACAAATCATACAGATCCCTTGGATCCACCCCCAAGCTGTATTCGATTACCGGACTGTCAAGGAAAAGAAAGTCATTTTTTTTCTGAAAAATCCATAACTTATTAAAATTAAAAAGAAAATACTTTCTTAGGAAAAGCGTTTTATAAGCACAATCCGTGCTTCATTGAGCTGCTCGGCTCGCTGGTTGGCCTGTTTGACGTAGGCGGGGCCAAGGTGCTGCACTCGGTCCGGATGATAGCGCTTGATCCAATGTTTATAGGCCCCCATGATCTGTGCTTTCGTAGCGTTCTGAGTAACGCCAAGCACCTCGTGCGGGCGGCCAGAGAAGTTTGGAGTACGGTATATTTTATACGTGTCCTCATTGGGGCCGGCGGTTCGATGTCGACGGGGAGCCGATTGGTGGCGGCGTTTTTTTTTCGTCGGTTTTTCTGAGGCTTCTTCCAAGACCTCTTCCGGGGCCTCCAAGGCAATGTAATCGACGGTCTTCTGACGCTGCTCGTCTGTGATCTGATGCCTATCACTACCCCAAAGCGGGTCCTCCCACATGTCTTCACGAAACCGACTCGCTTCTCTTCCTCTCAGGAAACCTGCCGCCCGAATAACGACAATGAGGCAAATGACTCCACTAATGAACAGAAAATTTTCGTGAGTGAAGAGTGTTTTCATTCCTCCATCAATCTTGAAGCCTTTTAGTAATAATGTACCGTATTCGAATTAAGCACTGCGAACTAAATTCGGAATAATCTCAGCTAATTCAAGATTTTACTTTCGCCGGATTCTTGCATCTAGTCTGGAATGCCTTCCATGACAAATTTTGAGGAACGACAATTGTTATTAGCTCTTTTGAGTGGAAGCTCCGGTGACCTCCCTCCCGATTGGCATTTTACCTTTTCGCAGGTCGGACTATTGCATCTCTTCTGTGTCTCTGGATTTCATATTGGCTGCCTAAACTTCTTTCTGCTGCGAATCTGCTTTTGGAGTAGCCAACTCCTCCCAGTGCAAGCCCTCAAGAATCGAATGCTATTGGTTTGGGGCTTAGGCCCATCCCTATTGCTCTTACCCTATCTAGTTTTTCTCGACTTCAGCTTCCCCGCCGTTCGCGCCCTGTTTGCTGCAGGATTAGTTCTATGGATCCGGATTCTTGGGCTCAAATTTTCTAATTGGTTTACTTTCCTAGTTTCCATTTTTTTAGCAAGCATTCTGAGTAACTCCTCCCTTCTATCTATCCAACTATCTATTGCTGCAGTATCCGGGTTCTATTTGTTCCGCTCAAACCTACAAAAAGGCAGTAAGTCGAATCCAAAGGCGGGCAGTAAAAAAGCAATTCTGAAAAACGGGCTCGCCATATCTGCCGCACCATGGCTGGCCAGTTTGCCAATCGTCATCTATTGGTTTCATCACTTGCCTCTACTCGCACCTCTAATAAACATGGCATTACTAATTCCAATCGCGTTTTCAGTCTTTACTCCCCTAGTACTTTGGGTTTTGTTTTATTCATTGAAGATATCTGTTCTCGAAGAATACTTCCGGAGTCTCTGCCTTGACGCTCTAGAGTTTTTCGTTAACCTTTTGAATCCACTTGCATTAATTCCTGGAGTAGCCCTATGGGTTCCCAGAGACACTTGGATCACTTACTCCATCGCTGCCTTTGCTACCTTAGTTATTCTGAACAGGATCCTCGATAAAATAAGGATAAAAATCCACAACTACTCCTTGGTCCTCATTGTTCTTGCCATCAGCAAAATTTTACCCCCCTCAATTGAAGTCACCAAAGCGTATCAATTGAACGTCGGGCAAGGAGACGCTTCCTTAGTTATTCATCCCGGCAATGAGGTTTTAGCGATCGATGTCGGACCACCATCCTATGGCGGATACCCTGCGCGGGCTTCACAAGCCTGGGCCCAGCTTGGCATAAGCGAGTTTCAAAAAATTCTCCTCAGTCATGCGGACGCAGATCATATTGGTGGTCTGGATTCCGTTCTTCTTCGTCATCGTTTTAAGACAACCAGCTCAGTCGATGGAATTTGGTTACCACTTGCCAGCCTCTATTATCGAAAACTAAGTCCGGCAATTCAGAGTGCCATCGAATTTGGAGTTCCAATACACATCTTTCCTGAATATACATGGGCGCAAATGAGTCCGTCCGTATCTTGCTATTCTGAATCCCTGGGCTTTCTATCTAGGAGCAACGACCACTCGCCCTTCTGTTTGATTGAAATGGAAGGACTTCGATTTGCCAGCGGCGGCGATATGAGCAAAAGAAAGGAGAAACTATTGAGATGGCGCCTTGGAAAGAAAATGCGAGCGGACATTCTCAAATTGAATCATCACGGTTCAAAATCCAGTACAAGTATTCAGTTCCTTGAAGCGGTTCAGCCTAGTACCGTCATCGTCAGTGCCGCTCGGAAAAATCGCTATTCCCACCCACACCAGGATATAATCAACAGAGTTCGGGAAAAGAATTTACAACTGCTCCACACTAAAAATTTCGCTTCCATTCCAGTCCATAATCTCACCTTGAGACAAGTTTTCAGAGATTAAAAGAGGAATTTCTGCAGAGACGTTACATAAAACTGAGCGTAAAACCGAATCTAAGGACTCAGAGTAAGCCAGCTCAAGATCGCGAAAAGAATCCTGTTTTTGTCCTGGCAATGTCGTATAGGTCGTCAGACCTTCATAGGACTCTAGTAATTGATACAAATAGACCGCATCAGCCTTGTTTACACGCAAACGGATTGTGCTCACAGTTCTTGACCTCGATTCCCCTCGTTCTTATCATATGCTTAAGGGGTTTTGGCAGCTTATATTTAAGGGGAGACTTTATTTGTGAAACACTACTTCTTTGGTTCTTGGCTTCGGAAAATTATGCTTCTCACACCATACTTCATCCTTACCCTAACATTGAGTGGATGTGCAATATTCGAGAGGGGCGAAGAGGACATGGATAACGCTCCTCCGTTTCCTCCTTCAAATATTGAAAACTCTGCGTTCCTTAGCGCTGAAGAGCACGCGGCAGCCAAGAAAGCTTCCAAACTAGTTGGTGAAGACTCCAAATTGCTTGGCGAAAACAAAATCCTCCAGGATCCGAAAGCACGCCCTGGCTCTGCAGCCGAACAAGAAATTGCACAATTAAATTCCAAAGTCGAAGCCCTGGAAACAAAAATAGAAGTAATACGAGAGGAAATGCGCCGGATGCAGATTCGCGGCATACAACCAAAGCTTCAAGCCGAACCCAGTCCACAAACGGCTACCGCGACAATACGATCAGCTGGAAAAGTTCGTGATACAACAAATATTGCGAGTGCAGCTCACACGAAAGCACCCGTTGCTTTGCCTATATCTATAATTAAACAAAAACCAAAGACTATTGAAAGAGTTGAAAGAGATTTTCAAAATGCAATGAAATTGTTGCGTGAAGGTGACAATCAAGAATCAGCAAATATGTTTTACTCCTTAGCAAAGACGAACCCCGATCATGCACTCTCCTCCCATGCTCTGTTTTGGGCTGGTGAAGCCGGTGCCCGAGCAAGGAACTGGAAGATCTCGATCCGCCACTGGACGAAAATAGAGCGAGAATATCCTCGTAGTAATTATATGCCTGAAGTCCTTGCCGGCTTATCGCGGGCATATGCGGCGTCGGGCAATCTATCGATGGCAAAAAAATACCGTGAGACCTTAGTGCAAGCATTTCCGGACTCACCTGCCACCTTGAACTTTATGTCTGGAGATGTCCACAGACGGAAGGAATAATCGATGAGCTGGAGCGCAAAAACTGCGATTATTTTGAGCGCAATTCTAATTTTTGGGATTGTTGCCACAGTTGAAGCAGGGAAAATAGGCGGCACTTCCACATTGCTTCGCTCAAAAGAAGATATTGAAGACGAACTTGAGAAAGCTCGTGGAGCCGATCCTTTTAAAATTATCGGACGTAACTTACTTAAAGACTTACTCAGGAAAATGAGTAGCCGTATTGAAGTAGCAGGATTCATATCGGTGAGAATAAATCGAAGTCTCGGTGAGATAGTGGGGCCTGTATCAGAAGTATCTGTTATTCAGAAAAATTCTGAGGTGTATATCCGTTGGAGAGGACAAAACCGACCAGCGTTAGGACAAATTTACTCCCTCTACACTCCAGGTGTTGTGCTTCAAAAACGCACTGACTTTACCGATTTCATGGTGAAGGAAAATACCTATCACGCCAAAAAGGAGCTAGATAATTATTCCCTCGCCGGATATTTGTATGAATCAAACGGTGATATCAAGATCCTCGATATTTCTCGCGGTATTGTTAAGGCACGAGTGGTAAAAGCGATTAAGCAAATCTCTGTCGGGGATCAACTCATGAGAGCATTGCCTCGCTATTCGGACATTGAGCCGGTAGCAACCCCGATTCGAATGACAGCAGCCATCGTAGCTGGATCGCCTCACAACAATATCAACGTAACGCAAGGATCAATGTTATATTTAAACCGAGGTAAACGAGACGGAATAAAGGTCGGTACACTATTCCACACGCTCGAACCAATTCATTTGACTGATGCTCCTCCCATCAAGAAGGCCGACGGACTCGGAATCGCAATGGTGATCTATGCTTCGGACGCCTATTCAACAGCTCTGATTTTGCGACAATTCAATGTAATTCGAATTGGGTCACTGATGGAGACAATGCAGGTTGGGCCTAATCGGCCTTCTCAATTCAATTTAATCTCCGTTAGTGGCGCCCGGCGAGCAAAAAAAGCCGCTATCGACCCGGATTTGTACCTGTCTGAGCTTGATAAGATTGAGCGCGACTCGGATATTCTTGCGTTGAGTCCGGAAGAACGCAAACGCCTGGAGCGGCTTCACCTCCAAGAATTGCGCCGCCGCAATCGCTCTTTGCCTGGCGGTGGCGAAAGCACAGCCCTACCCAATCCGAGAATCGATGAAGGTGCTGCACCACAAACACCAGCCGCCTCCGATCTATTCCGCAGTAGTAAGAAGCGCCGTAACAACCGAGCTCGTCGATTACGTAAGAAGCAAAAAGAGAAAAAGCTCTCCGATGAGGAAGAGCTCAATCAACTCTTTGAATAGATCGATTGAGAGGTCACAGGCGCAAAGCAACCTGCTTATAATATCAGATTCGAACTGCGCAAAGCTAATATCATAAAAAATTCAATAGTTATGCATCACATATTGGCATTTGTGATGCATAACTTCCAGGTATGGAAAACAACGAGAAACGATCCAAGCTTCAATTCCTCCACTTCTTCTATGATTTTTCGATTGGCTATTTCAAAAAAATCGAATCGCTGCCTTTGGCAACTGCATGGAACAGAATAAGGCTAGACAATAAGTCGCTTTGGCCACGTTGGAAAAAAGAAGAAGTAACGAACATTCATACTGCACAAACTCTGTTCGCAAAGCATAACTCCCCAGACAGTGCCTCCTTTTCCTGTTATTTTGAAAATGATTTCCCCGAGTCGATTCGGCAGAATAAATCATTATCGCCCGTTCTATATTACCTTGGAAATATAGCACTATTTAGCGGCACAAGCGTTTGTGTGGTCGGATCTCGAAACCCCTCAGCCTTTGGGATTGCCACCACTCGAAATGCGGTCAAATCAATTGTCGAGCTCTCTCAAGCCACCATCGTTAGCGGGTTTGCCCGCGGCATTGATATCGAGGCACACAAGCAAGCTTTAAGGTCAGGTGGCCGCACCATTGCCATTATCGGCTCTGGCCTAAGTAACCTATATCCTCGGGAGCATTTAAACTATGTAACAAAATTTTCTGGAGATAGGTTTCTCCTCTCTAGCCCCTTCCCCTCGCACTGCCCCCCATTACCTAAAAATTTTCCCCGTCGAAATCGACTCCTCACCCATCTATCTGTTGGTACAGCCTGCGTTGAAGGCGGTCCTAAGAGCGGGTCGTTAATCACAGGCAAGCATAGTTTGGATTTGGGTAAAACAACTTGCGTTTTTATCCAAGACTACCGCAGTGATTTCGGTCGCGGCTGCATTGAGCTTATTCGATTAGGTGCAGAACCAGTCACAGATATGGAGGATATGCTGGAAAAACTCGCTTTCCCCCTAGGAGGGCAACTCGGCCTATTTCCCCATTCTCGAAAAGCAATACCCTCAACAAGAAAAGCAACGCCCCCAGAAAAATATGAAGAATTCTCGATCGAGGAATATGCGAAAAAGAAATGCATCGCCATACCACAAGCTATTTGTGAAATTCAGGAACAAATTGAATCTAACACAATATCTAGAGTGCCCGGCAGGCAAACGCTCTTCATAAAAAATTCTTCCTAATCATCGACCGCATTGCTATCGGCCACTTGGGCAAGCTTTATGGACAAACGCTTTGCTAATAAGGAGCTCATGTCACTCTCGTATTTCAACCCAAGCTTCAACAACGCCGAACCCCAACCACAAAACCCAACTCTAAACCCTCGATGAGTATCAATTTCTGGTTTAGTCGACCCCTTCCATGGCAAGAGCAGTTGGTGCAGAGTACGAACTCCCGCCCTTAAATCAGCCCAACGGAACTTCTGCGTGAGCGGATCGATAAAAGCAGCTAGGTTGAGATGAGCCCAAACCGCGTCGCCCAATTGTAGTTCTCCTCGGAATCTCCGGGCCTGGCTAAAATAAAGCGTGTGCAAATCCGTATTGCCAATTAACGCCTCCCAGACCTCACCTATGCTTGAACGATATACATCCCCTTGTTCCTCAAAATTTTTTGAAAATAAAACGCCTGCAGAACGCCGCCAACGACTCCTCTGACTCGGACTCTTGCGCTTTAAGAATTGAGGCGCAGCTGGATGATCTAAAGCACAAATTGTATGTAAATGTGGATAAGGTTTCTCTCGAAAAGCCATACAACGATCTAAAACTCGACTAATTTGTTCTGTCCACTCGATCGGATCAGGCTCATTTACTTCAGAGAAACAAAAGGAGCGCCTAGAAATTGCTCCACTTTTTACCAGCATTTCGTAAATTTCTCGAAACGCTGTGTCCTCAGACTTACCAAACCCATTCGTAGCCGTTTCCATTTTTTTGTCTAAGACACCAATATTTTTTATTTTTTGCTGTTTAGAGATTCTGTTAGAGTGCTGACCACAAATAGGCGCGGGGGCTGCGTGAATCACTGAAAAAGGCGCCTTAAAATCTAACGGCAACGCATGTTGCCGAGTCGATTTGCCTTTACACCCATGCCGACGATTATGCCTAGAGAAGCTGAATTCGTTGAGAGGAAAGAGTTTTGGAGGGTTATAGAATGCCAGTTTTATCCTCGCGAGTACAAAAGAACTCGCCAGACTTTACTAATAATACTGCCCACCACAAAACACTTTGCGATAAATTAACGCAAAGAGTTAATACGAACGCTAAGGGCGGTGGAGAGAAAGCACTAAAAAAACATACGAATCGAGGAAAATTATTTGTACGTGATCGAATTACAAAACTTATTGATCCAAAAACTCATTTTTTAGAGCTTTCCGAACTTGCTGGCTATGGCATGTATGACAATCAGGCTCCTGGTGGAGGCATTGTTACCGGCATTGGTCGAGTTAGTGGAAGAGAAGTAATGATCGTAGCTAACGATGCTACAGTTAAGGGCGGAACCTACTTTCCAATCACCGTGAAAAAGCATTTACGAGCACAAGAAATCGCTCATGAAAATCGATTGCCTTGTATTTATCTCGTGGACTCTGGTGGAGCTTTCTTGCCTTTACAAAGCGAAGTTTTCCCCGACAAAGAGCATTTCGGCAGAATTTTTTTCAACCAAGCCAATATGAGCGCAGACGGAATTCCACAAATATCTGCAGTCATGGGTTCTTGCACCGCCGGTGGCGCCTATGTTCCAGCCATGAGTGATGAAACTGTAATGGTAAAAAATCAAGCAACAATTTTCCTTGCTGGACCGCCACTAGTGAAAGCCGCCACTGGAGAAGAAATCTCTGCAGAAGAATTAGGTGGCGCCGACACACACTGCAAAATTTCCGGCGTAGCTGATCATTATGCGGACGACGACGCTCATGCCTTAGAGATTGTACGAGATATCGTCGATAATTTAGGCCCGAGAACACCTGCATGTTTTGATCGGCAAGCGCCAGAAGAACCTGCAGTTCCAATTGAAGATATTTATGGAGTGATTCCTAGTGATTTGCGTAAACCCTATGATTCACGAGAAGTGATCGCAAGAATCGTTGACGGTTCTCGCTTTCATGAGTTTAAAGCAAACTACGGCACAACTATTGTTTGTGGATTTGCCCATATTGAGGGTTATCCGGTAGGGATTATTGCCAATAATGGTGTACTCTTGTCTGAAAGTTCACAAAAAACGGCTCATTTCGTAGGGCTTTGTGGCAAGCGTGGCACGCCAATTCTCTTTCTACAAAACATCACCGGATTTATGGTCGGCGGCAAAGCGGAAAAAGGTGGAATTGCCAAGGACGGCGCTAAGATGGTGATGGCTGTTGCGAATGCTAAAGTTCCAAAGTTCACGATAATTATTGGCGGTTCCTTTGGAGCAGGAAATTATGGTATGTGCGGGCGCGCCTACTCACCTAGACTGCTTTGGATGTGGCCAAACGCCAGAATTTCCGTCATGGGTGGCGAGCAAGCTGCGGGTGTTCTCACAACTATCCATTCTGGCTCAGATGCAGAAAAAAATAAGCTGCGAGCAGAAATTCTTGAAAAGTACGAAGAGGAAGGAAGCCCGTATACTAGTTCTGCAAGACTTTGGGACGATGGCGTCATCGACCCAAAAGAAACGCGTAAAGTTCTAGCCTTATCCTTGGCAATGAGCTTAGAAAATCAGACCACGCCGGAAACAACCCACGGTATATTCCGAATGTAATTGAAGAAATAGATGATGAAGAGGAGTAGATGATGGAATTGAAACATATAAATCTAGAGCTAAAAGAAGCCGGAAAAATTCTTTCTCTACAGTTGAATCGCCCAAAGAAACGAAATGCATTTAATGATGAATTAATTTCTGAATTTCAGCAGGTCTTCGACGGACCAGCCCTTTCCAAAGGGGATAGCTATGAAAGCGTTCGGCTTATTCTCCTCCATGGCGCAGGAAAAGCATTTTGTGCTGGCGGTGATTTAAATTGGATGAAAGCATCTTTGGACCTAAGTGAAGAAGACAACTTCAAGGACTGTCAGAAACTCACCAAAATGTTTCAAACCATGGACACCTGCCCGAACCCGGTTGTCGGCGTAGTACATGGCTATGCCATTGGAGGCGGTGTAGGGTTAGCTTCCATCTGTGACCATTTAATTGCAGAGACGGAAACAGTTTTTAGTTTGTCGGAAGTCAAATTGGGTTTGATTCCAGCTTGCATCGCCCCCTTCGTCCTAGGAAAAGTAGGGTACTCCCAGTGTCGTTCGCTTTTTGTTTCTGGTGAGCGGTTTAAGGCAGAAAAGGCACAGAAAATTGGGCTCGTTCATGAAATAGCTAATAAGGACGAATTATGGGAAGTAGCGAACAAAAGAATTCAATTGATTCTCGAAGGCGGACCGCGTGCCATTGGTGTGGCAAAGTCACTTCTACACAAACTCAAAGGTGAGCTAGCCAATGCCCCACTTCAGGAGCAATTAGGCTTTGCCGCTGGCCAATTAGCACAACTTCGAGTTTCTCAAGAGGGCCAAGAGGGTCTGCGTTCGTTTTTGGAAAAGCGTAGCCCAGCCTGGAGAGCATAACAAAAATGAGTCTACAGCGGATTATGGTTCTGAATCGCGGGGAAATTGCTTGTCGTATTATTCAAGCTATTCAAGAAATGGGAAAAACCGCCATCACCGTTTATAGTGATGTGGACGCCAATGCCCGGCATGTGCAACTGGCAGACGAAGCCTACCCTCTCCCTGGAACCTCCGCTACGGAGACCTATTTGAACTTTGCCTTGCTCTTAAAAATTGCGGCCACTCAAAATGTCGAGGCTGTGCACCCTGGTTACGGATTTTTATCCGAGCGCTCGGTCGCAGCAAAATCGTTTACGGACGCAGGCGTAAAGTGGATTGGGCCGAGCGCAGAGGCGATTGAGAAGCTAGGAAACAAACTTTCCGCCAAACGCTTATTAGATAAAGCGAAGGTTCCTTCCCTCCCCTGGGCTGAAGTAAACCTCAGCAATCTTGACCTGGCTGCTAGTAAAGCAAAGGAGATTGCCTACCCCCTTCTGCTTAAGGCCGCTGCTGGCGGTGGCGGTAAAGGAATGCGCCTGGTTCACACATCCGAGGATTTAGAGGCTGGTATTCAAGCTGCCGCTAGTGAAGGAAAGAATTTTTTCGGAGACCCCACTGTCTTTATGGAGAAATTTATTAAACGCCCACGACATGTGGAAGTACAGATCATCGGCGATGAGCAGGGAATGATATATGACCTTGGCGAGCGTGATTGCTCCGCTCAGCGCCGACACCAGAAAATTATTGAAGAATCTCCTGCCCCCAATTTTTCCAATGCTTCGAGACTTGCTATTGCCAAAGCAGCCTGTGATCTCGCCAAATCCGTGGGCTACGCCAGCGCCGGAACCATAGAGTTTCTCGTCGATGAGGATGAAAATTTCTACTTCCTTGAATTAAACTCACGCCTGCAAGTTGAGCATTGTGTAACCGAACAGGTTTGGGGAGTAGACTTGGTAAAAGCTCAAATCAGTATCTCAGAAGGCAAAAGCTGCAAGGACATATTCGGTCCTAGGGAAGCAATGCATGCGCGCGGACACTCGATAGAAATGCGCATCTACGCAGAAGACCCTCGCAATGAGTTCATGCCGGCACCGGGAAAAATCATACGCTTGAAGTGGCCTAGTGGTACTGGAATTCGTATTGAAACAGGAATTTGTGAAGGCGATGAGGTTGGCCTGGATTATGATCCAATGATTGCAAAGCTAGTGGTGACCGCTCCGAACCGAAAAGCAGCAATCGACCGGTCGATCTGGGCTTTACAACACACCGTTGTCTTTGGTGTGACCACAAATATCAACTACCTCCAAGATATTCTTACCCACGAAGCATTCCGAAAGAAAGGTATGTACGTGAAATTTTTAGAAAATGAGTTTAGTCCTTGGGAGGACCCGCTCCCAGATTACATCCTTGAAAATGAGGTAGAAATTCGGCGATCGGCTGATATTGCTGGAGCAAGCAACGGAAACTCGAAGGTTGGGATGAATGCGGATGTTGAAACGAATGCCTATGCCAGTCCTTGGGAGCTTAGATGACTCAGGAATCCTTACGAATGGGGCGCAAGACTTGGCTCCAGTATAACGGCCGAATTTACTGTTTAGAAGAAAGTGTCCGTGGAGTATCGAACAAAGAAACTACAAGTGATTTGATTGCACCTTTTTCCTGTAAGATATTGAAGCTAATGGTCGAACCGGGAGCGGATGTAAAGACTGGTGATCCAGTGCTCAGCGTAGAAGCTATGAAAATGGAGCATACTTTTACGAGCCCCAAGAATGGTAAAATCAAAACCTTCTTAGTCGCCGAATCAGCCATAGTTGAAGATGGAACAAAGTTTGTAGAGTGGGAAGAGCAATGTGGGAAGAGTAATGGCAGTTGATATCCGCGTGGTTGAAGTTGGAGCACGAGACGGGCTACAAAATGAGCCAAGCTTTAAGTCTTTACCTGAAGAGAATCTCGCGCGAGTGCGTGCGGACTTCGTTATTGCGTTAGCTGACGCTGGGATAATTGACGTAGAAGCCGGTGCTTTTGTCCGACCGGATAAAATTCCGCAAATGGCCGCAACTGATAAGGTTCTTTCGCTTTTACAATCTGAACGCCCCGATCTTTGGAATACTCGAAGATTTTGGGTCTTAGTCCCCAATATGAAAGGGTTAGAACTTGCGATGCAAGCAGGTGCTAAGCATATTTCTGTATTTACCGCTACGAGCAATGCTTTCAACGAACGCAATATTAAGATGTCGATTGAGGATTCATTGTCAGTTATCGCCGATATAACCTCTTCTGCAAAGGAGGCAGGGGTTGAAGTGCGTGGCTATGTGTCGACCGTGTGGGGATGTCCGTACACCGGTGACACTGATCCCAAAAAAGCTATTTTCATAACAGAAAAATTGCTGGAATATGGAGTTTCAGAAGTTTCTTTAGGTGACACCATTGGGGTTGCAACCCCGAACCGAGTAAACACTATACTTCGGGAGTTTCAAAAGGACTGGCCGCTTGCAGTGCATTTTCATGACACAAGAGGTACCGCGATTGCTAATTGTTTACGTGCTATCGACGAAGGAATACGTGTAGTGGACTCCTCTGCTGGTGGTCTTGGCGGATGTCCATATGCGAAAGGTGCTTCTGGCAACCTGGCAACGGAAGATTTACTATATATGCTGCATGGAATGGAATACAATACTCGTGTGGGCAACACTCGAATAGACACGGATCGCATATGCGAGGCTGGAGAAGTTATTGCAGAAAGATTGCAACTCCATCTTCCTTCGCGATTCCATTCTGCATGGAAAGCAGCCCAGAGGAAGTAGCCTAGAGATCGAAGAGTTAACCGAAATTAGAGACGGCAAGATGGTTACAATCTGCTATATTTTGCGGAATAACGCAGATAAAGTAATTGATGAGGTCGAAAAAAAAGACCCTCTCGAGTATTTGCACGGCGGAGCTCAATTAATTCCTGGACTGGAAACTGCGCTTACGGGGCTACGTGCCGGTGATCGCAAGAAAGTTACCGTACAACCGGAGCATGCCTATGGTCACCCGGACTCAGACCTAGAATTTGAAGTTAGTAAGGAAGCCTTTCCAGAAGATATGAAAATTGAAGAAGGCATGACCTTTGAGAACCCAGCCCTCTCAGAAGACGAGCTGATGCTTTTCACTGTAAAATCTATTAAAAATGGATCAGTTGTATTGGATGGAAACCACCCTTTATCTGGGCAAGTATTGCATTTCACCGTAGATATACTTAGTGTCCGCGACCCGGACCCAGAAGACTTAATGCTGCTAGAGCCAAATGATGGCCCCGAAACGGTACACTAAACTCTAAAATCACATAGATTCTAAGATTCAATGCAATACAGCGCTTTTTGTGCATGCAATTAGTTGCAGAGCATGCATATATATTGCATATAAAAGGAGGAATTCATCAACGCATAAAACCTGCGAAGGCGTGAAAATTGTGAGCGAATGAAAGGATAGGAACGAAGTGCAACTAGGAACTGAAAAGAAAAAGATACTCCTCGCTTTCTCTGGCGGGCTCGATACCTCTGCTATCATCCCCTGGCTAAAGGAGCAATATGATGCGGATGTAATCGCCTATTGCTCGGACCTTGGGAACTCTCCGGATGGCACTTATTTAAAGCAATGGGCCAAAGAGCTTGGAGCTTGTGATTTTATTTTTGATGACCTTCGCAATGAGTTTGCAGCTAATTATGTTTTTCCAGCCGTGCGAGCTGGCGCTACTTACCAGGATGATTACCTCCTCGGAACTGCACTTGCTCGCCCATTGATTGCAGAACGAGTAACCTATTATGCAAAGCAGTTTGGTGCCTCCGCCATTGCCCACGGTGCTACAGGAAAAGGAAATGACCAAATTCGTTTTGAAAAGTCTTGGGCCTATTTGGCCCCCGATGTGGAAATCATCGCGCCTTGGAAGATTTGGAATTTTAAAGGGCGTGCTGACCTTGCTGACTATTTAACTAAGAAGGGCTATCCAACTAATGCGGAAGAGAAAATCTATTCCATCGACGTAAACCTAATGCACCGATCTTGCGAAGGCGGTGTCCTGGAAGACCTTGCCCAAGCCTATAATCCAAATGAAATTTACGAGTGGGTAAGCCCACCTGAGGTCGTAAAAACATTAGACGATTGCACGGACGTAACGATTCAATTCCAAAATGGCATTCCTATTGCCATCAATAGTCCCCCAAATGATCATCAAGAAAAGAGCCCCAGAAACAGCCTAAAATACGAGCCGGCAGAGCTATTATCTGTTTTGAACGACCTAGCAGGGAACGCAGGGTTTGGCGTGCTTGATTTAGTTGAAGAGCGTAGCATTGGAATGAAGGGTCGCGGAATCTACGAAACTCCAGGTGCATCCCTATTAATGCTTGCAATAAAGTCATTAAAGCATGTCTGCTGGGACCGCGCTTTACTCACTACTAGTCGCTCACTTGCCAATCAATACGGCGATTTGATCTATGATGGCGCCTGGCATTCAGATGTACGTTCCGCTATCGAAGCCTTCTTTGAATCCGCCTCTAGTTACTTAACTGGTGAAGTAAGTATTCGCTTAGAAAGTGGCATTGCTCGAATTAATAGCCGTAAGTCACCTTACGCACTCTATGATGCAGAGTCAGTAACCTTTGAAGAAGATCACGATGGGATCCATCACGCCGCACTTGGGTATTGCAAAATTATTAATGCAAACCAAAAACGACAAGGAAAACGAGCCCAGAAATTTGCCCTAGACCAGGCTACAATGGGAGTGGCGAAAAATAGAGACAGGAAATTTTATGGCCACAATTACAATGAATCAAAGATTTGACCCAAGCTCAGAAAAGTCTATCTATGATCTTACTCAAGGGATTCAGGTCGATAGCCAAATTGCCGCCCAAGAAGTAGCGGTGCAGAAGGAGTGGGCCAGATCCTTAGCAAAAGCAGGTATACTGAGTGTGGAAGAAGCAGATCAGATTTGCCAAAATCTAGAAAAAGCCTTCGTACAGATCCAAGCCGGGACCTTTGATTGGTCGATTGAGGACGAAGATATTCATATGAATCTAGAATCCTTTCTCACTAAGCATCTGGGCGAATTGGGCAAACGTCTCCACATCGGGCGTTCGAGAAATGATTTAATCGCTACAACTTTGCGCCTCTTTACCCGTGATGAGTTGACAGAAGTTATTCAAGCATTGTACGAATTTGCCTTAGTGATTGCGGAACGCGCAGAAAAAGATCTGAACTGCATTCTTCCTGGCTTTACACATTTGCAAGCGGGGCAACCACTACGCCATGGCCATGTCCTCGCCTCTCATGGCTGGTCACTCGTTCGTGATTTGAAGCGATTACAAAGAGCTCGTGAACACGCAATGGAAGAAATGCCCTTGGGTGCGGCCGCACTGACAGGAACTACGTTGAATATTGATTTGACTGCTCTGGCAAAAGCACTTGGATTCACAAGCCCAAACTGGAACTCCTATAATGCAGTTGGAAATCGCGATTTTATCGTGGAGGCGTTGGACGCTCTTGCATCTATTGCCATTCACTGTTCACGCCTGGCGGAGGATTGTATTATCTGGTCTTCGACGGCCTTCGCAATTGTAAAGCTACCGTATGAATGGTCAACCGGGTCTTCTATAATGCCAAATAAGCGTAATCCTGATGTAGCGGAGCTTGTTCGTGCAAAATCGGCTCATATCGTATCTGCTGCCACAAACGCACATAACTTGCTCAAAGGTTTACCCAGCTCCTATGTCTCGGACCTGCATGAGATTAAGTCCGTATTCTTACGCTCACTTAAAGAGACAAAAGAAATTTTAAAATTCTTTCCAGAATTGATCTCTCGCCTGGAGCCGAATCGCGAGCGTATGCAGGAATTATTGTCACAAGGAAATATTCTCGCCACTGAGATTGCAAACCATCTAACAGGTAATGGCGAAACTTTCCGTGACGCCTACGACCAGACCGCTATGCTTGTAAAATGCGCCAAAGAGTTAAAAACTTCTGTGGAAGACTTACCAAAAGCTACGTGGCAAAAAATTGCGCCAAGACTAGATTCTAAATTTATGCAGGATCTAAGTTTCGAAGCCGCTGTCGAACGACGCGATTTGCAAGGCGGCACTTCACTAGCTACTGCTAAAGCAGGAATTAAGCAGTTGAAGCAAAATTTGAACCAAGAGCTGGCCTGGCAGAAAAAGGGTACGCGGGCGTGAGAGTAAGCAGGCTTTTCAAGCCTTAACCGAGAAATTTTTAGCCACGAAACTCTTTCGTCACTGCTGAACCAATTACGATCCGTTGCACTTCACTTGTGCCTTCGTAGATCTCGGTAATTCTTTGGTCTCGATAATGCCGCTCGACTGGATATTCTTTACAGAAACCATAGCCGCCGTGCAGCTGCAACGCTTTATCAGTGATGAAGTTAGATGCTTCCGAAGCGAAGAGCTTTGCCATAGCTGCTTCTTTGAAGAATGGCTCGCCTCGATCCTGTAAAACCGCAGCTTGCCAGGTTAAAAGCCGCGCAGCTTCGAGCTTAGTGGCCATATCAGCGATCATAAATTGCGGGCCTTGGTGACGAGATACTGGTTTACCAAAAGTTTCTCGTTCTTGAGAAAAGCGAAGCGCAGCTTCTAAGGCCGCACGCCCAATTCCCAAGGCTTGAGCTGCAATGCCGATGCGCCCTCCGTCGAGGGTGACCATTGCTATTTTGAAACCATCCCCTTCTTTGCCAAGGAGATTCTCCTTTGGGACCTTAACGCCTTCAAAAATCAATTGCGAAGTGCCGGACCCTTTGATCCCCATTTTACCTTCAACTTTACCGACTGAAATGCCTTCCAATTGGCGATCTACAATAAAGGCTGATACGCCCCTATGCTTAAGCTCCATGTCTTTCGTAGCTAGTAAGACTACGACGTCACACTCAGGGCCATTCGTGATAAAGTTTTTTGTTCCGTTCACTACAAAGTGATCGCCCTTATCTTCGTACTTACAAATCAAAGCACCAGCGTCCGAACCAGATACAGGCTCAGACAATGCAAAGGCTCCCAAGCGCTTGCCAGAGCACATTTCCGGTAAATATTTTTTCTTTTGCTCTTCCGTGCCAAATTTATTGATTGGGCCAAGGGCTAGAGAATTGTGGGCTGAAAAAATCACGCCTGTGGAGGCGCAAGCCGCATTTAGCTCCTCGCCCACAATCGCGTACGTAAGATAGTCCAGACCTGAGCCACCATATTCCGGGTCAATCACTAGACCCATTAAGCCCATTTCACCCAACTTCTGGATGATCTCTCTCGGAAATTTTTCCTCCTGATCAATGGCTTCCGCTTTTGGCGCGATCTCCTTCTTAGCGAGGCTCGCTACTTGATTCCAGATAATCTGTTGCTCTTCAGTCAATTTAATAATTTTAGACATTTTAATTTAATCCGCCTTATACACCACGGGAGTGTCACCACGGTAATCGTAGAAGCCAATGCCTACCTTCCGTCCATACAATCCAGCATCGACATATTTTTTCAGTAGTGGACACGGACGATATTTGGAGTCACCCAAGCCATCATAGAGAACGTCCATAATGGCAAGGCAGGTATCAAGCCCAATGAAATCCGCAAGAGTTAATGGCCCCATTGGTTGGTTTGTACCAAGTTTCATCGCAGTATCAATATCCTCAACTCCAGCCACACCTTCGAATAATGTATAAACCGCTTCATTAATCATTGGCATTAGGATTCGATTCACTGCAAATCCTGGAAAATCTTCTGCTTCAACTAAAGTCTTACCTATTTTTTCTATCAGCTTCTTCATTTTGCCGAAAGTTTCTGCTGACGTTTGCAAGCCGCGGATACCTTCTACCAACTTCATCACTGGCACTGGATTCATAAAATGCATACCAATAATTTTTTCTGGGCGACGCGTCTGTGCGGCAATCTTTGTGATTGAAATACTAGAAGTGTTGGTTGCTAAGACTACACCATCTTTTGCAACTTCATCCATTTGCTGAAAAATTTTAAATTTTAGATCTACATTTTCCGTAGCCGCTTCGATGATAAAGTCAGCATCTTTTTGTGCTTCGACGCTACCCGCAGTGCCAATCTTATCCAAGGTTGCTTTTTTGTTAGCCTCTGTAATCTTCTCTTTAGAAACCGCACGGGAAAGAATTTTATCGATGTTCGTTTTGCCTTTATCCGCGCTCTCTTGGGAAATATCACTCAAGATGACATCGTATCCGGCTTGCGCTACCACTTGTGCAATTCCGTTACCCATCTGACCTGCGCCAACCACGCCAATTGTTTTCATTTCAACCCCCTTTTACGACGCACTCTAGCAGATATGATGGACTGGGGAAAGATTAATGCCCCCTATTTGGCTTTTGGATGGCTACGAGAATAGGACCGAATAATATCGGCAAGCTCGACTTGAGTATATTGTTGCGTCGTCGACAAGGAACTATGTCCTAGAAACTCCTGAATTACTCTTAAGTCCGCGCCGTTGCTTAAAAGATGAGTTGCAAAGCTATGGCGCAGCATGTGCGGGTGAATGTCCCGCCCAAGATCTGCCGCCGGAGCATATTTATCGAAAAGCCGCTCAACCCCTCGGTCACTCAACCGACGACCAAAACGATTTACAAAAAGAGCTGGTTCTGAAAGCGCTGCATCTATATTTTTAAAAAACTGATGTCGTTTTTCCATGTAAGTGTCTAAAGCCTTACCTGCAGCTCCGCCGAAAATTACCAAGCGCTCTTTATTGCCCTTCCCGACAACTCGGATCGACCCACCTTCTGTATCTCGAAACCAGTCTAAGGAATCACAGTTTAGCTGCGTTAGCTCGCTCAGTCGTAAACCGGAAGAATAAAGTAACTCAAAAACAGCCTTATCCCGTAGTCCCGCAGCAGAGTTAACCGGAGGAGCCTCCAACAATCGACAAACCTCTGTCTCCGATAAAATTTTTGGGATTTGTTTTTCTTGTTTTGGTGAAGGAATTTGCTTTCCAACATCTCTATCGAGAAAGCCTTGTCGGTACATCCAACGAAATAGTGAGCGAATTGCAGAAAGTTTTCTCGCGATAGTGCGCTTGGAGTTTTCACCGTATAGATGAGCCAAGTATTCTCTCACTTCAATAGCCTTTGGCGGCTCCAATCCATCACGCACACTGTCTGGCATATAATTGATGAAGCTAGAAATATCAGAACGATAATTACGAACCGTGTGTGTGCTCGCATTTCGTTCAACCTGTAAATACTCAATAAATCCATTGAGCGTCTGCCGTAAACTCTTCTCCATGCTTTCATTATATGATAGATAATGGAACCAGAGGACTCTCAGGAATGAAAATACGAGTAGCCGGTGGCGGATTGGCCGGAACAGAGGTGGCTTATACCCTAGCGAAGGCCGGGGTTTCCGTATCTCTCTTTGAAATGCGTCCCCAGCGTGAGACAGAAGCCCATAAGACTGGGAACTTAGCAGAGCTGGTTTGCTCGAATTCATTCAAAAGCCTCTCCCCAGTCACGGCCTCTGGAATCCTCAAGGAGGAAATGGAGCTACTGGGATCGCTCTCCATTGCAGCGGCTCGCAAAAGCCAGGTTGGTGCGGGTGAGGCTCTTGCCGTTGATCGAGACCTGTTTTCGCAGGAAGTTACTGATCGAATCGAAGCCCATCCCAATATCGAGATTATCCGAGAAGAGATTGTTGGCTTAGAGGCTCCGAGCGAATTTGATTTCACTATTGTCGCGACCGGGCCACTGACGAGCCCGAGCCTTAGCGAAAGCTTGCAAAAAATTTCGAGAGAAGCTGAATTTTATTTCTACGATGCGATTAGCCCAGTCGTTCAATCGGAATCAATCAATACAGAGATCGTCTTTCGAGGCAATCGACATGGAAAAGAGAGTCGCTTTGCTTCGGACGCTAATGACTCAAAGGGCGATTATCTAAACTGTCCTCTGAATGAAGCAGAATACAATCGATTTCTCGACGCTCTCGATGCAGCAGAAAAGATTGAAGCCAAAAGTTTTGAACGACTAAAGCATTTTGAAGGCTGTATGCCCATTGAGGAAATGCTCAAACGCGGAAGAGACACTCTTCGCTTTGGTCCAATGCGACCAATCGGTTTCGATGATCCAAGAACCGGTCGCTGGCCCCACGCCCTCGTGCAATTGCGTGCCGAAAATCGTGAAGGCACTGCCTATAATATGGTCGGTTTCCAGACGCGCATGAAATATGGAGCACAAAAAGAAGTCTTTCGACTAATTCCTGGACTGGAGTCAGCACAATTCTATCGCTTAGGAAGCATGCACCGAAACGCTTTTGTAAATGCACCGAAGGTATTGAATGATGACCTTTCTCTCGTCCATCAACCGAATATTTTCCTTGCCGGTCAAGTAACCGGAGTTGAAGGCTATATGGAGTCCGCAGCCATTGGTATGCTTGTGGCTCGATTCGCTTTAGCTCGAATTCATGGTAGAACGGTGGAATCTGTGCGGCCTCCGCGCGCCTCCGCATTTGGTGCCTTGCATAGCCACCTCCGCAATATGGAATCACCGGATTTTCAGCCAATGGGGATTAATTTTGGTCTATTTTCCGATCTCGCGTTTGAGCCAGCACTGGCCCCGTTGCGAAAGAGGTTCTTTAAACGGAAGAAAATTCCTAAAACAGATAAACGTGCCATGATTGCAGAGTGGTCGCTGGCTCAGATTCGTCGCTATCGGGCAAAGGAGACTGCAATATGAATACGGCCAAGATTCAAAATGTTATAGCACGACAAATTCTCGACTCGCGAGGAAACCCAACTGTGGAAGCGGAAGTGTACTTAGAAGACGGGTCCTTTGGCCGAGCATCCGTACCTAGTGGAGCCTCGACTGGTTCACGGGAAGCCCTGGAGCTACGGGACGGTGAAAAGTCTTGCTATCTCGGTAAAGGCGTACAAACGGCCGTATCCAATATTTGCGAACATATTGCTCCCATCCTGCTCGGTGAGGACCCGATAGACTTCCCTGCTTTAGATAAGAAAATGCTCGAAGCCGACGGCACAGAAAATAAATCAAAGCTCGGCGCAAATGCTTTGCTAGGCGTATCGATGGCGACAGCCCGAGCGGGAGCACTTGCCAAAGGCCAACCGCTTTATCAATTCTTGCGAGATATATACTACCGAGAATTTTTGAAATTAGATGAGAGCCTTGAGTTTAAGGGCGTCACACTGCCAACTCCACTAATGAACATACTTAACGGTGGTGAACACGCTGACAACGACCTCTCCATCCAAGAGTTTATGATCCTGCCAAGCTGTGGCGATTCTTTTTCTGAAGCACTACGCGCTGGAGTGGAAATTTTCCACAATCTTAAAAAAATTCTGAAAAAAAATGGTCATGCAACGAATGTTGGAGATGAAGGTGGTTTTGCACCGAACCTAAAGACCAATAAAGAGGCCTTTGATCTAATCACTGAAGCGATTTCTATAGCAGGCTACCGACCTGGTCAGGACATTCACTTGGCAATCGATGCAGCGGCCACTGAATTTCAGCTCAAAGAAGGCGATAAAGGTGATTATATTATGAATGGGGCGCCGGAGCCGAAAATGAGCTCCACTGCCATGGCTGAGTATTACGCAGAACTTGTGAAAAAATATCCCATTGTCTCCATTGAAGACGGAATGGGTGAAAGTGAC
This sequence comes from Oligoflexia bacterium, assembly GCA_011087955.1. Classification (GTDB taxonomy): domain Bacteria; phylum Bdellovibrionota; class UBA1018; order CAIPTA01; family JAALKR01; genus JAALKR01. The sequence goes on from JAALKR010000006.1 coordinate 67,693, forward strand.
TGGGACGGCTGGAAGACACTAACAGAAAAGCAAGGTAAACAAACAATGTTGGTTGGCGACGATCTGTTTGTAACGAATGCAGGAATTCTGCGCAGGGGTATTGACGAAGGTATTGCTAGCTCGATCCTCATCAAATTGAATCAGATTGGAACCGTGTCCGAGACCCTAGAGACGATTGCTCTCGCTAGAAATAATAGTTACAATACAGTTATCTCGCATCGAAGTGGAGAAACAGAGGATGTTTTTTTGGCCGACTTAGCTGTGGCAACCGACGCGGGACTGGTAAAGACTGGTTCAGCTTCCCGTGGTGAGCGAATGGCTAAGTACAATCAGCTCCTCCGCATTGAAGAAGAACTTGGTTCTAAAGCAAAGTTTTTGGGATTGCACGCTTTATAAGAGAGAGTCATGAATTTTCGCCGTTTTTTAACGATAATTTTTCTACTCGCCTTCACCACATCCTTTGTCATGGTGATTTTCGGTGAAGCGGGTTTACTGACCGCATTTGAAAAGAGTCAAAAAAAGATCCAGATCAAAGCCTCTATAGAGCAGATTCGACTGGAAAACTCTACCCTTAAAGCACGCATTGAGTCTCTAACAAAGAACCGCTACGACCTAGAATATTACGTCCGTAAAGTGGCAAACCTCGCTGCCAAAGACGAGATCATTTTTGAATTCACTGAATAAAAGCTCGTAAGCCCGCTCAGGTAGTCACGGGCTGTATAGCTGAATCTATGTTGCAGTTCAGCCTTTTAAGCCCTCATAGACCGAAGTAAAGTCCTTTGCCATTTTTGTTATTGAAAAATTATTTTCCGCAAATTTTCTAGCTCTCGCGGCAATAGCACAAAGCTCTTTTCGATCATCTATATATACTTTAAGGTGACGAATAAAGTCTTCAATCTCTGGACAAAGGTGTCCTGACTCGCCATCCGTAATCATTTCAGGAACGCCCCCTCTTGGCCGTGCTAATACAGGAGTCCCTGAAAAATTCGCTTCCATAATCACAGTCGGATATGGGTCTTGACGACTCGGTACCAATAAGACTTCAAATCGTTGCATCCACTCAGAAACATTCTCCTGACGCCCCACAAATTTCAGAATCCCTTTATCCACCCAAGGCTGAAGTTCTCGTCGAATACGATGACCAAACTCAATATCCGACTGGGCTTCCCCCACGATCGTACATCGGTAGGAATCCCCATAGTCCTCATCTAGAGCTTTGAATATTTCAGGCAACCAATCTAGACCTTTTCGCGGTGAAAGTTCACCCACATATCCAATATGTAACTTCTCTGCTTCCATGTGCAATGCCTTTGCGTCCGAACCCTTTGGCAGCTGGCAAGGCCAATCCTCTGGATTGAGGCCATTACGAATGACTAGGATCTTTTGCCCAGGAACTCCAGCCAAAGTCATCGCATCTTTTGCCGCCTGGGAAACTACTATTATCTTAGTCGCCCCCAGAGCAATGGCTTTCAACCAAAGTTGGTTAGAAAACTTAACAGGCATAATATCGTGGTGATGCCAAATGATAGGTACGCACTGCTTGTAACCCAGCATCCATGCATAGACCATGGACTTTAGCGATGTTGCATGAATCAATCCATAATTTCGCCCCCGACTAAGAGTGCGTAGCGTTTCATTCGTGGATACCCATGAAGCAAGAAAGGACCAAAGAATCCAAATGTTGCGAGAAAATTCCATTGAAGGAATCAGCTGAACGGGCGCAACTTCCTTCGCCGCTTCCGCATACGGACCATCCGGCATAGCGAATTCCGGCTCATAATCCCCACTCAGCCCTTTGGCCAAAGCTATCGTTACCTTTTCACCACCGTAAATGAAATTTGACTGATGAGAAAGAAAGCAAACTCTCAAAAACCTAAACCTATTCCTCTCAAAAACCTATTAATTCTTTACTAACCGAAGCTCCGCCATCGCTGGCAGCTGAAGCTCAAATTGCTCTGTCTTCTTCCGTCGCGCGGACCCAAAGAGCCCCCATAGAGCATACCAGACCCAGATCGTTAAGCTATATGGATTTGGTGGATAATGAGAGCCGAAGATCACAAAAATCATCAGCGATATAAATGCAACATTGGAGACCACAATTTCATTAGAGCGACGAATCAAAATCAAGTGACGAATCAAGGAGACTAAGAATGCTACATACAGACCTAAACCGACAATTCCTACTTCACCAAAAATCTGAAACCAAATCCCCCGCTTCACATCACTATTGCCTACTCCCACGCCTAGGAAACTTGATTTTTTCGCCGCCTTCCATGATTTTCTCGCTTCCGTTAGTTTTTGAGAAATTTGATTTTCTAGAAACTGGGGCCTTGGAGTGCGAGAATAGATATAGATGCAATTGATCGATAGCAGGCTTAACATGAATAGAGCAAAAAAAGACCGCTGCAACGGAATCCGCTTGATTAGCGCAACCACTGCAAGAGCAATGGGGGCTGCCATTGCCGCTGCAATAAAAACCTGAATTTCCATCAATAGCAGAGTAGATATGATTACGATTACTCCGAGCGCATTCCAAATTCGAGGCAATAAATGCCGCTTTGGATTAATATAATCCCAAATTAGAAACGGCAACCCAGCAATAAAATACAATGCTAGGTCTGAGTTAATTTGAACCAACGGCGAAAGCTTCCAGTCAGGAATTAAGTGAAAGAAAATGAACGATAGCCCAAGAATTGTGGCAGAGACAATATAACAGCGAAAGGCGATTACAAGACGAGAAGGAATCAAGGCTAAACCACGCACATTGCGTTCGCAGAACAGGAACTGAGCGGAAAGCGCCACCACAGCTAATGAAAACCATCCACCCATCGCATAGACAATTGACCGCACCGGGTTCTCCGTTGCTCCTGCAAACAGATTCACCCAAAGAAAGAATAACAACAGGAAACACCAAGGCACCGAAACGGCAATGTCATGCAATCGATACAAAGAAACTCGAGTACCAAATTCCCTTTTTTCTGCCCACGCCGCTAAGCATCCTGCTAAAAAAAAGGAGACATACGCAATACGAACCTGAAGATCTGAAAAAAGACTGAACAAAGACACCTGGTCAAATGGCACAAGTGCGAGCCCCAAACTCCAGAACCATACCGCTGCCCCTCGAATATCTTGTGACTTCATCTTCAAGAATGCCATAACCCGTTCTATCAGCCTTGCCAGGCGAAGGCAATTCTCGTAGCTTTAAAGAGATGAGCACCATTCCTGTAGCGAATACAATTTCTGTAGCGAATGCGATTTCTGTAGTCATTCCAAGTTGGGACGGGGGCGAGCTTCTGCGTCGAACTCTACCATCGGTCCTCGCACAAACGGGCGTGGCATTTGAAGTGATTGTAGTCGATAACGGATCCGAATCCGATGAAACAAAGACTCTGGTCCGCAAGTTCCAAGAAGAACATAAAAACCTACGGTTGGTGAGCCTGAAACATAATGCAGGCTATACCGGTGGCGTAAATGTTGGTGCCCAGGAAGCTCAGTACACATTGGTTGCCGTTCTAGGAAACGACAATGTTGTAGAGCCAAACTGGTTAAAATCCCTATTAGATTGCTGGGGTGACGGCATCTGTCGTGAAACTGGAAAAATGATCGGTGCGGTGATGAGCCAAACAATCGTGAATCATCAAATCCCCTATGGTCCTTGCTCTTTAAATCTTTTTGGGCGGAATATCTTTTATACGGATGATACTTGGATTAAGGAGAATTTTTTAACTTTTTATCCTGGTGGAAATGCTTTCCTCTATGACAAATTCACCTATGATCTCCCGTTTACAGAGTTTTATTATACCTACCAAGAGGACGTTTCTTTAGGTTGGCGAATCCAAAATCGTGAATCAATAGTCATTCAGACGCATACTCCTTATGTTCACTCTTTTGATGGCGGCACGACAAAGAGGAAGCGAGTACGATTTAAATCACTAATGCTAACGGAAAGAAATCGTTGGATCAATCTACTTACATTCCCTGAAAGCTCAACATTGCTTAAACTTTTTTGGCTGTGGTTCTTCGATTTTTGCTTTTCTGTTCTTGTTAGCAGTAACCGAATTGCCAAAATCTCAGGGCTAGTCTGGGTAATTTGTAATTATAAGCTGGTCAACTCTCTGAGAGTTCGACGACAGATAGAGCGAACAATTGATGATGGAACGGTCTTTCTCTACATGAGTCCAGACTATTTTTCTACAGCCTCAGATCCATTTTCCTTCAGTGGTCAAATAAAAAAATCAGTGAATCGAATTTTTAAAATCTACTGGGCCTTAGTTGGGCTGGACGTAGGCTCTGGCCTACGTACGAACAAAGGGCAAAAACCCTAAGGACTTTCTCTTGACTTCCATAACCATGCGTGCCTCTTGATACGTATAAGAGCCAGAGATCCGAAAATCTTTTGGTAAAATTTCATAACGTTTAGCCACTTGATACACACAAATGAAAAGTACTATAGGGAAGGTATTGGAAGCCAACGCCACCCCTACCAGGCCAAATAGTTTAGTAAGAGGAATCAGAACCAGCAAATAGACACAAGCAGCAGTGATATAAGACAAGACAACATCTCGATAGCGGCGAAGACTAAATAATCCTCCCACTATAAAACTATGCAACCAATAGGCCCAAATACCAGGAAGGAACCAAGGCAACAGTTCGAGAGCTACCTTATACTTGGGAAAAAACGGATAAATCAATCCACTTAAGAAAAGTAAAATTCCAGCTCCGATCAATACCCCATAACGAAACAGGAATTTTGTGAATGCACCAATGTAGATAACGACTTTCGCAGGTGCATCCCTCCCAACTCTTTGCAAATCAGGGAAAATCGCATGCCCTACCGACGTCGCCATCAAAATTGGGACAGCGGAAAGTCGAACTGCCAAAACATAAAGCCCTGCCTCTGCAAAGCCAAGAAGGTGGGAGGCAGTGATTAAGTCGAGCCTTTGCCATAAAACAACAGCACCAAATGTGATTGCGTAAGGCCATGCGTCCTTAGTTAGTGCGTGCCAAGCAGTGATTCCCCAAGAAGAGCTGAAACTCAATTTACGAGATATCCGTCGTGATTCTCTGCAATTAGTCGCTGACTCCGCAAGGTTTTCTGAAAGAGGCCGGGTCGGTGTTAGAAAAAATGTAACCCAGATAATAAACGCAGAAAGAATTCCACCCCAGGACTGAGCCAGTAAAAGATATGTAATTCCATAACCTTGAAAGGCTAAATAAGCTGGCAGCAACACTGTAGCTAGTACACCGATCAAAACAGAAACAACTCCTAACCCCTGGCGCCCACGAAACTTGCAGTAGGCATCCGCCGTTAGCATAAGGGCAACTGAAAACAGGTAGGGCACATAGGCCATAGCCTGCCAAAAAATTTCTTCGTTAAACACTCCATCTACATCGGTAGCGTGTTGCCACGAAAATATGTAGATAAAAATTGATCCAACGCTAGCACCGACTAATCGAATGAAAAGCACACGGTTTATCAAGTCTTGTGTGCGAAAGCCTTGCCGAGCTAATTCTGAACTTTCACCTTCTGTCAATGTTTCACCTTCTGCCAATGTAAGTGCAGAGATCAAAGCACTCGAAAGACCAAGGTCAACAAGTGTAACCCAAATCAATACTTGCGCTTGCGAGGTTGAAAGATCACCGAGTCCTTCGGGACCAAGTAGATGAGCATAAATTAGTATTAAAATGAAATTTAAACCAGTAATCGTGAACGCACCGAAGGTCTGGAAAAAAGAGTTACGTAGCGTATTTTTTACCGACTTTGGCATAAGTTCAATGTAACATGGAACGAAATAAGAATAACGAAACAAGAATCATGACAGAGTCATGTATTCGCGTGCGGACGCTCAGGGAGGAACGACTCATGAAGAAGTTACTTTTATCATTGATGTGTGGATTAATCTTGTCGACACAAACCCAAGCGGCAACCTTTAGCTTTGACTCCGTTCTAGACCTCGGTGACTTCGAGGCCGTGATGAAAGAATTTTCGACGAACTTTTTGAACTCGTCTGTAACTCCACCTTCAACTTTTGGAAAGAAAATCATTCCAATGTTTAGCTTCCAAGCGGGATTATCTGGTGGTGTGACAAAATCGCCAGAGATTAATAGACTGATCTCCACCGAAGAAGTTACATTAATTCCACATGCCGGAGTTCTTTTTGGCATAACGGGGCCTTATGGCATCACCTTAGATGGACTTTTTCTTCCAAGCATCGACATAGATGATGTCGACATGAACATTTACGGCTTTGGTGCAAAATGGACTGTGACGAATGTCTTCTGGGAGTGGCTACCTATCACACTAGCTACTCGAGCCCATTATAATTCTGTGAAAATAAAGTACTCACAAACAATTAACAACGAATCGAGTGCGAATATAGACGTAGATGCGAGTGTAGCCGTAGGAAATACGGTTTGGGGGATCAACGCTTACGTCGGTTACCCATTGCTAGGCTTCCTAGAGCCGTATGTTGGAGCTGGCTTTGCCGATAGCGAAGGAGATTTAACAATTGAGGCTGCTGGTGGTGCTACGTTCCTTGGAAAAGATATTACAATTTCCAACACAGCCTCCGTGAGCAATACAAGTCTTCATCTCTTTGCAGGCCTGGGGATCCACCTTTTCATTATGAGCTTAGGCTTAGAGTATAACCAAGTATTTGGTAATACGCGCTACTCCGGGAAGGTCGCCCTGGAGTTCTAAACTATTCCGGTGGTTTCCATTCTGCATAGGCCTCCTCCAGGCTCCAAATGGGCACTCCCTCTGCCTTTGCCTTGTCTGTGTTAAGGCCTGCCGTTAACGGTCGCCGAGCCGTCTGATGGAGGTCCTTAGTCGCTACGAACTCAAGCTCTGCCTCTGCATCGGCTTGCGAAAAGCCAAATACACGAATCAATTGTTTTGCGAATTCCGACCTTGCAACAGAATCCGAACCCGTTAAATGATAGATTCCTGGGGCCTTGCGTGCGGCAAGCTCCAAAGTCGCTTCCGCTAAAATCGGGGCATAGGTCGGGCTTGAAACCTGGTCTGTAGGAATCCGAAAACGATCTGGAACACCAGGGTAGTTCTTCCCAGATAGCCGATTGGCCAAATATCTATATAGTTGCATTGCAAAATTTTTATCTCGACTATCCCAAGAGAAGATCACGGTAGTTCGGATGATAGTGGCGGATAAAGCCTTAGTCTTTTCTAATACGCTATTTTCTAGGATATAAGACTCTGAGTCCACCTTGGCCTGTGCATAAGCTGAACAGGGCGCTACTGGGTCGCTCTCCTTAAAAGGTCCAACAATGCTCGGGTCCTCATATTCGGCCCCACCATACACATATTCAGACGAATAAAAGACAAAATGGTGGCCAAGCTCGGTACATAGATCAGTCACGGTTTTCGTTGCTTCAAAATTCACCTGGCGACACTTTTGCTGGTCTTCTTCGCAGGCGTCCACATGAGTGAAAGCACCACTCAGAATCACCGTACCTTTTCCTTGCCCTGCTTCCTTTGTAAATTTGCGGATACATGCTTCTATACTGGCCGGATTTGCTAACTCTAACTCTATCTCTCGTGCACTACTCGGCTGCTTGCGGCTTGAAAACCAAACTTGTTTATTAAGCCCTCTGGCCTCTAAAGCCCGGCGAAGGCACCTGCCGACTTGGCCATTAGCCCCTAGAATGAGAATTGGTCCTTGTAGTTCTGAGCCTTGCAGTTTTGAGCCTTGCGGTTTGAGCCCCCATAGTTTAGCCAACTCAGACTTCTTCTTTTTCATTCACCATGGATACCGCTGTCCACATATCAAAGAGGTTCACCTTGCGGGTACATTTTACCTTCAAGTTGGCCGCAGTTAGTAGCTCCTGAAGGTCCAAGGCCGAATCAAACCCTATTTGCTTGGCGAGTGGCCCAATAAGGGCTTCCACCTTCGCAACCAAACGATTCTTGCTACGAAAATGATTCATTAGAACTAAATGCCCACCAGGCTTACAGACTCGCTTCATCTCATTTAGTGCTCCAACTGGATTGGAAGTAGCTGATATAAATAAATTTCCCAGAACTCTATCAAAATGATTATCGGAAAACTCTAAGCGGTTAGCGTTCATCACCTGCACTGTCGAGTTCTCAATATGCTGCTTGCGGATTAGGTCCTCCGCCTCTTCCAACATGCTTTTGGACAAGTCGATACCAATCACTTCACAGTCCGAAGGGTATATTGGCAAGGTCAATCCGGTGCCAACCCCCACCTCTAGGACGCGATTACCTGATTCAATCTCTAAAAGGTCAATCGCAGTCCTACGCCCCTCGTTAAAAAGAACCTTTCCATAGATGAAGTTGTAGACTGGGCCCACTCGGCTGTAGATCTGCTCGATCGGCCTGCGCGATTTCTTACTCATTACTTCCCTCATGCAGCGTTGGATACCACTTTTTTTACCTTACGTCGTTGACAGTTTGACCTAAAACTCAAAAAACCGAACCGAGCATTGTTCGTCTCGATCGCTCGTGCCGACGTTGTCAATCTTGCAGTCCACAACTTTGTTCTTTTTTTGTAAAAAATGAGGACTATCGGTTTTGTGTAATACACCTGGAACCCTACCCTTTGCTTTGGGTTTAGATGTTGCGGATGCGGGCCCGCGGTTTTGGGAAGTATCTCTTTTCATTCTTTTGTTGCTGTAGTTATCGCCGTAGAGCACTTTCTCTTTCATATTGTAGCGAATTCGCTTCTTGGCCTCTGCTTGGAGCGTAACCATGCAGAAACCTAATACCAGCGCAGCTAAGATTGCGTGTGCGTATTTCATCCCCCTCCTAGAACTACTTACCTGTTAATTTTCTCATAATTGACTTATTTAATCAAAAACTCTCCATTTCCATGAGCTGGATAGGCTTAATTGACACTAAATTAGCAACAGTCTCTTGGTTCTATATCAATCACAAACCACGAAGCGTGAATATAGACTAGCGTAAATTTAATGCACTGATTTCGGTATTTCCCTCCGCAGATACTCCATAACAAATGAGGCTGCTGGCGTGAACGTCCTCTCTTTAATCCATGCCAGGGAAATACTGTTCTTCAGTGCTTTACCTGACCCTTTGAGTGCATAGAGATTATGCCCCATATCCTGCAGTTTCTTTAAAAGCGATCCAGGCAATACACCAGCCCCTGCTCCACCTATGACTAGCTGGGATACGCAATAGGCATCTTCGACATAGGCCCGTACGTCTAGCTTAAAATTTGATTTACACAGATGATGCTGAAACCAGGAACGTAAAAGTGGCTCCCCCGTTTTGTACCCCACATAAGGCAGGGTCTCTAAATAGGACTGGCCCTGTTTCCTGGCTGTATTCTTTTTAAAATGATCGGCAGAAATACAAAGCTCTAAGACCTCATCATAGACTCGTTCCGTGCATACGCGACGATCTCCGATGAATTCATCAATGAAAGCAAAATCAAGCTGACCCTTCAGGATGAGTTCGTTCATCCGCGATGCAAGACCAACTTCAAATTTAAAACAAATTTCCGAACTCTCCTGCTGCAAATGACTTAGAAGCGGCAAAACTATATCATGGCCAAATTCTAACGGAACCCCAATAGCCACAGTCCCCGTTAAGGATTTCTCTTTCCCGGTAACTGAGCACAGCCCATGCTCGATTTCCATTAAGGCTTTCGAGCTTTGCTGATATAGCATGTCTGCATCCGCAGTCGGGACTAGCTTCTGTTTAATACGATCGAATAGTTTCACCCCTAAGACATTTTCCAAACTACGCATATGTTGCGAGACGCCTGATTGGGTTAAATGCAACTCTTGTGCGGCGGACGTCATCGAACGTGTCGTATAGACAACCTCGAAGATACGGAGCTGATTTAAATTTACTCGATCAATAAACATGAGCCACTTCACTTATGCCATAACTCACTTACTTAGTTAGATCACTAATTGTTATCCAATCCGAAGGCTCAACCTGGTAAGTATACCAGTAGAAAATATCCCACGGCCCAAATTCATCATAGTCATAGTCCACAGCTTGGAATTCTAAGAATAACTCTGGGTTGCCTCCTCCAATGCTGTAGATAGACATCCCAGTAACCCAGACACGCCGACCATGGATATCAGTAACGATTAGGTCATTTAAGTTTGATACAAGTGAGTAATAATTTAAATAGTTTCCACTAAATCCGTAGAAATTTGCGGAGAAGCTCAAGTCTTGATCCATATCCGAATGGGAGATAGTTACCGAAATGTCCAGCTGCCTATTCGCATATACCGTTACAGTAGCCTCCCCACGGTTATGACTGTGGTGAGTAAAAAGAGTCCCTTCATATGTGCCTGAAACTTCCTCCGCTATATCAACCCACGCCCTACCATTAACCGGATTTGCTGGAAAAATTCCTGCCGCTGAATTTGTCGAGGCTGGGGCATCGGCTTCCTTTTTGCCACATGCGGAAACTGTTATTAATATAACAAATACCGCACTTAACTTGATTGTAATCAGCTTCAACTTCTTCATAACTGCATCCTTTACTTTCGCACCTCACAAAGCCCATTACTTACTGCATCCACATAAGAGCAAAAGGTGTGCCAGAGATACAGTCCTTTAAAGCCCGTCCTGAAAGAAGTTTTTGTTGAACTTTTTGACAGCCGTTTAAAAATTTAGAGCTTTAAAAATTTAGACTCGTATGAAATCCATAAACCCAGATGTTACCGCCCGCCTTATAGCCGGGAGCACCGATATGTGTAGCGCTAGACTTCGTCACATCTCGTGTTACTAAATAATTAAGTTGCAAAAATAAATCAAAATCAATCCAGCTATTTTTCGGCCCTGCAATTGACCCTATCTGCGGTTCTACAGGTGATTCTATCCACGGATTAGAAATTGAAGTACCTAAACCAAAACTAATTCCATGGCGATCACTATCGACAAAATTCGAATCTAACGTCTGGTCTGGAACGGGAGATTTCGAATAGAAATAACCGGAACGAATCGCCCACTGCTTAAATGCAGCCCTCCTTGTCTGCCAAGAATATTCTCCTCCAATCTTCGGCACAACCCTATCTTTAAAACCGGTAGCTTCACGACCAGAACCAAAAATAAAAGAATTAATATTACCATCCCCAAACGGGTTTTTATACGCACTCCACTCCACATACAATACGTCCGCTGCTAACACGAGTGATGGAGAAACTCTCTTACTCGCAGAAAACGTAAGTTCTGCTGGCGAAAATTGTGGAGAACTATTCAATTCCCCTGAGAATGGAACTGCAGAAACGTTCACATCGGCCGTAAGTTTTGTATTAAGCTCTGACTTTGGCTTATACATAAGACCAAAGAGCCAGCCATAAGGATCCGATCTGCCACCGCAACCGCAACCGCAACCGCAACCATCATAATCCGCATTATAGACTAATGCGAAACCAGGGCGAAAAATGGTTCGCACCTCAATCGCTGAGGCAGAAAACGATACACTGTCATTCGATGTCAGCTGATAGTCTGCCAAAGAAACTAAGGAAGTAGTCCCTATAAAGCCAAGTGAGAGCCCCTGCCAAATTCTGTAACCTAGACTGACGGTGTAGGAAGTATTGCGGCTGACATCTTGGTACAGCGGATAGAAGGGGTGGTTGATAGGCGGACCAGAAACGCGAGACAAAGAATTACTCGATAAATAGAGGTTAATTCCGATAGCTAATGGGCGAGACTTATTCCCCAATGGGAGTAAAATTCCTACACTCTGTCCTCTTCCTCCTAGAACCCCTGATGAATCAAATACCCCCACCGTACCAGACTCATCTACAACAACCGTACCAAATCCCTTTAGGTGTGGGTCCATATTGACTAGACCAACAGAAATCTCTGAGTCCCTTGCATATCCTAGCATTGCTGGATTTTGGTGCGCATGAAAAACAGAGACCTTTCCCTTTCGAAGACTTGTTGTTCCCATGGACACCGAAACGGGCCCCATTCCAAATACGTTCCCGTAGCCGGCATAAATAGTATCGCTCGCAAAGAATATAATGAGGGAAAGCACCAATGGCATATATAATTTCATCCTGCAATCCCGCAACTTCAGCACTCCTTACTGCTCTTTACTGACTTCTATACTTGCGAATACCTAATATTTTACGTACAAGTTCTAAGATTCGGTCTGCGTCCTGATCATCGATTTTGTCACGGATGAAATCAAGGGCCGGCGCCACTGCTTGATCCTTAAACAATCGGTCTAGCTCCACCAACACCTGTGGAAATGATTCTTCACGCATTAGCTCTGCAATATTCTTTCTAAATTTGTGCTGCTCTTCAATTTGCTCCTCGCTTGCATCTAGCGGCAGCCTCTTGCCGGCAAAGAATTTATAAACACCATTAATTTCATCATCACTCGCGGCCACAACACGATTAGACAGCTCTACTAACCAATATTCTGTCTTTTGACGATTCTCTACATTGGCAAGAGGAGCAATCGATACAAGCATTTTACCTAATAAGCTCTCGTCAAAATTGTCGTCATCATTCTGCGGCCTAAGCAGTGCCACACCAACAGCTCGCATGGCATGCACACCATCTGCCCGGCGCCTAGCTTCGCGGAAATCCTCAATTCGATTTTCTTGCTCATTCATGGCTGCACGAATTTCTGCGTTCTTCTCTTTCAGTCGCTTCTGCTTCACATTCATATAGTCTATAAAGTCCTTCCAAACCGGCAGGAATTTTAACGTCCACTCTTGGTCGTATGCTTCACAAAGAATATCTACCCACTTACGGATCAAATAGCCATCATCACGGTCACTAAAGACTCGAAGCATATTCTTTCCAGAACGAGACATGCCTGATTCTATGTAGATGAGGAAGTTTGGAATTTGATCTACCAACATACGAAAGCTCTGGAGATCTTCACTGCCTTCCGCAAATATCTCCGATCCAATATCTTCCTTGAGCCACCGGATCTTCTCATCTAGATTCCCTAGTATCTTTAAGCGACGCCCTTCAAAGACAATCCTCTCAATGAAATCTGGATCAGAATAGGTTGAGCGAAAAAGCCATTGCGAGAGCGTGAACTCTTCCCCATTCTCTTTAAGTTTGTCCGCAAGTTCAGAAAGGAAAACCTCAGATACTCGAAATGCCTCATCGATTATGATGCTGGAGCCCCAAGCTTTCTGTGAAACGTCTAATATTGATTGGACGATATGCTCATACGCAGTATCCTCTTCGCCACGGAAAACGAAACGTGGCCCCAGTAGTCCATCCACTTCCTGCCCTTCTTCCAAGAAGTGCATTTTTGAAAATATTGAAATCGCTGTAGATATACGAATTTTGGGAACGGCCACACTGTTGGCATCCTTAAAAAGAGATTCTGTATATTCGCGTAAATCGGAGCTACGATAAATTTGTACTAAGCGCTGAACTAATTCACCTTCCCCTTTCCTATCCGCTTCATATTTTGCTCCATATTCAAAGAGAAGCTCTGAGTTGAGTGGACCAAACTTTAAACGCGCTCGTTTTTGCAATTCCTTGCGCACGAAATCAATAAATTTGGGGTCGCCAAGCGCCACATCAAAGATCTCCATAAAAACGCTTGGCGGGACCTCACAACGAGAACGCCTGCGGCATTTTACCAACTCCATCTCGCCTGGCTGACCACCCTCCTTAGGAATCTCGTATCTAATATTCTTGTAATTGTTGCGAATATATTTATTGATATATTTTGAAATTGGAAAGTCAGAAAGTATCTCCCCAGTCAGACGTCTTCCGATAAATTCAAATATGCCTCGGTGCATTCGCTCTTTGTTTTTATTGGAACTAAACCATTGTGAAATTGCGGGCAGGAAGTTCGGACGAGGCTCATTGAACTCCCGAACTACCTCTATTAATTGTAAAAGCGGTGCTTGTCTACCACCTACAAACAAGCTATCCACTTTGGCTTTCATATCAGCTTCAGACTGATTCAGGCCCGGCAATATTTTCTCGCCTCGCATCAATTCGGGGCCAGTTTGATAAAGCGCAGAGAAAATATCGCGGTTATTGGCGTATTCAAAAAGATGGATGAAGCCATACTCCAGCGTCTTAAAATTATTTAAATCATCTGCAAGCTCCAAAAGGAACATTGCATTCGTTGAAGTGCTGCCATTTGGATGAAGATTATCCTTACGCAGGAATTCAAAAAACTCCCGAGTCGAAAGTGCTAGGAGGTTATGCCCTTCTCCAGTTTCATAGATATTAAAGAGCTTGCGTACATCATTCCAAAGCTCCGGGTACCAAGAATTATAAACAAGCAGTGATAGCCCTTGCAAAGCCGTATTCCAAACAGGCTCTCCATGATCAAGCATTGTTGCTAGCAAAGGGAGTGTTTTTCGAAAGAGCGCGCTTTTAATCACCTCGGGAACGATAGGTAAGACATGATCAACTTTAGCCTCACCTGTGCCTTTATACTCTTGAAACCATGGGGCTAGGAGTTCACGAATATTTTGTGCATTCGAGGAAGTAGATAGAGCGACTACTGAGTCCTTGAACGCATCGATAAACCCAGGTGCAGCGGGCGAGTGAAAGAATGGCTCTAGTTGCTGGAACTGGTAGTTATAGTTCGCACAGTCAAAAAACGATTTGAATTGATTGGTATCTTCCAAAAACGAAAAGGAAAACTTGTCCGGAGAACAACGAGCCACACGACGGCGTGCGAGCTCGGCAGGACTCGCTTTGTTCAAGGCAATCTGCTCCGGGATATGTGGCACCTGAGCCTTCAAATCCCCCTCGTCTGCTGAACAACCTGCGAAAGCAAGCAGCGCCAGGAGCGCTATTCCAATGCGGACACCCAACAATCTGTACTCCTATCCTAAGGTTAAGGTATTTATTTTTCTCGTATGCTGCCTCTCCAGTGCGGCGGGAAGCTAACATAATCAAAATGACGCATCAAGTAAAATTGCCCTAAGGTGGCAAGCATGCTAGAGAATATTCTCAAGACGCCGTAGCAACAGCCGTAGCAACAGCAGAAAGGACCGAACCTCCAATGAAAAGAAAAATTCAAGTTATTTTACTGAGCACCCTATTTTACCTGCCCATCGCCTCTGCAAGCGTAACTAAAAGCTTGGGCAACCCGAATGCACCTAAAGGAGGGACGCTTAAAGTGAACCTCGGAGCTGAGCCCTCTACACTAAATCCAGTCACTTCCCAAGACGCTTACTCTAGCCAAGTCCACGCTTATGTTCTGGACTCATTATTTTCCAGAAATGTAGACACCTACGAATTTGAACCGCGCATTGCGAAGGGTATGACACTTTCAAAGGATAAAAAGGTATTTACGATCAAAATCAAAAAAGGATTGGTCTTTTCCGATGGCAAGCCGCTGACCTCTGACGACGTCAAATTCTCTTTCGATGTCATCTTTGATGATACCTATAACGCTATTCACTATCGATCCTATTATGAGGGAATTGAAAAGGTTGAAATAATTGATCCCCACACTGTAAGGTTTTTTACGAAGAAACCCTACTTCAAAAATGAAGAGATCATTGCTGGTTTAGATATTTTGCCTAAGCACATCTATGGAGATGCAAAGAAGGGCAAGAAAATGAATAAGTCTGTGATTGGCTCTGGCCCGTACGCAATTGATAAGTACCAAAAAGGAAAGCGGCTTGTATTGAAGAAAAACCCGAAATGGTGGGGACACAAAGATCCAGCCATGAAAGGGAACTATAACGCCAATAAAATCGTTCTACGCTTTATTCAAGAAGAGCAAATTGAGATTGAACGGCTTCGTAAAGGCGACCTGGACTACGTATTCCTTACCCCAGAGCAATACACTAAAAAGACCAAGGGTGCCAACTGGACAAAAGTTATCGATAAAAAGAAAGTGCAAAATAAAGGGTCTAAGGGTTACGGATTTATTGGCTGGAACCTTACAAATCCATTATTTAAAACCAAAAAAACTCGCCAGGCGTTAGCCCACCTTATGAATCGTAAACTAATGATTGATAAATTCCTCTTTAACCTATCCGAAGAGGCAACTGGCCCATGGTATCGGGATAGCATCTATGCTTCCCCAAAAGTAAAGCCATTTTCTTTTGACTCGAAGCGGGCTCAAAAATTACTTAAGCAAGATGGCTGGGCTGACTCGGACAGGAACGGAGTCTTAGATAAGAAAATCGATGGTAAAAAGACAGAGTTTCGTTTTACATTGCTCGGAGCTAACAAGGACTTTGAGAAATATCTGACCATCTATAAAGAAGACCTTCGCCGCGCAGGAATTGACATGGAAATCAAAATTCTCGAATGGAATGCTTTTGTAAAACTGCTCGATACCAAGAAATTTCAAGCTGTAAATCTAGGCTGGGGTGGTGGATCCATAGATTTAGATCCAAAGCAAATTTGGCATAGTGGTAGTGCCGGTAAAGGGGGCTCTAACTTTATCTCCTACGCTAACAAGGATGTAGACAAATTAATCGAAATGGCACGTACACAGTTTGATCGTAAGAAGCGAATAGAATCTCTACAGAAGGTTTATGAAATTATTGCTGACGACGCTCCATATTTATTCCTATTTAACCGAAAATACTCTTTGTATGGAACAAGAAAGAGAGTCGGGACCCCAAAGGACACTTATACTTTCGCTATAGGGACGTCCTATTGGTGGGTTAAGTCGCAATAGAATAATATGTAAGCATTATGCCGAGGAAAACTAGTATGAGCGGAGCCAGCAGTTCTGGTATTTTTACGTATATCTTACGTCGACTCGTGTTGATGATTCCTACCATTTTTGGCATCACAGTCATTTGCTTTGTAAGCATCAATCTAGCCCCTGGCTCCCCTATTGAACAAAAACTACAAATGATCCGATTTGGCGGTGCCATGGGCGGGCAAGATCAATCTGGGATGACTCAGGATGATCAAGCCGTTAGTGAAGAAGTGCTAGAGGCTCTGAGAAAGCAGTATGGCTTCGATAAGCCCCTACATATTCGCTATCTAATTTGGTTAAAAAACATCGCTACCCTAAATTTTGGGGAAAGTTTCACCTACGAAGAGCCTGTTGTTGGCCTAATTGCTTCAAAATTTCCCGTGTCACTACAATTTGGGATAATTTCACTGATAATGACCTACCTCGTCTGTATTCCCTTAGGGATTGCTAAAGCCATGTGGAATGGCTCGCAGTTTGATTCTGGTTCGACTTTTTTCCTTCTAGTTCTCTATTCTATCCCCTCAATGATGCTCGCGATTTTGTTGATCGTGGGCTTTGCCGGTGGTGCTTTCTTTGATTGGTTTCCCGTCGGTGAGCTCTATTCCGACGACTATGACGACCTCGCTACCTGGGGCAAAATTAAGGACCGGATACATCATTTCATCCTTCCCCTTATTTGCTACATGATTGGCAATTTTACAGTCCTAACAAAGTTAATGAAGGACTCGATGCTCGAAGTAATTAGCCAAGACTATATTCGAACGGCGAAAGCCAAGGGGCTGGAAGATAAGATCGTCTATTATAAGCACGCACTTCGCAATGCCTTGATTCCAATTGCAACAGGTATTAGTGGGTTCCTCGGCGTGTTTTTCGCTGGGTCGATTATTTTGGAAGAGATTTTCCAGCTCGATGGAATGGGGCTTCTCTCGTATAAGGCGATCCTTTCTCGAGACTATAATGTGATTATGGCGATTATCTTCTTTACCTCCATCATCATGCTGATTGGCCGACTAATTAGTGACATAACATATGTACTAATTGATCCAAGAATTGACTTTAACTAAGGGCGCGCTGTCCACAGAGAGATGACGAGCGATGATTGAAAGGAAAATCAAAAATGAATTAACTCTTCGTCGGTATCGGCGATTTAAGAGTCACCGTTCTGCAATTATTTCACTTTGGTTGCTTGGTGCAATGTTTTTTTTCTCCTTTACTGCAGAGTTCTGGGCCAACTCTAAACCGTTATTACTCTCCTACAACGGCTCCCTATACGCACCTGTAATTAAGAATTATCATCCTACTGAATTTGGTCGCACGGATATCTTTCGCATGGACTACCGCGCATTGGAGCTAGGTAATTCCGATTGGGTGCTCTGGCCAATCATTGAATGGGATCCATTTGAAAGTAATACGGACGTGGAGAGCTTCCCAGCCCCGCCCTCAAAATCGAATGTTTTCGGGACGGACGACAGAGGACGTGACGTGGCCTCTCGCCTACTCTATGGCTTTCGAATGTCCATGTCCTTTGCCATCCTTGTGTTCTTTAGCGCTTATTTTATTGGCGTCATAATTGGTGCGCATATGGGTTATTTTGGGGGCTTGGTAGATCTCTTTGGGCAACGAGTGATCGAAGTTTGGGAGTCGATTCCTGTCTTTATGCTCTTACTCACCTTGATTTCAATCTTTAAGCCAAGTTTATTCATGCTCGTTGGCATTTCTGCCGTCTTTGGTTGGATGAATACAGCGGCGTATGTTCGTGCGGAATTTTTCAAGCTACGTCGACGTGAGTTTGTCGAAGCAGCTCGATCGCTCGGCGGCAGCCATCTGCGAATTATCTTTAAGCATATTTTGCCGAATGCCATTGGGCCAGTCCTTACCTTTGCACCATTTGTTATTGCCGGTGGTATCTCTAGCCTAGCAGCACTTGATTATCTTGGATTTGGCTTACAGCCGCCGACACCTAGTTGGGGCGAGCTATTGCAGCAGGCAAAAAAGAATTTCGTGATTGCCTGGTGGCTCGCGCTCTTCCCATCGATGGCTCTATTTTCGACTCTATTTTTACTGAGTTTGGTTGGAGATGCCGTTCGTGATGCCTTCGATCCACGAAGTGCGTAACAAGTGGGATTTCCTCAATCTATGCTGCTTAGTTACTACCACCATTACCAAATCCACTTTCATCCGCTGAATCATCTGGTGCTCTAGGAATACGAGTGGGATAACAAGGGTAGAGATCATCTCCTAGATCCAGATCTTGGTCTAATTCCTCTGTGGCTTGGTCTGGTTCTATAGCTTCTTCATCCAGATCAAGTTCTGGGTTCAGGAAGCCCTGGTAGCATGCCTCTGACCAGTCCAAAACCTGCTCAGCTTTACCATCGGCGTAGGCATACAGTGCAGAAAATGAAGCCCAAAAGGCCAAAAGCGTGGTCAGTATTATCGTTTTATACGGCTGATACACTAGGCAAAGTCCTCCGGCTCCAACACACAGTCCAGAACCCCTACCAGACGAACCTTCGAGTTACCATTAACCGCTTGGGCTTCATCATAAAGTGACGCAATTTTGGCTCGAAACTCCATCTCAAACTCTCTAATTTTGCTCGCAAGCTTGGGGTCATCCGGAACTGTATAGTAGACTACGGACTCTTTCTGCCGCCTTTTCTCCTCCGGACGATGTACCACATCCTTTAACACGCGTTTTGCAGCAAGCCGGAATAAGTTCGGAATATAGCGCATTAATTCCTGCGGATCAGAGCCGGAGTCTAGAGTGGTCTCTAGGCACTCGACCTTATCTCCAGAAACCGAAATCATTTTAGCCGCCTCCATGCCCTTAAGCGTATAATCTACAAGCTCCTGTATCTCTGGCGTATTACTAAAGTAGTCTCTCAATTCCTGAATAGAACGATAGCCCCCAACAACCACCTGACTTACGATCAGAAAGGACGCCAAGTCTTCGGTAATAACCGCGCTATGAGCGCTAGGACTACCCTCAACAATCCCGCCATGCTTCGGCTTCAACCGATACATGTGCTTCGATCTGTTGTAGATACTTTCACGAGTGTTTTGATGCTCGCGAGCCTGAGCTGCCGGCGGCATGCCTTCTATATTACTCATTTTTTACTTACTCACACTTTACGGGACCCACACACACCTTACGGGGCTCCCATCTCCATCAGACGGCTCAGCCTCTCTAGTAAGGACTGCAGCTTACCTACCCCAGGTTTTCCAGATTGTCTACTCGCGTAAATACGCCCTTGCATGATTATTTCTTCGAGGGCTCGGGCTCGATTCCTAGATGGTAAAAGCTCAAAAAATTCATATAGTAAGAGCGATGATTCGGAGCCCCCTCTGAGCACTTCTGCGCTATGCTCACCTTCTACTTCCGCTACTTGCACTCTATTTTCTTCTAATAGGTGCCGGAGCTCTCGCTTATACACCGACCCATGCTGGCCAGGCAGGGTCTCTGCATCGTTTTCCAAACGAAGTAGGATTAATTGCCTTAGTTCTTCAGAAGGCATTCCCATCGCCTTGCCGAGCCTAGCAAGCGTTTCTGGAGCCATTTTATAGTTCCCTTTAGGCTCACCGCCTGTGCGTCCTTTCGAGAGCAATTTAGCGAGTGCTATGATTGACACAAAAGAGCTATACCGCTCAGCAAAAGCTCTGTAAGAAAACCCTCGGTTTTTTAACCAGTCTGCAAGGTAAATACGATAGTTGTTATATTTAAATATGTTAGGCGCACTCATTGTTATACTATAGATATAACAATATAAAGAAAAAACAAGTAAAAATAACTTATTTTATTGCGGTGCTCGCTTGTAATGATAAATGAGGGTGTGGTTTTGTAGTAACCAGGTGCTTCCTTAGACCCTACTAGGTCTTCCCCTCCACACCCACACAGGAGGTACCTGGAAACGCGATACCAGGAGCCAGGTGTTGACATTGGATTCCCCCTAGTTGTCCCCCCAATACCCACCTTGATGTTTGCGCCTGGCTTTTTTAGGTTCTTCTCACTTCATGGTGGGTCAGGACATAAAATATTTTAAGTACAGGCAC
>JAALKR010000028.1 GCA_011087955.1 Oligoflexia bacterium
GCAAATCAAGGATCGACAGGCAAAGCGTAACCAGTTCGAAGCAAAGCTGCAAAAGACACAACAGAAAATTCAGGCTGCCAAGGCTAATATTCAGAAGCACGAACGGAATATCACAAAGTTTCAAGCAAAAATTGAGCAGGGTGATCAGCAGATTCAAGTATTGCAGCAAAAGACGCGAAACAAGCAGCAGCGCCTAGCAAAGGTTAAAGGCAATACTCAAAACCTGAAGCAAGCTCTGCAAGTGGCTCGTACGAAGCAACAAAATGCTCAAACTGCGCTCGATGCAGCTCAAGTAAAGGTTGCTTTAGTACAGCAACGTGTAGACGACCTTACTCAGCGTTTGCAAGCACGCCGCACTGACCTACAAGCAACTCGTCAACGTGTAAAAAAACTGAAAACTCGTATTCAAAACTTGGAAGCGAAGGTTCAAGAGTACCGAGCAACGATTGCTGATATCAAAACGAAGCTTCCCAATATGGCTGACCGTATTGCGAGACTACGCCAGAAAATTCAAAACAAGCGCCAGCGTTTGCAATCTCGCCGATTGGAGCAACCAGGATTGCGCACTAATCTGCAAGCAGCCACTCAGCGCGCACGAGCAGCTCGTCAAGCGGTTGCTGACCAAGAGCCAGTAGTTGCGAAAGCGCGTGAACGATTACGAAAGATTCGTCAACGTCTGCACAATACCAACGCTCGCCTAGTCAGTTTGCAGGACTCACGCACAAATGAAGTGGCTGCGGTAGCAGGTCTTCGTCGTCGAGCTGATAGTGCGAGTTCGCGACGGAACACTCTGCAAGCGTCACTTGCTTCTGAGCAAAGTCGTTTGGCTGGCTACCGTGACTTGCTCATTGATTCTCAGGCTCAACTGCCTCGTGTGCAAAGTGCCCGTGCGCAACGCCGCTCAGAGATGGATCTAGCGCAAGCTGATCTGGATGCGAAGAGAGCAGAAGCGGAAGTGAGAGAGGCTCGTGTGGCGGAAGTTCAGCGCTATATTCGGTTAGCTCGTGAACGTATGTCGGTCGTGGCTTCCGCGCACGGTAACCAAGACGGCGACAAAGAAGGTCGCTTTGTCGGAGCCGAAGAGGGGGAGCGTGATGGTCGAGCTCAGGGTGCAGCCGATGGTTCAGCTGCTGGTACAGTGGAAGGTAAGAAGCGGGACTATGAACTTGGCTACACTGAGGGCAAAAAACGCGGTACAAATGAGGGGCGCGCGGAAGCTACTACGAAAGCAGAAGAAGACGGTTTAGTAGCAGGCTCGAGAGAAGGTCGCACCGACGGCTTAAAGGTAGCGCTCGCTAATGGTAAGACCGATGGTCTCACCGAAGGTGAGACAAATGGTTCGGATCAAGTTGCCTACCAAAGTGGATACACAGAAGGTTCGCAGCGCGGCATATCGAAAGCTACAAAGGATGCGGCTCCAAAGGAGCAAGAGGGATATGAGGCGAAGGAGCAAGAGTTCCGTAACGCTCCATTAGAAAATGTGGTTTTGAAGACAGGCTTTGCTGGCCTTCAAGCTTCACATTCGGATAGCGGTCGTGACCTCTTCTATAACCCTCGTCGTAGCGAGTCTGATTATCCGCACCCGATCGTTTTCTCTTTCTATATCCGCCATTACTCAGAGGCTTACAGAGAGACTCTCGATCGTGTTTACGCGAAAGTATACGCTTCGACTTATGAAGGCTTTTATCGCACACTCTTTGAAAATAAGCGTGCCGAAGCTTTAGCGCAGAGCTATCCAAGCGAGAGGGCTCGTGGTGATCAGGAGGCGTATGCACGTTTCTACAAAGAAACGTACGATCTGGTTTACGCGGAAGAATACGCGATCCGTTATCAAAAACACTATGACCTAGCCTACGCGGAAGCGAAAGTAGATGAACTGGAATACAACCGTGGATTTACCGAAGGCAATGCGGTCGGTTCGGCGAAAAAAGGTCGTTTAGAAGGTTACAGTGAAACCTATGCAGGCAATATTGAGCGCCTACGTGAAGAAGCTTTCACCCGAGGCTCAGACAGGGCAGAAAAACTCTACACTGAAAATCCTGTGATTGAGGTAGTTCCAGAATCACTTCAGCTGGTGGACATGAATGGTGACGGGATCTTTATGCCGACGGAATTTTTTTACACAAAGCTAGTTGTTAAGAACTACGGCCTTGTGGCGAAAGACGGGTTGAAGTCTCGTGTAGCTACTCGTAGTCAAGGTATTGAAATTCCGAATGCGGAGATCGATGCACCTTCCGTTCCAGGACAATCACAAGCAACTATCCTTGGATTGGGACTGGGTAAGATTGTAGCAAATGCTGCTCCAAGCAGAGCGTTCGCTGTGGATTTTGCTCTGCTGGAAGCGGGGAGCCGCACCACTCTTGTGGAGGATCGTTTCTCTGATGAAATCTCCTTCCCAACCGTTAGTGGTGTCCAAGGCTTTGATGGAGTTTTGATTCCAGGTGTACGCAACGTATTAAAAATTCGTGTTCACAATAGATCGAACCTTGCACAAACACTCACAGTGAGTCTGGACACAGATTTCTTGATAGTGGATGTGGAGCAGACATCTGCTGAGATCACAGTTCCTGCGAAATCTTATGGCCTAGCTAGCTTTGCAGTTAAGTCTAAGACAGCTGGAACGGGTGATTTTGCAGACGTTCGTTTGTTCTTCTCAGTGAAGAAGGATGCTGTGAACTACGCAGCTCCATTTACGATCGATGCGACACTCATGCAGCGCCATCGCACCACACCAGGATCGATAGGTCTACTCTTGAGTGACTCATTCTCTGGTCAGAGTACACAGGCGATCTACAAAGCAATGCTCAATAAGCTAGACACTTGGGATATGCGTGCAGTTGTGGATGGACCGATTTCTGGTTCTAGCGGCGGAGCAGCGCTTGCGCCATACTCGAAGAAGCTGGTTGTTCTTGTTGCATCCGAAACTTTGGAACTGGATAGAGCCGCTGTAGTTAGTCTGAAGGACCATGTCGCTCGTGGCGGAGCTTTGATGGTATTTGGCTCGCAGATGGAGGAATCTAGAGCCCTGGTTCACTTTGGTGTCGAACTCGGAATCTCCAGTGCACGCACTTTTGCAGCACGTGGTGATGTCGAAGGTGCAGGCGACTTAAGTGGCGTTGCTGGCTCAGTCGATGGCCTAGTAGCCGCCTTAACGAAATTTAATGCGGATGTACTAGAGGTATTAAAAGTGAATAGTGAGGTTGTTGGAACTCTGAATGCGTCTGGCGCATTAGGCTCTAACGCACTGAAAATTGGTGTAGCGATTGGTGTAGATGCAAATGCATTGAGTGTGGATACTATCCATTCAATCTTTGCGAAGCTTCAGTCGATTGGCTTGGGCTTTGATGAGAAGCTTGCAGCATCATTACAAGACGCAACTGTATTTGGCACTATTCAGGGTGATCTACTTCGAGAGATCTCTACCGTTGATAAGAATGAAAGCACTCGCTGGTTTTCTAAGAAGAAGAAAAAGACAAAGATCTATCGTGCAATCCAGTTCTTTTTAAACTTGGATGAAAACGATCCAGCTGCTGTAGCCTTCACGGAAGCCTATGATGATGTATGGGCTGCGATGAAGCGCATGAAGAACTCTACTTGGGAGCGGAAAGCCCTTCGTAGAATTCTTAAGCACGCCTGGGTAGATGGTAATCCGTGGAGATCACGCTACTGCCGCGGTTCACGCAATGTTGGCGGAGATATGTGTAATAGCGATCTCTAAAGGAGCGAGGAGAGGGTGCGCTAAAATGCTCAAGAAGGAACACAAGGGAGGTTTTCATTACCACCTCCCTTGGATCTTCTTCGTTCGTGCCCTGACCTTGTGGCTAGTGTTGGGTTTGGGGGGTTCAGGCTTCTTAGCTGCTACTGAGAGCGCTCAAGGGGCGATATCCGGCAGCGGAGAGGAGCTAGCCAAAGACAACGGACTGCGGAAGACTCCAAAAAAAGTTCAAATTGCTGTCTTTGATTCTGGCAAAGGGTCTAGTCACGAAAGCAAAGTAACTGCCCTATTGAAGCGTGCTCTAAAAGACTGCGCCGATTGTGAGTATAGAGCGTATCCAATTTATAATTGGAGCGGCGAACTGTCGGTAGGGCGCTTTTTATCTGCACTCACTCGAGCTAAAGAGTTTGCAGACATTTTGCATTTTTCTTGGAATATTGAACGCAGCCCCAAGACAGCGGACATTGAAGAAATGCTGCAAAAAATGGCCAAGCAGGGAAAGATCATTGTCGCCGCAGCAGGCGAGTCGACAAAACATGGCCGCAAAATTTTAAAGTTAAGTGAAACTGTGATGGGTAAAGTGCCAGGAGTCTTTTTGATTGGCGAGTTAAGCCCGAGAGGCTGGCTAAGTTTACAATCCAATTACGGAGATGAACTCTTTACCGCATTGCCCGCACCGCCAGGAATGCGTGGTTCTAGTTTTTCATCGGTCGCCTTTACTGGGAAATTGGCACAGGTTTTAGGGAAGTATAAGCCCGATTATCTTTTACAAAAAATACGAATCAATCGACAAAAGAGTACAACGTTGTGGCCGCGTTTAGACAGGCTTTTTGAGGCAATCTAGTTGGAGCCCTTTTCTATTTTTTGAGAATTTTTTCAGACTGAATCGCAACCGTGCCAGAGATATCCTGAAGATGGTCAAATTGTTCTAGCTTGCGAGCAATATTCTCGTTGCCTTTTAGCTCGATCGTTAAGACTGGTACTCGCCGTTCCGCCCACATATACCTACCCATGGACCCAGGGTAATTTCCAAGGGAGAACCAACGAAGCGGCTTGAAGTTCGGAAACTGCATTCGCGGTCCATCAAAGTCTAGGACACCGTATGGTGTGTGGATTGAGATAATAAACCCAGGCTTAAAGTCGTCGATATGGGTGATAGCGCATTTCGTCTCTGGTTCCGAGCCAGCAATCTTCCCTGGAAAGCGTCGTGGGTCACTTTTTTTGGCCTTCCATCGCGCAGCAGATTCTTTTTTCCAGTTTTTTGTTGGGAAATTTCGATTCAAATCAATCTTATTCGCATTCATACGAGTCTTAGCACGCCAGCCATCCGGGTTTAACACTGGAACCACTCGCCAAGAGTTTCTCGGTTCAATCTTATTTAATCGCTCCATCCAAAGACGTGCAACTGACCCACTTGGTCCTTCATCACCGTGAATTAATGCAAATACAAGAATACGTTTGCCACGTTCATTGCTAGACTTCGCGTCGAAATGATAAATTGGTGTGCCTTTGACTGAATAGCAAGCGCCAAATATTTCCACCCTTGCGCAAGCGCTTTCGATTTCTTTCTTTTCACGCCCTTCTAGGCTCTCCATATCTTTCAAACATTGCTTTCGCGCCAATTCGACCTTTTTTACGTTCTCCATTGGGGTCTTTGGCTCAGTATTCTTCTCTATGGTTCCTTCACTTGTTGTAATGTTTTGGCTCATTGCGTGATTGATTATTGTTACAGGCTCACTGGATGAACTCTTAACGGCCTCATCCGACTGTGAACAAGCGCTAGAGGAAATCACAGCCAGTACTGCAATAGCGGTTCTTACTGGTGAGATGGCTGGCTCCTTTCTAGAATTCAAACAGGTATCCTTGCACTTGCCCCACTAGACATATCATGCGGCCCCCATTATCCATCAGTTACGATACAAAGGTCAAAGAATTTCAGGTGTTTAGAATTTTGACCGTGTTTGAGTTGGGAGCACTACTTTGTTAGAGTAGACACTGTGCAGGGAGGTTGCGATAGGACTTCGTGATGGTTTTCGCGCATGGAGGCTAATGTGAAACAAGGCTTTATTCAAAAGTGTAAACTTTTCTTATACTTGTCGTTGATTCCTGTCTTGGGGGGCTTCTCTGTGTCCTCCTGTTCATCTAGCCGAGAAGCAGCAGAGAAGAACATGGATGATCCGCAGTATGTTTATTCCAGTGAGGAATTTGGGAAGCTAACTTGGGATGACGTGGCTGCATCTCTAGATATTCCTCGCGAGGATATTCAAGCAGTTACGGCGAACTTGGCTGGTGTGATGCGCTACGGGAAAAACTCCCGTTATTATGAAGCACTTTGCGTTAAACACCCAGAGCGATGCATAGCTCTGGATGAATACATCGGAGACAGCGAAGCTGCTTACCAACGTCGTAAGGAAGCCAGGCGTGAGCGTAGAAAATTACGTCGACGTCTTCACTTAAAGTCAAAAGCGATTGGTTGGGCTCAGCGCTCCCTAGATGTAAGACGGATTATTCGTGGTCTCCGTATTCGCTCGGAATCTGAATACAAGAGATTAGCAAAGAAGGCAGTCACAACAACGGCGTGCCCAAGAAGTCTATCAGCAGCTTTGTCAATGCGGGCGTCGAAGTACTTTCCAAAGAAATGGGCCTTCGATCTGGCTAAGAAGTTGTTTGATCATGCGCAATCATGTTTAGAGAATAGTCATCCTTCCTGGGAATCCCTGCATCTTCGACATGGTCTATATGCAGTGGAGGCAGGTGATTTCGCTAGAGCAGAACGATTGTTTGTTGCCTCTATGGATGGGGTGACTCGGAAGGAGCGCTATCGTGCCCTCTATTGGTTGGGTTGGATGAACCATAAGCAAGGCATGAGTAAAGAGGAGAACCGTCCCTGGCAATTACTGGATGCTCAGTATCCTCTCTCTTACTATTCCATTGTTGCTCGAAATGAATGGGGGCAGGATTCCTTGTCAGTAATTCCAGAGCGTGGACCCTATGAGTTATGGAGAGAGTCGAAGGCGTATCCAGCGATGAATGGCCGTATACGCTGGTTGGAGGCTTTACACTTGGCAGGTAAGAGCCGGGAGGCTGTTCGTTGGGTAGAGTGGATGAAGCGAGAGGCGAATAAGCTGGAAGTGCAGACTTTGCACTACGTATCTGCATTGCTTCTAAAAGAGCATGACTATCGCCAGAATATATCTTGGTTAATTTCTTACTATCGGGCACACCCAGATCGAGTGTCTCGCCGTGGGTTGCGAGCCTTATATCCCCGACCATTCTTTGAAAATGTACACGAGGAGTCCAAAGATAAGATTCATACTAATCTAGTGATGAGCCTGATTCGACAAGAATCGGCATTTGACCCAAAAGCGGTTTCGCCGGCTCAAGCAAAGGGGTTGATGCAGATTATTCCACGGACGGCTCGTCAGCTAAAGCGCGGAGGGCACCGTCAGTTATTCGACCCGGAAGCTAATACGGAGATGGGTGTGAGATATCTTGTAAACCTGGCTCGACGTTTTGATTCTGAAGTAGAGCTGGTTTTAGCCGCCTATAATGCGGGTCCACGGCGGGTGAATCACTGGCTGGAGCGCTTCCCAAAAAGAGACAATCCTCTGCTTTGGAATGACCTTATTCCATTTACGGAAACCCGTAATTATGTGGTTAGTATTCTTCGGAATAACTACTGGTATGAAAAGCTCTATGGCCCGCTTGATATTGACCATGCCTCAGTTCTGGCTTCTAAGCGGGTCATGAAGCTTACCAATACAGATCATGAAGCTTATCACAATAATTGATTTCAGATCGTCTGCAAAATATTTTGGGTTGCCTACAAAATGTCCGGGTCGGAAAAGCCCATGTCGTTATGTTCGTAAACTTCGCCGGTATGGTTCATTGAATAGTGAACTTTTTCTTTGCCATCATTCATAATGGCATTAATCAAATAGGCTCGTTCGTTGGAGTCCATTGTAATACTAATATTGTCATCACAAGCTAGATAGGTATTGAGGTGCTTTTTCACTGTTAGGTATTTGCCATGCTTCATATAGGTATATTTCTGGCGATTAAAAATATGGTGTAGGCATTTATCCAGAATCTGGTCTTCAGATTTCGTGGCCACTCGCGTGAGCATATTGTCCATATCTTTTATCTCATCTGAGGTACTGCCAAAGATGGAGCCATTGGCGCAGCCAGTGAGCAATGAGGTAATGCTAATTAGGCAAATGACAAATAAGCGGTAAATTTGCATCGAGCACCTCCTGTCGACGATTGTATCGGAATTCTTGGGTTTAGCAAAACAGAGGATATAGGATTATGTGAGTTATGTAGCGTAATGCCCCGCGCGTTGGCGCTCTCCCTTTACATATTGCTTCCCTCGGGATATGCAAAAGGCACTTAGAGTAGTGCCCACCGCAAGGGGACTCGCCCAGAGAGGGAGCTCACCCAGAAAGAGGGAATTCACCCAGAAAGAAGACCAGACACCCATGGAAAAAATCAGAGTAGTTAATCCAGTAGTGGAATTAGATGGCGATGAAATGACTCGCATCATTTGGAAGTTTATTAAGGATAAGTTAATCCTGCCTTATGTCGACCTCGACATTAAATATTTTGATCTGGGTATGGAATATCGGGACGAAACGGATGACCAAGTAACGATTGATGCCGCCAACGCGATCAAAGAACACGGCGTTGGCATCAAGTGTGCGACGATCACCCCGGATGAAGCACGGGTAGAAGAGTTTAAGCTAAAGAAAATGTGGCGCTCTCCAAACGGCACGATTCGAAATATTTTGGGCGGTACGGTTTTCCGTGAGCCGATTATTTGTAAAAATGTACCTCGGTTAGTTCCAAACTGGACGGATCCAATTTGTATTGGACGTCACGCGTTCGGTGATCAATATCGAGCAACGGATTTTCTTACTAAAGGACCAGGAAAGCTAACGGTTAAGTTTGAGCCTGAAAGTGGCGATACACAAGAATTTGAAGTCTATAACTTCGAAGGCAATGGTATTGCGATGGCTATGTATAATACGGATGAATCTATTAAAGGCTTTGCTCGCTCTTGTATGAATATGAGTCTTATGAAAGGCTGGCCGTGCTACCTTTCTACGAAGAACACGATTCTCAAGAAATACGATGGTCGCTTTAAAGATCTTTTCCAGGAAGTTTACGATAAAGAGTATAAAGCAAAGTTTGAAGAGAAGGGCCTTACTTACGAGCATCGATTAATTGACGATATGGTTGCGGCAGTTCTAAAGTGGAATGGAAATATCGTTTGGGCTTGTAAGAACTATGATGGTGACGTTCAGTCCGATACGGTTGCACAAGGCTTCGGTTCACTCGGACTAATGACTTCAACATTGCTCACTCCAGATGGAAAGACAATGGAGGCGGAAGCAGCGCATGGCACAGTGACTCGTCACTACCGCCAGCACCAGCAAGGTAAAAAGACTTCGACAAATCCGATTGCTTCCATCTTTGCTTGGACTCGTGGCTTGGCTTTCCGCGGAAAATTGGATAATAACCAAGACCTGATCAGTTTCGCTAACGCACTCGAACAAGTGTGTATTGAAACGGTTGAAGCTGGCCAGATGACGAAAGACTTGGCGCTTTGTATCCATGGTAAGGACTTGAACGAAAGTCACTACCTCACTACGGAGGATTTCCTAGAGGCTCTCGACACGAATCTACAAAAGAAGTTGAATAATTAGAGAGGAATCTTTCAAGATGGGAAAAAGAGCAAAGATCTCTATCGTTGGCGCTGGATTTGTTGGTTCTACAGCAGCGCATTGGGCAGCTTCGAAGGAACTCGGAGATGTTGTATTAATCGATATTAATAAAGGCGCAGCCCAAGGTAAAGCGCTTGACCTAATGCAATCTGGCCCAGTGGAAGGATTCGATTCTTTCATTCAAGGCGGTTCGGATTATTCACTTACGGCGGATTCCGATGTTGTGATTATTACAGCTGGACTTCCGCGTAAGCCTGGCATGAGCCGCGATGATCTGCTAGCGACGAACGCTAAAATCATGAAGGACTGTGCTGGCCAGGCAGCGAAGCACTCACCAAATGCAGTGCTAGTTATTGTTTCCAATCCGCTAGATGCTATGTGCCACGTTGCTTTTAAGGAATCAGGGTTTCCACGCGAACGTGTAGTTGGGATGGCTGGAATTTTGGATGCTGCACGCTTTGCGACTTTCATTGCGCAAGAATTGAATGTTTCTGTCGAAGACGTAAAGGCTTTCGTATACGGCGGCCATGGTGACACCATGGTGCCAATGCCTCGCTACGTAACAGTTGGTGGCATCCCTTTGACTCAGTTAATGGAAAAGTTCAAGATTGATCAATTGGTAGACCGCACTGCTAAGGGGGGTGCTGAGATCGTGGGCCTACTGAAGACAGGCTCTGCTTATTACGCACCTTCCGCGTCTGCTGTGGATATGGCAGAAGCGATTATTAAGGATAAGAAGCGCATTGTTCCATGTGCGTGCTTGCTGAATGGTGAGTATGGTGTTGACAAGACCTACGTTGGAGTTCTTGCAAAGCTAGGGAAGGGTGGCGTTGAGGAAATAATGCAGCTAGAAATGAACGATGAAGAAAAGGCTAGCTTCCAGAAGTCTGTTGATGCCGTGAAAGAACTTGTGGCAGCGATGGAAAAGCTTGGCGTGTAAAGATGTAAGACATAGCGAGAGAGGCACGTGACATGAATATACATGAATATCAAGGTAAAGAGCTCTTCCGTAGATACGGAGTTCCCACAGGGGAAGGGTACCCCGCATTCTCCGTAGACGAAGCGGTAGAGGTGGCTAAAAAACTGGATTGTGGCAAGTGGGTAGTGAAAGCGCAGATTCATGCCGGTGGCCGTGGTAAAGGTGGTGGTGTAAAACTGGCTTCTTCAATCGATGAAGTAAAGCAATACTCCGAAGCTATCCTCGGCATGCAACTTGTTACTCATCAAACTGGGTCGGAAGGTAAAAAGGTTAATCGTCTTTATATCGAAAAGGCAGGCTCAATTGCGAAGGAATTATACCTGTCGCTTCTTGTAGACCGCGCGACTTCTATGGTGACCTTTCTAGCTTCCACAGAAGGCGGTATGGATATTGAAGAGGTGTCTGCGAAGATGCCAGAAAAAATCGGACAGGTGTCGATCGATCCAGTACTTGGCTTCCACCCTTTCCATACCCGTCAATTAGCTAAAATTCTAAATTTTAAAGACAAGGACTTGCAGAAGCAAATCCATAGTTTTGGTAAATCGCTCTACACTATGTTCGTAGAAAAAGATTGTTCACTCGTAGAAATTAACCCACTTGTCATTACGGAAGACAATGAACTTGTCGCACTAGATGCAAAGATCAATTTTGATAGTAATGCAATTACACGACACAAAGATATTCTCGAAATGCGAGATATGGACGAGGAAGATCCTGCGGAAGTAGAAGCTTCCAAGTTTGGACTTTCTTATATCACCCTCGACGGGGAAGTCGGTTGTATGGTAAATGGCGCAGGCCTAGCAATGTCGACCATGGATATTGTGAAGCTAAATGGCGCGAGCCCAGCGAATTTCCTGGACGTTGGTGGTGGTGCCACGAAGGAAAATGTGACGGCCGCATTTAAGATCATCACTCGTGACCCAAACGTGAAGGCAATTCTCGTCAATATTTTTGGCGGCATCATGAAGTGTGATGTAATCGCTGAAGGTATTATCGCAGCAGTCAAAGATGTTGGTTTGAAAGTGCCATTGGTGGTTCGGCTGGAAGGTACGAATGTGGAAAAAGGAAAAGAGATTCTTAATGGTTCCGGTATGAAAATTATCGCAGCAGAAAGCCTCAAAGACGCGGGAGAAAAAGCTGCAAAAGCTGCAAAAGCTGCTCAAACTGCCCAATCTACGCAAACTGTGAAAGCTACCTCAGTTGCGAAAGGGGAAGTTTAATGTCAATTTTTGTGAACAGGAATACGAAAATCCTATGCCAAGGTATAACTGGTAAGCATGGCTCTTTTCATTCCGAGCAATGCTTGGCCTACGGAACACAACTTGTGGCGGGGGTAACTCCAGGCAAAGGTGGCGAAAAATTTATGGACAAGGTGCCAGTTTTTGACTCTGTTTATGAGGCAAAAGAAAAGACTGGTGCGACCGTATCGATGCTTTTTGTGCCTCCGATGTTTGCAGGGGATGCGATCGCGGAAGCGGTGGATGCCGAACTCGATCTAGTTATCGCTATCACCGAGGGTATTCCGGTCATGGATATGGTCAAGGTAAAGCAATTCCTTAAAGGCAAGAAGACGCGTTTAATTGGACCGAACTGTCCGGGCGTGATCACTCCTAGCGAGTGTAAAATTGGCATTATGCCGGGGCATATCCATAAGCCAGGCAAGGTCGGTGTTTTGTCTCGGTCCGGAACGCTGACGTATGAAGCGGTTTATCAGTTATCACAACGTGGGATCGGTCAAAGCACCTGTGTAGGAATCGGTGGCGATCCGGTAAATGGAACCAATTTTATTGATGTGCTTGAGGCATATAACGCTGATCCGGATACGGAAGGTGTCATTATGATCGGGGAAATTGGTGGCTCCGCGGAAGAAGAAGCGGCGGAATATATCAAGCAGGAGTTCAAAAAGTCGGTTGTGGGCTTCATCGCTGGGATGACAGCACCTCCAGGAAAGCGGATGGGTCATGCAGGTGCAATTATTTCTGGTGGTAAAGGTACTGCTTCAGCGAAGGTAGACGCTTTGCGTTCGGCTGGCGTTACGGTGTCGGAAAGCCCAGCGGACATGGGAGAAACTATGGCTTCTCTCCTAAACGGCTAGCGTTAGAGCCCGCATAACACTAGACAAATAGGGCGGGATTTGTCATAACAGTGCCTGCAAATATTATTGGGTTAGAGCGCAAAAGCATGACATGAAATTAAAGCGCAGAAGCATGAGGAGAAAAGCTGATGGCTGTTGAGACTACATTTTCCATTGTTAAACCAAACGCGGTTCGAAAGAATGTGATCGGAAAGATCCTACAACGTTTCGAAGGCGAGGGTTTGGAGGTAGTGGCTGCGCACATGGTGAAGCTTTCAAAAGAAAAGGCTGAAGGCTTTTATATCGAACATAATGACCGACCATTTTTTGACTCACTTATTCGTTTTATGACTAGCGGACCGATCGTGCTGATGGCGCTTCGCGGAGAAGATGCAATCGCGAAGAACCGCGAGATCATGGGAGCAACAGACCCAGCGAAAGCAGACGCTGGAACGATTCGTGCTGACTTTGCGGACAGCGTTGAAGCCAATGCTGTACATGGCTCGGATTCGGTGGCCTCTGCAGACCGTGAGCTTGCATATTTCTTCGATAAGGAAGAGGTGCTTGATCGTCAATAAATTGTGCGAGCGATTCAATTTCTAGAATTTACACGCCCCCTTCCTTCGAGAGAGGGGCTTTTTTTATGGTAGGCTTCTGCCTATGAAAATTGCTTTAGCTAATATCAACCCGATCGTAGGTGATTTTCACGGCAACCTGGAGCTGGTGACCGACGCTGTTTCGAAATTTTATCAAGAGGGGGCAGACTTAATTGTCTTTCCGGAGCTAGCCTTAGTCGGCTACCCGCCACAAGATTTACTCTTGCGACCCTCAATCCTGAATTTTTCGAATCTACAGTTGGAAGTTCTAGCGAAACATGTGCAGGACTTAGCAAGTAAGCGGGATTTTCACGTTATCGTCGGCACAGTATGTGAGTCGCCTGAGGGCTCAGCCACCTCGATTGTGAATGCAGCGGTAGTTCTCAGTGCGGAAGGTATTCTTGCTAAAAGGGCCAAATCCCTCATTCCTCACTACGATGTCTTTAATGAACGGCGCTATTTTGCTTCTGGGTCAGAGCTACCGAAAGAGTGGACGGCTCCAGTAAAACTTGGAAATACGATGGTTGGGATTCTGATTTGTGAGGACTCCTGGCATGATACCGTGAAATACGGGAGAGAGCTTTATCAAGAGAATCCAACACAACGATTGGCCCATGCCGGTTGCGAGCTTTTGATCAACTTATCTGCTTCTCCATTTCAGACGGGCAAGAAGAGTTTGCGCCGACAATTGATTGCCAATGCAGCGGAATCCTACGGAATGCCAATTGTGTACGTGAATCAGTTGGGTGCTCAAGATGAGCTTATTTTTGATGGTGACTCCTTTGCTGTTAACGGTTCGGGTGAGCTAATTGGAGAAGTAGAATCTTTTACGCGAAGTGAGTGTGTACTGGATATTGAATGCATCCGCAAGGAGGGGGCTCAAAAATCAAAATATATGGAACAGGCGCAGGAACAGGATGCGGACGTATCACGGACGGCGAGGTTTCAATTAGTGTCCGGGGATGAGGGGGCTTTAGCTGAAGTTCATCAGGCCATTGTGACAGGTATTCGTGATTATGCGGCAAAAAATCGATTTTCTCGAGCACTCTTGGGTTTGTCTGGGGGAATCGACTCTGCAGTCGTAGCCTGCTTGGCAGTAGATGCCCTCGGGGTAGAGAATGTGCTCGTATTCTCGATGCCTGGTAAGTTTTCCTCCAGCCATAGTATTGATGATGCGGAAGCTTTAGCCAAAACGAATGGAATTCCGTATAAAGGCTTTTCAATAAAATTTTTGCAAAGCACGGTTGAGCTTAGTCTTAAACCCTATTTCGAGGGGACCGAGCGAGGTATTGCTGAAGAGAATATCCAGGCTCGATTGCGCAGCTTGAGCCTTATGGCGATCTCTAATAAGTTTGCTCATATGCTGCTTGCGACCGGCAATAAATCTGAATTAGCTGTTGGGCACTCCACACTCTATGGAGATATGTGCGGCGCTTTGGCACCCATCGGGGATCTCTATAAGACTGAGGTCTACGCCCTTGCTCGCTACTTAAATCGAAATTCAGAACGAATTCCACAAAATATTATTGATAAACCACCGTCTGCGGAGCTTCGACCAGACCAAAAGGATGAGGACTTACTCCCTCCGTATGATGTTCTAGATAAGGTGCTTCATTGCCTTGTTGAGGAAGATCATTCGGTAGCAGAAGCATTAGATGTGCTCAAAGCTTCTGGTGTGGAGGTTAGTAAGGAACTCATCGCTGAAGTAGAGCAAATGGTATGGTGTGCGGAGTATAAGCGGAAGCAGTTTGGCCCAATTTTACGTGTTTCACAGAAGGCTTTTGGTATTGGAAGGCGATACCCTCTTACTACACGGATCCCAGACTTCTTGAGCTAGGAGAAGTTTCTTAAGGTTAAGGCGGAGCGTCCTAAGACAGGGCTTTCTAGGGTGTGAGGTTTCCTCGTAAAAATATTCATGCTTTCATTTGCAATGCAAGGTGGAATCTGTATAACTGACCAAGAATTTTTAGAAAAAAATTTTTGCTCCTTTGAGCACGACTGTCTTGGGAAGGATAAAGATGGCCACCGATATGAACAATGTAGTAAGGCGCGTAAAGAAACTCCAGCAAAGTTTGGAAAAAAAATTGAACAAGACAGTGATTGTTCAAGATTTGAAGAAATATGCAAAGAGCCAACAAAAAACTTTGAAGAAGCGCGTGAACACAAACTCTGACCTTAGGCGACTAATGAGTTATGTAGAAGAGCGTGGAAAAGAGCTGGATAGGGTTCGTAAAAACCTCCCAAAGGAAGTTCAGGTGATCAAGCGTTATGTAGATGGACAGCGCAAAGAGCTTGAGCGCATGGCGAAGAAGATCCTTGATGAGCTAGAGGGTACAGTTGCTAAGACTTCGACTCAAAAGGCAAAGACGACTCGCAAAGCGAAGACCACTAGCAAAGCAAAGACTACGCGCAAGAAGACAACCGGTCGTGCTAAAACTGCTCACAAGAGGGCTACGACAGGCAAGACAGCTCGAAGATCACCTCGCAAAAAAGCATAATTTATTGAGATTATTTCCTGAGATTATTTCCAAAGATAGGCAGAACCAAAGCGAGGAATTTTGCAAAGGATGCGACCTTCTCGCACATCCGTGCATTTCAAGGCATCGACAGTAGTTTTTTTCCGACGCGCTACACGTCCACGCTGGACTAAGACAATCTTCTGTGAACCTTTTTTCTTATGTACCTCAATAGCATCAATTGGGAGCCAGTTGCTGTAGTTCCAAATGTTCTCTAGAAAGCTAAGTGTGTCGTTATGAGATGAGTCTTCTGGATCCAATTCAAATCCGCCAAAGAGAACGCGAGTTCTTTGGAGCAGGCCCGGCAATGTTGGGCCTGCTTCCTTTGGTTCATTACGTATGAATTTTTGAACTTGTCCTAATTGTCGAATCCAGCTATTCACGTGTTGCAAGTCCGTTGTTTCATAATGCCCAAGGCGGACTTTCTCTTCTTGCAGAAACAAGTAGTTGGAAGTGATCCTTAAAGTGGCTTTCTTTCGTTCAGGTTCATTACGAATAAAAAAGTGGATGCTTTGAACAAGGTGGACAGGATGCTTTCTTTCAACGATTATCGAAAGCAGGTCCGGTTCACCCTTATTTACTGTTGAAGCAAGAACACTATTGCTGATTATCATCGTCCATACTAGGCCGATTGCGACGAATTCACTGCTTCGCCAAAATTTTTGGATTTTTTTTCGATAAGGCTCCATCGCCTAAATAGTATACACCTGTCTGGGGCTCTTGGCATACATGTCCAAGCTCGCCAGTTTCCCTGCCTTTAACCGAATAAACTCAAGGAGTTACTGGACGAAGGAAAGCTTATTTTTGGCACACTGCTTGCGTCCACTCTTTTGTTATGGATTTGAAACGAAAAATTTGGAACCGCTATTTTCGCAAACTATCTTGGACGACAATGTTGTACTTGATGGCGCTTATATCTCTATCATCAATTGTGGAGCTGGACTGGCCCTTCGGTAATAAAGAACGTAATGTCGCTACGATCTATTCAACTCCAGCAGATATCAAAAATGGTTCTGCCGTTTATGAAAATGTGTACCCAGAAGAACTACGCAACATGCGTCCGGACCTTTCAATGCATCCATTAGTATTAGAAAAGTTTATTCAGCATCTGGATGTTGCAGCTCAGAAAACTCCCATCCATCATGCAAATGGTGATTTAGCTTTTGCTAGCACGTTTGGTCTAGATGGCACTGAGCTTACTAATGGAGTAACGCCAGAGCAATATGGCGATCGTCTGGAGCTAGATCTCTGGAAGGCTGGTTTGAGGTCTATGCGCCAGATGCAGCTTATTAATGGGATTTCTTATAACCATGAAGGTGCGATAACACTTGCTAAGGCTGCAGGTTTCGGCATGGAAGGAGCTCCACTTGCCTGGGGTAGGAAATACTCGTTGATGAGTCAACCAGGAGCTCGAATCATGCAGGTATCTTCTGCTGGTAGAGATAGCTCTGGAGTCCCACGAGTGGCGCCTCATTTTGAGCGAGGTGTGAGTTATAGTTCTGGAGCCAGTCGAATGACTCGCTCGAGTTACCAGTATCGCTCAGCCGACAGCAGTAACAACATACAGCGTGGACGATCTGGTATCTAACACCCCGTACACCGGCACTGCCGGAGAGAGGTGAGCGTGGGCTTCTACTAGTTAGAGGCTTCCAAGAGCGCTCTTTTGAATATATCGAGTAGAATTGGATCTGCTTCTGGTACCTTTAAGCCAACTTGTTCTTTAAACTCGTTGTAGGTTTCCTTAGAATATTTGTCGTCGATCTCACCTTTTCCAAGGCCTTTTTCGAGCAGAGATTCCCACTTCATCGCAATATATCGTGCAGTAGCGAACTCTTCTTTATCGAACATGTGATAGGCGAGGCGAGCGTAGGCTTCTACGTCATTTGGGTTATTTGCAGCTCGAACTACGAATTTGTTGAACTCTTTATCTCCGAGTGAAGGGTAGCTGCGTTTTTTCATTTCTTTCTTAGACGCTAGCTTTCGTTTCCCCTTCTCTTTCTTTGGGTCAATCTCGTATTCCTTAGCCTTCTTACGCATTTCTTGGGCCGCCTGCAAGAAGGACTGACGTAGAATTTTTTTATCTACATTTGCTAAGCCACTCGGCATCGCTGAAGCTTCTAATGTCTTACCAAAATTAATATAGGCCACTTGCATAGCTTGCTTGGCAATTTTTATTTCGAGCTCAGACCCGTATTTCATAATATCGGACGCAACAGCTTCCACTTTTTCTAATGCTTTTGTCTTGCGCGCAATATTTGCATTTGGATTCTCATTCGATTTAGCGAAAGAGATTGCCTTATATTTCGCTAGGATCGGTTCTAACTGTTTCGTCTTTGCCATAGCAAGGAATAAAGATAGCTCTGGTTTCTTAACGAGCATGCTGCGTTTGGATGCGATACTCGCCCAGAATTTATTGGCTTTTGCTTTTTTGCCAAGTTTCTCTGCAGTCCAAGCGCCACGGACTTCCCATAAAATTGACTCATCGCCATGAGTTCGCCTAGCCATAACCTTAGAACAGTTAAGGAGCTTTTCTAAAACCGCGGGCTCTGGATTTTTCGCGACTGCGAGTAGTCGATTTTTACAAGAGAACTGGTACATCTGATAGGTTTGCGCCTTAAGCTTCTGATTTTTGCTCTTCGAAAAATTGTTAGATAGCTTTAGAAACTTGTTTGCAGCGAGGTTCCACTCTCCCAATGACTCAAGAATGATAGCTGCGTTCGTCAAAGAGTTCACATGAATTTTTGATTTTCCATACTGAGCGAAGTTGAGGTAGTTCACGACAGCCTTTTTCGGGCGCATGATTTTTTCATGAATTCGCGCTTGCTCTAATTCAGCTATTTTGCCTGTTTTTGTATTGCCATACTCTTTGTTGATTTGTTCCCAGTAAGCGACAGCCTTAGAGAAATTCTGAATCTTCTTTTCTGTCATAGAAGCCAACTTCACGAGCGCCATTGGACGTAGTGTAGAGTTCTTACGTGAATTGATAAACTCTAGGTAGGATTTCTCTGCTTCTTCATATTTTTTCTTCGCTTCATAATCTTCCGCAATCTTTAACATGGCAGTATTGCGAGCATTGAATAGTTGTCTATAGATAGGATTTCGATTGATTTGCATAGAATTCACTTTGCCACGATCCACAAGCTTCTTGCCGGTCTTAATTTCATGAGCCTTAGCTACAATATCAATCAAAGATTTGGATTCTTTTGCTAGATCTTGCCATTTCTTTGCTTCCAGAAGGGAAGCAAGAGCTTCTTTAACTGCCGCATTACGTAGCCGGTGATTCGGATGAGTTTTGGCTAACTGACGGAAACGAATGGCTGACTTAACCGGACCTTCTTCTGTTTTAACCAGTTTAGCAGCTTTGAATAGAGCTTCAACAGCTAGCTTATCTTTTGGAAATGCCCTTGCATAAGAATCATAAGCAATGATTAATTTCTTATCCGTTAGGACCTTACGCTGCTTTTTGTTTGCCTGTTCTATAGATTGAATTCTCAGTTTCATTGCGTCCTGATATCGTTTATGTTCAGGTTTAATCATGGCGAGCAAAATTTTGATATTGGCATAGGCCTTTGGGTTCAGACGGAGCTTGTATAGGAGAGCAGCGTAGCGGTAGCGCACCTCTGACATCTCTTCTGTCTTGCTATATGTTTTGAAATAAATCTCATAACTTTTTTTGGCAAAATCCCATAAATTTTGTTTCTTACGATTTTGCGCATCGAAGTGGAGTCTATGAGCGAGGCGACGAATGCTTTCTTCCGCATCGGTCATCACCATATCAATCTCGTCATCCAGCGACTTGCCTTTAAATTTTTTACGTATGCGAACTACCCAATTTGAAAGCTCAGAAGCAAAAGTCACAGAAAGCTTACGCTGCTTTGTTTTCTCCGAAATAGATAGTGCGATCATTAATAATTGACCAGCGTAATTATCTGCAGGTTTGTTATTCAGTAGCTGCGTTGCAACTAGCATAGCCTTGTTATGTTTATCATGAGCAAAGAATCGTCGAGCAAGCATATAACGAAGTTCTTTTGCCTGTTCCACAGGCACGATCTGTTCGAAAAATTTTTTAGCTTTCTTCGGGCTGCCACTTTCCGCATAGAAGAGAACTAGATCACGAAGAGCTTCTTCTTCTACGTCTAAGCGGCGCTTTTTCGCTTTACTCATGCGACGGCCTATTTTTATAGCATCGATCAAAGAGCTGAGTGCAGCCTTTTCGTTTTGCTCATTGAAATAGGCCCATGCGATTTTATAGTGTGCGTAGGCAAGTAGGGGAGTATCATGAACAGTTAATATTTTTCGGTAATAGTTCCGAGCCGATGAGAAAGTTTTTTGATCATAGCGAATATTTCCTAAGGCAAGGAGAGCATCTGCCATAAATGTGGACTTGGGATAAGTTTTTATGATTTTACGATAGTTTTGGTCAGCTCGTGGTACATCTTTAAGCGCCATGTAATTTTCGGCGAGAGTAAAATGGATTACATCGGATTGAATGTAATTCTTATGTCTACCCAATAGGTCTGTACGAATTTTAATTGCTCTGCCTAGAGTGTTTTTCCAAACTTCTTTCTTTTCTGGTTTGTTGCCGTAAAGAAAGAGTTCCGTATTGGCTTGCCTTTCATACAACTCGGCTAGACGCTTTTTTAGAGTGGCAATCATCTTTGGTTTACGAGTTTTACCAAGTAAAGCTTGAGTACGAGCAATTGTTGTATGTCGAAGTTTATAACCAAGAGCATCACTTTGTCGTTGGCGAGAGTCATCTTTTATTGAGCCGTCATTACGAGACCACAAGTTTGCCGCATAGTCCATCCCACGCTTCTGGTAGGACTTCATGCGCTTCTGCACTCGCTTTACTTCTTCTTGCTTTTGTTTCTGCGCCACATCCGTGTTGGCTTTAATTGCTTTGGTTTTAACTTCCTCTTCCTTGGCGTGAGCAGAAACTGCAAGCAAGGCCGATAACAGTATTAAGCTCCGCATTGTGCTTCTCCTTTTTGTTCATCCTTTTGTTCGTTCAACTCGTATTAGTTATACTCACTCGTATCAGTTATACCTAGCACCAACGAAGCGGATATCTTTAAACCCATGCCGTCGAGCAACTTTCAATGCGCGGTCTAACATAGGAAAAGGTGTATTCTTGTCGGCCTCTAGGTATAGTCTGCCCTTAAACTCTTCTTCTGCAGCAGCTTGCTCTTGCTCTTGCTCTTGCTTTTCCTTTGCTGATTGAGCGATAGCCTGAGAGAATTGCGTCCACTGAGTGCTGGTCACACGGCTGTTATTTTCAGTAGGTTGAAATTTTTCGGTAAAGACAAACTGATCGCCATTCCAGAAGACACCATCTTTACTAATGCTTAGATGGGCTTCTTTCGAGCTAGTTGAAATACCGTCGTGAACCATCGGGATATACAGGTCCTTAGTCTGGTTTAGCTCCAAGGATTCTAGAGCAGTTGTTTTCAACATAAAGATCAGTAAGATCACGAGCGTATCAATCAATGCAGTAATTTGCAGCTCAAAATTCGATTGCTCGTGGTCTGTTTTTCTAAATTTTTTTCTTTTAGCCATCTTAATATACCCCCATTAACGCGATATCTGGGAATAGCGATTTGGTGTCAGCATTGGCTGATGTCGAGTTTCCAATAACTGACTCTGCTAAGCGAACGATTCGATCTGGTAGCTCCCGCTCTAATTCATCATCAGTCAGCTCAAGATTTTGCACCTTCTTCTCTGCTGTGCGAAGAAGAGAGTATTCCATATCTGTTAAGTGTCGGACAGCATCGATTGTCTTCATTACGTACCCATACTTAATGTTTTGTGTGTTCTTTGCTTTCACTTCGATATCAACACTAAAACGATCTGGATACATTGTCTTAAGTTCAATTAGCTGAGCATGCAATTGTTTGTAATTGTACTCATCAGACTCTCTAGCAATTGTAAAGCTCTTTGCTTTTACCGCTGAGCCAGTAAGTTTCACGTTGTAGCCTGAATCCTGTATTTCAACCACTAAACGAAACTTATCTAGCTCATTTCGGCTCTTGGTCATTGCAGCAGCTGTATTCGCAGTGATCTTTGTTTCTAAGAACACTAACTGGGTAAATGCTGCTGTGAAGAGTAAGAAACATATTAGAATCACGAAGCAGTCGATAATGGGAACCAAGTTTAGTTCCGTATCAAGGTTCTCTCGTTTCTTACTTCCGCCAGCCATTATTATGCAGCCCTTTCTTGAGCGTTGTCGACTATCTCTTCTTTAGTTCTACCAATTATAGTTGATGCAGTTGGAGCAGCAGGTCTTTCTACTTCAGCATCCCAGTCTTCGCGGTAAGCACGACTAGAAAGCATATCTACAGTCGTCATTGCTACGCCTTCAACTTGTTCAGTTACACGGTTAGCCTTTGACTGAAGAATAGAGAAGATAATCATTGTAGGGATTGCTACGGCAAGGCCAGTTGCGGTGGCATTCATGGAAATTGAAATACCTTCCGCGAGCAGAATTGACTTTGTTGCAGCATCCACATTGGCTACGGCAGCGAATGCCTTAATTAGACCAAAGATTGTACCCAGTAGCCCAAGTAGAGTTGCCACATTTGCAATCATCGCGAGGTAAGCAATTCGCTTTCGTAGAGCACTGACACTACTATGTAGTTCGATTTCAACTGCAGCAGCAATTTGCCCATTGTCTCGTGAGGCACGTAAAAGCCCGGATTTTGCAACCTTGCTAGCTAGAGCGTTACCCTGATCCGAACATAGTTGAATTGCACCAGCGATATTGTTCGAAAGAACGCGCTGCTTAAGCTCCGCTAGGAGTTTTTTCGTATTAATTGGGTAGAGAAAGTAGAGGGCGATAGCTCTTTCGACCGCAATGCCCGCCGCAAACGCACCAACTATGAAAATAGGTATTAAGTGGCTTATCATTTTTATTCTCCTCCTTCTAACGAATGATATCTGTGGGTATGTAAAGCACAGATATCGTTGAGTTTTGACTTGGAATTGCTGTGCCATTGAACACAATTTTGTTACCGGCAGGGGTATAAGAGAAACCGTTGGTCTCATCCATCGGTATTTCCGTTCCGTCTACGGCAACAGAGAGTGTGTTCAATTGTGGTTCAAACTTTAATAAGACTTGAGAAACAAACTGTGCAATATCTTCTGATAGTTCAGCAAGCCCATCAGAGAAGTTAGTTGCACAGATATCCATAATGGTTCCACCAGTTTCATTGGCAATTTCGCGGAATTTTATACCGTCTTCCGAGCCGACACAGGAAGCTGGTCCCGGATTGTTTTTGTTGTCGATCACTGCAGATACCGTATAGTTTTTAATGGTGCGCCCTGTGGCGCCATCTGTAGAATCTGGTTTTAGCGTGTCTAAGAATGCAATGGTGTCAGCGACTGTTTTCACGGAATCGCTATCATCCGCATCACTCAATATGATGACAATCAGTTTTGCATCAGAACGAATAAAGCTTGTGTTGTCCGTCGCTAGTTTTTCAGCACTCAAACTAAGGTTGATGGCATCTAAAGCTTTGGCATTAGAGTCACCAGTGGAGCCCACTACAACGTTATTTTGGAAGCGACTTTCAAAATTTGCTGTGTTGTTGTCAATTATGTTTGGAACACCTTGAAATTTTCCATCCTGCCCAGTTGATGTGGGACGGATATCGGTGGTCACAATTGCCATGCGGAAGTCGTAATTTTTTGTAGTGAAAGTATTTATGAAGGAACTAAATGAGTTTGCCAAGTTCTGTTGCTTGGTCAGCATGGAGCCTGAGTTATCTACAACCCAAAGCACGTCGATCTTGCTCGAGGTGATTGTGCCCTGGAAGGTTTGGCCAGTGGGAAGGATACTAAATATTGCCCCCTGCTGGCCGCAAGCTGTCATCAGGATGAGGGGTGTTACCACTAGAGTGATAAAGCCTTTTAGTGTCCGTGTCATTTTTTGCCTTCGAGTTTCTCTGCCTTTAAGCTTAAAAATAAATTTTTTTAAACAATATTAATTTTTATTCTATATCATCCAATTGAGAGGCTCAAGAAAAAATCCATATTATTTCAAACGGTTCCAGGTTTTTCAATGTACAACACGATAAAAATACTATGATATTTTTGCTGTTTCTTGATAAAATTTA
The DNA here is from genome assembly GCA_011087955.1 of Oligoflexia bacterium. Taxonomy (GTDB): domain Bacteria; phylum Bdellovibrionota; class UBA1018; order CAIPTA01; family JAALKR01; genus JAALKR01. The sequence goes on from JAALKR010000028.1 coordinate 23,715, forward strand.
GTTAGGTAGGCATGAAATGCGGAGCATAATTTAGGTGAAAAGAAATAGGAAATAGTCATGAGGCTAAAAAGTTGGTTTAGTACTTCACGATGGAAATCTCACGTGTGGTGGCCTTTAATTTTGACTTTATGCGTAATATTCAGTGCCTGTGGTGTCAGAGTGAGTAGCAGTGATAAAGAGGAGGGGGGCCTGGCCTCGGACACCGGGAGCCAGACTTGCGCTACGGCGACTGTCGGTAGAGTTATCTATGAAAACCCTCGCCAAGAAGCAGGAGGGGCGGACAACCTTGCCTTCAACGCAAATCTTTCCGGCTTCGGATACAACGTAATAATAAGTGGTTTGGACGGTAGTTGTCGGCTACGAAATCAGTTTGTGTCGGTCACGCACGATGAGTTTTCTAATAGTATTGCAAATGTATCCGATGGCCTTGTCTATGATGCGGAAGACCTGCGCTTTCGAGAAGTGAATGCTTTTTACTATTCAAACAAGCTGGCAAATTTAGTTCAATCCAGCGGTGGTGGGCTTGTAGGCATGGACTCTGTTTTCGTGCGTGCCAATTGTATGGGGTTTAATGACGCGTTTTTCTTTCCTGAGGGAAATTTGATTTGTTTAGGTTTTACTCGTAATAGCGAAAAAACCCTTTGGGCTAGCCATGACGGCGATGTAATCGTCCACGAATTTGGTCATGCGGTAAACAACTACTTAGCCAGTAGAAATATTCTCTCTAGTAGTGGCGAAGCAGGCGCCATTGATGAAGGTGTCGCAGACTATTGGGCTCATACGATTTCGGGTAATTCACATTTATCCGAATGGTTCCTTGGTGCAATTGATGAGCGGCTAACACAGATTGGGAGCGAGTCCGTTGTAACTCGAGACGCGTCGGACAATCATCAATATCCAGACGCAATGGTTTATCAGGTACATAGTGATTCACGTCCATTCGCAGAAGTGCTTTGGGCAATTCGGCAAGGTTTAGGCAAGGCCAAGACCGATTTGCTCGTGAATGGAATGCTGCAAAGTCTCCCCTCTTCTACTCGCTTTATAAACGCTTCAAATGCATTAGAAACAGCCACAGCTTTGCAAGGACTGGATCCTGAAGAGGCAAAATTTGTGATAAATGTGTTAACTGATAAGGGAATCAAGCGCATCGACTCTGCGGATGATGTATCTATTTCCGATAATGTCGACCATAAGGGTGTTTATGTTATTGACGATCATGCGATCTCAGAGCAGTCAGGTGGCAATTGTAATGGATCTTTAGATGTTAATGAAACAGCTCTGGTGTTGGTGAATTTTAAAAATTCCGGTACCGCCCCCCTGGGAATGGCTACAGGTCAGCTGGAGGTCACACAGAGCGAAGGTGTAAGAATTCCGAGTGGTGGAGATATGAGTGAGTACTTTCGCTTGCCGGGGTCTGAGGAAGACTTTGTGGACGTGCTGAATGAGCCTGTAGTTAAAAAAGCGGCAAACCAGTCATTGAATGACAATGTTAAGATCAGAGCGGCTTCTTTTTTAGTTCATGCGTACACAGCGGGAAGAAAGGGCTTTCGAGTTATTTTCACTCCCATGGGCGGAGAATCTCAAGAATATGATTTTCCTCTTGATGTTGGCACTATTCCAACATCCGATGCTTGTAAGAATCCTTCATTGTGGCCAGATAACCAAACGCCAATGGATTAGTGGTAAATAATTGAGGTTTCGTAGTTTTACATCAATTTTTGCAATTATATCACTGGGTGGAGGGCTTACGTATGCCTTCATTTATTACGGAGATTTAGCTTCTTTAGCGTTCAAAGAGTCCGATGATCGAGACCCGGCATCGGAGGAGCAAAAAGTAAGCAGCCGAGGAAGCACAAAGAATGTTCTGGATAGCAACCATCTAACTAAAACCAACGCGGACATTTTAGTCGATCTTCCCGGAATTGGTAGAGTACCTGTCTCCAAGGCCAATCGTTTAAGGAAGTGGGTGCTGGAATTAGGTTTGGGGAATAAAGGTGTTCGACGAATTACGAAAATGGATTATGTGGAAGCAAAATTTTTGAAAAATCCTTGGGATTCCTCCCAGCAATTTTTAGATGAATATAGCGACTATCTGTTTCGGGTCGAACGAAGTCAATTGACAGTTCGACATACGCAGGAAGGCGAACAAGAGGATGAGTTAAAAAAAATCGTTTATGAGCAAACTATCGACGGTATTCCTGTAGAAAATTCTCGTATGGCTTTCTTTTACCTCCCGGATGGGACCTTGTATGAAGTTCAAGCCTCCGTCGCAGAGGTTGGTGATATACCTTCCAGTCGTAGTCCGGAGATCACGGCCTTGGAAGCGGGAACCATTGCGAGCTCTGCCATTTCTAGGCGTTATAGAAGAGCAGGGCAGCCACTGCCCGCCAACTACGCGCCCAGCGTTTTTGCAAAACGTGCTGAGTTTCGTTTTTTTCTTTCTCCTTCAGGAGTGGTGACGAAACGATATCATTTCACCTATATCGTGCAGCCTGCGCCAGGCCTAGATCCTGGGGAATATGCTATTGCTGTTGATACCGTAACCCGTACCGTTGCATCAGATCGCAAGATCTCAAAGCGCTAATGGAGGCACTAGGCAACTTCTTGCGCTTTGACCGGAGATTCTCTCGAGAGCAAAAAAAGCTTCTTCCTGCATTTTCCTCTTGACCATTTCGTCCTTATTTTTTACAAAGACCTTCGCCCTTAGGAATCACGAAAAAATCGTTGTTTTGCGGCTACCGCGATTCAAGAGGCTGTTCTTTGACAACTAAGTAGTAAATGACGATGTGCGAGTCATTACGTTGTGAATTTTGAAGTTGGGTTCCGTTATTCGAGGGTGCTTGGATAACGAGGAATTCCCACTTTAAAAGGAACAATTAATTTCTATTTTAAAGTAAATTTTCGAACACACGAGTATTTTAAGGATTTAACTTGAGAGTTTGATCCTGGCTCAGAACGAACGCTGACGGCGGGCCTCATACATGCAAGTCGTACGAGAAAGTCTTCGGACGAGTAAAGTGGCGCACGGGTGAGTAACGCGTGGGTAATCTACCTTGTAGACTGGGATAACTCCCCGAAAGGGGTGCTAATACCGGATAGCCTTTGGAGATCATAAAGTTCTCCTAAGTAAAGTTGGGTTTCTAACACTATAAGATGAGCCTGCGTTTCATTAGTTTGTTGGTGGGGTAAAAGCCTACCAAGACTACGATGAATAGCTGGTCTGAGAGGATGATCAGCCACACTGGAACTGAAACACGGTCCAGACTCCTACGGGAGGCAGCAGTAGGGAATATTGCGCAATGGGCGAAAGCCTGACGCAGCCACGCCGTGTGAGTGAGGAAGGCCTTCGGGTCGTAAAGCTCTGACACCTGGGAAGAAAACCATATGGGGGAAAGTTCCATATGCTTGACGGTACCAGGAGAGGAAGCACCGGCTAACTTCGTGCCAGCAGCCGCGGTAATACGAAGGGTGCAAGCGTTGTTCGGATTTACTGGGCGTAAAGCGTGCGTAGGCTGTGCTATGAGTCGAAGGTGAAATCCCCGAGCTTAACTCGGGAACTGCCCTCGAGACCGTAGCACTAGAGTACTGAAGGGGTCGGTGGAATTCCATGTGTAGCGGTGAAATGCGTAGATATATGGAGGAACACCTGTGGCGAAGGCGGCCGGCTGGTCAGAGACTGACGCTGAGGCACGAAAGCGTGGGGAGCAAACAGGATTAGATACCCTGGTAGTCCACGCCGTAAACGATGCATACCAGGCGTAGCTGGAATTGACACCGGCTGTGCCGAAGCTAACGCAAGGAGTATGCCGCCTGGGGAGTACGGTCGCAAGACTAAAACTCAAAGGAATTGACGGGGGCCCGCACAAGCGGTGGAGCATGTGGTTTAATTCGATGCAACGCGAAGAACCTTACCTACCCTTGACATCATCGGAACTTGTTAGAGATAACTCGGTGCCTTCGGGAGCCGATAGACAGGTGCTGCATGGCTGTCGTCAGCTCGTGTCGTGAGATGTTGGGTTAAGTCCCGTAACGAGCGCAACCCTTATTCTTAGTTACCAGCACGTTATGGTGGGGACTCTAAGGAGACTGCCGGTGACAAACCGGAGGAAGGCGGGGACGACGTCAAGTCATCATGGCCCTTACGAGTAGGGCTACACACGTGCTACAATGGCAGGTACAGAGGGCAGCGAAGCGGTGACGCGGAGCGAATCTTTCAAAGCCTGTCGTAGTCCGGATTGGAGTCTGCAACTCGACTCCATGAAGTCGGAATCGCTAGTAATCGCGAATCAGAATGTCGCGGTGAATACGTTCCCGGGCCTTGTACACACCGCCCGTCACACCATGGGAGTGGGCTGCAAAAGAAGTAGGTAGCTTAACCTTCGGGAGGGCGCTTACCACTTTGTGGTTCATGACTGGGGTGAAGTCGTAACAAGGTAGCCGTAGGGGAACCTGCGGCTGGATCACCTCCTTTCTAAGGATGGTTAGCGCTGATCCAGTTTTTAACTGAATCAACTAACCGGACTTGTCATGCAAAAGTTCACGACGTAGTTGCACATCAGATTTTACTACTTAGCTGTGAAGGAACAGCGTAATTCCTTGAAGATCCTAGAGGGCTAGTAGCTCAGTTGGTTAGAGCACACCCCTGATAAGGGTGAGGTCCCAAGTTCGAGTCTTGGCTGGCCCACCAAGTCTTCAAGTTGAAAGCAAAGGCTGTGTTTGCAGATTTTGAAGTAGCAATACTTCATATGTTCTTTGACAAGGTAGGTTTAAAGTTGATGTCTCTCTTTCAGGAGGACATCAACAGTAGACGAGAGAAGTAGAAAAATTCTTAGAAAGAAGGTTTCTGCAAATCTCATCTCCAATTTTTTATACAGAATTCACAATTTACAAGCATAGTAAGAGCATTCAAAGGATGCCTTGGCACTAGCTGGCGATGAAGGACGGTAAAGGCGACGATACGCTTCGGGGAGAGGCCAATTACTCTTTGATCCGGAGATTTCCGAATGGGGCAACCCTAGTAAGTGGGAGCTTATTAATTCTTAGGCAAGTAAAGTAGCTTAAGGAGGCTAACGGTGGGAACTGACACATCTAAGTACCACTAGGAATAGAAATCAACCGAGATTCCCTTAGTAGCGGCGAGCGAACGGGGAGTAGCCCAAACCGAATAACTTGTTGTTCGGGGTTGTAGGGCCGTGTACGGGGTGAACGTTTTAGTCGAACAACCTGGGAAGGTTGGCCATAGAGGGTTATAGCCCCGTAGACGAAAAGACTGAAACCTTAGCGGATTCCCTGAGTACTTCGGGACACGTGATATCCCGTGGGAAGCTGGGTGGACCATCATCCAAGGCTAAATACACGCTAGTGACCGATAGCGCATAGTACCGTGAGGGAAAGGTGAAAAGAACCCCAGCAAGGGGAGTGAAATAGAATCTGAATTTGAATGCTTACAAACAGTCGGAGGACGATGGCTTCGGTCGCGTCTGACGGCGTACCTTTTGCATAATGAGTCAGCGAGTTAATGTGTGTAGCAAGGTTAATCCGTTTATGGAGGAGCCGTAGGGAAACCGAGTCTGAATAGGGCGTTTAGTTGCATGCATTAGACCCGAAAGGTGAGTGAGCTATATATGGCCAGGTTGAAGCGACCGTAACAGGTCGTGGAGGACCGAACGGGTGAATGTTGCAAAATTCTCCGATGAGCTGTGTATAGGGGTGAAAGGCCAATCAAACCACCTGATATCTGGTTCTCCTCGAAAGCTATTTAGGTAGCGGCTTGGATGAATACCATAGGAGGTAGAGCACTGTATGGGCTAGGGGCCTTACCGGGTTACCAAACCTTAACAAACTCCGAATGCCTATGAGTACTATCCAGGACACACACTGCGAATGCTAATGTCCGTAGTGGAAAGGGAAAGAGCCCAGACCGACAGCTAAGGTCCCCAAATAATTGCTAAGTGGAAAAGGTTGTGGAGATTCTCAGACAACCAGAAGGTTGGCTTAGAAGCAGCCATCCTTTAAAGAAAGCGTAATAGCTCACTGGTCGA
>JAALKR010000040.1 GCA_011087955.1 Oligoflexia bacterium
TCCGATCCTGAATGCGACCTTGCGCGAACTACATGCTGTCGATATTCTGCCGGGCTAACTTCTTTGTTTTCCATATTTACACTCCATGCGTTAATTTGGCGCGGAGTCTACTTAAAATTCTTTGGTCTGGGAAGATGGTGTAGTTAGCGCGCTTACCCACCAGTAGCCATTGGTATCTGCTTAGCTTGGCTTTTGGGAGCTGCACCCATTGATGCGCGCCCCTTTACGCGGAAGATATCTTTTATTCTTATCCCAGTTGCATTACTGGTTTTTTATATAGATACGAGTCTCGTACCTAAATTCTTTGGCAACACCTACGCCCATCAAGGCTTGTATGCAACTACTTATCCCACTCAGCTTAATGCCCTTCTTTGGTTGGCGAGCCTTTCTCGCTACATTGCCCGTATTTATGGCTCTCTTCCTTACAGGAGGTGATGCTAGGATCTCGTTGGGCTACCATTATTCGATTGAATTTATTCCAGGGCTCTTTTGGGGATTTATAACTGGAGCAAATATTTTCGCCGATTTATTGCATCGCAATATTATTGCGACGAAACCACTGAAACTGCTTTTGCCGCTTCTTTTGTTTGTAATGGCCTTTTCCACCTATGGTCGCAGTGATATTTATTTTGTCCGGAAATATTTTCCAGACGCACATCGCCGCTGGCTTCAATCTGAAGTCATGCCATGCATTGATAGAGAAAACTCTTTAGCAACCGCACCGAAACTAGTGCCGCACTTTGCTCTTCGATAGTCGCTTTAGCCCTGCGCTAGAGGCGCGCGAAAGTATAATTTCCGAAGCCAAAATGCATGATTTAGTACGGTATTTTCCTGTAAGGGCACGCGTATTATGCAAAATACAGCAAATTCGGCGGATTGCTTAGTTTGCAAGCCACGTTGTGGTCTGTAAAATTCCTTGTTGCTCAACGACGGACATGAGATAAAACTATCCTTCGGGCGATCTGGCCCCATGCAAATCACTAGGGCTAACTCCGCCAGGACCGGAAGGTAGCAACGGTAACCCATCGGGGATTGTGACATGGATCCGCCGGGTCGCCTCTTTTTGAATTGGGTTTTAGGTGCATGTCGTATTTGGTGCTGGCGCGAAAGTATCGGCCAAAAAATTTAGCAGAATTAATTGGCCAAGATCATGTCACGCAAACTCTTCTGAATGCTTTCAAGCAGAATAAAGTTGGGCAAGCCTATATATTCACGGGCACGCGCGGAGTTGGTAAGACAAGCGTTGGAAGAATTATTGCCAAGGCCCTGCGGTGTGAAACGGAAGGCCACCGTGAGGGCGAAGCCTCTTACGGAACCCCATGCAATGAATGCCAAGCCTGCCAGGAAGTGGACGCTACAAATTCACTGGATGTTTTAGAAATTGATGGCGCCTCTAATAACGGCGTAGATTCCGTTCGTGAGCTTCGTGAAAACGTGAAATTCATGCCCGCCGCAGGCAAAAAAAGGGTCATCATTATTGATGAAGTGCACATGCTGACGCAAGCCGCGTTCAACGCCCTTCTAAAAACCTTGGAAGAGCCGCCAAAACACGCTTCTTTTATTTTCGCTACTACCGATATTCATAAAGTACCAGCGACGATTCTTTCTCGTTGCCAGCGCTTTGATTTAAAGCGTCTGCCACAATCTCTAATCTACGACTATCTACTAACCATTTTAGAGAAAGAAAAAATTTCTGTGGACTCAAATGCAGTTCAGCTGATTGCGCACAAAGCGGACGGATCTGTGCGAGACGCTCTCTCACTAACAGACCAAGTTATTGCATTATCCGGTGCAGAAATTACTTATGACACTTCTAATACCGCACTTGGCTTAGTCAACCGCTCTTTATTGATTAAAATTATGCGAGCCTTGATTTCTCAAGAGCCATTAACCGCTATTCATGAAGTGCATAGTGCCTACAATAATGGTTTTGAGATGAAGTCGGTCTTACAGGAGCTAGCTGAACTGTATCGGGATGCAATCATGCTAAAACTTGGAGAGGATGAGAAGAGCCTTTCTTTTTCCGCAAGTGATTTGCAAGAATTAAAAGAGCTTTTGCAAAATACGAGTTATGAGGGCTTGCAAGTTTCTTTTCAATTACTCGTGCAAGCAGTGACGGATGTTTCTCGAAGTCCACTGCCCCTAGCATCGACGGAAATTACCTTGGCTCGATTGTGCTCTGCGGCTCAACTGCAGCCAGTGGCTGATTTGGTGGAGATGCTCCGTGGAGCGAGGCCGATACTAACACCTCCAGGACCAGGCCCGGCATCGATGCAGGCAGGGCTAAGTGATGGGAAGAGAAGTGACTGGAAGAGCTTCGTCTCCTTTGCTACTCAAGCAAAACCCAGCATTGGTTCGCTTTTGGAGCACGCCATTCCTCTGGATCCAGTAAAAGAGTGGCAATCAGGAAAATTAAAATCTATTCGCTTAGGATTTCGGGAAAGTCATAATTTTTATTTGGAACAAGCAAAGAACAGTAATACGAGCACAGCGATTCACAAAATCATTGCATCTTTTGTGGGGCGCAATATGGCGGTAGAGGTGGAAAAAATTTATAGCGCCGATCATCCAAAGAATTTGGCAAAAAATTTGGTTTCGATTTCCGAAAAGAAAACGGAAGCAGTGCATGATCGCACGGAGAAACTAAAGGCTGAGTTTCTGGCAAAAGATTTAGTAAAGGATACAAAAGAGCTTTTTGGGGCTGAGCTATCAAGTTTTAAAGTGCTTGATCCAAAGGAACAGACCAAAGACTAAAGACTGTAGGAGAAAGACTTATGGGTAAAGGTAGAAAAGGTGGCGGATTTGGCGGAGGTGGAATGGGCAATATGCAGCAACTCATGATGCAAGCTAAACAAATGCAAACCAAAATGGAAGGCATCCAAGAAGAGCTAGCCAAAGAAGTGTTTAAAGCTCAGGCCGGTGGCGGTGCTGTGACGGCTGTAGTGAATGGCAAGCAAGAGCTGATAGAGCTCACTATTGATCCAGAGGCTGTGGAAGGTGGCGACGCTGAAATGCTGCAAGACCTAGTGCAAGCTGCAGTGAACGAAGCTATTAAATCATCTAAAAATAAATCGGAAGAAGCTATGGGCGGAGCATTTGGTAACCTCCCATTCCCTCCTGGAATGCTCTAAATGAAATCACTAGCGCAACTAGTACATGAACTGGGTAAGCTTCCCGGAATTGGGAGTAAGACCGCTACCCGACTAGCCTATTTTATTTTGAATTCGGAAGGCGGTTATGTAAATCGCCTTTCGACGGCCATGATGGAAGCTAAAGCTAAATTACGAAATTGTGATAGTTGCTACAATTATACCGAAGAAGCGCTTTGCGACCTTTGTAAGAATCCATCGCGCACAGATCATTTAATCGCCATTGTAGAGCGCCCATCGGATGTCGATGCAGTTCTTTCTACACAATCCTTTGCAGGGAAATTTCATGTATTGCATGGATTGATTTCGCCTATTGATGGGACCGGACCTGAAGAGCTTCACCTGAATGATTTAAGGAAGCGCGTTGAGGCTCTTGGGGAGACGGGTGCGGTAGAGATCATGCTCGCACTAAATCCGAGTGTTGAGTCTGAAGCGACTGCACTTTACATTTCTAAAACCCTCCAAGGCCTGCCTGTTGAAATTTCTAAAATTGCTTATGGCCTCCCTATGGGCGGGGCTTTGGAATACGCAGACAAAATGACAATTACGAAGGCTATTTCGAATCGAGTGAGCGTTCAGAGCTGTGGATGAGATTGAAAACGCTCAAACTAAGATAGATGCCCTGCTAGCATCTCAGATCCAGTCGATTGGAGCCGATGCTCTCGTGGTCCTTCATAACAGTGGGCAGATTCTGGCTCACTCACAGTGTAAAGATTCGGATTTAGCTACCATCTCTGCCCTTGTTGCTGGCATGCTTTCGGCTGCCCAGTCGGTTTCAGAAATCCAAGGGCTTAAGAGTGACCGGTCTTTCGCCCTTTCCCATGATGATGGAGAGTCCGGTCTCTATACTGCCCAAATCAACCGGAGCTATTGGATTTTTTCTGTTTTCCATGAAGTTCTAAATCCGGGCCTATTTCGCATGAATATACGCCGTTTAGCCCTCGATTTGCGAGATCTAGTATCTGATCCAAGCAAGTGGATTGAGCGTAAAGCGATGAATGAATGGGGGGCGGAGGACTTACGGAGAGATCCACTGCCAGATTCACAGTCAGAAAATATTAGTCCCGAAAAAACAGGAGAAACTGAGATAAATGCGGATTTTGGCGTCAAAGCGACGTCATCCAGGCGAGACGCGCCCAAACTCTTTTCCGATATAACGGATGAAGAAATTGACCAGTTATTCGATAGATAGATGAGCTTTATTAATTACAACAGCAAAGAGATTAACTGTAAGGTGGTTTACTTTGGCCCTGCCATGGGGGGAAAGACCGCTAACCTTCAGTACGTCTATAACCAGACCGCACCCGGCTCAAAGTCGAAGCTTATTACTTTGCAGACTGAAAACGAACGCACTTTATTTTTTGATTTTCTCCCTTTAGCTTTAGGCACCTTGCGAGGGTTCAAGATTCGGTTTCATTTATATACTGTTCCTGGACAGTCTTACTATGATGCCTCCCGCAAGCTAATCCTTCGCGGCGTGGATGGCATCGTATTTGTGTGCGACTCACAGGTAGACAGGATGGAGGCAAATGCTGAGTCCTTCGCAAGCCTAGTCTCAACCCTGGAGGAGCAGGGACATGAAATCAGTAAAATTCCAATCGTATTTCAGTACAACAAACGTGATATTCCAAATGTCTGTTCCGTAGAAGAAATGTCCAAAGTTTTGAATCAGTTCGGTACTCCGGAATTCGAAGCAGTGGCGATAGAGGGTAAGGGCGTACTGGAAACGCTCAAATCCCTTACGAAACTGATTCTCGCAGAGTTAAAGGGGAGTTCTTAATTGGGGCATTATCATTATGATCGCATTTGAAAAAGTATGAAAGATTTCCAAGCATTTGATAACTTATCGGGGTTTGCTTGCTGGAGGCCCGATGAAACTCTCTTACTCGATTTTATATGTTCAGAACATTGAAAAAACAATTAAATTCTATCAAGATGCTTTTGGCCTGAAGCACAAGTTCACCCATGAAAGTAAGGATTACGCAGAGATGGATACGGGAGAAACAACCTTAGCATTTTGTAATCATGGTCTGGCCGAAGCTATTTTAAAAGCACCATACAATAAGGCATCTTTGAAAGAGGCTCCTCTTGGCTCCCAAATCACTTTTGCACCTGAAGATGTTAAAGCATCCTACAAAATGGCCATTGAAAATGGAGCAGAATCAGTCAGTGAGCCCAAAGTCAAACCTTGGAACTTTGAAGTTGCAATTGTTAGAGACTGCGATGGTCATGTGGTAGAGCTTGCTAAGAACTTAAATTGATGAAGAGCTTTAAAAAAATCACCAAAGAGCTTCTCTTGGCAAAACTGCAAGGTAGAGTATCGTAAGAAATGCCCTATAACGTAAGCGCGCTAACTACACCATCTTCCCAGACCAAAGAATTTTAAGTAGACT
>JAALKR010000041.1 GCA_011087955.1 Oligoflexia bacterium
AAAACTTAAAGCTTTACTTTAAGAAGTGTACGATTAAGTCAAAACTTTTACACTTCCAAAGATACCAAATTTTTGATATCTCTTAACATAGCCGTTGTTGGGAGGTAGAATGCATTTTCAGAAGGGAATCTTGCGAATGGGGCTCTTCTTCTTTTTACTCTGTTTTTCGCTGATCTATTTTCAGCAATGGGCGCATGCGCTCTAGTTGGCGCCTTGTTTGTGTTGGGCCTCTATTTGTTTGTAGAATCGTCCGAATGCATAATGCGGTCCAGCTCCTCTTGCCTTTCTCCCAGGCGTTTAGTAATCGTTTTGAGGTCTTTGAGCAATTTCCGTTTTAGGCGCTTCTTTTTCTTTGACCCCTTGTTTAGCTTCAACTGCTTCTCAATGTAAGGATCCGCCACATTCTTAATATAGCTCTGCAAAGCCCTGTGGTCGGAGGACTTGGCTAGTAGACTCTTAATTTTCTTTATTATTTTCTGCAGTTCGGTATCCACACCTAAAGAGCCAAGTATCTCTTCTCCCTTGGCACTTATTTTCTCCAGAAAACTAGCTTTAGATGAAGAGGCCTTTGAGGCCACCTTTGAAGCCGCTGCTTCGGCCGAGCTGGTCTTCGTCTTCTTGCGATATCGTTTTGGGATCTCACTGGCAGAACCTACAACATGCAAATTGCCGTCTTCATCCTTGTAGGAATGCATTTCGGCAAACGCAATTTGTTGGCAAACAAGCAGGATGACCAAGAAGCATGGCAACAAAAAGCAAGACATAGCACCATTCTATGATACGGAGCACCAATATTCAATTAATTTACTCGACTAAAAGGGCTTGTATTTACTAGCTAAAAAGCTCCTCATGCGCCCCCCAGAAGCTGTGGTCCGTACAATCTACCTCCAGTGGGGTAACTGCAACATAACCCTCGTGTACCCACTGACAATCAGTGCCTACTTTAGGGGAAAAGCCTCGATGAGTTCCACCAATCCAGTAATATTCCTGTCCACGACTGTCCTTACGCTTTAAAGCTTGACCATCATAAATTTGTTGCCCCTGCAAAGCTAAGCGATACCCTTTAATGCGATCGTATGGGATGTTCGGCACATTAATATTAATAACCAAGCCTCTTGGCCATTTCTTAATTGCAGCCTCAATACTTCCGTCGCCAATTCGACGAAATAAAGTCTTCACCACATGCTCTGCTGCCTTAGCGCCTGTTTCATATTGATAGTTAATTTTTCCCATTCGTTTTTCAGCAGGCACACACAAAGAAACCGCAAAAGAGGGTATTTTTCCGGCAATCGCTCCCTCGCGTGCGGCAGCCACGGTTCCACTGTAATAGACGTCCTGTCCCAGGTTAGCCCCTTGGTTAATTCCTGAGACCACAAAATTTGGCTTGCGCTTGAAGATTCCAGTCAACGCCATATGTACACAATCCGCCGGAGTGCCATTTACTGCAAACACCGTTTCTTCTAAGCGCTCCATCCGTAAAGGTTTATGCAAGGATAAGGCATGACCAGATACACTCTGATTAAACGCTGGGGCCACAATCGTAGTCTCACCCCAAGAACGAAACTGTTTAGCCAATGCAGTCAACCCAGGGGAAGAAATCCCGTCATCATTAGAAAATAATATGCTGCATTTTTCCATAGTTAACTCCTAAATTTTGTAAATTTATGCCCCTCAATTGGAAGAGCCCGGAAATGCTCCTATGCCTGGCGATGAGTTCATCCCAACATACCCCGTACCCATTAAGTTCACACCCAAATCAATTCCAAAATCTGTACCCGATTCTTCCCGAGAGTAATTTAGCCGCAATCTCCAGCATTCTGATGGAGAATTAAAGATTGCCGCAAATGTCTCACTAATCTTGTTCTTCTTAACTAAATCAACATTAATATCGTATTCCATCGAAAAAAAATCGTTAAAAGACCAAGTTGTTCCTACTCCCATATTCCGCGTTAAGTTCGGAGATGAAGAGTAGGCAAAGTTGAATCGCAATCCTCGCTTAAAAAAAATCGTGCCAGCAGCATTGGATAAGCTCTTAAGGGTCCAAGCAGCAGAGAAACGGAAATCATGCTGACTCTTATAACGATTTTCCTCCTCAATCAATAAAGCATAGGGCTTGAATTGGTACTCTAGATAGTTGGAAAAATTATCCATAGTCAGCTCAGAGCGAATTAGCAAAGGCGAAAACGGCGCTGGCGGCGGTGTATTGGGCTTATTATTTTTTTTGCCTTCCCGTATATCGTAGGCTTGGTTTACCGATAATAACCACAACTGATGATATCGACTGTAGTCTATATCGCTATTGTCCCAGCGTTTGTCGGCTTCGATCCACATCTCTTGTATTTTATTTTTTGGCTTCGGATAGGATTTTTTCTTTGGCGTTACATAATCAAACGGATACACCAGGTCTGCTCGATTACGCTTACGTTTTTTCTGAATCAAACGACTCGTGAAACCATAAGAGACGGCATTACCAAGCGGTTCTCTAAAATTATCCGAATCATTTTGAATCGGAATAATGTCGAATTGATCGAACTTTCCTCCAGCCCTTTTTATCTGATCCGTAAAGGGATGAACCTGTGATTCAGTAAAATATGGAATATTAGCATACTGAACAAATGGAGTGATCAAATGTTTCCATGCCTCCGTATTATCGGATTTGCTTTGCCAAACTTTTTCTAACGTGGTTGAAGTACGCACCCTACTAAGAAGGTAGCGACTTGACAGCGTCTCCACATTGTCCATGTTTGGACTCACATCAAAGAAATGGGCCTGTTCATTATACTGCAACCCTGGTTGCACGTCCCACGCTCCACCAATTCTCCATGTATAGGAAAACTCTGGCGATACCTGCAACCTCTGTGCCTCCCGAATAAAATCTTCCGAAAATGAATTGTATAAACCCTTACCGTTAGTATCAAAGAAGGATCCAGAGGTTCGATAAAAGCGGTCATACCTCGCAAATAAAGATCCATATAGATTGTCCCAAATTCGCTGGTCTCGAAAACCAACATAAACACTAGGCCCAACTTGCACCGTATCTTTGTCCACATTGAGGTCATCAGGACCAATAAGATTCCGATAACGGAGAGCTTCCGCCGAGATAAAGAAATCGTTAAAAGTCCGAGTCAAAATAAAATTTGACTCTAGTGCGGATAATCCTCGACCATCAATATCCTCAAAAAACTCTCGAGAGTAGTCTCGGTCACTCGTTTCTAGAATTTTCAGTCGAAAATCAAAATCCGGCCAAAAACTAAAATTATGCTCGGTGATCAATCCAACTCGATTTGGCCGCTCTTTAAATTCTTTATCCCGCGTATAGTACGCATTGATAATTCCCTGAACTGGAGCATATGCACGATACCGATATTCTAATTCACCACGATTGCCCCGCTTGCTATATCGGCCATAGGACAAAGTAGCGTCCATATGATCATTAATCGCGAGAAATAAAGGCTGAACGTAAGTAAAACCATGACGTGACCCCGAACCTAAACTTGGAAATAAGAACCCTGTTTGTCGTCTTGTCTTAACCGGAATGATCAAATACGGCATATAGACCGTTGGTACGTCATTAACTAACACGTACACCGACTCCATAAAGGCGTAGCCGTCGATCGTCCAGTCCACGCTCTTGGCAGACAACGTCCAAGATTCCGGACAATCCCGACAAGTAGTATATTCACCCTCAGTCGTTAGAAAGCGATCATCGGAAATCTTGCGTATCAATTGCCCTTTTAGTCTGTAGAAATCGTTTGAGACGGTTCCGTAGAAAATTTTTCCAGTTCCTGTATTAGAATTGAATTCCATTTCTGCAGCCTGGATTGTCCACCTAGGCGTAACAAAAACTACATTGCCTCGAACTTTAATCTTCCCCGACTTTGTGTCGATCCAAGCATATTCCGAAGAAAGACGCTTTTCTTTCGCCGACATCACAACATGCCCACGTGCTTCATGTACTTTCGTTTTAGAGTGATAGTACGTTTTGTCCGCTGTTACGTGAAACTCACCTTGCACAAAGGAAAACGCGCCCTGGCCTTGCGCGCTCGCCGCAAGCGACAGAAACAAGCCTAAAATACCTAGGCCTAAATATACCGAGTATAATTGTAGCAACGCTCCACTATAAAAGGGCGAAACGTTCCCCGCGCGCTACTTCTTATGCAAGCGTGTGGTTGCGGGCTCCCGCGCCTTTTTTCCCCTCCCAGGAGTTCTTTTTTTAGACCACCCACACATTAGCATATCGAGAATGGATTCTAAAGTGCCCGCCAGCTCATTTCGCGGCACAACTTTATCAATAAAGCCATGCTCTAACAAAAACTCTGAGCGTTGAAAACCTTTCGGCAAGGTCTGGCGAATGGTTTGTTCGATGACACGCGGACCAGCAAACCCTATCAATGCTTTTGGCTCTGCAATAATAACGTCACCGAGCATCGCAAAACTTGCGGCAACACCACCCGTCGTCGGATCCGTGAGGACCGAGATAAAAGGCAGACCCTCCTCGCGCATACGCAAAACATAGGCACTCGTTTTAGCCATCTGCATCAAAGAAAGAATCGACTCCTGCATTCGCGCCCCGCCGCTCGCAGAAACAACGACCGCCGGACTTTGTTGCTCGAGCGCTTTCTCTAAAACCATGGTGACCTTTTCACCAACAACACAGCCCATAGACCCACCCATGAAGCGGAACTCAAAAGCACCAATTTGCACTGGTATCGAACCGATCGAAGAGCTACCAGCCACAAACGCATCATTCAAATCCTGCCTCGCAATAGATGTCTCTAAGCGCTTTGCGTAAGTCTTTAAATCATGAAACTCCAACGGATCATTGGATCGCAGTGCCGCACCATACTCCACAAAACTTGCACCTCCAGTGATGATACGAATTCGGTCCCGAGCAGAAACACGAAAATGATGCTGGCACTCCACACAAACGAAATAGTTGTTGCGAAGAACATTAGTCTGCATAAGTTCACCGCATTTCGGACACTTCGTCCACATTCCATCTGGAACACGTTGCACCTTATCCGAGGTAGACTTTTCCTTAATGCCTGGGGTCTTAACTTTATCGAAATAGGACATATTCAGTATCTAGTGTTTATAACAGGAGTCTTTAA
>JAALKR010000042.1 GCA_011087955.1 Oligoflexia bacterium
TTTGCTTAATTATAGTGGGGTATTTATTTTATGCCCGAAGAGAGCTATTCCTCCAGCTCCCACAACTTTTGGGCGTATCTCGGCTCTTCGTGTATCCATTATTTTTTCTCCCCTCAATATTGCAGAGAATTATTGTAGATCCACGAGCTTACGGGCTATCAAGTGATGAGGCACTGTTTGGAGGTCAGCATCTGTTGGCGCATGCGAAGTACCTTTTAGTGGCTTTTATCGATTTTGGTTTCTTTTTTCCCTATGCGACAGCGATGAATCTATTCGTTTTGATTTTTGGTTTGGCTGCTTTCGCACTGAAGCGAATAGAGGCTCTTAAATTATCGAAAGAACTACCTTTCCTTAAATTGATTGCACTGGTAGTGAGCACACATCTAATTTTTATGATGGCATATTTCGCAGGAAATCCATTGCACCCTGTGTCTGTCAGACATTTTATGCTCCCTTTCATCATGGTTTCGTTTTTATTTGTTCCAGTAGTGCATTCCTATTTACCCAGTCTGAAAGCGCGTTACTATTGGGGAGCAGCGATTGCAATTTTTGCTCTCTATCATCCAGTCAGTGTTGAAGGGAAATTCTACTTTTCATATTCAAATCTTCGAGTATTACAGAAAGAATATAGTTTTCTGGAGCGACAAAAGAATAGCGCTAGGCGCATATTGATTGTTGCAAAAAATCCACTCTACTATGTGATACGAAAAAAAAACTCCGTTACGTTTGATTTTTATCATCGGTCAAAAGAAAAAATTGCTTCCTGGAAAGAGCAAAAGCTAATTCAGGATATCTACGTATTTCAAGTGATCGATTTGAAAACCGGGGAGCCATTAGAGGGAGCCTCTCTTAAAGAGAGCGCAACACTATCTGTAGTAGAGTCGCATCCGGTTATGAACCCTACTGGTAGCTTTGAATTAAGAATTTCGAAAGTGATGGATTAATGAGCATGTCTAACAAACTGAATCTGATAGAGACGATCCATTCCTACCTTCGCAAGCCCCAGTGGGTCGCCGCGCTCATGGGAATCCTCACTTTTATCTACGGATATGGGTTTATCATGATTGAGCTAGATGACCGTCATATCGGGGTTATGGCCAAGCCAGCCATAGACATCCTCAATGGGAAGAATCTATTCTCTGAAACTTATTCTTATCAAGGGACTAGCTTTCCTTATCTAATTGCTCTCCTCTTCGGAGTATTTGGTAAATCTATCTATGTGTTGAACGTTGCCGGGTTAATTGCCTACTCTTTGGTGGCAGTGTTCCTGGTACTGAATTGGTCGCGGCTAATTGATTATAAGGGATTGTGGCTATCGGCAGTCTTTTGGCTGGCGCATCTGCCTCCAAACGCACGGCAATTTCACGCTTGGCCCTCAATCTATGCTCTGCTTGCCCAACTTATCGGGCTCTATTTTCTGCTTCTATTTTTCGAAAAGCGTAAAACTGGATTCCTTGTTATCGTAGGATTTATGACTGCCGCTTCCTGGTCCTTTCGGTGGACGGTTGGTCTGATGACCTTAGTCGGATTCGCTAGCTATTTTTTGTTTCTCCAGCTGATGCAAGCTAATTTCCGCTTAAAGGGTAAGGACTGGGGAGCATATCTGGGGGGCGTGTTTCTTGGATTGCTACCAAGTATTCTTTATCTAGCGATCTCTGGCTCTTTCATCGATTGGTACAAGCAAACAATTCAAGGAAGAGCGCTTTGGGTCAAGTATTATGGCTTCCCTCTACTTGATAATCCACTCTCACTATTTGGCTACTACCCCGAAATGCAGTCTGCGCCTTTCGGTATCTTTATGAAGCATTGGATTTGGAAGCTGCTACCGACGCTTGCACTAATTTTATTCGTCTATATTGCACGCAAATCGATAAAAACGATACTAATTCGATCTAATCAGCCCTCTGACTCCTTTTACGTTTCAGCAGGATTCTGTGCATTGATTCTAGTTTCTTGGCATCAGTATTTTCCATTTCCGTGCACTCGACATATGTATTGGGCGATTAGCCTGGGATTCTTTCTGCCTTACTATCTAAGCCAACTCCTACTCGCTCATCCAGAGTTTAAGCAACTCAAATATGGCGTGATTAGCCTAATGGCACTATTGATCGTCTTTGAGTCTGGAGAGCGGTTTGTTAATGGAGCAAAGCGCATTCAGAAGCAGGATCACTTAGTAGAGGTGCAAAAGCCAGAGTTCCTACGAGGAATAAAGCTTCCCCTTGAAGACTTTCGTTTTTACGCACGTCTTTCTTATATCACAGATGCCGTCTATCACCTGAATCCGCAACATAAGGTAATTGCCTATGTTTTGGGCTCAAATATTTTTTTAGCTAATGAGAAAATTGAAACTTTTCACCAATTCTTCTTTGATAACATCGCTTTGGGTTCTCTTCTCTATGATGATTTTATTCCACGATTGCAAGAACGATTAGAAAATGACCCAGGGTATTGGTTTGTTGATACAAAGCATTTCTTCAAGAGAATGCAGTCGATCGTTCCCAACCTACAATTGTGATCGCCTCAATTCAAGGCAGGTTGCTTATTGCCTACAATCCAAATATAGTCCCACAGGCAGAGGTTGAGCGTTTGATAGAAGTACTAAAGACGATCCCCGGATATAAACCCAAGGGCCATCTAGCGCGTTGAAATTTTTCGACCTGAAGCATTTATGCTTAGGTTTTCATACTCTGCTCAATGCGACGAGCTCTCCGTGCAGTTAAAGCTACAAAGACCAAGAAAGCAATGGTTCGAAGACAGAGTGTCTCACTTGATCTCGCAATATGTAGCATCCACGGCTAGAGTTCCATTATTGGGGAGTGGATTATTGTTGTTCCATGGAAAAATCCTCTTAAACGCAAGCTTACAAAAGGCAGATGAGTATTGAATATATACGATATTCCTTGACTGTTTCCAAGTAAGACTCAGTGAGCTACACTTACTGTAAATGCCCCAGCCTAAAAACCTGCTTTCAACCTTTCCGCGTGTTTTTACATCAGTATTCCTGTTGCTTGCAATTTGGAGCTCTTGGTCGGGCGGGTTAGACCCAGATGTACTATTCTCTATTGATGGATATATACCGGTTATTTCAGCGGTTCTTGCTATCTTAGTTTTTTCTGAGGCAGCAGGCTCTATTTTACTCAATCGTTTTTTAGGTCAGCTCACAGAACACTCCCTAGATTTGCGTGTACTAACCGGAGTTTTATTCTTTTCAAGCCTTGCCGCCTTATTAGGGCTTTTCGGGCTCATTGGCTCTGCCTCAGTATGGTTATTTTATGTCGTCGCCATTTTTATTGCGTTCGTTGCAGACCGCTCTTGCCCACCCCCAATGTCAAAGCAAAACCACAGCCTGTTAAAAGAGTTGAATTTGAGCAAAGTAGTATTATCAGCTCTTTTAATGGCGTTCGGGATTTTTGCTTTCTTTCCCAATGTTGCTAATCCCGATCCTTTGTACTATCACATGCGCGCACCTTTGCTCTGGTACCTAAACGGAAAGATTTATTTTGACCAGGGCAACCCTCTCTTATTTCTGACCGGACTCTGGGAGTCCTTTTATTTGTTTGCCATGCACATCCTTCCAGCAAAAAGAGGAATGGGCTTAATCGAACACCAATTATTATTTCAACTTCTTCACTTTTGCGCGGGAGGAATGGTAGCTATTTCCTTGTTGCAGAAATTTTCTGAGCGCATTTTTGGCCTACATCGAGACTACTATTTGTGGTGCATGATATTGCTGCTTTGCTGTCTACCATTTAATGAAACAATTTCCTTAGCAAAGAATGATTGGGGTGTACTGGCACTTTCTTTAGCATGCTTCCTACTTCTGCATAGCTACTTGAATAACCAAAAACGAGCTTATCTATTTCTTGCTGGCGCTTTTGCTGGGGCAACCTTAGTTTCGAAGCCATCGCACTTTTTGATTACTTTTTTATTTTCCCTTGCCCTCATTGTAGCTCATCGGAAAAAGCTAAAGCGCTCACTATTGATTCCGGTTTCTCTCTTGGTCCTCGGTGGGTTAGTAGGGCTGGCTCCAATCGTTGCGCGAAATCTCATCTATGTAGGGACTCCTTTATTTCCTTTCGGGAACTACCAGCTCCTTTCCCCATCAGATCAACTACGTTTTGCCCTATTTATCTCCAGCCCAGGCAAGCTTACACTCAATGAATACTGGAACTTTGCTTTGGATCTGTTATTTTTGTTACCACCTGTGCCACTACTACTTTTGCACTTGAATCCAAAGAGAAGAAAAGAGTTCATTCTATTTTTACCTCTATTAGCGACTTTTCTTTATTTTTGGCAGTTCTATCACCCAACACTTAACTGGCGGTTGGTAGGCGCGTTTTTCCCGATCGCAATTTTTTTAATAGCAGTTTCTCTACGGCAGTATTTAGAACCTCTTCATCGATCATTGCCATTTATTGCATTAGGCCTTCTATCTATCCTCACCTTTTTTAGCTCCAACTCCTCCCTAGGTAGCTCCTACTCGACCTATCTTGGAAGAATTTCATGGCTAGATAATCCGTCGTTAATGATTAGAGAACGTCTCGCCGGAGACGCCATGGCTTGGCTCCGAATGAAAGAAGAAGAACCTAAGTCCATTTATTTCAGCGGAAACGATGCGCTATACTATCTGTATGACATGGACGTAAAGGCAGCTGAGTCCGACTATGTTGTGGGCAATATACTGCACCCTCTCGAATCAGGAGAAGAGAGAATCCGTGCACTGGCAGATATGGGGGCTAAGTTCTTTGTAGAAACCTATGCTACAACCCGTATGCCAGCTACAGCTATCTTACTAAGGCCAATCATTAGTCGTTGTCCAGGATGCGTGGTATTTGCCGGAAAGGGGAGTCGAATTGCGAGCATTCCTGATCTTCTTTCCTTCATTTCTCAAGAAAACTACGAGCCAGAGCCTAAAATAAAGCTAAGGCACACTATCG
>JAALKR010000007.1:0-50621 GCA_011087955.1 Oligoflexia bacterium
GAGATAGTACCAGAAAACATATGGCTCATATCTGTTACGGCGCTGACATTCCAGTCAATTGTCTCGAGCTGCCTTAGCGATCTAGCATAAAAAAAACATATTGCTCATATCTGTTACGGAGCTGACATTCCAGTCAATTGTCTCGAGCTGATCTAGCGAGCTAGCATTATAAAACATAAAGCTCATATCTGTTACGGAGCTGACATTCCAGTTACTTGTCTCGAGCCGCTCTAGCGAGCTAGCAAAAACAAACATACCGCTCATGTTTGTCACTTGAGAAACATCTCCGCCTTTAAAGGTGGTTAGGTTTCCACAGCCAGCAAATGCTCTTTCTAAATTTTTCCAACCCATTCTCCCAAAATCATCTACAGCAATAATCCTGTCCTTGTCGCCACCACTATTAAAATACCAAGCCTCCAAAGTGCCTACTATTGTAATGGTGTAATCGCCTGCTGCCTCGTATGTATGCCTGGCAGCAGGATCATCATGGGCCTTGACTTCTGAGCTGCTTCCATCTCCCCAACTTACAGTGAAGTCATAGTTGTAACCCGATCTCAAAGGCAACTGGATATCCAGATCTGACGAAGAGATTCTCCAGGTAGAGATAAATTTGCCCGGTGGTGTTGGGCTACTACTATCTGGATCACCACCTTCAGAGCACTCCGCTGGTACAATTCCAGCCACAAGGCTGAAGCACAATAAAGCCCTTAAAAGAAAACAGTAAGCATTCCTAATCATAATCATAATCTCCTCCAACTGGATAACCTAGTCTACAGTTTTTTCTGCACCCAGCCAAGGCATACAATGACCTCACACGCATTTCGTCGAAAAAATGACACACTGACAGAGCAGAGCCACTAACAAAATTATAACTTGCACTTTATTTCTAGATAGAATGCAATTAGCAGACGTAGAGGTGATCATGGTTTGCACTAGACTTATTCTTCTAGCTGTTGTTTCATTTGTCCTTTCGATTCCACTCTCGACGAGTGCAAGGTCATTTGACTCAAATAACTCAGCATCATTTGACTATTTACCAGTGGGAAGTGGCGAACTCGTAAACCACGCATATTACTCGCTCTCTTACATTGAAACGCATGAAGTTTCCGAGTGGGTTGCACACAAACTCACACACGCGATGATCAATGGCAGCACAAGCAGAACAAACGATTATCGTAAAGACCCGCTAGTATCTACAGAATCCGCCTCTCCAACCGCCTATCAAGGCAGTGGCTATGACCGGGGCCATTTGGTGCCCGCTGCTGACATGAAACTGAACCACACTGCTATGAGCGAAAGCTTCTATATGAGTAATATGGCTCCACAACTGCCTGGCTTTAACCGGGAAATTTGGTTAGAGCTGGAGCAGAAAATTCGATCGTGGGTAGATGCATTCGGCACAATGTACGTCGTTACAGGACCGGTGCTTCATAGCGGCTTAACTCAATTGCCTCCACAAGGCGTCTCCGTTCCGGAACAGTTCTATAAAATCATCCTAGATTTAAAGCGTAACAGGATGATTGCATTTCTTCTGGATAATGCTTCCTCACAAGAGCCTCTGGAAAGTTTTGTGGTCAGTGTGGATTATGTTGAAAACCTTACTGGTGTAGATTTCTTCCCTGCCCTTCCGGACTGCCTTGAGGACTACCTGGAAGCATATAGCTTTCCAGGAGATTGGCAATTCTCTTCTTATCAACTTAAAACAAATCATGGATACACTCCCGAAGCTGCTTGTTTCCATTCAAATGACTATGGAAAAGATAAGAATTACCAGCATTGATGGAAACGGTCAGAAGCTAGACGGGGGCTCTATGTTTGGCAATGCCCCGCGTCCTGTCTGGGAGCGTTGGATTCAACCGGACAACTTAGGGCGAATTCCACTGGCCTGCCGTTCTATGTTGGTCGAAATCGACGATAAGAAGATTCTCTGTGAAACAGGAATCGGTGCTTTTTTTGACCCTAAAATGGCGGATCGTTTCGGCGTACAAAACGCGGACACCCACCTTTTATCCAAAAAATTAGCCGAACACGGAATCGACCATTCGGAAATTGATTATGTAATACTAACTCACCTGCATTTTGACCACGCCGGCGGGCTATTACCGAGCTTCACAGAAATTAAGTCCGGAAATGATCAGCTACTTTTTTCAAATGCAAAATATGTTGTGGGCAAGGAAGCCTTTGCTCGAGCGAAAGAACCACACTTTAGAGACAGAGCCTCCTTTATTCCGGGGCTAGTAGAAAAGCTAGAATCGAGTGGTCGTCTAATTATTGTCGACGGCGATGGCAGCCACAGCCACAGCCACAGCCATGCCGATGTAATTCCAGAAAAAATTTCCTTCACCTATAGTAACGGGCACACCCCAGGGCAAATGCTACCGATCATTCAAGGCAACTCGAAAAAGATCATTTTTACCGGAGACTTGATTCCAGGAGTACCCTGGATTCATCTGCCTATTACAATGGGGTATGACCGTTACCCTGAGCTATTGATTGATGAGAAGCAAGACCTATACAACAAGGCAAAGAACGAAGACTGGCTTTTCTTCTTTACCCATGATCCAGTCACCGCATGTGCCAGCATTCATAAGAACGAAAAAGGGAAATACTCAGCGAACGAAAAATATGAAACCCTCGATCAGTTTGCGCTATAGGAGTACTATGCTACAGGAACTCTATTAATTCCTCTGGATAGTCAGTAATAATTCCATCAACTCCAATATCGATTAGCCTCTTCCAATCCTCCTTAGTATTCGCAATCCAAGCCAAGACTTTAATCCTGTCTTTATGCAATGCTTCAAGCATAGGTTTATCAATCCAATGCAGGTTTATAGAGACGAACTGAGCCTGTACGCTCTTCGCTACTTCACTATAGTTAAAATAATTATCTCCAAACAGCGCTGATATTGAGAGCTTCTCATCTATTTTTCGAATCTCTCCCAACACTCGATGGTCAAAGGACTGAATTATTGCTCGGTCCTGGAAGCAAAATTCTTTGAGCAACTCATATAGCAATTTTGCGAATTGCTCTGGCGTAGGAAATAGCTCTGGGTACGCCGGCAATGACTTACACTCAATATTGAATGCCACCTCACCCAATTTTGAGCTTGTGCACGCTTGCTCAAACACTTCGCGAAGCAAAGGTATTCGCAGCCCCTGTACCGCCTTTTGTTTGGGAAAGCGCGGATTTCCCAGTGAACCGCAATCAAATTGAGCAAGTTCGTCATAATGTAAGGAACGGACTATGACCTTATCAGTTAGCCTGGCACCACTTGGGGCCACACAAATGTCTGGATTAAGAATCGGATCATGGCAAACAACAAGCTGATTGTCCTTTGTCGCTAATATATCTAATTCAATATACTGGGCGCCACAATCGGCGGCGTACTCAAAGCCTATGAGTGTATTTTCAGGGCGCGCGCCCCGTGCTCCCCGGTGACCATGCACATAAACCTTACACTTCGAGCTCGTGCTAGAACTACTCATACTAGAATTCTATTACAGCTTTATCTTGGCCCAAATAGGTTTGTGGTCGGAGGCTTCTTTACTAAGGGCATAAGCCTCATTAACTTCAACCCAGCACTTCACTTGTGCGCCCCTCTCTTTCTTTGAGTAGGACCGCACTACACGACCGACAGGAAGTGCTTCCGGAAGTAAAACAGAGCCTCCACAACCCAACTCCTTACGATTGGCCGTAGGCGAATGCACTCCGCCTTCTACTACCTCAATATCATTGCTTAGCAGTATATAATCCAGTTGAGCCGTCCACCCCTTAGGGGCAAATGAAGATGACTCATACGTAATAAAGTTGTTACCCCATTCTTTCCAAGGCTTAAACTTCTTGTATAAAGACCTAAGGACCATGGAACCAGGCTTCTTATCGTCGCGAATATCCACATTCCAGTCACCCACGGCCACGAACGTTGCATCTTTTGCAATTGGCTTCACTACTTTTTCATTCTTACTATTTTTCCAACGAAGCTCCTTTCCGCTAAAAACGGAAGATTTTCCTGATAAATACCATTCTAGGAAGGCTAGTTGGTCGTGGTTGCGCTTGTTATTGGGTGATTTTGGATTACCAAAGTGATGCGCAGGCACTGCGTGCAGCAAAATGAAGTGAACCTTTTTGCCTTTCACATTTACTACGGCATCCGTGAAATTTTTATCAAACAACTGCTTATTGGCTGGAAACTTGTTTCCATCGCTATCGCGGTATTGACTAAGGTCTAACTTTGAATTGAAGACTTTCCAAGGAATACTGGAAATGATCTTCGTTGACTCAATTGGAAACCGAGAGGCAGCGCCACTAGAATATTGACCTGAAAAAATTCCAAAATTTACTTTGTCCGCAAGTTCCATTACTCGCTTGGCATGAGTATTTACTTCGTAGCTTCCATCTTTCTTTTGTTTTGCCAATAACCCCGTATTCGCGGGGCCAAACGCATAGGAGAAAAGGCTAGATTCCTTCCCTGAAATTAGACGCATCAAGTTATGCATATTTTCACCCGAACTCTGATAACTAGAGTCCGGAACGGATGGCATATCATACTGCATTTCATTGACAGAAAATAAGTGCCAAGTAAACTTCTGACTTACCTGAACTGCTTTACGCAACTGCTCGTGATCTAAACCAGCTCGAATCTTTGTCGAATCTAACTCTCTAATGTTGTAATGAACCACATTAATGACGGTTGCCGAGCCAATAACGGGAACTACTGATAGAGGGAAAATCGCTATCAGCCCGCGGTAGTAGAGTTTGAAATTATTCATACGCGCTAATCCCCCCTTCCTCTAGATGAAGCGATATACCGCCTCCAAGCGAAGCTCTGTGTCCTTTAACATGAACTTAGAGCTGAGTGAAGGATCTAACATCCAAGTGCGACTTGGCTAGGGTTTGATTGAATTTTTGATTTAATTTGTATACTACTGAAACTAAATAAGTAATTTCTACGGAAATTCCTCGCTCAGAGACCTGCTTATAGTATACTAATTAAATACATTATTAAGGCTGGAGGAGAGCTTGGTGCAACGGTGTGTTTCTATAAAAACTATTAATTTACAAGCACTTATGCTGTCTACCCTGCTTGTGACACTATGCATCTTTT
This sequence comes from Oligoflexia bacterium, assembly GCA_011087955.1. GTDB lineage: Bacteria > Bdellovibrionota > UBA1018 > CAIPTA01 > JAALKR01 > JAALKR01. The sequence continues at coordinate 5,106 of JAALKR010000007.1, forward strand.
TCCTGGGCAGTGAGGCTCTTGCCTGGACCGGCTATAAAATCGCGGGAACGAAATACCTTGCCACACTTCAAGCCAGCAAGGTGTCTAGCGACATCCCATTTTCTCAAAGCCTGGATAATCCGAACGAATTTTACCGCGTTGTAAACATTTTAACGGACAAAGACCCCAAAAATAATACAGAAATTTTTGTTCAGGACCTCTCGGAAGTAGAAAATGCTGCCGCCAAAACTTGCCTCGACCTAAAAAATAACACACTAAAAATTCGACCATGGAAAAACCAGAATAACTCGAACATCGGAGCGAGCCCACTGACCGGAGCTCGTGTGCAGCCAAATAACGGAAGCTTCCGATTGTCTCGACTTGTTGTAGACTGTAAAGCCCCAAAGGGCTCACGCGTATTTTATGCAATTCAAATGAGCTTGCCCTTTCTTGCATCCTGCGTGGAATTCTCCGGACAGAAGTTAGTAAACTTACACTTCCGCAAAAAAGAAGAGCAGATCTCAGAGCATATATCCTCAAAGGCCAAAATCCATGCGCGCCAGGATATCGATGCGCAAACTCTAGCTATGCGCATTCACCTATTGGTCGGGTTACAGACTATTCGCCAAGCTGGCCTCAAATGGTACGCTTCCAATCAATACAAAAAAATAGCCCAAAAAATCTCTGCTCAGAGACGGCAAAAAAATGAAATCGCGTTTGAGAAACTTAGATCGCTCGAATGGTCAGAGGAACTAGGACAGCTGAAACAGAACTATCAAAAGCAGGCGTCTAAATTCCCAGGGTCCTACCCCATTGCTGAGATTCGCTCCCACCAAGCAAAAAACATTCTTAGCCGCCTAATGCCCACTGCCACTCGGACTCCATCCTCTAAACAATCAGATTGACCTTGACCTTGACCTTCACCTCAGGAATGACTAGGATTCTTCCTTGGGAGACACATGGCAATATTGAATGAATTCCTAGCGACCGCTGTCGGCTGGGTTTGGGGTTTACCGCTCGTCATACTGCTGCTTTCGACGGGCGTGGTTCTAACGGTGATGCTAGGTGGAATTCAATTCCGCGCTTTCAGCCACGCAATTGCGGTAGTTCGCGGTCAGTTTGATAACCCAAGCGATCCAGGGGAAATTTCTCATTTCCAAGCCCTCTGCACCGCCCTATCCGCAACAGTTGGTTTAGGCAATATCGCCGGCGTTGCCGTTGCACTTGCGACAGGGGGGCCTGGGGCCACCTTCTGGATGATTCTCGTTGGTTTACTTGGCATGGCAACGAAATTTGCCGAATGCACACTTGCCGTTAAATATAGACACGTCGACAACCGAGGCATCGTACATGGTGGTCCAATGCACTACATTGAAAAAGGTTTGGGGCCGGCCTTCAAACCATTAGCGATGTTCTTTGCCGTTGCTTGTGTGTGTGCAAGCTTTGGTGCTGCCAATATGTTCCAAACAAACCAAGTAGCGGCCATACTTAAGAGTAGCTTTGCAGTTCCCGAGATTGCCAGCGGCCTCGTGCTTGCAATTCTTACGGCTATCGTAATTATTGGCGGCATTCGACGAATCGGTGAAGTGGCCTCATTCTTGGTCCCAATTATGGGAGGCATCTACATTGTCGGCGCGCTAATCGTAATTATAATGCATATTTCAGACGTACCTGCTCTGTTTGGAATGATTATCTCGGATGCTTTCACAGGAAAAGCCGTTGCTGGTGGATTCTTCGGTGTCTTAATTCAAGGTGTACGTAGAGCATGCTTTTCAAACGAGGCTGGGCTTGGTTCCGCGCCAATCGCACACTCCGCAGCTGCCACCAAAGAGCCCGTTCGCGAAGGTGTGGTTGCCGTGCTGGAGCCATTCATTGACACAGTTGTAATCTGCACAATGACCGCATTGGTAATCTTGATATCCGGCGCTTACACTGGCGAAGCCAAAGGCGTGGCCATGACGGCTGCCGCATTTAACTCTGGAATCCCTGGATTTGGTAATTATTTTATTCCAATTGCAGTGACTCTCTTTGCCTATTCAACACTCCTCAGCTGGTCCTATTATGGAGAGCGTGCAATCGACTACCTAGTCGGGGAAAAAGGCATTCTTCCATATAAGGTACTCTACTGCATCCTCGCAGTATGTGGAGCGCTCTGGGCGATTGATCCCGTATTGAATTTTTCTGATATGATGTTTGGTCTCATGGCAATTCCGAATCTATTAGCAGTTTTATTCCTACTACCGAAATTGCGCAAGGACACAAAGTCTTATTTCGCCCGCTTGTAGTCAACAAGCGGACGAACCTATATTTATCCAATCAATTTCAACGCGTTCATCTGACTAGTATTAGCCTGAGACAGCACGCTAATGCCAGACTGTTGCAGAATACTCTGCTGCGTAAGCTTAGAACTTTCAATAGCAAAGTCTGCATCACGAATCCGTGAGTTCGCCGCAGAAAGATTCTCTGTCTGATGTCCCAGATTACGAATAGTCGAGCCTAATCTATTCTGCAAAGCTCCAAGTTCTGCTCTTTGGCCATTTACCCTTGAAATTGCGACATCTAACTTTTCTAAATTAGTCTGCGCCTCTTGTTTGTTTTCAATTCTCGTTTCCGCAACACCAAGACTGTTGGCTGTAGCGTTCTGCTCTCCAACATCATAAACCAAGCGGTTATTTTTCGGATCGTTATGAATACCAACTTGGAATTCTAATGGTGAAGCTTGTGTTCCATTTAATAATTGGTTTCCATTAAAATTCGTAACATTGGCAATCCGATCAATCTCATCGACGAGAGATGTATATTCCAGATCACTATATTGGCGCTCTTCTGCCCCAATCGTATCCGAAGCAGCTTGCACGCTTAGCTCACGCAACCTTATCAAAATATTGCTAATCTCATTTAAGCCACCTTCCGCGGTTTGAACTAATGAAATACCGTCTTGGGTATTCCGTTTAGCTTGCCCTAAACCTCGAATGCTTGCTTTGAGTTTTTCCGAAATAGCCAAGCCAGCAGCATCATCACCTGCTCGATTAATTCGACTACCGCTGGATAATCGATCCAGTGATTGAGCTTGAGCTTCAGTGGAAGCTGTTAGTGCTCGTTGTGCCTTTAAGGCCGTTACATTTGTAGCGATACGTAATCCCACCGCGAGTCCTCCTTGTCAAAAGTTCACCAATCCATGGCCATCTTCCGGACTCGCCGCCGTGCAAATCCTAGCTCTGATCTTGCGATCAACCTTGAGCAGCTGCAATCCATTTGCAACTGTGATTCCTTTCGGAACTGTCAAAATTTTCTTTAGTCCCGATTCAAAAAAGCTCCACCTTAAAAGCTCCAAGGATCTCCTGCACGTGCCGATGGGCGACGGCACTGCCCGTCAGCGTGTGAGACGCTTTGGAGAAATTGATTTCTGATTAATTTTTTAAATCCTCTTGAAAAAATCCAAAAAGTAACCAAAGCTGGTATCTATTTATGATGAATAGATTTGTAACAATTTTTTTTGTCCACGCCGTACTTTGTTTAAGCACCAACTGTTTAAGCCAAGCAAAAACTTCAAATGAGAACCTCTCTCCAGAGTTTACCGGGCAAAAATATTTTGAATCAAGTGGGCTCTACTACTTCAACAATCGCTACTACGATCCTGCACTCGGAAGGTTTCTCACTCCTGATCCTCTACAACAATACGCTTCACCCTACAGTTATGCAGATGGAGATCCGCTTGGCAGAGTTGATCCCTCGGGGCTTATCTTTGAGAGACTTGCAGAACTCGCTAGCTCTGCCTTTAGAGCTTTGACGTCTTGTTGTCGAGGGGGAGCCACTGATGAAGTGCTAGGAGAACGTTACGAACTAAGAGTTCGACCTGACAACGGTCACGAAAGTATTACTCAAGGTCAAAGGAGATCTATTCGAGTAGTTCAACAATCGGTTTCTCAAAGCCCCTCGACAAACTCGATTACTTCCCGTAGTATCGGGGAAGGAAGTATACAACCAGAATCGGTTTCTCAAAGCCCCTCGGCAAACTCGATTACTTCCCGTAGTACCGGGGAAGGAAGTATACAACCAGCTTTTGACTTCGAGAATCTACCACCATTAATGGATCGCGTGCTAGCTGTTGATAACTATTATCCTGAGCGAATGTTAGAACTCGATCAAAAGACAAGAGTATCATTGAATGCGGAAGGAGGAGGTATGATTTATGTAGAGACAGTCAGTTTGGATGGGCGATCTAGATCTATTAACAGTTACTCCAAACATTTGATGATATTCGGGGTAAATGAGGGTGACTGGCTTTACTTTAATAAGAATGATGTCATCCGTAACCAATGGATTCAAGCCGCTAGAGAAGGAAATTTCTCAAATCCCCCAAGAGAATTCAGACTAGGATATATAGATTCAATCGATGATGACACCATGCAACGAGTACTGAATGATTTCGGACTCCAGGTGCTTGACACGGCACATGATGATGATCGTATAGCATCATACCATGTCGGACCCAACCCCCAGCCCATTTCAGTTGATCGGCTCCAAAAAATTAACCAGCACCTTAACTTACGCTTAAACAGCGATGAGGACAATTAAGACCAGGGGGAAGCTTCTCAAGTAGCAACACCGGATCCGCTGCGGCAAAGACTTCTCATTGCTGAGCTAAAACTAAAATCTGCGTCAAAGCAGAGGTTTCACTGCTAGTTGTAGCACTGAAAATGTACTTTCCCTCGCGGGTTTCGATTTGGATGACCAGTAGGCCGTGGCTAGAATATCAGGCCGTGACCGGGATATTAGTTAGAAGCGCGTGGCTTGGACCATAGTATGCCTGTACGCCGGACATATCGTCCAAATTGGCCAGGGCCATTTTCTCTGACCAACGTGCCTCTTTAAAGCTCTCTTGGAATTTACCTGCAATGCTTCCGCCTTTGATACACTTTACTTCACCCGTCTCGTTATCATAGAGGCGAGCTAATCGAATCTCGGAAGCAAAAGTTAAATCGACAGAGTTGCTAAATAAAGCCGAAAATTGCAATATTTCTAGCACTTTTGAATGCGCCTTTCGTAATTTCGCAATTGGGCTCGACTTTGCAGGTTCAATAACAAATGCACCTTGAGTTGTTGTAACTGGTAGGTCTAAATAGTCTGAAATTTTTTTATCGACAGTGTTTTGTATGACCTTATTTGAATCAACTAATAATAGCTTTGATTGTGGCGACCCGTAAGCATTGAAACTAGATGAGCCAAACGTGTGATTCATTTCTGGGTCTAGGAAAAGTTTGAAATTATCTCCGCTAAACCCTGGGATCAATTCAGAACCACGCTCGATAAACGGAGTGCCGTAATACTTGGCGCCTGCACCAAACTGAGAAACAACGTCACCAAATAACTGGCAAAGTGAATTAGCATCGATGATAACTGCATAATTTCCGGACTCCTGACGAGCCACATCAAGAGAAGCTGCTGCATTCTCTGCAGAAAGATCGCACATCTCATGAAAATTATAATAGTCGCGGGAAGCACCAAATTTAGTGATCAAGAACTCCTCAGACTCTACAGTGTTATCTTCTTTAGTCGCTGAAAAACAAACTTCCGCATAGGTACGAGCACTCGTTTCTTCCGCGCGTGCTCCGTTGGAAAGAAATAAAGTCCTCTTTTGGCGAGCTACAAAGAGTTCAGCCGAATTAAAATTACCTTCTTTAGTACTTTCATTAGTACTTTCAATAGATGAAATTAATTCTTCTGATAACTTTCTACTGGCAGCACCAACATCTTCCCAAATAAGAGGATCAGCTCGGTGGTACATTTTTAATTCCGTATCCACGTCCTGCTTAAGTTGCCAGTGTTTTTCCTCACCAAGCTTTGCCGTTTCGATGGCACCACTAATCTGCGGTATTAATTCTGCTGATGTAAAGAACTGTCGATTTGCCGATCCTAATTTTTCGCCTTTTTCCACTTCCAGTCGGACAAAAACAATCGATTCGCTCACCGTTCGAGATTGGTCGAGCGCAACTTTATCTTTGCTACGAATGAAATAGCTTTCTTCCCGATCTGTTTCTTTTAACTGAATTGTCCATTGATAGATCTGCCCACTGTTGCGACGAGCCTCCAACTGCTCCATTAATGATTCTACTGTCCAATTTTCCATAATTATCACTTATCCCAATAAAACTTTGTCCACGAGAAGGTACGGTCCACCGCAACCAGCATTGACCAATTCCTTATGGTATTTGCCGCATCCACCCACTTTATTCAGTGGGAATTTTGAAGTATCCGCACCATCTTTGTTCGCATCCACTTTTGATTTCATTAAAATTGAATTCAAATAATCTGGCGTGTAGCCAGTCATCTGTACCGCGCCACCACTTGGACCGCGGAAAATTTTACCAGTCAACTTTCCATCCTTAATCTCTTCTAAGAATTGAATCCCTACTTGAATTCCCATTCCCTTAGGGTCTTCCATTCCACCTGCAGAACTCATGGCCAAGAAACCGTAATCAACGGCCGCAATCATTTCCTTGAGAGTGCTCTTTCCTGCAGAGAAATACGTATTTGTTTGTCGCGTGTATACGCCATGTGACCAGCACTCACGCTTTCCGTTAGCTGTCCGTGGCACGCCAAGTCGAATTGCAGAGGTTAAGTTCGTCATCGGCGCCTGCAAAACACCCTCTCTTACAAGGTATTGCTCTTCGCCAATCCAACCTTCTTCGTCAAAATAGTAGGAACCCCAAGCGCCGTAGGGCAAATCCCCATTCGCAAAAATTGCCGGATTATTCATAATCGTCGCATGCTCATTACCAACAGATTCTTTCGAATGATAAAGCTCCCATGCTTTTGAGCGTCCTCGCGCGCAGGTGTCTCCTTCTTGCGAGTGACCAAAGGCTTCGTGGGCGAAAACTCCGGTAACTTCCGGCCCCATCAACACTTTGTAACGACCTGGCTCCAATCGTGCTGCAGACAAAAGCTTCTTCAAATTCACAAATAGCCCGGCAAAATTTTCTGTCGTCGGGATAACTGTTTCTGCGCCACCAATGCCACCGAAAATTTCCAGGCCATACTCACCTTGTTTCATCGCCACAAGCACCATGCGATTTCTTAGTAATGTCTGCGACATATTCACGCTGCGATCGATGAATAAAAAATCTTCTGTGTTCAGCACCATTGAAACTTGTAAAAAATCAGGGTCACGAGCCACGTCAGTTGGCTCTAAAGAGGAAGAATATTCTTTTAACTTCGTCAATCCGTCCACCGCATGAGCCATTGCAGAAGACTCCTCTCTCCAGAGTGCTGACTGCGATTTCACTCCAAAATGCACTTCAGAGTTTTCATTCACTCCTCCTGGGATTTGTAATGAAATCTCCGGGTCAAGTTTGTCATGCAAGCGTTCTTTCCAAGAAGGCGGCGTATATGGTTTCCTCGCGCCGACTCGGATTGCATTTGATTCGGCTTGCTTTACCAAGACTCCAGCTAAGCGCTCCAGCTCCACCGGGTCCATAGAATCCGTAGCTTGCTCGAACATAGTATGGCCATCATAAATTCGCAGCACAGCCCCTACCTGAATGGAGTCGAGTTTTGTTTTCCCTTTAAGATTTACTTTATATTCCTCCTTATGACGGCGTTCGATTAAAACTGATCCGTACCATCTAGAATTTTCCGGTTCTAGAATAGGAATGACCTTAGCAATTCGGCTGCGCAGTCCTTGCAAATCTGAATTGAGTTGGGCTCTTGGCGACATGGAAAGTCTCCTGAAAAAATATTGAAATTCCACCTATTCCACCTAATAAATAAGCCCTGCCTGGGTATCAAAGCAAGGTTTGTTTTGCAATCAAGATTATCGAGATTTTTGAAATCCCTTAAAAAAATCTGAGCTTTACTGCTTGCTTCCATACAGTAGGCAATCTAAAATTTACCCACGCCAGTGTAATTACAGACTGGGATTCTCGTTGGAGGGGAAATGAAACGAATATTCGTACTCGTCTTTCTGTTTGTGTTGTTAGCTCCAGTTACTGCGGAAGCTAGAAGCATGTGGTCTAGAGGCCGAAACACACAATTTAACCTTTATGCGATAGGCAACTTTCATCACAACACATATGAAACTACCATTAAGTCTACTCGGGCAACATCCGAGACAGAAGATGACGCTGAACCCGATCTGGGCTTTGGACTTTCTGCAGAATTTATGACGGGTAAGAAGATGTCTTTTGAACTAGGTGTGGCTTACGTCCAAAGAAAATCAGAGACTAAAACTGCGCTCACTGGAATTAGCACTAGAGCGTCCAAACTCTCCTTTGACGTGATTGAAATCCCAGCAATATTGCATTTTTGGCTGAGTAATTCTGTGTCCATCGGCCTTGGTGGTTACGCCGGCATCGCCAGCAATGATGCCGACACTGCAAAAACAGAATTTGGCGCGACCGGCGCCCTTAGACTTTTCTTATTCGATATGCTCTTCCTTGGTGGACGTTATAACTATGGCATTACTGATATTGCAAAAACCTCCACTACGACGAGAACGACCACCCAGAAGAACCAAGGGTTTTACGTCCTAGGCGGCTTGCAGTTCTAAAAAGGCTATGCTCAAAAAATTGTTACCGGCGCTAGATTTTGCCCATCGAAACTACAAACACCTTGCCCTATTCTTCGTTCTTGTAACCGGTATCTTTACTTATGAGAAGCTCAAGGAGCTGAATGCGCCTGATTTTCGTGTCTTCTACATCGCTGCCAAGTACGCTCTTGAAGATCCGACGAAAATTTATAGCCATAGCCCAGATCGATTTCTCTACCCTCCGCCGGCTGCCTTATTCTTTACACCCTTTCAGGTTCTTCCTTCCTGGGAATGGAGCAAGCATGTTTGGTATGGAGTTTCTCTTTTAATCATTTTGTGGATGGCGCGTATGCATGTAGCAGCGCTCTTATCAACACTCATTTTGTTTCGCTATTTCGTAATCAATTTACGCTATGGACAAGTAAATATTCTTCTACTAGCCACAATGATTCTTTGCGCTCTAGCGCTGCTACGAAGAGAAAAGAAGGATCAACTCATCTCAGGAGCTCTTTTAGCGTTTGGAGGAATAATTAAACTATTTCCGGTCCTACAAATTATCGATGTCCTTGGGAGGAGGCGATGGCTAAGTCTTCTAAGCATGACTACATCAATAGTCGCCCTTGCTGCCTTACCTGCATTTTTTTGGGGCTGGGAAACTACCAAGGAGCTTTATTTATCCTACCCCTCTCAACTGCAGAGCAAAGGTGTCCCTTCTTATACACACAATCAAAGTTTTACGGCATTACTATTTCGCCTCTTTAGCGGGGAAAGTTTTCATAGCTTTTCCGTTGGAATGCTCAATTGGACTTTGTTTATTATTCCCAAATCTTCTCTTCAACTTTTCGGAACTATTATTGGAGCCTTATTTAGCATTGGAGCCTGGACCTGCGCTTTCCGTCGCAAGCTAGACCTTGATTTTATGAGTGCAGCCTCATTCTCCGTTCTGTTTATGTCTCATATTGTTTGGAAGCCGTATTTTATTTTCCTTTTTATTCCTCTGTTACAAGTTCTGTTACATGTGTTGACGAAAGTCCCAAGGAGAGCAGCCATGCTTGGGATTGTCAGTTTTGTTCTGATTGGGCCACTCTCTTCATCCGATATTTGGGGAGTGAGCCTGTCTCGCACGTTTGATGCATTATCCCTGCATATGTTTTCTGCATTAATTCTCTTTGTCCTGTGGTGTATCTATCCAAAGAGCGATGCTCTCTCGCTTCCACGAAACATTTAGGAATTCATTATGCTGAAACTCTCGATCGTCATTCTAATAATCACTGCTCTAACAATTCTTTCCCTCAATGCATATTCGTTCCCCGTTTCCCAGCTTAAGGCCCCGAATGGCTTCGAAGTCTCAATATTTGCAGATAAAGTGGTAGGCGCCCGTTCCATGGTCCGTTCCAAAGATGGGGTGCTCTACGTCGGAACTCGAAATCGCGGCGGTGGAAAAATTTACGCAATCTTTGACCGTGACAATGATGGCAAAGCTGAGGAGGTAAAGACGCTCTTTCAGGGGCTGCGTATGCCAAATGGTGTTGCTCTCAAAGATGGCGATCTCTATTTTGCGGAAGTGAGTAAGGTCTGGCGCGTAAAGAACATTAAGCAACAGTTAACAAAACAAAAATTTTCAAAAGAATTAGTTCGCAGTGATTTACCTACAAAGGCGCACCACGGTTGGAAATTTATTGCCTTCGGTCCAGACGGAAAACTTTATATTCCCGTTGGAGCCCCCTGCAATGTATGCCTCGAAGAGGACAAACGGTTTGCCTCAATACTACGAATGAATGCAGACGGAAAAAACATTGAGATCTTTGCCTCGGGTGTGCGTAATACAGTGGGATTTGACTGGAACCCAAAAGATAATTCAATGTGGTTTACAGACAATGGTCGAGATCACTTGGGAGACAATAGTCCGCCGGACGAATTGAATCATGCCAGCAAAAAAGGATTGCATTTTGGCTATCCATTTTGTCATGGAGATGAGATTCGCGACCCAGATTTTGGGCGTCAAAAACCCTGTAGTGAGTTTCAAAAGCCGGCACAGAACTTAGGGCCTCACGTCGCTGCTCTAGGAATGCGTTTTTATACTGGGGGCTCATTTCCAGAAAAATATAAGAATCAAATTTTTATTGCCGAACATGGGTCCTGGAATCGAAGCAAGAAAATTGGCTATCGTGTCACCATGGTTACCCTCGATAAGAAAAGCAAGGCAGTCAAATACGAGCCCTTCTTAGTTGGCTTTCTCCAAGGCAAAGATCACGTACTAGGTCGCCCAGTAGATATCTTGAATATGCCAGATGGGTCCATACTGGTGTCGGATGACTATGCGGGTCGGATCTACCGTGTGCGCTATCAACAACATTAAATCGACACTGTTAAATTGGCGCTATTAAATTGGCGCCACTAAAAAGTTCCATACAATCGATCCCCGGCATCGCCTAAGCCGGGCAGAATATATTTCTTTTTGCTGAGTTCTCTATCCAACGCAGCCACATAAACCGTCACATCCGGATGATCCGTATGAATCCGCTCCACGCCTTCCGGACACGCAACAACGGCAGCAAACTTAATCGGGCCTACTCCCTCTGCTTTTAAACGAGCTATCGCAGTGGAAGCCGACCCTCCCGTGCCTAGCATTGGGTCGAGAATGACAGTCGGCATGCCTTTACTCAATGGAGGAATTTTAAAATAATACTCGCGCACTGACATACCATCATTCGAACGCTCAAGGCCAATATGTCCGCCTCTTGCAAAAGGCACAAAATTCAAAAACGGATCCAGCAATCCATTTCCTGCACGTAATATAGAAACCGCGAGTAGATTAAATTTCGGTATTGCAATGGACATGGCCTCCAGGGGAGTTCTTATCGGCCTGTCTTCGCACTCTAAATCCTGACAAACCGCAATTGCTAAGTGATGAGCAATGGCTTCTAGGGCTTCACGAAAATGAACCTGGGGAGTGCCCTCTGCACGCAAATTGGCAAAATGATAGTTCAATAGCGGATGCTCTAGCACTTGCAATTTACTTGGGTTGTCTGAATAACGATCAGTCATGGGCTGTTCGTACCAAACTTTAAAAAAATGGGCAATTATGTTATTCTCGGGCTTGATGAGAAAGGCGACCTCAACCGTATCAATCATGGCAATCCTCATCGGATTTGTTACTCTTGCCTTAAATGCATGGGGAGCAATTGAAAACTCAACCTCAGATAGAGTAGATAGAGCGAGATCCGATCAAATTTGGGCTAAGGAGCTTATTAGCTTTGTTGATGAAATTGGCTCAGTGAAAGTAGCTCATACCAAATATGAAAGTGTACCCGCTACGACAGTCGAAATAAGTGGGCTGCATGATTGTTTAGATAAGGATATCGCATTTGTAGTGCACTTTCTTTCAACTGGAAGGTATGTCACTCAATTTAAGTTACCAGGAAAACAAATGGGCGAGTCCGTACGAAAAGTGGCAAAACAACTTTTTGGTAGCGATGTTGGCTCGGCAAAAGAGCTGGAGGCCGGTCGTATACTCCGTACACAAGCGTATATTTCACGAATTGTCCCGCTAGTCGAAGAGGATTCAAAGGCTAAAAAAATTGCTAAACAACAGGTTCAAAAAATTCGAAACTTGTGTTCCACACCGTCTCTTGTAAATGAATTCTTGCGTAAGATTAAGCCACGCAAAGACGAAGCAAAGGACGCTCTAAAAAACGTGTTCTACGACTCTTCCATTGCAGCTTCTATACGATCAATTATTGAGCGCCCTGGTTTGGGGTTCATTAGTAAAGTATGAGCTAAGAGGTGGCCAAGGTAAGAGCGTCTTCCCAGTGTACTCATAGATTGCAAAATCAATTCGATTTCGCTGCCTAATCCACTAAGACTTGTACTTTTTTCACCAGTCACAGAAGAGAGCTTGGATTGAACAATATTCTCCAAGTCTATTCCGAGTACTTCCAGGATGGAAACTAAATCCGATAAGCGCAACTCACTTTGTCCGCGAAAAAAGCGGTTAAGGCTTACCCGAGACACTCCACTTCGATTGGCGAGCTCCGTTTGACTCATATCAAGTGCTTTTGCAAGCAGGGAAACTTTTCTACCGATGACTACACCGTTGTCTTTCATGACTCTCCTATTTACGCTGGCATCTTATAGCGAAGATTTGTTCAATAATCAATACAGTCTTCCCGAAAAAAGCACACATTACCCTATAATTTGTAATATTGAATATACAAAACATCCTAGACGAACTCAAAGGCTTCGTTTACTTAGTCACTATTCTGTGTGGGTAAAAATAAAAATTATTGGAGGGAATATGCAATTTTCAGTTATTTCAACGGCTTGTAACGTTCGTCCTAGAAAAGTTCAAAGAAACACTGCCGCAATAAGGCAACAGAAGATCGCACTTATTAGTGCAAACACAATACAAATTGCCCTCTGGCACAAATGTGCGGAGCGCTTTCAGCTCAGCCTAGAAAGCTATACTTCAATCGAAGAATTCAAGTCTCGACGCTGCTTTAAAACCAGTTCGAGTCAGGCCATTTTTGTGGAAGTTGGGTTTGGCGAATTGATGCGTACTAATCCCACCGCAAGCTATTTAGGGGCGGCGGGCTACAAGAATGTGTTTCCTATCGCTGAGCACTGCGTTCCGGAAGACGCAATCAAATTTGCAAGATTTCTATATAAATGGCAAAAACTTTCTAATAGTTAGCTCTTATTAGAGCTTTTAGGGGGTTCCATCATGCGAATGAATTTGGATGGTCAGTTGGCCTTGGTTGCCGGAGTGGCAGATGACCAAGGGTTTGGTTGGTCGATTGCGAAAGCCCTCCATGCGGCCGGCGCAAAAGTTATACTCGCCTGCTGGCCCCCCGCCATGGGCATTTTGACGAAGTCCTTGGACCGAGGGAAATTAGATATGACCCTTCCGGGCCTTTCCGAAGAAAGAACTGAGTTTAAGATTGAAAAAATTTATGCATTGGATGCGGTCTATGATTCAATGGACTTCGTACCGGAAGACATCCGCACCAGTAAGCGTTATCAAGACGTAGGTGATTTCACGATTCAAGGCTTGAAGAAACGTATCAAAGAAGATTTTGGTGATGGAGCTTTAACGATCGCTGTTCATTCGTTAGCCAATGGTCCAGAAGTGCAAAAGCCACTACTGGAAACAAGCAGGGAAGGATACTTAGCCGCCAATTCAGCAAGCTCATATTCTTTTGTTTCCATGGTCCGTGAGTTTTCACCAATTATGCGAAAAAATGGCTCGTTTCTTTGCTTATCTTATCTAGCTTCAGAGAAAGTTATCCCTGGGTATGGTGGTGGCATGTCTTCGGCAAAAGCAGCCTTAGAAAGCGACACAAGAGTTTTAGCTTATGAGGCTGGGCAAGAATATGGCCATCGTGTAAATTCAATTTCTGCCGGGGCCTTGGCCTCTCGTGCAGCACGTTCTATCGGTGAGATTAATAAGATGATTGATTTTGGTGCGAAAAGAGCGCCATTAAAATCCGCTCTCGCACCAAAAGAAGTTGGGTCCGCAGCTGCGTTTCTATGCTCTGACCTCGCTAGCGGAATCACGGGTATAAATCTTTACGTTGATAAAGGAATGCATGCCATGGGACTCTGTCCAGAAGGTGGCCTCTAAAATATAAGGTAGCGCGCACCTAAAAACAGGTAGAAAATGGCTATAGGCAATGACTATAAGTTATCTAGCCATTAACCAATCAAACCCAAGCTCCGATATGTGGCCAGAGGGGGTTGATATGGAGCTAGCCACAAAAGTATTGTCTCAATTTACCCTTTGTTTTCTCTCCCTGAACAATCCAGAGGAATCCGCTCAAGCCAAGAAATTCTTTGCTGATAAAGCACTCAAAGTCGTCGAACTTCAACCAAGGGCGGAATACCCTATTGTTGCACTCCAAAAGGCTATTAAAACGGCCCATTGCGATGGCTTAGTCTTATCCGGACATCATCGGAAGCAAGGATTTGAGGGAAAGCTAGTTCCAGGATATTTGCCAACACACGAGGTGCTCACATTGAGTTGCATGGAATCTAATAAAGAATGGTTCCGGTCTGTAAAGCACCTTTGGCTACAAGGGTGTGCAACGGGAATTTCTCAAAAGCAAAACATTCCGATCTTTGCCGATACCTTTAGGAGCATCTTTCCAAACGCTTCTGTTTACACATGGTCTGGCTCCGCTCCATCGAGGGTCGCGCCAAAAACGATCCCATTCCATTTTGAAAATTTTCGTAGAATTCAATCTATCTCAAAAACAGATATAGGGCTTAATGGCTGGCCAGGTACAATCAAAAATTTTTTCAGCCAAAAAAATACTCAATCTAGAAATGCTTGGACAAAGCTCCGCTATTCCAGTCAACATCGTTGGAAAGGCATTTACAACAGAGGAGCTCAATCTTTTACGCCTTTCTCTCAAAACAAGCTAAATCGAAGAGCAAGAGTGGCAGTTTGCAAATTAGCGGCTGCAAGATCAGCGGAAAAAGTCCGCTCAGCATTCAATTTATTTTTATCTAGCCCGTCCCTAATAAAACGATTTCTCCCCCTACTGCTGGAGCACACTAGAAACTCTCGCTATCGAGGAGACATTTTTGCTCGAGCAAATTCCCCGTTAGGGGTGTCAAAAATAGCTATACGGAATTTAAAAAATATCTATCTAGGTAATAGGGAAAAGTCCTTAACTCGATTACGCGCATTAAATTTAGCTGAATTTTTAAAACTACCACGCTTTCATAGAGGCTCGATCTCCAAAACTGCTGCCAGAAAAGCACTCTTAGAAATTTCTAGACTTTCCTATCGTTGGGACTCAGTTGAACAGAAACACTATCGTTGGGAGACATATCGGGAGCTATTCCTTTCAAACAAGGACCACGGAATAAGACTATTCACCCCAGTGGATTTAAGCCATATTTCTGGAGCAGACTCTTTGATTGCACTGATGAGAACGCTAATCGAAGTGAACCCGAATAATCTCCCTGGCTTCTTAGTAATGGTCTCCAAACATAAGGACTTTAGCCCAAGCGTACGCCGCTATATCATGCCATTATTGGCATTGGTTTCTCCCTTGGAGCGAAGTGCAATAAAGCAGAAAATTAAAGAAATTTATATAGTTAGACCCAAAAACAGGCACCCTGCTAGCGAGTAAGCAGCCCTCCGTGCTCCTTCTCACCTTGCAAAAATCTACACTGGCTGTTACTCCCTCTCGCTATGAAGCAGAAAAAAGTAAACGAGATGCGATCGAGCACGCGTATCCTCATTGGACTCATTGTGGGGACACTAGTAGGACTCGTGCTCAATAAGTTAAACTTTCAAGATTCAGCATTCCTGAATGGCTTGGTGACACAAATTTTAGAACCGCTCGGTGCCCTATTTATGCGTTCCTTACGTATCATTGTCGTGCCACTAGTTTTTGCTTCATTAATTACCGGTGTGGGTAGGATGGGGTCGATTGTAAAGCTTGGGTCTATGGGAACCAAGCTAGGCATTTATTACCTCGCCACTTCCTTCATTGCGGTAATTATCGGTCAGGTTCTCGTTTCAGTAATGCAGCCCGGCGTCGGACTGGACTCTGCCTTAGTCGCAGAGGCTAAGCTACAATACTCCGATAAAATGGCTGCACTTACAGCCAAATCTGCGGGGGTAGGTGAGTCGCTTTGGCCCGGCATTCTTTCTACAATAGTTCCTTCAAATATTATCGACGCTATGGCTAACACGAATATGCTTGCGATTATTTTTGTGGCGATAATTTTTGGATCTGCCCTATTAGCGCTGGAAAAGAAAAAATCAGAGCCGCTCCTCTCCGTCACTAGCGGAGTTGAGGAGGCAGTCGTCGTAATCGTGGGTTGGGTCATGAAGCTTGCCCCATATGCTGTTGCGGCTTTGATGGTTGGTGTTATTGCGCGCTTTGGTTTTGATCTACTGGCAAATTTAGCAAAATACATGCTCGTTGTGGTCCTAGGGTATGCACTTCATTTCTTCGGAACATACACAATGTTTGTGCGCACATTTTTAAAGTATCCACCATTGACATTTATGAAGAAGATGATGCCGGTTTACGCTACTGCATTCTCAACTTCTTCTAGTGCTGCAACCATGCCGACAACTATCCACACGGCTGAGATGAGTTTTGGAGTAAAAAAAGAACTCGCCTCCTTCTCCATTCCACTGGGCACAACGGTAAATATGGACGGCACTACTCTCTTTGAATGTGTAGCTGCGCTTTTTATCGCCCAGATTTTTGGCGTGGAGCTTGGTCTAGTTGGACAGGTTTCGCTTTGCTTGATTATTGTGTTGAGTTCGATTGGTGTAGCGGGTGTTCCTGGCGGTTCAATTCCAGTCGTGATGTCTGCAATGGCTATGTTTAACATTCCACCGGTTGGGATTGCACTTGTGCTGGGCGTTGACCGGATTCTGGATATGTGCCGTACGGTTCTAAACGTAACCGGTGATATGTGCGGCGCGCTTTACCTAGCGAAGTGTGACGGTCAAAAGCTTCGCACCGGGATGGAACACAAAGAATCCACTCTAGACGACAAATAAAACCATGAAATCAGCATTATTTATAAAGAATAGATTTGTAACAATTTTTTTTGTCCACGCCGTACTTTGTTTAAGCGCCAACTGTTTAAGCCAAGCAAAAACTTCAAATGAGAACCTCTCTCCAGAGTTTACCGGGCAAAAATATTTTGAATCAAGTGGGCTCTACTACTTCAACAATCGCTACTACGATCCTGCACTCGGAAGGTTTCTCACTCCTGATCCTCTACAACAATACGCTTCACCCTACAGTTATGCAGATGGAGATCCGCTTGGCAGAGTTGATCCCTCGGGACTTCTCTTTGAAGATTTAAGAGGATTATTTCAAGATAGCTTCGTTTCCATTACTCCCTACTTTGAAGGACACCCAGAAAGTGCTGAACGTTCTGTGCAAAACAGTATTGAAAGATCATCTCAAGGCGCTGTTGGAGGACAAATCAGTGTTAGTGCAGAAGCTATCCAAAATGTCTCACGATCTCTCTCCGGTGGCGCTTCCCTCAACTCAAGTTCTTCAATTGGTGTCGAGGAGGGAAGCTTTCAAGACCCCTACTATAGTTCAGGATTAATGGATCGCTTGCTAGCTATTGATGAGCAGTTTCCTGACCGAGTTCAAGCGCTCCAAAGCCTAACACAAACAATAAAATTTCGCCGCATGGGGGAGGCAGGGATATATGTAAGGACACTCAGTTCTTATGGGACATCTCGATTTAAGAACTATTACTGGAAAGATTTTATGAAATTCATGGAGAGCTATAGGAGGAGTGATGGGAAGGACTATTATCTGACTGATTTAATCCGTATCCAATACCGTCTAGCCGCTAAAGAAGGAGATTTCTTAAATTATCTCCCAAGAAAATTAATACGATCAATGATAACCAATGAGAAGACGAACAAAATTATAGAAGAATTTCGTGAACATCCCCGTTTCTTAAGTATTTTTCTTCTTGATACAGTAAACGGTCGCTCCTCTCTACGAGTGATGAATGATTTTGGACTGCGTCCGACTAGCATTCACGTAAATGATTTTGATGTAACAATCTCTGTCGAGCCCGACCCCAACCCCATTCCAGTTGATCAACTCCAAAAAGCTCAAAAAAATCTAAGAGGCCGTCTCGAAAGTTTAAACTTACTAGATTAAATTTTTTAATGCAGAGTCCTGTGATCTTCGAGATACACCCAAAAGTTGTGGGCCAGAGCCTCGGCAACTCCCTCTTGGTAATGATATAGCTCATTTGTAAAAGCAACTGGATCACCTCTACGAATAGAATCGAAGAACTTAGGCATGGATTCTATCAACGCTTATGATCCCATCTTTAGACTCTAAGTTTGAAATTACCTTTTGTAACTCTTCACGATTTTGAACACTAATCTCAAAAATGCAAATCGCCTTATCTTCTTTGGTGGTTCGTACGGTCGCCTGAACAATATTGACTCCTAAAGTGCTGATAGATTGAGTCATCGAGGCCAACAAGCCCGGCGTATCCTCACAATTTACTCGTAGCCGTACCGAGCGGCGGACAAAGCCATGTTTTCCATCCCTTATCGGGTTCCAATCAACCACTACTTGTCGCTCTACACCTGCCTCAAGGCCCTTTGGACAACTCGCTCTATGCACCGTTACGCCGCGACCACGGGTAATATAGCCAACAATCGTATCCCCAGGAATTGGATTGCAGCAACGAGCAAAACGAATCAAAACATCATCCATTCCTCCCACTAGAACAGCATTTCGAGCGTCACTCTTCTGCGCAGCAGTCGAAAAAACTTTCTCCAGAAATGTCTTTTCTTTCTCTTCTTCATTCTCCGAATCAATTTCTTCCGGAGCAAGCATTTTTGCTACTTCTTTGGCAATGATTTTTCCGAAGCCTATCGAAACATAAAGGTCGTCGATACTCTTCACATTTAACTTCTTTAGATGTTTTGAAATATCCCCAGATTTTTTAAACCTATCTAAGGAGAGCTTAATCTTCCGCAACTCACGTTCAAGGATTTCCTCCCCCATTTTACGAGCCTTATCGCGCTCTTCAGTTTTAATATAATTGCGTATTCTGGAGATCGCTTTGCTAGAACGAACAATCTTCAGCCAGTCTTTGCTCGGCCGCTGAGTCGGTGAGTTCATGATCTCCACAGTATCACCGCTTTTTAGCTTATAACGAAGCGGTGCTATTCTACCGTTTATTTTAGCGCCGACACAAGTATTACCCACATCTGTGTGGACCGCATAAGCAAAATCGATTGGTGTAGAACCAGCGGGAAACTCTTTTACTTCTCCCTGTGGTGTAAAGACATAAACATCTCCTAAATACAGATCGATCTTCACTGACTCTAAAAACTCATTCGGGTCCTTAAGGCTCTGATGGGTATCCATCAGTCGATTCAACCAATCCATATGAGTCACATCACCAGAACTTGCTCTACCCTCTTTATATTTCCAATGAGCCGCAATTCCAGAGTCCGCAATCTGATGCATCTCATGCGTCCGAATCTGCACCTCAATTCGCTCACCGTATGGTCCAATTACAGTTGTATGCAATGATTGATAACTATTTGGCTTAGGCATAGCGATATAATCTTTAAAGCGGCTGGTGACAGGTTTATAGCAGGAGTGAATTACACCCAAGGCCTTATAGCACTCTGTGATATTTTCTAGAATAATTCGGAACGCAACCACATCATGGATGTCTTTGAACTCAACACCACGACTTTCCATTTTTTTATAGATAGAATAGAAATGTTTGGGTCTGCCTGTTACTTCACCTTTTAATCCATATTCCTTAAGTCGTTCAATTATATTTGACTGTACTTCAGAAATGTACTTTTCCCGCTCACTCTTCTTAGTCGCAACTCTCTTAGCTAATTTATAATACTGTTCTGGCTTCATATAGCGAAAACACAAATCTTCCAACTCTGCTTTCATCCAATGAATACCTAGGCGATTAGCTAATGGTGCATGAATTTCTAACGTCTCTGTAGAAATCTCTCGTTGCTTCCGCAACGAGAGATGCTGAAGCGTTCGCATATTATGAGTCCGGTCTGCAAGCTTCACTAAGATCACCCTAAGATCTTTTGCCATCGCAACGATCATTTTACGGAAATTCTCGGACTGCTTTTCTTCTGTAGTACGAAATGTGATTCGAGAAATTTTTGTTACGCCATCAACCAGTGCGGATACGGAAGGACCGAAAAGTGTTTCGAGGTCTTCCAATGTTGCATCCGTGTCTTCAACAGTGTCATGGAGAATCCCAGTGATGATCGAGTCTAAATCCAAGCGCAATTCTGCTAGAATTTGAGAAACACCAATTGGGTGAATAATATATGGTTCACCACTTGAGCGAGCTTGACCCTCATGGGCTTGCTTTGCAAATTCAACGGCCTTACGAACTAGAGGCAGATTTACTTCTGGATAGTATTCCAGCAGTTTCTCTTCAAGAATTTTTTGCTCTTCAACTAGATTGGCCACCCTCAACTCCGAATTCCGTTTCAATGATTCGGCAGACTCCCGCAAAGGTGTTATCTAGCTCTTCATTGACAATCTGGTGGTCAAATTCCTTACCTTGTTCAATTTCAAAACGTGCATTATCAAGCCGCTGCACAATTGTATCTTTCGAGTCTGTGGCTCGCTTATGCAAACGCTTCTCCAATTCCTCCATGTTTGGCGGGTGTAAGAAAATCGAAACTGTGTTTTCAGGAAACAATCGTTCAAAAGAAAGAACGCCCTGCACGTCCACATCTAGCAAAACAGCTTGTTGTTTACTCTTAGCCGAAGCCAAGAATACTTTCGAAGTACCATAAAAATTGCCATGCACTTCAGCCCACTCAACCATCTTGTTAATAGCAATTTGATCTTTGAATTCTTTCTTCGAAATGAAGAAATAATGCTCCCCATGTTTTTCGTTTTCTCGAGCTTTCCTAGTAGTATTAGAAATTGAAAGAACTAAGTTCTCATATTTTTTTAGGAGCATTCCACACAACGTCGACTTGCCGCCACCGCTGGGTCCTGTAATTGCTAGATATAATCTTCCCTTTGCTAATGATAAACGGGTCCTGGCCGATGACATTGCTATTACTCCAGGTTTTGAATCTGCTCACGAAGGCGGTCAATTGCAAGCTTTAGATCAACAACATGGTTTGTTACTTCCAGATCATTGGACTTAGATCCGATCGTATTGGTTTCTCGAAGCATTTCTTGAGTCAAGAAATCAAGTCGTTTACCAATAACTAATTCCTTTTCACCTTTAGCAATATCTAGAAATTGTCGAGAGTGGCTTTCTAATCGGTCTAACTCTTCCGTTACATCACTGCGGTCCGAGTAATAGGCTAATTCTTGAAGAAAACGCGATTCATCAATATCTACATTAACCCCATGAAATGCAGCGTCCATTCGATCCTTTAAACGCTTCTTCAAGCGTTCATTAATAGTCGGCACTTTCTTACGGATACTACCAGTAAATGTGGCAACGGCAGTCATTTCTTGCTGTAAAATTTCTGAGATAGCCTTGCCCTCATTGGCTCGCATTTCAAGCACTTCGACTAAAGCATTATGTAGCGCCTCATCAAGCAAACGAAACAACTCTGCTCGTTCCGCATCACCCAATCCCGCTACATCTTCTATCGCTAAAGCGCCTGGCAGGCGAAGAATAGAAGTTAAGTCTAAACCACTAGGAATATTCAAATGCCCTGAAGCTTCCTCAATCCCACGAGCATAGGCCTGCAGCGCAGCTTCATTAATTGGGTTAATCATACCCGGATCAAGTATTTGATAACCAACCAGGACTTCTATAGTTCCACGATGGAGTATTTTGGAAACCATATTGCGCATGACAGGATCCCAAGATGCGAAAACCCTCGGCAACTTCGGTCTAACTTCCAAGTACTTACAATTTAAGCTCTTGACTTCAATGGAAACCATTGCTCGCTTAGAAGACACAGTTGCACGACCAAAACCCGTCATGGAATGTGGTATAACCTGCTTATACTCTTTAATGCGATCCTTCATACGTCCAATTGACTATCAATTAGGCTGCTCTGCCCAATCTTACGGAAACGCGAAACTCGCTGCTCCTTAAGCGTTTCCCCGTCTTCCTTTTGTAACTCACGAATAAGGCTTTTCAATCGAGACTTAAGAATCTTAGCTGCCTCATCATGATCTCGATGTGCGCCACCTTTTGGTTCTGGAAGAATCTCTCCAATAACACCAAGCTTTTTAACCTCTAGCGCACTCATTTTTAATACAGCTGAAGCTGCTTCACACTGAGTGGCATCGCTCCAAAGAATGGAAGCGCAAGACTCCGGTGAAATCACAGAATAGGTTGAAAATTCCTGCATTAGAACCCGATCGGCCACCGCAATTGCTAATGCACCACCAGAACCACCTTCGCCAATCACTACTCCGACGACTGGAACCTTCAGCCCAAACATTCTCATAATGCTATCTGCGATTGCCTCACTTTGGCCCCGCTCCTCAGCATCAATTCCGGGATAGGCGCCTGGAGTATCAATTAAAGTCACGATGGGGATGTTAAAACGAGCTGCCATCTCCATAAGGCGAATTGCTTTTCGATAACCTTCTGGCCTAGCCATTCCAAAATTCCGCTTAATTTTTTCTTTGGTTCCACGACCTTTTTGTTGACCAATTACTAAAACCGGCTCACCGTCCAGACGACCAAAGCCGCCTATAATCGCAGCATCATCAGAGAATTTACGATCTCCGTGTAATTCACAAAAATCATCCAGAATACGCTCGATATAGTCCAGCGTATAGGGACGATTCGGATGGCGAGAAAGTTGTACTCGCTGCCACGGGCTAAGATTTTCGTATACTTCTTGAATGAGGGACGTAAGTTTACGTTGCAACGCCTGGATCTCTCGACTAAGGTCCATTCCCCCGTCTTTCGTCATAGACCGTAGATCAGCTATCTTTTTCTCGAGGTTCGATATTGGACGCTCAAAGTCATAATACGGACTCATAAGGACCGACACTAACAAGCTTTTTTATCAGATGCCAGCACTGATATGGCGACTCATCAAGGGCTGCCTTCGAAAAATATTGAATATAGTGGCTCGAACAGAGTCCCAAAAGAGCCGCCTGTCCTCAGCCCCTGCCTGGAAAATACATCGATTGATTGTATTAAAATTGACCTCAGACCACTTGAGTCGTTTTTGGCAATCGACATGAAACGCACAAGCCTTCTGCCCTCTTAGCCAACCAGCTGGATTGTTGGATTGGACTAGATAATTACTGATGGCAAGTCTAATTGCTGTATGCTCCTGATTGGGCTTCAATCGAAAAACTGGAATGCCATCCGAATCGAAAAATCGAGTCGCCCCTTTGGCCGTGTTTTGGCAATGAAATCGAACTAGACTACCAAAATGAGTACCTGAGCCTGCAAGAGCATCTCCAATATCATGAACTAAAATCGCTTTGCATGTTTGTCGTCGAGAGTTAGATGTTCTCTCAGAAGAGAATTTAACCCCATAGCAAAGCTCGAAACGTTCAAGGTATTGATCAAAACCAACCTCTTGAATAGTGGCCAGAGAGAGGCGCTTCACCTTCATCTTCTCCTGTAATTTTTTATCCGCCGGCGGCGCCTCTGTCGAAATTGCAAAGATAAGTAGCCCCACACAAGCTGAGATAGCTATCCCGTAATAAAGAGCGCGTACTAAACGCATTCTCATCCGCTTTGCTCCTTATATCCTTACCGATACCAGCCCACGACCTGACCACTCTCAAAAATTAGGTACCTTTCACCTTCTAGGGAATATCGACTTCCGTACATCCAGCGCTCATGACCGTTTCTTCCGGAGCCAGCGATCTCGCGAACCGTAGGCTCACCCCAACTCTCAACCACTTCACTTCGATTCATTCCAACCACAATGTCGTTATTTCTAATCGCAATAGCCACCGGACTCAAAGCAAGCCCACGCATCGGATCCGAAGCAACTCCACGCGCCGACCCTGGATCCTCTAAACCGAGATCAACACCGAGATCAACAAGCAGACTTGAACATGCGCTCAAGGAAAGAGCACAGATACAGGTCGCTATTAACTTTAGATTCCGCTCCAGCATAAAACCCTCCTTAGGTCTAGACTCACTAACCACGTCGGACAAATATGGCAAAATATTTACCGACAAATTCATTTCTAAAAAATAGCGACAAACTCGCTTCTAAAATTAAATAGTTTTCAGACGATATGAGTATTGATATGTCGAAAACTACAGAGCTGAAGCAAAAGTCGACTAGAAGAATAGCTTTATTCGCTATGTTGGCGTTTATTTTTGGAGCCTATAATTTCTATAAGGCAGGCGCTGGCTTCCTTAGCCGTAAACACTTACTAAGCTCAATTTTTACACGCACAGAGAATAAGGCGCAAGACACAGGGGCCGAGGGAACTAAAATTCATCGGAAAATTGCCCGCATTGATAGTGCTGCTGACATTGGTAGCACGGCCAACCTGCATGAGATAAAAATTAATTACAAAAAACGCGGTGGCGGAAATGGTTTCATCAGTATTTCGCTCTGGGCAAAATGTGACTCACTTGAAACAGCCATATTTGTTGAAGAAAAATACCCTAAATTTCAGAGTGCCATTATCGAAAAAATTCAACTCATAGAAGAAGCAAAAATCACCACAGAAGAAGGCAAGAAAGTGATTCAAAATGAAATGCGACTCGCAATGAATGCAATCTTGCCTCGTGGAAAGGTTGAGAAAATTTTCTTTCACAACATGATAATGGAGTAATTACTCAATGGAGTAATCACTGAATTTTGTATTTCCGTAATTTCTGGAACAACGTCGAGCGAGCAATTCCTAATTCTCTTGCCACCTGCTTCCGCTGCCCAGCATTTCGTCGTAAGGACTCACGAATCATCCATTCCTCCATCTTCCGGATGGAATGAAACTTCGGATTGGTTGTCGAAGCTAACTCTGTGCCATGTCCATGTAAGTGAATATCACTCTCTAAAACGATCGATGTACCCCTTACTTTTACCCTAGTGATCGCTCTATTTAGAACTGAATTTAGTTCCCTCACATTTCCGGACCAATTGTGTTGTCTTAGAATTGCCTTTGCCTCTGCTTCTATTTGAAATTGCTCTTTATGTAGCACACCCTCAACAAACGCCTTAATGTCAGGTTTTCGGTCACGCAATGGCGGAATATGGATCCAATTATCCGCTATCCGATAGAAGAGATCCGAGCGCAATTTTTTAGCCGCTAGCGCTGTTTCGATAGATAAGCTTGTTGCCGTTACCAGACGGAAATCACTTTTTTGATATTCATCAGAGCCCAGTGCCTTGACTTCTTTAGTCTCTAGAACGCGCAACAATAAGGCCTGCGTAGGCAGCGGCAAGTCTCCAAACTCATCGAGAAAGAGAGTGCCTCGATGAGCGGACAATATGGCGCCAACTCGGTTTTTTGCCGCGCCAGTAAAAGCTCCTTTTTGATGACCGAACAACTCTGAATTGACCAAATCTCCAGAAAGACTTGCACAATTTACAGAAATGAATGGAGCACTGGCACGAAAAGAATTCTCATGAATTAGTTTTGCAACTACCTCCTTTCCGGTTCCTGTCTCACCCGTAATGAGGACAGAGAAATTACTTTTTGCTGCGATTTTCGCTTCTTGGATAATCTCTTTAAATGAGTTGGATACGTAAAATATTTTTTGGTCCTGTTTGCTCGGATCAAAGGATTTCGAAAATCGCAAGAAAGACCTTCCAATTTTGATTACAGCCCCGAGGCTAAGATACGCATCATTTACTCTCGTTCCATTTACAAAAATACCGTTGCGATTATTTAGTGACCGAATGGCATACTGATTTTTCTCCGTTAAGTAGAGCTCTGCATGATGTTTTGAGACGAACGGATCATCTAGAACTAAGTCGCAGCTGCTAGCTGAACCAATGGTATATTGCGTATGCCAGAGACGTTTTTCTATTGCCCGGCCATAATAAGGCTCAACCTTAAGATCACAAGGAATCTTAAGGGCAGTGCTCGGTTTTCGGACGGGAGTTTCCAACCATAGTGTCTTTTCCATCTTTCCTCCAAATGTTTGCACCAATGGGTTGCAATCCAAGGGCCAGCCCAATAAAATTTCCAACTGTTATGATCAATGCATTATTTATAGGTACGGCGGTATTATATTTGATTGCGCTTACTTTGGAGGTATTGCAGCGGATATGCAGTAAGACTAGCACCGAGACTAGCACCAAGAACTGGGCTGCTGTAGTAGAGCGCTTTTCATTCCTTACATTTACGGTCTCGATTTGTGTTCTAGCCTATCAGTCTTCCAATTTGCTCAGTACAGACACAAAATATTCTTTTGCCTGGCTTCTGCTTACCTGGGCCATTGCCGGAGCAAATCTGCTGACAGAAGTGCTTTATCAATCGCGGGTATCAAAACCTAGCACCTTCACGTGGATAGTTTTTGTTATCTTTGTTTTCCCCGCACCCGAGAGTCATTCGCTTGCTGCGTTTTTTGAGGATGGGATCACTTGGCTTAACTTTCACCGAGTCGTATTTATTTTAGGTTATGCCTTTTATCTCCTCGGGATTCCCATCCTAATGAATTTTATCTGGACGAATGTGTTGATTCCTATTTTTTTTAAACGCCCCAAGGGCGCAGTCCTAGAACACTACACACGTGAACTTGAGCAAGTGCATTTAAATCTCATCCTTTGGGCCTTGCCGCTTTTGTCTTTAGGGATTTTCACAAAAATCTTGGTGTGGATTGAAAATGGAATGTCTTTCAACGCAGAAATGATTTGGCAAGCAAGCCAAGGAGAATTCTTAGCGATTACGACCTGGTTTACTTGCGCCCTCTTCTTGCACACACGCATCTTCCTACGTTGGCGCTATTCGGCCTGTGCCTATGTTTATCTCTTTGGATTGATCGTAGTCGTGGCCGCCCATTTGAGCGGCCAACTCCTACTACAAATTACTTAATCACCTATCATATCCACCTCCTCGAGACCGTTTGGCTCGTCTTGCTGGAGACTTTAGCTCTAAATTTTGTTGTCGAATTCTCGCCGCTTGGATGGTAAACTACTCTTTCGTTTGCAACTGACAGTGCCACCGTGGCGGAATTGGTAGACGCAGTGGATTCAAAATCCACCGGTAGCAATACTGTCCCGGTTCGAGTCCGGGCGGTGGTACCAGTTTACAAAATCCAATGCTCAATCACTGGAATGATCCTTCGTCAGGTACGCAGGAGTACACGCTATTCACAACTGAACAGCCCGCTCTTATGCCGTTTTTATAGCTGGCTTCGAGAAGAAGAGAGCGCCAGTAGGCATCCCCCGGTCCATCATCGCCTAGAGTTTCTATCTCTGTCTTCGAGCCAAAATTGAATTCTCCATCCAATCCAGCCTTAACGGCAGACAAATTTCTCGCTAGAACCTGAAAGTCCTGGATTACAACACCCTGTGACATCGTCGACACTCCACCATCGTTATCGATCACTACCAGCCTTACCGTGTACGTGTCCGGCGCGCTATACGTATGAAAAGCATGCCGGCCAGAGGAGATTATCCCGTCACCAAAATCCCATTCATAAAATTCGATCTCTCCGTCTGAGTCTGTTGAAGCGCTAGCATCAAATGAAATATTGCCGTCCGCGCCAACGGCAAATGTAAAGCTTGGCGATGGTGCAACGTTCCCTGGATCATCCGAAGAAAGAACGTTAACTTGCTTGAACATACTCATCATATCGCCGCTCGCATCCTCCACTATTAGACGAATAACGTATTCTCCCGCCTCGCTATATGTGTGAGAAGTTGTCGCTGTCCCTTGGTCACCACCTCTCCACGAATCCCCAAAATCCCAGTAGTAATTTTCGATTGGGTCGTTGGTGTTTAAATTAGGATCAAAAGACAAAGAGGCGTCTAAATTCACCGTGAGCGGCATAACCCCAACTCTTGTATCAACCGTGAATTGAGCCACTGGAGCGTTGGTTGAGGAGACTACTGAAACAAATGCCGCCGCAAGACTACTGCGTTGATCCAGGTCTGTCACAAAAAGCTCAGCAAGAAATATACCATTCTGAGAATAGGCATAAGCACAAGCAGGATAGGTATAAGTGTCAGCAGGACTAGTCCCAAATCCAGGTCCGCAGTTTCCAAATCCATTATTACCTGGGACCCAATTGTAGGAAAGGCCTCCACCAACGCCAGGGGCTGGACTTGAATTTGACCCATCGAAAATGAAACTTTCTCCAACAGGACGAACAAACTGAAGGTTATTCGCGCCATCCACCTTTAGATCAATGCTTGGGAACCCTCCTGTACCTGTATCTAGTAACCCTACGAGTTTTTTATCGGTATAACGATTACCAAAAACATCAACTGTGCGAAGGGTAATTTCATATTCACCTTCAGTGGCGTAATCGTAAAGCTGAGAGAATAAACCAGCTCTCACTTCACCATCGCCAAGATCCCAGCGAGTGTTAAAGCTCACGCCCGCAATAGAAGGATTAGTCGCTGCTATGGAAGAATGAGCAGTTACATAAACAGAAGAATCGTTTGTATGACTTGCCTTGAACACGGCTATCTTAGCCTCTTGTCGAGACCCATCTCCGACGTACACTTGGACAGATTTAGTTTCTGTGTTTCCACCGTTATCCGTTGCTGTATACAAAACTCTGTATGCTCCGTTTCTCGTAAACGTGTGGGAGACATTCATTCCCTTTGCATAATTATCGTGACTCCGATAGTCTCCAAAGTCCCAGGCATGATCGACAATTGCTCCATCAATATCCACATCAAAGGAGTTACTTGAATTGAAAAGAACCGTAAGAGGCGCGGCCCCAACGACACAACTTGTTTCGACCACAGCAGATGGTGTCGCACCACCAGGAGGTGTCACAACTGATCCAGGGTTATCTAGGTCATCTACATAGATCGTAGTATATGCATCGTTGCGAGCACGATTTTGATCCTGCGGTCGCACGCGAACTCTGTAGACGCCTGGAGTTGTAATATGCACTGAGTACGTATCACTCCTATATTGCTTAGAAAAGCTCGCACTCGGAAAGTTTTCATTAATTTGCTCAATGTTGTAGCGAAAACGATTGATCGTACCCTCAGCATCGCTTGATTGACTAGCATCAATGGTCAGCGTAAACGGATTGGCAGCATTCGCTGAACCTGACACTGAGCTCACAGTGAACTTAGGAATTGGAAGCTGGTTACTATCGATATTTACCGTTGTTGTCGCCGATGCTTCTCTCCCATGATTATCAATTACAGTTCCTGTCACGGTGTATGTTCCGGGAGTGGTGTACGCATGAAATGATACGCCAGAAGCATCTGTCTCATCCGCATTCAAGCGTAGCCTCGTCCCGTCACCGTAATCATATTCATAAGCAACGATCGAACCATCTAAATCTTCTTGACCATAAACACCTATAGTTACAACCTTGGCCTGACCACCAGTATCGTAGAATCGGAATAATCCCCCAATTATTGGGTCACTACCTACACGAATTACGGCATATGCGGGTTCAGAGTCATTGACTCCATCATTAACCACAAGCTTTACAAGGTAGAGACCAGGCAGGTCTGTTGTGAAAGAAACAGAAGAAGCTTCAGAGTTATCGAGTATCGCACTCGACCCTTCTGGATATATGTCTAATAACCAGCGATAGACTAGATCCAAACCTTCCGGATCAGCAGACCCAGTGGAATTCACTGTTACCAGCGTATCACTTGGCACGTATTGATCCCCACTTGTCATTGCTTGTGGCGCCTCGTTTAGCGCAACTATTCCATCGTGTAGTTGCGTGCGCGTTCCAAAATCCTGCAGCACTCGGGCGCTCGCCGTAGATCCAATCATCAGCATTATGGCTAAACTAAGGCCAAGTGTTCTATTCATTTTTCTCTTTCCCTCACGGTTCATTTTTTTGCTCTTTTATTTTGTTACAGCTAAGCATATATGCAAAAATCAGTAGGCTCAAACACGGTCTTCAAATTTTTAAAACTCGTATGAGGTTCTCTACATGATGGAAAAGAGGTTACGTTATGCCACTAAATCCTAAAGTCGTCTCGGCTCCAAAAGACTCACTGAAGTTAATGTTTCAAAATAAGAGCTTGCTCTTGCTAGCATTTTTACCAGGCGTAATTACAATAGCCATTACCTCCATTGCGATGATATCAATCTGGGATATCTGGATTGCGGAACTTGAATGGTGGTTCACTGCGAAATTTTTCGTGGCCGCCCTGACCACCCTAATCCTTTGGCTAGCCGTAGGAAATCTTGCTTTGGTTCCTTTTGAAGATGCAATAATCAATCGAGTCCAGGAATATACCTGGGGCGAAGTACGCATTCTCGCGCCCAAATTCCATATATCCCGAATTTTGAAAGAAATTGGATATTCCTTAGCAGTTTCCGTGTTTTTCTTAATACTCGTAGTTTTATCGGCAATACCGGGAATAGCATTGCTTTCTTACATCGTAGCTGCCTGGGTTACTGCATGGAGCTTTCTTGCCACGTTTTATGCTCGCTCCACTTTTGGTGCGTCCGCAAAGGATAAAATTCTCCTGTTCTTTAAAAACCCAATCCAGAATGCGGCACTAGGTGCGTTCATTAATTTTATATTATTCGTGCCAATCGTAAACGTTTGGTTATTGGGATATGCATTGATACTGGCGACACTAGTTCATATTAGACGTACTGAAGAAAAGCCCAGTACCCAGCCAGCCTAACAATATACATTGTCCACCTAATAATATAGCATTGTCCATATGACTGTAGACCAGACACTAGCAGAGAATCGCCGCATCTTAATTGCCCACCCCCTGTCGGATGATTTTACCGTGTTAACGACACAACTACACGAGGAACGCTATAATCTGCAAAGCGCCCATAGCACGGAAGAATTACTTCATAAGGTTAAAGCTTGGTCCCCTCACTTAATTATCCTCGCGGAGAACATGAGTCGAATTGCTCCGCTCGATTTAATTAAAAGAGTTCAACAGACGGTTATTTTTGGTCCTGAAAGCTCTAAGTGGGATCATGCTATGACAGCAGTCGTTGTGGAAAATGCTAATTCCAATTATATCGCAGCCATGTTGGAAGGCGGAGCTGACGATGTTTTTCAAAGACCGCTTGACCTCATTTTCATATGCGCGAAGCTCCGTTCATTGTTACGACAACGTGATTTACATGATCAGATCAAGCGCCACAATCAAAAGCTACAAGAACTAAGTATTCGAGACGAGCTAACGGGCCTTTATAAAATGGGGTATGTACAGGATCGGCTTTCCGAAGAAGTACATCGTTCTCGCAGAAACAACTCATCTCTTTCCTGCATCATGCTCGACATTGATAACATTCGCCAAGTTATTGATCAATTCGACCACAACTTAGCGTCCACTGTAATCGCAGAGATCGGTAAAATTATCCGTGAAACAACTCGGCATATAGACATTTCTGGACACCACGGTGGCGATGAATTTATCATTATTCTTCCTGACGCAAACATTGATGCTGCCAAGCTGGTCGCCGAAAGAATCAAAATCGCCATCAGTCGTCGTAAATTCAAGGAAGGCCGCAAGCAAATTAAGCTCACAGCATGCTTTGGAATTTCCATGATTGATCACGTATTTCAGGACGAAGGCTCTTCGCTTCTACGAAGAGCTGAGCGGGCACTAACATCTGCAAAAAAAGAGGGTGCAGGCTCCATCGCTGTTGATCAATAATCTAGTGCGATTGGATTGCATAGCTTTCCGGCGTTGGCTCTAAATCGGCAAATGAAATTGGGTCACCATACACAACCTTTAAACTCCCTGGCCGAGGAAAGCTCGCACCTTTAGGAAAGAGCTTATAGGCTCCATGAATATAAACGGGGACGGCTTTTACTTTTGCGCTATGAGTCAATAGTTGTCCAACGCCTGGCTTGAACTCATTCACGCTGCCATCCGGCGACCTAGTTCCTTCCGGAAATATAATCAATGAACCATCGTTATCGATGATTTCTTTACAAGTATACATTCCCTCTTCAACATGCTTTTTTCGATCAAACGGAATTGCATTTAATGCTAAGCGAACAAAGAGAGATTTCCACTCACGATTGAAGAAATAATCTTTCGCTGCGACTGCAAACAGCTTTCGAATCCGTTGGAACCCCACGGAAGCTTCAATAGACAAAACATCAAAGTGACTGGAATGATTCGGCGTAAAAATGACTGGGCCCTCTAAAGGAATTTTATCCGAGCTCACAGCACTCAAGCTACAATAAGTTTTCATGAATGCGCGCAGGAATAAATTAGCGAAATACCTTGGATAAGCCCACCAAAATTTCACACCTTCCATTGGTGGAAAATTCGAAAACCACGGATCTGTGCTTAGGCGCTTTTTGCTTGGGTCTTTTGCGATTTTTCCGAGTTCCTCAAGCAACTGACCTAGCGTTTCAATCCTAGTAAGCTCCAGTCCATCTACTTGCGTAACAAATACTTTTTCAAAAATACTAATGACTTCAATCGTAGTTAAAGAATCCAAACCCAAATCCGCTGCAAGTAAATTCTTTTTCGAAAGTGAGTCAAAAGGCTTACGAGTGATTCCTGATATCGCCTCCCCAACCATCTTTTCTAATTTATTCATGCCATCTAAATCGTCGGCCATAGATTTTGACCCGCCCGTAGCACCAGTACTTGCTTTTGCTTTTGCTTCAAGAACAAGTTTACGCAATTCATGGCGCTTTACTTTTAAGGACTACGCATACCTTTTCATGACCTTGCTTGTCTTGCATTGCCAGGACATATTCTCAATAAACTTGCCGGAACTGGCTAACTCACATTCAATC
Organism: Oligoflexia bacterium; assembly: GCA_011087955.1. Lineage (GTDB taxonomy): Bacteria > Bdellovibrionota > UBA1018 > CAIPTA01 > JAALKR01 > JAALKR01. The sequence goes on from JAALKR010000007.1 coordinate 37,942, forward strand.
TCTTCCGGATAAACATTCTTCCCACCGGGCGTAACAATGATGTCCTTTTTTCTTCCGGTGATTTCTATAAATCCATTCGAATCAATGACGCCTAAATCGCCAGTCCGAAACCACTCACCTTCAAAGTTTCCTTTATTGTGTTCGTCATTTTCATAACCGGAAAATACAGAGACACCTTTAGCCCAAATCTCTCCCTCAATGTCCGGACCAAGCTCTTTACCCTCTTCAGAAAAAACTGAAACGGTAACGTTCTTAAGCGCACGCCCAACATGGTTTGAGCCAGCCGTATTCAGCCCGGAAACCGCTAGCACTGGAGCTGTTTCTGTCAAACCGTAACCTTGTAGAATTTTAATCCCGATGCTTTCAAAAAAGTCATAGACCCAGGGTTGGAGCTTGGCCCCACCAGATACAAAGAAACGAATCTTACCACCAAATGCCGCATGCAAGGGACTTAAAAGAGCTCGACCAAGCTTCGGCTTCGTTCCGATAATAGCGCGTCCGTAAGAAAATACTGACTGCATTGCCTTCGGTAACGATTCAATCTTTTGCTGCATATTTCGCGCAATAATTTCAAATAAAAGAGGAACCGCTAATAGGGTTGTACAGCTATGGTCCTTCATCGCTTTCAGAATATCTTCAGGCCGTAAACTCCGAACATAGACAATCTTCACTCCCCGACTGACAGCCAATAAAAATCCGCCAGTAAATTCCAGCATATGGGATAGTGGCAATACAGATACAAGCACGTCCGTGTTATGGAGTTCAATCACGTCTGCAACGTCCTCAATATTTGTCAGAATATTATCGTGCGTTAGCGGTACGCCCTTAGGGGCTCCAGTGGTGCCGCGTGTGTAAATTAACAACGCAATATCTGTCGCTTCTGCGCTATTTGGATTCAAAAAATCTGCTTGCTTGCCTGCGACCAAATGTCCAAGTGGCTCTATTGATTGAAATGTTAGAGGAAAATAAGGAGGTAACTTGGAGCGCTCAATTGTACGGAACGCAGTAGTAGTTGTAGAGATAAAACAAAACTTTGGATTTGATCGATCGATTACAGCCAGTAACTCATTGGCTGTGCTCATGGCAGCCACGGGCACTAGAATCGCCCCAAGGTTAAAAGCGGCCATTGCAATGATGCCCCATTCCGGACAATTTTCTGCTATGAGCAGTACTTTATCACCCCTCCCAACGCCCCGCTCACGTAGATAGGTACTCAGTTTTAGGGCTCGCTCTGCACATTCTTCGCGCGTAACACTTCGATGCCCCGATGTTTCCTTTTGTTGGGAAAAGCCGATACCATGGAACTGATTCTGCAGTAGTTGCAGGTGTACAGTTGCTTCGGAATTTATTGAGGATTCTAAATGAGACCAAGTCGAATTACATTTGATCCACTATATGGATTCATCAAGCTGACAAAAACTGAGGATAAGATTATTCACTCTAAGTACTACCAGCGCTTACGTTGGATCCAGCAGCTTGGGTTTTCGTCCTATATTTTTCCCGGCGCTACTCACAATCGGTTTTCCCATGCCATGGGCGTAATGCATATGGCAGATAAAATTGTCCACTCTATCGGAATGGCTGTTCCGGATGAAAAGCTCTACGATGAGAACGCCAGAGATCCGAGTTCGGTTTTTCATAAGAGCGTTCGTATTTCAGCCCTCCTTCATGACATTGGAACTTTCCCTTTTAGCCACACCTGTGAAGGAGCTTATATTCGTCACGGTGAGTCTTCGTTTAAAACAAAAGACAGGGGCAGGGACCTCCCAAATAACCATGAACACTTGGGCGCATATATTTTAAAGAACTCCACAGAAGAAGGCGGCATTTCGCAAATTTTGAATGAAGCGGGATTGAATCCAGCGGAAATCTCAAAAATTGTAAAAGGTTCCTCGAAAAATATGCTGGCCAATCAATTGCTGCATTCCGAACTAGACGCAGACCGAATGGACTACCTAATGCGGGACGCGCATTATACTGGCGTAAAATACGGTCATTTTGATCGCGACTATATTCTCTATCACTTGACCACATTTGATGCAGGTAAAGGCACTTATTGTTTAGGCGTCAAAGAAAATGCAATGCATGCAGTAGAAGATTTTTTGATTGCTCGATTTTCTTGGTACTCGCAAGTTGTTCGTGGATCCGGTGGTGCTCGATTCGATATTATGGCCGAGACTGTTACAAAGTATTTGCTGGAAAAGCGACTAATATACCAGTTTCAGGACTTACTACAAATGATCGGAAATGATCCGGACTTATTTTTTGGATTCAACGATCATTACTTCATGCAAATCGTTCACCAACAGCACACTAGCGGCAAAGTGAAAAATCCAGGTATTAAAGAGATGATAAAGATGCTTTTGTATCGGAAAAGCCCGATTGAAGTAAAGGCACCGCTCTTTGAAGAACAACTTCTTTCCCGAGATGAAGAAGGTGCAAAACAACGAAGAAACACAGTGAAAAAAATTAACGATTTTGTACACGAATGCAACGATATCTTTAAACAAACGGGCGATGGTAGCGAGTGGATCCTCCATGACATCCCGGAAGTGGACATCACTTTTGCTAAAAACATTGCTCAAATTGTAGAGCTCAGAGTTGGCGATAATCTTCTGACTCAAAGAGATCCGATTAAAATCGTGAATAACAACGGTAAAGCTGGACTGTTAGCTGATAATGAACATTCGATTTTAAAAATCCTTTCTAACGTTCAAAACTTCATCCCAAGTTTCTATATGAATCAAAAAGCACAGGAGCTACTGGACAAGGAAGGCTTGTTAGCAAAGCTCAGCGAAAAAAATAATAAATAGAGCTCAAGACACTACTTTAATACAAGCAATTAATTCGATTGTAATCGTTCTGCAGTAGTGCGCGACGAACCTGATTGATTAGCAAAAACGGAAACATAGCTGCTTCTAAGAATTGAGCCGGAGCTTCATCGCATGAGATAGCAGCCGTTGTATCACCAGAGCCAGGGTTGCAAGAGTGCAACAAACCCAAGACGTGACCAAGCTCGTGTAATGCCAAGCTCTGCGTATCCAGAGATGCAGTCCCAGAACTATTAAACCCATCGAAGTTCAGTAAAATTGATGCACCAATGATGGTTCCGTTAGAAATTAGCCAGTCTGTCTTCCCCTGGACTCCAGTCTCCAATAATTGGCAATTATTGCCATTGACCGTACGAGTATTTCGACCATCACCACCTGCTTGGACTTTCCAAATTCCCACAACATCCGTGCGAGCATTCGTAATCGTAGCCTGATTGCAGTCATTGGTGACCGGAATTGCGTCACCGGCGCCCAAGCTAGAGCCATTGTTCTGGATATCGAAAGCAGTAAGGCCCTTAATCTGAGCCCAAGTATTCCATTCCACGACCGCTGCACGAATTTGATTGGCCTGTTCTCCAGTATTCGCCAAGTAAAAATCGCGATCTATAACGATAGGGACAGGCAACGTAGCCCACCTTCCCTGGAAGGAGCCCTCTCCTTGGTCATTAGGTAAAGAGCAAACTGTAAAATTGGTGACTCGTCCAAATTCGGTAGAGGAACTTGGTGCTCGCGTTGAGCATGCTATCGCGGTTGTGGCTAGCGATATAATGGCGATAAAAACAGAGCGTGTATTCTGCAGCACAAAAACCCACCCCCTCTCCCTGGGAAGCATTACATATCAAGAGTTTAGCAGACCTTTCCTCGCACGCATTAGTTAATGTAACAGAGGCTAAATGCTTGATTTCAAACCACGGTAGTGCTATCTTCCGCGGGTCGGCGTTATTTTTACACTCTGGCCTGAAATCTCTAGGCCTTTTTCCCCCGAGTGTATTAGTCATTTTTAGCCTAAGGATTTGAATGGTGGCCTCGCAGCAAGGAAAAAGTAGTATTTCATTAGTTCAGAAGCTAGAAGGAGTTATTACGCCCACACTAACACCCATGGGTTATGAGTTGGTTGATCTAGAAATAGTAAGGCAGCCTGGAGGCGCAGCAGCAGTAATGCGCGTTTTTATTGATTTTTTGGAATCTGAGGCTTCTGACGCCCACCTTGGTATCGAGGACTGCGTCACCGTGGATCACGGCTTGAGCAGGCTCTTCGAGACTTCAGAGTTCGAAGCGATTTACCCCGGTGAGTTCACTTTAGAAGTGAGTAGCCCAGGTATTGATCGTCGCTTACGGACGACGAAGCATTTTACTGCCCATATTGGTAAGAGTGTGAAAGTACGAACCTTTCGCGCTTTAGGTGCAGAAGAGCTTGCTAATTCGCGGTATGCCGAGGGTAACCCCAAGCAGAAGAATTTCACTGGGACTCTCGTAGATGCAAACAAGGAGCTTATTTGGCTACTTGTTGGCTCGGAAGAAGTATCGATTCCGCAGTCAATGATAGCCAAGGCAAATTTAGACTTGGCAAACGATTTACTTCGACCTGCCAATGGAAAAACAGGGAAATAGAAGGTTTACTATGAATTTTTCAGAACTTAGCAGAGTTATCGATGCCGTAAGTAAAGAACGAGGTATTGATCGCAGCATAATCATCGAAGCGCTTGAGCAAGCGATGCTGATGGCCGCAAAAAAGAAATTTGGGCCGACTGCAGAACTCGAAGCACACTGGAATAATGAATCAGGCGAGGTTGAGATTTTTCAATTTAAAAAGATATTCAAAACCGAGGATGAGATCGGTGATGAAGACTCTGAGATCTGCCTAGAAGACGCACTGAAGTTGGATGAAGAAGCCGCCGTAGGTGAAGAACTTGGTATTCAGCTAGATGCCGTAGAGTTCGGTCGAATTGATGCCCAAACTGCGAAGCAAATTATTTTCCAAAAGGTTCGCGATGCGGAACGTGACATCATCTACAAAGAATATATTGGTCGTAAAGGTCAGATCATTTCTGGTATTGCTCGACGGGTTGAGCGAGGAAACTTAGTTATAGACCTCGGACGAACAGAAGCATTTTTACCAAGAAATGCCGTCATTCCTGGCGAAACTTTCCGCCCAGGCGACCGGGTCCAAGCTTTCTTACAGGATGTGGCTGATTCTAGCCGTGGACCTCAACTCATTATGAGTCGTACATCCCCGGAATTCCTTAAAGCACTTTTTGAAGTGGAAGTTCCGGAAGTCGCAGAGGACATTGTTGAGATCCGCTTGTGCGTGCGTGAGCCGGGTGAGAGAGCGAAGATTGCCGTATTTTCTAACGACCGAGATGTCGATCCAGTCGGTGCATGCGTTGGCATGAAAGGTATTCGTGTTCAAAACGTAGTTCAAGAGCTGCGAGGCGAGAAGATTGATATTATTCCATGGAACGAAGACATTACTGTTTTCGTTCGGTCGGCAATGGCCCCAGCGGAGATTTCGATGGTGCGAGTTATTCCAGCTACTCAAACATTAGAACTGGTAGTTGAAGACGACCAATTGTCACTAGCAATTGGACGGAAGGGTCAAAATGTTCGCCTAGCCTCGCAGCTTACCAGCTGGAAGGTTGATATTCTTTCTAAGACGAAGTTAGCAAAGCGCACGAAAGAAGTGTTAGCTGAGCTTATGTATATCGATGGACTAAACGATACGCTAGCGCAAAGTATCTACGGCTGTGGCTTCCTAAGCGTGGCTCAGATTGCCGAATGTGACACAGAAACACTTTCGAGAATTCCAGGCTTTGCTGATACGGAATCCGCAGACTCATTGCGCGAACGGGCAAAGGTTGCATTAAAGAAGCTAGAAGAAAATCCGCTACCAAAAGAGCCAGAGGATGAAGATCCTAGGCGACCTAAGGCAAAAGGTGAAAAGCCCGGAGCGCAACTAACTATGGAAGACAGTTCTGATTCACAACTATCTGGGAACACGGCTAAATCGAATGCTGCGGCAAGACTAAAGGAAGCTCTAGCTAAGGCAAAGAGCTCCGATAGTGTAAAGGATAACAACGGATAAATTCAGAGCGAGACGTAGGTTTTAGAAGGTACGAGAGCGAGAATTAGGAGTAAGCTTAATGAGTGAAACACAAACCTCGATGAAGGTATACGAACTAGCCAAAGAGCTTGGTATGGATTCGTTTGGCCTACTCGATATGCTCAAGCAGATTGATATCGAAGTAAAGAGTCATATGAGCAGTTTGGCTGCTGACCAGGCTACTGCAGTTCGCGAGCATGTCAGCCAGAAGAGCAGGTCTTCTAAAAAGGCGACTAAGAAAAAGACTACGCGGAAAAAAACTGCGAAGACGACCACAGCCACAGCTACAAAAAAGGCCGCATCTAAAAAAGTCATTAAGCGACGGCCTGCTAAGCCAGAAGAAACCGAAGGAATGACTGCTCCAAAAGTAGTGACGACGACTGAAACGACTCTGAGCCTGAAAGAGCTAATAGCAGCTCCTAATACTCCAGCGGAAGAACCAACCGCAGCGACAACCACTCCAGCAACTAGCGCCGCGGAGAAGGAAGCTCCACAGAGCGCCTCTCAAGAGGCTATTGAAGCTGAAAAGATCGCCTGGGCGACAAAAGAGCGCCAAGAGAGTATTGCACCAGAGACCGCCTTTAAGAAAATTGACAAGAAAAAAGAAGAGAAGCCGGGCGAAAGCAAGAAAGAAAATAAATTGGTCGATGAAATGCTCGATCACACTTTCATGAGTCGCAAGCTTAAGATCGTTAAAGATGCGCCGGTCGCGGAACCTGAAGACAAAAAACGCAAGACTAGGCGCAAAGACCAAGGTGGGGACAATTTAAGAACTCCGGGCGGACCGAGTCCTGATGAAATTATGAGCCAGCAAAATAAGGCTGCTGGCCGTGGTAGTCGGGAAATGTTTAAGCCTGTCACTTCTGTCCTTAGCCGCAACGATGACCAGAAGCGCGGCCGCGGAGCTGGTAGCCGTGCTGGGACCACCCAACCAACTGCAGAGAACGTACGGGCAACAGATTTCCGAAAACGTGAGATTATATTCCAGCCAAAGCGTAAAAAGTTACCGCCAGGAAAAATGCTTCAGAAGACAACCATCACCACTCCAAGCGCCCAAAAGCGCAAGATCAAGGTAACCGGCAATATTTCAGTTGCAGAATTAGCTCAACGAATGGGCGAAAAGCCTAAAACACTAATGCGTAAATTCCTTGATGTGGGTGAAGAAATCACTAACGTCCATCAAGAGCTAGATGTCGATACCGCTTCCCTCCTTGCGACTGAGTTCACTTACGAGATTGAAAATGTTAGCTTTGATGAATCGAGATATTTGGGGCCGGGGGAAAATATGGACGCCGATCAAAAAGTGCGCCCACCAATTGTAGCGATAATGGGGCACGTCGATCATGGAAAAACGACTTTACTCGACACAATTCGCAGTGCATCTGTCGTAAAAGGTGAAGCAGGTGGAATTACACAACACATTGGAGCCTATTCGGTTCAAGTCAAATCCAATAAAGAAAAGCACGATATCACTTTTTTAGATACTCCAGGCCATGAAGCCTTCCAGACAATGCGCCAACGTGGTGCGAATGCAACAGACATCGTCGTACTTGTTGTTGCGGCTGATGATGGAATTATGCCTCAAACGAAGGAAGCTATCCGTCACGCGCAAAACGCGGAAGTACCGATTATCGTAGCGGCGAACAAGATGGATACGCCAGAAGCCAATATTGACCGTTTGAAGCAGTCCCTTTCCGAGCATAATATCTTAGTTGAAGATTGGGGTGGTGAAGTTCCAATGGTACCTGTGTCGGCACTAAAAAATGATGGCATTAAGGATCTGTTAGAAGCCATTAGTTTACAGGCAGAAATGCTGGAACTCAAAGGCAACCCTAAAAGAAACGCCAATGGGATTGTTCTGGAAAGTCGCATCCAAAAAGGCCACGGCATTGTAACCGACGTGGTGGTACAAAACGGCACTCTACGTTCCGGCGACTACATTGTTTGTGGCGCAGCCTACGGACGAGTTCGTGCGATGATGAGCGACCAAGGCAAAGTAATAAAATCTGTTGCTCCAGGTTTCCCAGTAGAATTCACTGGACTGAACGACGTACCAAGTGCAGGCGAGCTATTTAATGCGGTTGAAACTGAAGCTATAGCTAAGGAAATTGTAGGCCATCGTAAAGAAGTCGCGGAAGCGGAACTTAAAACTGCTACAGAAAAAAAACCCAAAACCCTAGAAGAACTCTTTGCTGCACAAGAAGAAGCGGAAGGCAAGAAGCTTCTAAACATCATGTTGAAGGCGGATGTCTTTGGTTCACTTGAAGCGATCGAGCACTCTATCGCTGAACTTCCAAACGACAAGGTGACGGTTAAAATTATCCATAAAGCTGTCGGACAAATCATAGAAAATGACGTCCTTATGGCCGCTACCTCTGGCGCAAGAGTTTTTGGCTTTAACGTTCAGCCAGACGGCAAGGCTCGACAGATTGCAAAGCGAGACGATGTTTTGATTGAATCTCACTCCATCATTTATGAGCTATTGGATCAGATCAAATCTTCGATGGAAGACTTACTAGACCCAACTAGAGTTGAAACTCAGATTGGTACTGCAGACGTTAAGCAGCCGTTTAACGTTTCTAAGGTAGGCAGAATTGCTGGCTCGTCTGTAGCGGATGGGAAAGTCATTCGTCATTCTTGGGCTAAAATTATTCGAGGAAAGGACACCGTTTGTGAGGGTGAAATTTCTTCACTAAAACGCTTTAAAGACGACGTTAAAGAAACCACTAAAGGACAAGAGTGTGGCATTGGTGTGGACGGATATAGCGATATCGAGCCAGGCGATATAATTCAAATTTTCCGAATCGACTTCCAGAAAGCAAGGCTATAACTACATTATGGGTAATGTGAGCGTTAGAACCAGGAAAGTTGCTAGCCTTTTGCAGAAGGAAATTGCGGATATCATCCGGAATGACCTGCGAGATCCTCGGCTTCAAAAATTTTTGATGGTCACCGTTTCTGGAATTGATCTAGCTCCAGACCATCGTAACGCTACCGTCTTTGTTTCATTTATGGCCCAAGAAAAATCTGAGGGCGACCGCAAGGCTGCCTTAACGGCGCTCGGAACTGCGTCCGGCTTTATTAAAAAATCTTTGGTAAAGCGAATGGATATAAAAGTGATTCCGAGCTTACTCTTCCGATATGATACAAGCTTTGACTATGCCGACAAGATGAGCGGCATTTTAAAGAGTATTAAATAATCTAAATCATGCGAAACGATGGCCTTTTAATTGTAGATAAACCAGCTGGTATCAGCTCGGGAAAACTCGTGGCTAAACTTCGCAAGAAGTTTGGCTGGTCTAAAGTTGGGCACGGAGGAACACTCGACCCGTTTGCGTCAGGAGTGATGACAATTCTTGTTGGCGAAGCAACAAAAGTTGCACGCTTTCTCCTTGGTGGCTCAAAGTCTTACGAAGCATTAGCAAAGATTGGCTTTGAAACAGATACTGGTGATTTAGAAGGAAAACCCTTACACGATCCAACTTATTTTTGTCCCAACATTTCTACTTGGAGGCGAGAGTCCAAGAAGTTTGTTGGGCCAATTCAACAAGTTCCACCAATGTATGCAGCCATTAAGCACGAAGGCAGGGCCCTCTATAAGTTTGCCCGTGACGGCATCGAAATCACACGAAAGCCACGCACAGTAATAATCGAAAATTTGAAGATTATATCCGCAGGGGGGGGGCGCGTAGAGAGTGGTCATGTCCGATTCCAAGTGGAGTGCAGTGCTGGCACCTATATCCGCGTACTTGCACAGGACTTAGCTCGTTCCGTTGGAGTGAGAGTTCATTTGATTGAGTTGAGACGATTAAGCTCTAAGAGTTTTGGCATCGAGGAAGCAGCAAACTTTGACGAGCTCTTAGAAATGCCGAAAGGAGAGCGACCACCATTGCTACCTATCGAAGAAGTGCTTCGAGACGTTCCTCGTGTGGAATGTGGCGAGCAAGAAGCCAAACGTATCAGTGTAGGCGATCAGTCAATACTGACAGAAGTCCTTAGAAGGAATCAAAAAAATCAGTGTAAGGAGAGCCAATGCAAAGAAAATCAACTCAGTCCTTTGAAACCGCCTCCCCCTTACACGCTAATAACTTGTGAAAAGATAGCTGAGGGCGGCCTTAATGCACTTGCACTGGTCAAATTCTCCTCGGAAAAAAGTACGTATGTTATCGAACGCGTGTTTGTCTAAATAGCAATTCCTTGTAGAATTAGAGGATGCGATCCCGACGCCTCCTCCACAACCAAGACGGGCAAGCTACAATCTTTATGGCGATTTTCATCACCACGATGATCTTGCTGTTCGCCTTTACTACAAATATTGGCATGCTGGTTCACGCCAAAATTAATCTGCAAAATGCAGCGGATGCCGCAGCCTTTGCTGGGGCATCGACTCAAGCCAGGCAAATGACTGCAGTTTCGTATCTGAATTTTGAAATGCGGCGTGCCGTAAAGCAGTTTTTACACAATTGGATGGTTCGAGGAAACCGCGCTCAAGCCTGCTTCCCTCGCAGTGGAACTGGCTATGCTGGTCCAGCTTTATGTAATGCAGCCTCCTTTCAAACCGACCCAAACAATAAATACCTATTCTCCTATCGTGATCCACGACCTGCGGAAACCCGATATAATGAAGCTGCTGACACGTATATCCCTACAACTTGTATTGTGTTTGACCGCACCAACAACTACTGCCAAAAATCGACAGTGGCTGGTATTCCGGAGCTAGGCGGACTTTCTGGAGTTTTAGCGTTTGTAAACCCAATCATTAACCAAGTTAGACGTTCCACTCAAATTATTATCCAAAAGAAAATTGATGATTGTATCTCGAAGTCCGGCGTGAATCGCCTCATGCTATTTGCTTGGCTTTTTAATTTAGACCCTATCCCACCTCCGATTACATCTAGAGGAGACATTGAGTTTCCCTTTGCCGTAGCTGGAACTTTAGATGGCATCGGCGTACTCACTCGACTGGCAATTCTCCGAGCCCGTATTGATAATTACGAAGAAGCCTTAAACCTTGACTTGCAGGATGAAAATTTTCCATCTGCCACGATTAAAGATGAAATAATCAGCGAAATCTTGACCGACCCTCGTCGAGATTATTTCGAAAGACCAATCCAGGCATACTTAAGCGCAAGAAATAACTTGCCGCAAGTAAGTGATAATGGAATTTTCTCTGAAGTACGTCTCACGGAGATCGTTCCACAGGTTTCAAATGTGCAACGTAACCCGCACTTAGGAAACTTACCCGTACTCTTTAAGCTCAATGATATTCGTGAACGAGTTAAAGTCGCATACTCCGATTTCTTAGAAAGAGCTACCTTTGATCGTGGTGAGTGTGAACAGGTCCGTGTAACCTTCCCAATTCCATCATTCCCGATTGGAGTCTACAAAGAGCCTTCCATTCTCACCTTCTACGCAATTAACTTAAAAGCTCGGGCTCGACTTTTATTTTCTCCTTTTGGTCTAGACGGCTCAGTTGACTTGAACGCCTATTCTGCGGCGAAACCTTTTGGCTCTAGAATTGGCAAAAACTTGATGCAAAACCCCCAGTCACTAATCCACAGCTATGGTAAGACATTTACAACGGATGTCCTTACCGGTGCATTCAAGCAAGATCATCAGTTTATTAACCTACAAGTGTCGGCATTAAATCGAAATACGGAAGCCGACGGCTTTGCTGCGAATGGAAATCTAGGTTACTTGGAAAGGGCCATTCGAGTGTTAGGCCACCAACGTGCGTATCGATTAGCGGGAGCCTATAGTCCATGGGAGATCGGCTATTATAATATCCCTGCCAATTTCAACGGAATTAGCCAGTTCTTCGGCAATCCTCGGTTCACTAATAATGGTAAATTCGAGCTACGCGCTCCCGTAGTTCCATTTAAGGCGCCCGGCACGGGCCTCGCATTCATACGACGCCGAATTGAAGAGATGTTTTCTACTTCTGGATTCCTCGGAACCGGAGATAATATTGTTGAGCTAAGAGCGTTGATGAGTACTTACTTATCTGTTCCCAACTTCCAGCAGTTAGAGACCTATATGGTGAACTCGGGCACCGATCAAGTGCACCTAATTCCGGACCCGATTCTACTCGATGACCCCATCACCTTAAACTATGCACTTTCGGAGGGTCGCCCGTATACGGTTGCCGGCCTGCCGGCTCAAAGAGCCCAGCTAACTTCTTGGAACACCACCAAATCAGCCAGGCACCATGACGCTGCTGGGACAGAGCTTGCGGAGAGTATCGGACGAGCAGGTTACTCCGTTCGCTTCATCGCATTTAAGAATCTAATCGAAACTGGAGTGGCTTCAAACGATGCCGAGGCGCCACTCTATGACGATCCCTTCTCTCGCCTCGGCCCCAGCGATACAGCTGCCCAAAGAATCCTCAATGAAATTAGGGCCTTAAGCCATTGAGCTTTCCAGAAGATCACTTCGTTAGAATTCGGTTCCTAGGGTATAAGTACTTGATATCTGAGGCAGTTCATGGAATATTAATCTGTTGAAGGCTACGGCAACCTGTTGGTTAACTTGTTTCTTGGAGACGTTATGGCAAAGAAGAGAACAGCTAAGACTAAGAAAAAAGCGACGAAAAATCGCTCGACTAAAAAGAAGGCAACGAAAAAAACTGCTAAAAAGAAAATGACGAAAAAAGCCGCAAAAAAGAAGGCAACGAAAAAAACTGCTAAAAAGAAAGTGACGAAAAAAGCCGCAAAAAAGAAGGCAACGAAAAAAACTGCTAAAAAGAAAAT
>JAALKR010000007.1:50721-78244 GCA_011087955.1 Oligoflexia bacterium
TGACGAAAAAAGCCGCAAAAAAGAAGGCAACGAAAAAAACTGCTAAAAAGAAAATGACGAAAAAAGCCGCAAAAAAGAAGGCAACGAAAAAAACTGCAACCAAGAAGGCAACTACAACTAAAGCACGTTCCTCTCTAGACAAAAAGGGCCTTACCCTGGTTCAGGATGACACTTCCATGTTTACAGAGTCTTCGGAAACTTCGATTCCTACAACAGCTTCCTTGCTTCAATCAGAAGATCCCAGGGAGACCCCAAAAGACGAGAGTGAGGATATCCTTAACGAATCGGAGAGCCTAGAAGATTTAGGAAAGCGAGAAGAGCGTGGGCCTAGCTGGAATTCAGAGGAAGAAGACGATTGGACCTTAGACGGAGACAAAAGCCAACTTGGCTTCGATGAGCGCGGTGACGACGACCCCGAAGACGGCGACGATATTTGATTTTTGATTATTTAGGAGAAAGAAAATAAAATGGCAAATCATAAGTCCGCACTTAAAAGAGCACGACAAAACGAAAAACGTAATTTGCGGAACCGTTCTGTTCGATCGGAAGCTCGCACAGCCATGGCTGTAGTGAGGCAAAGGATCGAAGACAAAGCAGGAAAAGAAGGGCTAGGGACGTCAGTTTCTCAAGCGGTATCTTCACTGGCGAAAGCTGTCCGTAAAGGCGCCGTCCACTGGAAGACTGCTGCCCGTAAAACTTCTCGTTTGCAAAAGGCTGCTAATAAGTTTGCTTAACCTTTGTGAATATGCCTGGCTTACTACAAGGATGTGAGCCGCACGGTGAGTTGCTCCAAGACCAATTTAGGCTGCACCGGACTGCTTTTCAGTTCAACATCCGCGGCATGAATCATTTCCAAACTTTTTACAATCCTGCCATATCCACGCTTTGAGGCTGCTTTATGGAGTGCTTTCCCAAGCTTAGAGAATAGTTTCATTTCTGCAATAACCCCCTGTAAGTTCTTGCCTTCCGACAATAAACTTGTCATTTGCAGCATCCACTGAAACTGCCGGGCAACTAACGCAACAATCCCTATCGCTTCCTCACCTTGCTGATGCAATGTGCGCAAACTCTGTAAAGCCCCATGTTTATCTCCACTGGCTACCGCATCCGTAAATGCAAATACAAGCTCCTGGCGGGTCTTTACGGTGACAGCACGAATATGTTTCGTTGAAAGTGATTTAGCATCAACAGCAAATAAACTGGCTTTCTCAATTGCCATATCCAACTCAAATAGGCTTGGCCCAATAAAGTCCCATAGTAAATTTTGAGCATCAAATTCAATACTTCGTTCTCGACGCTTTGCCAGATTTTTCGCCCAAACTTTGAATTCACCTTCCCGTGCATAAGAAAACTGTACGACCTGAAACGCTGAATTTTTAAAAAACTTCTGGGTCGATTTTTTACGCTTGTCTAAGGACCCTGCAGTCAAGATTAACATCGTTGTTTCAGAAGCCACTTCAGAGCAGACTGCAACAAGGTCATCTAAAGCCCCAGCCTTAAGCTGATCAATCAAACGAATCATTATAAACTGAGACTCTTGGAACAACGATAGTCCCTGTGCGCTTTGGCAAATATCATCTAAATTCAGGGAATCTGGATAAAAGACCTTCCGCACATAGTTCCTATGCTTCTTTGCAAAAGCATTCTCTGCCGCTCGACAAGCCTCTTCAACCTTAAACCCCTCCTCTCCATAAAACAAATAGGCCCCATCATGAAAAGGATCTTTTATTTGCGCCCACAGGGCTTCCTCCGTTAACTGTGCCATTAAAAAATATCCGATATTCTCTGGTAAGCATTCGCCATTAGTTCTCGAGCCAAGAATCGCATTGCCAGCCGTTCTTCACTACTACTAATCAAAGGTGCCGTATCATTTGCTCCGGGTACAACATTACTGTCCGCCCCACTTAATACTAGAGGCGCAGGAAAAGCTTTCGATGAACTAAATGCTTCGCTAAACACTACACGGCCATAACGATCAGTCATATTTACAGCGCATGTAATACTACCTTGGTAGCTCGTCGCAATCGCAGCCGAAGTCTCAGCATCGATGCGAATACTCTTCGAAACCGGTGTGGCTTTAATTCCGAATATAGTGCCCTCAATTATTGCATCAGCCTCCTCTATATCGTTGGTGATCGTAAACGCACCATAGCGCTCGATCTCCTGCATCATAGCTTTTGTAAAAAAATATTCCAGCCCAGGCCGATACGTCTTATTATTAAAATTGCTAATGAAAACTTTTTGGATACCCAAACTATGCAATGGATTTTCTGTTTTGCGCAAACTGTAGCCACATCCAGTCAAAATAAGGAGGAGGTACATAAGCAAAAATGATGCTATTCCTTTTTTTGGCAAGTCTTCCATGGCTAATGCATATCAAATAACGGTTGAAACTGCGATGATAGGCAAGAATAAAAAGAAACGATTAGAGCGTACAGCCTCCATAGGAGAAATCCTAGAAGGGCTCCTCAAACGAAAACGTGGCAAAGCTGCCCCCGCGATGGCACAAATTCAACTCTGGGAAAAATGGGATACTGCTGTAGGCCCAACCATTGCTAAACAAGCCTGGCCATTGAACTTTAAGAACGGCATTTTGTTCGTTGGGGCATGTAACCCTGCTTGGGTCTTCGAACTACAATATCAAAGGCATCAACTAATGGAGCGTTTAAATAATGCTGTGGGTCGAAAAATCGTGGCAAATATCATCATTAAACGTGCCAAGCGCGACTAATAATACCAAGAGCAGGCTTAGGAAAAAATCGCGTCGATTTTCTGGGCAGGCTCCCTGTGGACTCCGCCACACGACGTACTTGATCCGGATGCATTGGCGGCAAGAACGCCGCTGCCTGGGCTTGGCCGGAAGCTAACTCTTCCACCAAAAGTGGCAATCCAAAAACAGGGACCAGGTGTAAGCCTTCAATCCTTTTGCAAACTGCTTCGAGACGTTCCACTACCAATTGTCCTTCGCTACTTCTCTCGGGCAAAGTAAACACATATAATTCAGCACTCTGTACAGGCAAAAAATAAAACTGCTCTTCGGATGCAGACAATTTTAAAATTTGCTCTTCTACTACTCCAGGCTTCCATTTAAGTTTTGCAATAACGCTACAGCCACATTTTTCTAAATCTCTAATCGAATTTTGAGGCAATAGCCATTCATCCTTAACCATAGCTCTATGAATTGGTAAAATTAAGAGATCTTCCGGAGACAAAGAAGTTACATACGCCAAGATCCTTCCATCCCCATTTCCTTTTACCTTATTCAATAAAGCCGCTTGCCAACGATGATGTCCATCTAAGAGATAAAGTTGTTCTTCGTTTAAAAAGCCAAAAATATTCCGCTTGATAGAATCATTCGTGACTTTCCACAGACTATGCTCTGCCTCAGGCTGTTCTTCACATTCGAAAAGCAGCTTCGCATCATTTATTGCACCTTCAAGCAAAGTTCTATACTTGCTTGCACAAATTTCAGCCACTCCAGCAAAAAGTGGGGTTAAATCTGCAGAACAAGTAGCATAGCGTTCACGAGCATTTTCCGCTCCCTCTTGGGCAATTTTTTCGTGCGTTAAAAAATTTCCCTCTTCCACTGTGCACGCAACATAGGCACCCCAACGGGTATAGCTTTTTGAGTTGAACTTAAACTTATGGCGAAGAATGTAGATTGCTTCTTCATCGTCCTCCGTGAATTCACCGTTATCGATCCATTCTTTCCAAGCGGCCCCACACTCTTCACTAGTACCAACTAAAACATTTCGAAAGCTAAGCGACGATTCCTTTTTACCCCACAATTCATCCGCGTTCCAAGCTGGCACGATTAGCTCACTCAATTTTGAGCGGTGTCGTTGCGAATAATATAAGCCCTTAAATGCAGAAACCTTGGTACCCATGGCAAGGAAACTACAATATTTTTTAGCTAAAATGGAAGTAATTTAACCAAATCGTGGGTTTTCACTTTGTCACCGGCGCCTATCTTTGCAAGCGCATTGAGGGCATTGATATCTCTAGAATTAATGCTTAGCGCCTTACTGAAGTACTTAATTCCTTTTTCCTCATTACCAAGCTCTATCTCCGACTGCCCAAGCCAAGTCCAGGAAGAAGATATCGTGCCATGATGAGTAGTGAGGCGTTTGAAATGCTTAGCTGCACTAGTGGCCTTGTTTTGCCGTAAATAGGAAATCCCTAGTAATGCATTCAAAGCAAAATTCATTGGATTAGCCTCAGTCTTTGCCTTAATAATATTTTCAATCTCAAACTCTTTGCCATCTCGAAGCTTCATAAAAGCCAATCCCTTCAGTGCATCTATACTACCTGGCAAAATACTAAAGGCTCTTTTAAAAGCTTGCTCCGCCTCAGTAAATTCTCCAAGCAACGTAGAGAGTGTACCATCTACACTTAGCAAAATTGCGCTGGCTCGCTTTTTCTCAGCCATAGTCTTTCGAATAATTTTTCGAGCATCTGAATACACTGGCTCCAAATGGGCTAATCGGAAATCTCTTACTCTTTGCAAACGAAGGTAATCTGGAAGAAAATCAATGAACCGCACAAGTTGAACATTTGCCTCATCCAGCGCACCTCTATTGAGGAACCGAAGAGCTAAAAGAATTCTTGCTTCATCCAATTCGCTGTTTAACCTAATCGAGTTTTCTAAATATGCAATTGAAGCTTTTCCTTTAGTTGCTCTACCCAAAGTCTGCAGTACATAGGGCTTGATTGGATCTTTCTCTAACAACTCTTCATTAATTAAATTCAAAGCTTTGATGGCGTCACTCTTACGGTCTCCTATAATCAAACCTAAAGCGAAATTATATTTCAACGTGGCATCACTCTCTCGCGCCTCTAGGGCCTTCGAGAAATTAACTATTGCTTCCTTAGGCTCAGAGTTCATCAAATATATCCCTAGCAAATTTTGAATCTCTGCCGCCTGCTTCTTGCTTATTTTTTGTATGGCTAAAATTCGCTTCAAAATTGTAATGGCTCCGCTTGAATCATAGAGAAATTCGTGTTTCATAATCGCTCTCGACAACGGAATCATAAAGGCTTCCGCTAGTGGCTCTGCGTTCTTCTCTTGCTTAGAAGCCAGCTCTGCGATCTCCTCATTTATTTTCGGCAAATCGCTTAACAATAGAGCCACTTTAAGGTTGGAAACAGTCTCATCAATCTTTTTTTCACCCGAACCCGATTTTATATCGATTTGAATCGACTCAACATCACTAGCCTGCTTGTTCTCCATCATAATTTCAAGAATAAAAGCACCCACAGTTGCTGCAACTAAAGCCACAACAGTGGCTATGATAATGAATATTTTTCTGCGTTTCATTCCCCGCCGAAGCGCTTTAATCTCCGATCCAGCTAAACGCTCCGTAGCCTCTTCCATTGTTGGCACAACAGTAGGCTCGTCATCCTGAAAGGATGGATTAAATTCAATCGCTGTACCAGTAGACTCATCTTTCCGCCGGGCAATAGTTGTTCCATCAGAGTTTTTATCGACGACATACCCGAACTCTTCCCCGTATTCGTCGCTAAGCCACTCATCAGGAAGCGCCTGTGTATCTTCATCTATATCGCCTATAGATCCTTCTGATTCTTCAGCTATCTGCAGTTGCTCTGCTAATTCTGGAAAGAACTTTAAAAGCTCTTGTTTTTCCTCTAGAGAAAACCAGTACGAGAGTGAATGTGAAACTTCAGTTTTGGTTTTTAGCTTGCCGTCACGAATGAGCATCAGTAGCTCCTCACGCGGCAAAGGCCCCCAAATAAGATTTTTCGAATCTCTTACGAGCCAGTAGTCTTGTGGCTTCATCTCACTCATTCACTATAAACCCTCGGCACTCGTGGTGAAATTCCTGTCAAAATCTCATACGGAATGCATCCGGCAATTTTCGCTAATTCAGTTGTATCAATTCGATTCCGACCTTGCTTGCCCAAAAGCACTGCTTTTGTGTTGCTATTTATTCCTCGAATTCCAGTTACATCTACCGCAACTAAATCCATCGAAACGGCTCCAACTACTTTGCAACGGTTGCCTTTGATTAATACTTCCGCCTTATTCATTAAAGCTCTTCGATAGCCATCCGCATAGCCAACTCCAAGAATGGCTATCTCCATGTTCCGCTTTGCTCGGAAGGCTGGCCCATAGCCAATGCCTTCACCCCTGCGAACTGGTTTAGTATCATAAACCTGTGCTTCCCAAGTCGCAATCGGACGAACGTCTGGTGCGCATTCACCATAAAGCTGGATTCCAGCCCGCACTAAATTACCTTCCGGATACAGGTTAAATTGTGACCCTGCAGAATTCGACATATGGTGGTATTTCGGAAGAACTGAATGATTTCCAAAGAACTTTATGATTTTTCGAAAAAGTTTTGTCTGTTTTTTTGTGCTTGAGCTAGTCGATTTTTCTGCTGCCGCGTAGTGACTCATGAATCCTTCCACATTCAATATTGGATTACCTAGAATAATTTGTAAAGCTTCCTCTACTGAATCAGGAGAAACCCCCAGTCGATGCATACCAGTATCAAACTTTATGTGAATATCCAAAGGTCGCTGGATACTCTTGGCCAAGTCAGAAAGTCGCTTAAGCACTTTGACTGAAGTGACAACGGGGATAAGTTTGCAAGTCACCAAACATTGATACAGATCTTCGTTTGGATTTTGAATTCCAGAAAGAATATAGATTGGACTCAATAATTTTTCTTTGCGAAATTCAAGGCCTTCTTCTACGTTAGCAACTCCAAAGCCTTGCAGGCCAACATTCTCCGGCAGTTGCTCCAAATATTTTGCCAAAGGGATTGCACCACAGCCATACGCATCACTCTTCAGCACCGCAACGACTCTCGCTTTTTTGTTACGTCGATAAATTGTTTGTAAGTTGCGCTTTACGGAAGAAAGATCAACCCTCAACTCTGTCTGGCGAACTTGCCAAGCTCTACTGGTCTGGCAAACTCCGCTGCTCTGCCAAATTCTGCTGCTTTTTTCTTCTTGACTCATACGTAGATTGTATCAAGCGCCGTTTCAAATCGTAAAGCCAGGCTGCTCGATGTGCAAATAAATTCCATAAATCCCTTTGCCGAGAAATCTCTGCCCCATCAAAAACCTCTGGGCGTATAAAAAACAGAACTACCCCTTTTGAACCCGTTTGACTAGCAAAAGGTAGATGAAATATTCTCCAATTATTAATCGCTAAGTGCTTCTGAAGCCGCTTCATCCACGCTTCATAAGCATTATTTTTCTCCATTCCTACAATGCTTCGAGAGTCACCGATCAAAATTCGAGCACTATTAAGATAACGATTCGCACTCTCAGTGAATTTATTGCGATCTAGAAAAATCTCCGGCACCAAGCTGTGAGTAGCATTCGAGTGAGAAAAGATCAGCACCGGAGATTTCCAAGCCATATTCGATAAATTTCGAGCCAAAATTTTCCAGACATCCTTTTGTATCGGTGCCTCCATCACTTCATCAAGGAAAGAGTCTGTTTTTTCAAAAATCCAGCGAGTTCGCTTTACATACCCTAGTTGCTCGCGTGCCTGAGACTCAAGGCTAGAGGCTTCCTCCTCCCGATCACGAGCATATTCATAGGCACGAGCCACTTCCCGCTCTGCTTTCCTAATAAACGAGCGGGCTTCGTGACTGAGGTCATTGAATTCATTCTTTACTTCCGTCACAAGAATCGGTTTCGGCGTAATTGCATACCCAATTAAAACGGCTCCAATGAAAAAAAATATGGCAGCAAGCCATGTAAGATAGGAGCCGGACTTCCTGCCCCACCAATCCGCTGGCCATTCAGTGCCAATGATCATCTGTAAAGCCGGAAGAGTTGCCCAAGTACCTAAAACTTCGTAACCTTCCAAACCAACATACTTAGCAATCATTTCAGTACGGTTGTCTTTGGAAATATTCTGCTTACCTAAGGCGACTGGCCGCACATTGGCGGCCTTCTGCCCAACATGTCGACTCTCTGAGTGGTGAACAATATGACCGTCTGACAGAGCAACCCAAGGCCGAATCGCTCCCCCTTTTGCCATTCGAGAGAAGACGCTCTCAAGATAATACAAAGCTACAAACTCCACCTCGCCTTTTCTACTCTGTTTTTTACCGTGGTAGAGCACATATGATTTACGATTCAAGTCTTGCCAAAAGGCCCATACGCTCTCACCTTTAAGGTGCCGATGCATCGCCTGGGCTGCTGGGATCGTTCGTGCATACTTAGGCGCCACCCACTCAATCACATTCTTGCCCCCGCCAATGATGACCATCTCTGGCGCCTCAATTTGTTCCAACAAACTGCGGGCGCTAGCCTTATCTTTGGAATCAATTTTTGAGACATCCTCAGCAATTCGAACCGACCTCCCAATACTCTCCTCGAGGTCAACCGCCACAGATTTCAACTGTGCTTTTAAAGCCTCACGAATTGCTTGTTCCGACTGGTCCTCACTTGAAGCTCGAACCCCGGAATATACGAAAATTGCCGCGAAAAAGAGACTAAGGATACCGGCAACAGATATTGTCCAGCGCATAAGCCCTCCCTTAGCTATTCCATCGCAAGCCCTTCTATTATACAAGTACCGCGTGAACTTTCGACACGAAATCAGCTGCGATGCCTTGGTAATTGGGTCCGGTTTAGCCGGACTGAATTTCGCCCTTCAGCTAAATAAACTCGAACCAGGTCTATCGATCTTAGTTGTAACAAAAACACAAGAGCCACAAGAATCCGCTACCAGGTATGCCCAGGGCGGAATCGCTGCTGTTCACCTCGAAGGTGACTCCACGACTAGCCATATTCGCGACACCATAAATGCTGGAGCTGGATTGTGTAATGAGACTGCTGTCCGTGAGTGCGTACAGCATGGCCCAGGACGCATAGAAGATTTGGTGTCCTACGGTGTTGAGTTTACAAAACTGGAAAATAACACCGACTACGACTTAACTCGCGAAGGCGGTCACTCTCAACGAAGGATCTTTCATGTAGCTGACCATACTGGCCGATCAATTATGGATGCTCTTCTAAAGGCCTCACTTTCGAGAAAATCGATTTCATTATTGGAAAATGTTGTTGCTGTCGACTTAATCACGGATAAGCGAATTGGCAAAAATGCTACGCCGAAAGGTCCAGTTTGTATTGGTGCATACTTCTACGATGATTCAATCGGAGAAGTATTTTCGGTGAAATCTAAAGTGACCTTTTTGGCTACTGGCGGAGGAAGTAAAGTTTACAAGTATACCACAAACCCGGATATCAACTCCGGCGATGGAATTGCGATGGCCTCTCGCATTGGAGCATTCATAGCAAACATGGAGTTTATACAATTTCACCCCACCTGTTTATTCCATCCCAAAGCGAAGTCGACTTTATTGAGTGAGGCTCTTCGAGGGGAAGGTGCGATTCTACGAAATAAGGACGGTGAAGCCTTTATGGAGAAGTACCATCCTGAGAAAGAGCTCGCACCACGGGATACTGTTTCACTTTCGATCGATAAGGAAATTAAAGCTCGAGGGGATAAGTGCGTATTCTTAGACATTTCCCATAAAAGCAAAGAGTTTATTCGCGAAAAATTTCCGCACAATTATGAAACATGCAAACGGTTCGGTTTTGACCTAACGAAAGAACCAGTTCCAGTAGTACCGGCAGCCCACTATACCTGCGGCGGCGTGGTAACGGATATTAATGGAAGAACAAATATTCTGGGCCTTTATGCCGCTGGTGAAGTTGCCCATACAGGTGTGCATGGCGCCAACCGGCTAGCTTCTAACTCTCTTCTGGAAGCAATTGTATTTTCTGAGAAAGCGGCCCGAAGTGCTAAGCGATATTGCGATAAGCATAAGAAGCTAAGCTCAGATTTGCCGTCGATTCCTCCTTGGGACTCTGGTTTTGCAAAAAATGGAGAAGAAGAAATTATCATTTCCCATTGCTGGGACGAGATTCGTACCTTCATGTGGAACTATGTTGGGATTATCCGAACCAACCGACGCCTGGAGTACGCGGCTCGCCGAGTAGAGCTGCTTCAGCGAGAAATTCGACAGAACTATTGGGATCGAAGGCTCTCACGCAACTTGATTGAGCTAAGAAACCTGCTATCCATTGCAAAGTTGATTGTCGACTCCGCACGCTTGCGAAAGGAGAGTCGTGGTCTGCATCAAAATACGGACTACCCAGAACGTAACGACTCCTTATTCCAGCGCGACACCATTCTCTAATAAGTCGAATCATTTCCTTTAATTTTTCGAACGAAAATCATCCAAAGCGCATAAGCTAAAGAGCGGAATCCCAGCCTCTTTACAGGCGTCTTGACCGCCTTCTAATCGATCTACCACCGTAAACAGCCCCAGCACTTCAAAGCCCGCATTTTGCACAATTTTTACTGATTTAATGCCTGAGCCACCAGTTGTGACTACGTCTTCAATCATCAGGACTTTAGCTCCCTTAGGATAGGACTTTGCTCCTTCAATCCACTGTTCCGTGCCATGTCCTTTTGGCTCTTTCCGGACAATGAATGACTCTAATTCTTTCCCTCGATCGGCAGCAGCAAAGGCAATTGCCACAGATACCGGATCTGCTCCCAAGGTCATTCCTCCAACAGCTAATGGATTTAAGCCTTTCTCCTCCATTAGGTCAACGGCTAATGAACCGATCAAAGTCATTCCTTCCTGGTTCAAGGTAGTTTCTTTTAGATCGAAATAATAGGAACTTTCTTTGCCAGAAGCTAATTGAAAACTCCCTTCACGATAACTGCGCTCGCGAATTACTGAGATAAGAGCGAGCCGTCGCTCTGCAAAGCTTCTTTTGTCTTCCATTTAAACAGCCATCCTTGAAATAATTTCCAGGCATTTGCCTTTTGAACTTCATTAAATACTTCGTGATAAAATCCATGTAAAACTTGAGTATCTTTATGAACGCAATCTAGACTCTTTGCAAAATCCATCGTTACTTCAGGATCCACAATTCTGTCTTCTTCAGCAATCAAAAACTGGATTGGCACTGGGAAAGAGTTCCGGCTAAGCCGAACTCTTTTCATTGCCAAAACAAGTTCATGAAAAAGCCGTGGAGTGATTTTTCGATGCACCAACGGATCATTATCGTAGTCACAACACACCTCTGGATCACGGCTTAAATCGTTGGAGTCGATTCCATTGGGTATATGTATTCCATTTAGGAAGTTAGGAACCACGATATCTAAAATCGGACTCAAAATATTGTGTGCTGGGTGGGTAGCAATCGCTGGAGAAGAGACGGTGATTGCGTCTAAGAAAGAAGACAGCTTACCCTGATAATTTAGAATATAATCCAGGCAGATCAATCCGCCCATACTATGGCCAAGTAAAAACAATGGCAGTGATTTATCAAACTCCTTGGACGAAAGTAGGGACTCGTACCAGGCGTCTAGATCACAATGGAACCGTTCAAACTCCTGTACATAAACAGGCTGCCCTTCGGAGCAACCATGCCCACGCAAATCGAGTCGAAAAACTGCGATTCCAAATTCGTTCAATTGCTCCATAAGCCATTCATAACGGCCACCATGCTCACCAATTCCATGAACCAAAAGCAAATTCCCATCTACCCCTTGCTCTGGAATATCAGCACGATAATAAATACGAATACCGTCGTCTGCTAGGAATATCATTGACTATGGTTCTAGGCCATTGAGACGTATTGTTCAATAGCTTGGCACGCATCATTGGGAAGATTATTAAATCGGAAGGAAAATCCTCGCCCATCTTCTAATATCCGAACAATCGTGCCCTCACACGTGAACGCCGGAATCGAGTCACTCGCGGAAACGTTTAGCTTCAAGACTGTTCCAACCTGACCTGGCGAGTGATCCATAAGAACCTGCATGCCACCAATACTGACATCTCGGCAAAGGGCCCAGCCCACTTCCTTGCCATCAGTCATCAGAATTTTCACTTCAAACGGTTTTCGTGGAGCGTTTCGTTGCTCCTTTACAGAGCTTTCCGGCGCTGAAGTTGCTGTGCTTTTTTCTGGTAGTGGAATCTTAAATCCGGTAACCGTCGCGGCTCCCACCCAATTGGGCATGCCCTTTTTCCATAAGTAAGAGTTATTCGTTACCCGTCCAGCGTCAATCATCATCTCCACTTCTGTGGGCTCGAATGGTCCATATTGAGCACTATTCGTGTATACATACCAAGTTCTGTTAGTTCCCCCGGCGCCGCCACCAGTGCTGCCAGTCGAAAGCCTGGCTTTCACTTCGCCCGAGGCTCCCATAACCAATCGGCTAGCCTCAGCCTTTAATTTGGCGGACGGCTCCGAAGGGAGAAGAGCGGCAAAATCTGGAATTTCATAAATTCGTTGCCAATTTGCCTGCCCGGAAGTCCAGATATAATTACCCACAGAAACCCCGTTTGCGGTTATCCAATAGGCTATTTCCTTGCCACTGATCGGCCCCCTTAGTCTACCCTGTTGGGCAACATACCACTTGGCTTCTGTATCATTTTCGAATCGAGCTAAGGTATTTTCCATAGTGTTTTTAGTATGAACGGCTGAGTTCATCTAGTCCACAGGTGTATAAGAATTCGACAGAAATCCCTTGCAAAGTATGGACAATAGCTAGGGCAAATGCAGCCCATAATGCAATAAAATATAATAATTTTAGTGCATTATCATTCATAACATTGTAGGGGGGGTTGTGTTCTCTTACGTTGGCACCTCTCTTGCTCTATTCAAGGAGTGAAAAAGTGTCATCTGTCACATTTGTATCATCCATTACGCTTGGCCATGAGCCTGGCTTTTTGTGCTCTAATCTTCTTATCAGGTTGCAGTACGGAATCGTTCCAGAAGGGAGAGCTTGCCTCCACATTTACAGCCGAGCAATTTGTAACGATTAAGCCCAAGGCAGATATTGTAATATTCCAGGATATTTCGGGCTCTATGCTCGGATCGGCAAATATTTTTCGCAGTCAGATGACCCAATTCTTAGAGCAAGTAGACTCCGCCTGGGATATGAACCTTGCTGTGCTGCCCCTTCAGACGAACCAAGGCGGAACTGACCTAAGTCAGCGCTATATCATATCTACTAATTGTGCAGAGATAAATTCCATCTACTGCATTACACCGGCTCAAGCACAGTCTGTAATTTCGAGTGACGGTTCAATAGATGACGGTCTATTCTTTGCCGCTAATGGAGCGATTGGCAACAAAGATCAGGGTTTCACCAATATAGAGTCACAGTTAAAAAATCCACAAATGAGCACTATTGGCTTTCTACGAGATGATGCCATGGCAATAATAATTCCATTTACTAATGGTTCGGACACTTCAGGAATGGTCTACCCAGACGACTATACTGATATCGGTGGCAACCAAATGGTGCCTGACTATGAAAGCGCCAACGCAGCTTCTTCATATCAAGATTTCTTCAATTATTTAACTACTCAATTAAAAACTACATCTTCGCTAGTAAACTTCTTCCCAGTAGCCGCCATCACAGGCGGTGGCATCTATCAAATTTCTAATTGTAATGGCAATTTTGCCTTCAAAGGCACGCGCTATAGCAATATGGCAACTTCTATCAATGCGGCAAGCACAACAACAGCTGTAAATGGTAAGGCCTACGACATATGTAGCTCAGGACTCGCCAACGTTATGCCCCAGATTGCAGCCCATTTGTATGACATTGTCCTAACTGTAGAATTTAACTTTATTGCAATTCCAGTTCAGCCAGACCCCTCTACTATTCGCATCCTAAAGAATGGTGTAGAAATTCCAGCCAATAACAATATAAATGGTTGGACTCTATATCTAGGTGTGAATGGCTCTCATGACTTCGAAACTGATTTCCCTACATCGTTCTTCCCTGCCTTAGGCAACGAACGTGATGGATTTATGATCCAACTGCACGGCACAGCTCGATTCAGCGGTGCGGATCAGATCGAAATCATTTACGAAGAACTTCTATAGTCCTAATTGATATACAATCTTACTTTGCTTGAGAACGTTTTATCTCATTCAGGTCGATAAAGCGTTGTCTGAGATTGAGAAATGGATACAGTTTCTTAAATAACTCTAAATTTAGCTCCGTAAATTTTTCATCATTAGAGGCCACCTTGATCTCTGATGCCATTCCCGCATTGACCAGTTCATCGAAGCAGCCTAAGTCAAACGGGTGACTGCTGGCAGTAGCATCTGCTGACTTTTTATAGAGTTCTTCCATATTAAACGACACTACCGTTTCTGAGTCGAAAGAAGCTAAATCGCCATATTGATAAATCATATCGCAAATCACTAAGGCATTTTGTGATAATACAAGTCTTTTGTCATCTGGCTTTAAGTTTTCTTCGTGCACCCAAAACAGAAACCGCTCTAAAAATTCGATACTAGCGACAAAAATAGAAGTCTTACCGTTATTCTTTTCCGTACGAAGCACACCGGCTTCTTCCATAACGTCTAGATAGGTAGTCAATTTAGCCGCTGCAATCTGCGAGATATTGCCACCATACATATGCATCCAATCGATGTCTACTTCGCAGGAACCGTCATCTTTTTGTTCGCCCTTTCGCATACACGCACATATCAAGGACATAGATAAGCGCAGAACATCGTTGGTAGATAAGAATTCATGTTGCTTAGATGTGCCACCGTCTTGATTTGTCACATAGACAGTTGAAGCATCCTCAATCTCCTGCAAACGATTATCCGCAGCGCGAAGACGCTTTACTATTGTCTGGAGGAGGGAGCTCAACCAAGTAGGCTGCGCTTCCATCAGCTCGTCAAATTTACCGCGTGGAATTTCAACAACGTCGCATTCGTTTATTGCTTCAACGGAAGCAGAATGAGGTTCGTCGTCCAAAAAGGACATTTCACCTACCAGCTTGCCTTTACGAATAAGGCCAAGCTCGATAAATCCTGCACCCTTTTTCTTAAAGAGGCGCAGTGACCCGCTTTGAACCCAGTACATAGCGCTACTTCGGTTACCTTCCTTTAAAAGGAGATCTCCCTTTTTCAAATGCGTAACCGAAACCACAGCTTACCCTTCCTGGTGCAATACCTTTCCTTGTGTCAGTAAAACAGTTCTAGAGCTTCATCTCAGGAACACTGCTATCGACGAGAAGTGGCGCTTCCGTCTTTTCACGAATTTCCTCTACGGTGACTCCTGGAGCTCGCTCAAGCAGTCGGAACCCTTCATTTATCTGCAGTTCCAGCACGGCTAAATCCGTAACCACCTTGCCTACACATTCTATACCAGTGAGAGGAAGGCTGCACTCATTCAAGATCTTGGGTTTCCCATCCTTAGAACAATGCTGCATTGCAATGACCATATTCTGTGCGCCTGCCACCAGGTCCATAGCCCCGCCCATGCCTTTAACCATTTTACCTGGTATCATCCAGTTGGCGATCGAGCCCTTCACATCTACCTGCATGGCCCCAAGAACGCAGACATCAATATGTCCACCGCGAATCATCGCAAAGGAGTCCGAGCTGGAAAAGAAGCTAGAGCCGGCCATTGTTGTGACCGTTTGCTTGCCTGCATTGATTAAGTCCGCATCTAACTCTTCCTCTGTAGGGAAAGGACCAATACCCAGAAGACCATTCTCACTTTGCAAAACAACATTTACGCCCTCGGGTAAATAATTAGCCACCAATGTGGGAATACCAATCCCAAGGTTGACATAGTCACCGTCTTTGAGCTCTTGGGCAATCCGATTAGCAATATCCGTTTTCGAAAGTGCCATCACTTAGCTCCTCACCGTTCGTTGCTCAATACGCTTCTCAAAAGAGCCCTTGAGCAGCCGATTCACATAAACCCCCGGAGTATGAATTTCATCCGCATCCAGCTCTCCTGGCTCTACAACCTCTTCTACTTCCACGATTGTAGTCTTTGCAGCAGTTGCCATCATTGGGTTAAAATTTCGTGCTGTCTTACGGAATACTAAATTTCCCATGGTGTCGGCTTTCCAAGCTTTCACTAGCGCAAAGTCTCCAAAGATAGAACGTTCCAGCAGATACTCTCGGCCATCGAAAATTTTTGTTTCTTTGCCTTCTGCAATAGAAGTTCCAACTCCAGTGGGGGTATAAAAAGCAGGAATTCCGGCACCACCGGCTCGAATTTTCTCTGCTAGCGTTCCTTGTGGGGTGAGCTCTACTTCCATTTCTCCCGAAATCGCAAGCGCCTCAAAGGCCTTGTTCTCGCCGACATAGGAAGCGATCATTTTCTTTACTTGCCGTCTCTCAAAGAGCAAACCAATACCAAAGTCATCCACTCCTGCATTATTGGAAACACAAGTAAGGTCCTTTGTGCCTTTTTCAACTAGAGCTTGGATCAAGTTTTCTGGAATCCCACAAAGACCAAAACCACCAAGTAGGATCGTTGAACTATCATCAATATCTCTTACTGCCTCTGCCGCCGATTCATAAACTGTACATGCCATTTTTTGGTATCCCCTTTATATTCGCTCAACGACCATGGCAATCCCCTCACCACCACCGATACAAAGAGTTGCTAGTCCAAGTACTTTATCTTGAGCTTGCATGGAATGCAGAAGTGTCGCCATGACTCTCGCTCCAGATGCGCCAATTGGGTGTCCGAGAGAAATTGCGCCGCCATGTACGTTCATTTTGTCTTCTGGAATTTCTACCCCCTTTGCTGTCGCAAGTGCGACAACAGCAAAGGCTTCATTCACTTCATAAAGATCAATATCACCGGCAGTCAGACCTGCTTTCTGAAGCGCCTTCCTTGTCGCCTCCACCGGTGCAGTAGTGAACCACTCTGGGTCTTGTGCGTGAATCGCACAAGCACGAATACGAGCCATACCAGTTACACCTAGAGACTTTGCCTTGTTTGCACTCATTACTACAGTAGCTGCCGCACCATCGCTGATCGATGAGGCATTCGCTGCAGTAATCGTTCCGTCTTTTTCAAAAGCAGGGCGAAGTTTAGACATTTTATCAAAATTTACTTTTCCCGGACCTTCATCCACATCTACAAGCATTGGAGCACCCTTGCGTTGAGGAACCTCCACAGCAACGATTTCATTTTTGAAGGCGCCATCTTGAACTGCTTTTTGTGCTCTTTCAAAACTTTGCTTGGCATAACGATCTTGCTCTTCGCGAGCAAATTTATGCTCTTTCGCGCACATCTCTGCGGCAGAGCCCATATGAAAATCATTGTAAACATCCCAAAGACCGTCAGCTACCATGCCGTCTTTGAACTTAACATCGCCCATCTTTGTACCGGAACGCATGTAAACAAAATGCGGGACCATACTCATGTTTTCCATCCCTCCCGCAACAATAATCTCTGACTCGTCCGCTACGATTGCATTGTAAGCTAGGTTAATTGCCTGTAAGCCTGAACCACAAACTTTATTGATTGTCATTGCCGGTGTGGACTTAGGAATTCCACCAAAAATCATCGCCTGGCGCGCTGGCGCCTGTCCCACACCCGCACTTAAAACATTGCCCATGATTACTTGGTCTATTGCCACTGGGTCGATTTTTGAGTCTGCCAACGCCTTCTGGATCGCAGTAGCACCTAATTTTGGTGCTGGCACCGAAGATAGAGATCCCAAGAAAGATCCGATCGGTGTCCGCGCTGCAGCTGCGATAATTACATCAGTGGCCATACATTCCTCCTTGGCTAGTTTTAGACATTTTTTTATGTCTCGCAGCCTACTGGCTTTAATGATAAACCGCAATAGGAACAATCAATTTGGTAGTTTGCTATGAAACGCACGGTTTTAACATTTGTGTTCGATGACAACGATCAGCTTTTAATGGTTGAAAAAAAGCGAGGCCACGGCGCCGGTAAATGGAATTTTCCCGGTGGAAAGTGTGAAGAGGGAGAAGCAGAGCTTGCAGCGAGCATTCGTGAAACTGTCGAAGAAACTGGCATTACACCAATAGACCCCGTACTATCAGGAAAACTCGATTTTCATTTCGAAGATGGTGGTTCCTGGCAAAACAGCTGCACAGTGTTTCGCACAAATGAGTTCTCCGGTGAACTAACTCCAGAAACAGATGAGTGCACCGCCCACTGGATTAAGCTTGTGGATATTCCTTGGGATAATATGTGGGGCTCGGATCGAATTTGGGTGCCGCTTCTCCTCGAAGGCAAAAGTTTTTACCGAGTCTATTATTTCGATAAAAACGACGATCTTCTACGAGAAGAAATCAAACAATAATCTACTACTGCCGCTTCGGCTTTGCCCGAAGAAAATTGAAAAAATCGGAATCCATCGACATTAAAACCTGTGTCTCTGGCTTCAAACCCTCCTTATAAGCCTCAATCGTACGCAGAAACCTATAGAAGCCAGGGTCTCGCTCAAAGGCTTCCGCATAAATGGCAATTGCTTTTGCTTCCGCCTCACCTCGGACTTGCTGTGATTTTTGATAAGCTTCCGACTGAATTTTTTGTAAATCCTTTGAAATTTTACCCTGAATCTTAGCGTATTCTCCTCGACCGATCGAACGTGACTCCTCTGCAATTCTTTGCTGCTCTGAAATCATACGTTCGTAAACTTTACGCTCCACACTCTGCTCATAAGAAATTCGTTTCAACTGAATATCGATCAGCTCAATTCCTAGACTCGCCACCTCAGGCTTTGCCGACTTCAGAATCTCGTCACTAAGCTTCTCTCTACCTTTTTCAATTTCTTGTAGATCACTCAGTATCGCTAACGATCCAGTATCGCGCTTTGAAATAATTTCGTTCGTGTTCCGCACCACTTCCACCAAGCGATGAGCAGAGATCACTTTTCGAGTTGCACCGTCTAAAATATCGTCCAATCGTGTTCTTGCGGTCCGCTCATCTCGCAAGGTTTGCAAGAATTTTAATGGATCGACAATCCGCCACCGCGCAGTTGTGTCGGTGATAATATATTTATTGCCCTTCGTGGTGATCATTTTAGGAACACCATCCCAATTCAGGATTCTTTTTTCGAAACGCTTAATCTCATGCAAATACGGAATTCGAAAATGCAAGCCTGCTTCCAGCACGGGATCGCCGACGGGCGCACCAAATTGGGTGATAATCACTTGCTCGCCCTCTCGCACCGTATAGGCTGCCGAACCCACAGCAACCAAAACCACTAAAATCCAAATAAGATGTATCATTTGCTTTTGCATTAGTTGACCCCCGCTTTCGATGCTGCTGCTGCACGAGTATCGCTCTGAGCTCCACGAGTATTACCCTTAGCCGCACTTTGAGGATAGAGTGGCAATAGTCCGTCTAATTTCGGATCTACTACGGTTAGGTTCTTGACTCGCCCCAACACGTCCTCCATCGCCTCCAAATAAAGCCGCTCTCTCGTCGTACGAGGGGCTCTACGATAGGCGGCTAGCACTAGCTTAAACTTATCCGCATCCCCTTTGGAGCGATTTAAAATCGATTCTGCGTAGCCTTGAGCAATCGCTATCTTTTGCTCCGCCTGCCCCTTTGCTTTCGGAATAACGCGGTTGTATTCTTTCTCCGCATTATTGATCATTTTTTCTTGTTCTTGTTTCGCAGCATTCACCTCATTAAAGGATGCTTTTACTTCATCCGGCGGGTCCACATCCTGCAATGTGATATTTACGATTTGAATGCCCATGTCGTAGCGATCGAGAATCTCTTGGGTCAAACGGGTTGCTTCTACCATAACCTCCGCCTTACCGGTTGTGAGCATTTCACTTACTGCCCTATCTCCAACCACCCGACGCATTACTGACTCAGAGACATCTCGAATATTTTGCTGTGGATCCTTTGTATGGAACAAATATTTTTGTGGTTCCGAAATTTGGAACTGCACTACCCACTGCACTTCAGCTAGATTTAAATCACCCGTAAGCATCAAAGACTCTTCAGTGAAATCTTTGGTCGAATATTGCGAACGAGTTCCCCGTGCCCCCGAAGTGCGAAAACCAAATTCATGCTTCTGCCGCAATTTTGTTTTCACACGTATCGCCCGATCAATGCCAAAAGGCAACTTGAAGTGCAGGCCATAGGGGTAAGTATCAACATACTTCCCGAAGCGGAGCAAAATAGCTTCTTCGTCTGTGTCAACTTTGTAATAAGACGTGGCACCACCAATGAAAATGATGATACCGAGAACGATTAACCAAAAAAATCTATCTGTCATGCGAGAGATCAAAACAAATCATTTGGCGAATGACAAGCCCTGCCTTACACGAATGCGGTTTTTTTTCCACTAATGGTGCATATAGCAACAATTTCAATACTTTTTGTCCAGGCATCTCTTAAGCGAGGCGGTGCATAACCCGATATTATTCACATGAGTGCGAAATACCGCGGCAAGCCAAAACGCAGGTCGCAAACAGTTGGGAATTTTGATTACTCTACGATTGCGAGGATCGATGGATCTCACGACTGGCGTAATGCGGCTCCTGGTGCATACGTCGACTATAAGGCGCGTTTACGCCGTGGGGGATCTGTTCGGTATTTTAATTTTGAATTAGCAAAAGAAATAGGGCTAATCCCGAATCATCATCCGACCACTCTCAATTCAAAATTAGAAAAGGCAATTACGAATGCCTTTGGTATTCAAATTATCAATGAGTATGATGTTACACGAAACATTTCTTACCCGAAAAAAGATATAAAGCCGAACGTCTACATGGCAACACGCTATCTGCAAGCGCAACACAAGAATAAAACTGGAATAACTTCAGGTGATGGGCGCAGTATCTGGAATGGTCAGTTTAAAAGTAAGGGCAATACTTGGGATATTTCGAGCTGTGGGACCGGTGTTACTTGCCTGAGCCCGGGCGCGGTAGAAGCTGAGAAGCCCATTAAGACTGGTGGTGGGTCCTACGCATATGGATCGGGGCGAGCTGGTCTAGATGAAGGGGTTTCCACCGCCGTACTAAGTGAAATTCTGCATAGTTTAGATATCAACACAGAAAGAGTCCTAGCTGTCATTGAATATCTGGATGGGTCAGCGATTAATGTTCGCGCCTCCAAGAACCTTATTCGACCATCTCACCTACTAAATCATTTAAAGCAAGGAAACCTAGACCTACTCATGTCGAGCGTTGATTATTTCATCGAGCGACAAATTCGTAACGATGGGTGGGAAATTAATCCTAAAAGCCCTGTGAAATACAATCAACTCCTTGAAATCATCGCAAAAAAATATGCGGAGTTCACGGCTTTGCTAGAAGACGAGTATATATTCTGCTGGCTCGATTGGGACGGTGATAATATGCTAGCCACCGGTGGAATTATTGACTATGGATCGATTCGGAAACTAGGAATCTGTCACCACAAATATCGCTATGATGATGTGGAGCGTATGTCGACGAATTTATTTGAGCAAAAGCAGACGGCCCGCTATCTGGTTCAAACCTTTGCGCAACTAGTAGATTACTTGAACACTGGTGAGAAAAAGCCTATCTCTACCTACGCGCAAGCTCCAATCATTCAATATTTTGAAAATGTATTTAAACGAGCAAAGCGCGATAGCATGCTGCGCATGCTTGGGCTTAGTCTGGCACAGGCCACCTACGTTACCGATAATCATACTGACAAAATTGATAGATTTTTAAAGATCTATCGCTGGTTTGAAAAACAAAAGAACCACAAGGGGTATAGACAGGTTGGTGATGGGATCAATTGGGCTGCTATATACAGTATACGAAATGCTCTTACTTATCTTCCAAAACATATACACCAGCAGGAAAATGAGATGGACCCGCAGTCTTTCTTGAAATTGATTAGTGCGGACACCTGCCCTAAGTCTCTTTCAGAGTTAAACAAACATCGACGATCAAAAATCCGTGAGTTTCAATCCGCCTACCAGGATATTATAAATGTTGTGCAAAATAAGAAGCAGATGAATTTCCGATTTAGCGAACTCATCATGCGCGCCAATAATGAAAATAACCATAATATTGTAACTGGCGATGGAGTTATTTTCGTTACAGAGCGATTATTGCGTTCTAGAAAGAAGCTAAGTCGAAATCAATTTTTGAATATAGTTCGGAAATTCATTGCTCATCAAGCAAAGCGAAAACCCGCCTCGAGCAATGACTTGCATAAACCTGACCCATATGCGGACCAAGTTTTGGAGGCGCTATTCGATCTTGTGTATACCAGCCGCCACTCTATTTAGTTCATTTAGGCTTAAATTTTTCCGGCGCCGCCACTTGGTAGGCTCGATTCTCCATTGCAGCATTATAGATCTGCTCTAATAGTGAAAACTCATTAAGCTCGACTCCAAATCGTTGCCCACTATACATGGAAGCAACGAGACAAATATCTGCAATTGTCGGCTCATCGGTTAGAGAAAATTTAGGCTCCCCTTGCCGATAGTTAGTTAGAAGTCCTTCATAGGCGGCAAAACCACGGCGAATCCAATGCTGATTCCAAGAAAGTTGTTCCTCCTTCACATCTGATACTTTTTTCATGACCGACAGATTATGCAGCGGCTGCACGCCGGAGTTTATCAATTCTGCTAACTGACGAATGTTAGCTTTCACGTACACATCACCGGGAATAATCGAAGGCGCAGGAAATCTCTCTTCTAGAAACTCCATAATAGCCATAGATTCACCTAAGAAATTACCTTCAATTTCTAAAGTAGGCACATATCCATTAGGATTTTTCTTCAAATATTCATCGGACTTTGCGTCTGCTGTTAAGAGATTGACATGCTCGGAGTCATAATCAACTCCTTTGATGGCCAGTGCCCATCGCACTCGGATTGAAGTGCTCGAACGCCAATAATGATAAAGACTAATCGACAACTGTAAGCCCTCCAAATTAGCTCGGCCCAAGAATGAGTTTATTTGCTCACAATTAGCTCCTGCCCTGGCTCTAAGTCAAGGCTTTCTAGGCTGTTCCAGTCTACGAGTTCATCAACTGTAACATCGTAATGAGAGGCAATTAGGTATAGGCTCTGCCCTTTTTGCACGATGTGATGTCCCGGCCTATTGGCGCCATTGGAGGGCGCTGAGGTTGGAGTTGAAGCAATAGTTCTTCCCGTTGGACTGATAGCCTTAGACAAATTGACATAATACTTCAGTCGCTGACCGACTCGAATATAGCTACGACGAATTCGATTAATCTTCTTAAGAGTTCGTACCTGCATTCCCAATATGCGTGAGATCCCAATTAAGGTGTCGCCTGGCTTCACTACATATACTGCATAACCAGCGTTCTTTCCTTTCTTAGCGTAACGGCGAACCTTCTGGTTCTTATCTTTAGTCTTCGCTAAAGCTCTATCCTTCGCTTTAACCTTCTTTGCAAACAATTTGGGGAAGTACATCTCAAAACGGCCACTTTCTCCCCATGGAACCACTCCACGTAGAATGTCTGGATTCCATTCGTTGATTATTTTTCTTGGAACTTTTGTGATTTTTGATAACCGCTTTAAGGAGACTCCGGATGGGACCATCACAGTTTCAAATTCATCCCAAGGTTTGTCTTCTTCAAACTTGATATTATACTTTTCTGGATTACGACCAATAGTCATTGCGGCCATAAACTTCGGAACATAATGTAATGTCTCTTCGGGCAAAAATTTACCTTCAGCCAAAACCCAGAAATCTCGCGACTTTCCGTTTATGATCGAGCGAACTATCTGATATTCGCCAGCGTTATACGCAGCAAAGGCCAAATACCAAGAACCAAAAACATTCTTTAAATCTTTTAGATATGTGATTGCCGATTCGGTGGACTTAATCCAGTGTTGTCTTTCATCAACGTAGTGGTTGATTTTCAATCCGTAGTTCGCACCTGTCCCGCGAATCATCTGCCAGAGCCCAACGGCTTGGGCTTTCGATCGAGCGTTTGGAATAAACCCACTCTCGATTAAAGCAATATAAAAAATCTCCTTCGGTACGCCGTGCTCCTCCAGCATTCGTTCGATATGTACTTTGTAGCGACTACCTCGACGAAACATTCGAGCGGTCCCTGCACGATTTTTTATGGTTAGATAACGAATCCATGAGGCTACTCGATTGTTAATTTCAATCGGAATCTGAATTTCTTCATCAACTTTGACCTCGGCGTCCTCAGTCCACCACATTTTATCGTTCTCTTTGATGAAGTCCGAGAGGTCTCCCCCTCCCCAATAGCCTCCACCCTGGCTCACAATAGCAGTGGGC
Source organism: Oligoflexia bacterium (assembly GCA_011087955.1). Classification (GTDB taxonomy): domain Bacteria; phylum Bdellovibrionota; class UBA1018; order CAIPTA01; family JAALKR01; genus JAALKR01. Next base: position 74,776 of record JAALKR010000007.1, read on the forward strand.
TTGCGCTCTTGGGCACCATCTGCCCTCGCACTAGTTAGTAAAATTGATGGTGTGGTGAAACCAAAAAGACAGATAAACAGAATCTTATGAACCGCAGTCATTTGACCCCCTAGCTCCCCACAACCTCTATTCTACCAAACATAAAACGGTCAGTAACCCTGTAATCTCTGCGGCTTTTCAGTTAGAGTAGGCGGCACTAAAACGCAGGAAAGTCACTCATACAGGAAGGTCATTCATAAATTATGCCAAACTATATACTGATACTATCATACCTACTAGCGAGCGCCCTGCTCTGGGGGTCTGGCTGTACTCACACGCACCCTCTTTCAAAGAAAGCCACCCAACCCAAAATTCACTATGCGACTCCACTGCCAAGCGCCAAACGGTCTGACCGTGAGGATACCGGCGTAAATTACATGATCACCACTCAAGGTGAGGCCTCTTCGAAAGCAGGCAAGCAGGCATTTGCACTGGGGGGAAATGCGATTGATGCAGCTATCGCTATTTCTTTTGCAATCTCTGTTGAGCGTCCCCAATCCACTGGAATCGGCGGTGGTGGTTTTATGCTTATCCATTTTGCAGACACCCAAAATACTATCGCTGTAGATTTTCGCGAAATGGCTCCCGCACTAGCCCATGAAAAAATGTATTTGGACAAGAATGGTAAAGTCGTGCCTCATCTATCGATAGATGGAGCGCTGAGTGTTGGTGTGCCTGGATTGGTTGCTGGACTTTACGAAATTCATAAAAAATACGGCGCTCTTAAGTGGGAAGAAGTTGTAGGGCCTGCCATTAAGTTAGCTGAAGAGGGCTTTCCAGTTTACCCACACTTGAATAAAGCCATCACTCATCGAGCCGAAGTATTACGAAAATACCCAGCCTCTAGGAGACTGTTTTTTACTGCTGCCGGCGAGCCGCTTCCAGTCGGAAGGATTCTTACGCAACCAAATTTGGCAAAGACCCTGCGAACGATACAAAAACGTGGTCGTGACGGGTTTTATTCTGGATGGGTCGCCGAAGCAATTGTAGCGAACCAAAAGAAAACTGGTGGATTAATCAGCCTGAAGGACTTAGCCGGCTATACGGTGAAGTTTCGCAAACCAGTATGGGGGAGCTTTCGGTCGTATAAAATAGCATCGATGCCTCCCCCCAGCTCTGGTGGTACTCACGTCATTCAAATTCTAAACATTTTGGACGGCTACCCGCTAGAAAAGCATGGGCCATTTTCGGAGCAAGCCGTACATTGGACAGCTTCAGCCATGCAACGAGCTTATGCTGATCGCGCGGCCTACCTGGGAGATGCAGATTTTGTAAAAGTCCCGGTGGCTGGTCTGATTAGCAAGAAATATGCTGCCCTACTACGCGGAAAAATATCTTCAGCGCTAGCCAAACCCTCTCGAAAGGTTAAGGAAGGCAATCCTTGGCCGTATTCCAATCCATACGAGTCTGATGAGACCACTCACTTCACTGTCATGGATAAATCAGGCAACACCGTATCCTCCACACAAACAATTAATTATTATTTCGGCTCTGGCGTCGTCGTGGACGGCACGGGAATCGTATTGAATGACGAGATGGATGATTTTTCTGCTAAACCGGGGGCAATGAATCTTTTTGGTGCAGTTGGAAGCACACAAAATCGTGTGCAAGCAAAGAAACGCCCCTTAAGTAGCATGTCACCAACCATTGTATTTGATAGTGGTGGAAAAGCTCCTGTGATGGCGCTTGGCACACCATCTGGGACTCGTATTATTACTTGCGTAACACAAACGATGTTAAACTACTTAGTATATAAAATGCCCTTGTATGATGCAGTATCTAGTCTCCGTTATCATCATCAGTGGGCACCGGATGAAATCAGAGTGGATGAACCTGGATTTACAAAAGAGATGACTTTCGCGCTTCAAAAAATGGGACATTCTGTTCGGACGCGAAATTTAGGTTGTCGAGTGAATGCCATTGCCATGGAAGGGTCTCGATTGATTGGCATATCTGATCCACGCGGCGAGGGAAAAAGTGTTGGCAACTAGGTTTTTTTACTCCGCATATCAGTTTGCAATCGTCCGCTTCTTCACAGGGATAGGCCTGTTTTTTTATTTTATCACTCGGAAGCCGTACGCTCCGGACTTCAATACCTACGACGGCTTGATACTAAAGCTTAGTTACCTAGGGATTCCCAATCTACTTACCTATTTGCCCAGCACGTCCGCCACGAAAATAGTGCTACTAGGCTTTTCATTTCTAAGCATTCTACTGGCATTTGGCGCGATTCGTAGGATTGCAGCTATCATTTTGAGCTGTGGTTATATATTTTCAATTGGCGGGATCCCATTATCGCCAGAGCCATTTTCTGGTTATGCAATGAGCCTTTTTTTGATTTTGCTGCTCGCCCCAGGTGGTGAAGCGCTAAAGCTGTTTCGTCCCGCTCCTCCGTTTTCTTGGAAGTTGCCGCAATGGCAATATTGGTTGGTTTATATTTCTATTCTCTTTGGCTACCTTGTTACGCTTTATCAAACCAAAGCGTGTACGTTAGGCTTCACTCCGAGAGAACTTAATTTTTCGTTTGAAACATTCATTACATTTGGAGGATTAACCCTTTTGCATTTGGGAATAATTTTTCAACGAATTCGTCCTTATGCTTGGGTTCTTTTAGTTTTTGCAACCCTCTTGATTTTGAGCATCAGTGCTAGCAACGCTCTGCTTCTAATCGCGTTGCTAATTTTCCTTCTCCCATCCAATACTCGCTTCCCGTGGCAGGCAACGCCAAGCGAAGAAGTGATTGGCACTGTTTTTATAGACGGGGAATGTGTTATTTGTGATGAGTTCGCAACAACAGTGTTGGAGGAAGATGTTTGGAAGAATTTTCAAATTGCCACCATTCAGGGAAAGACCGGTCAAGCTGAGCTACCAGAAGAGTTGAGAAAAGAATTGAATACGGTTGCTCTCAAAGTGGGAGACCAGATTTATACCCACTCTACTGCAGTACTAGAAATTTTAAAGCGCTTGCCCGGTTTATGGGCGTTTGCCTTGTTAGATCAATGTTTAATACCTAGATTTATCCGTGACAACTTCTATAGAAGCTTCGCTAAATATCGATATAAAATTTTTGGCAAAAAGGAAGTTTGCTCTCTTCCTCCTGCTGAAGGCAAAGATAGATTGCTGGATTAGCATCCTCCTTAGTGTTGGCACTCCTCTTGCCCAGCAGACTCGTTATTACATAAGCAGTTTTGCTACTCTTACAAGGGAGCGTCAGGCCCTCAAGCTGGCGCTCTCTACTTCTAAATACACTTAAATTTGTTGATTTTTTTAGTATATAATTATACAAAAGGGTCGATTTATGTGGAAATTTAATGCAAAGCTCCTCGTCCTTTTTTTTCGGCCTAATTCTTAGCATTCCGACAGCGCCACACGGAGATTGGAATTCCCCAAAAAATGTGGAGAGTTTTTATCGAGCGACATTAATTGATTT
>JAALKR010000043.1 GCA_011087955.1 Oligoflexia bacterium
CTATCATCTGTGAACACTGTGACCTCTGGCCTGAGCGTCTTCCAGTTGAAGAGTTCAAACTCTGCGTCCGTCAGGACGGAACGGAAAAGATCTAGTCCATACCTCTTATTACTAAATATTTCGTTAAAGAGGGCGTCATGAATCTGATAAGGGGGTGGGCTTGGTTTCTTGGAGGTTTTCTTTGGTTCTTTCTTTGCCATTGGGATGAGTAAGGTGCAGGAAAAATGCCCTCGAAAGCACTTGAAGTCGCTGAATTTTCTAGAGATTTACCGGCCAGAGTTGAGTTATTGGACAACTAGGTGGACGACTTGTGGTGGACAACTGGGCGAACAACTAGCCAAAGAACTTGGCCGACGACTGAGTCAACAACATCAGAGCCAGAACCTACTCGGGGCCAAGGCCAAAGCGCCTCAACTTAGGGGCTGTTCCCTCGGGTACTCCCTTGGGCACTTCCTCAGCTACTTCCTCAGCGGTTCCCTTAAAGGATTTCTGGAATGTCTCGATCCATAACAGTCTTGCGGTTGTCTGATTTTGCGTTCTCTACAGCTTTGTCACAAAGCTTGCGAACCCGCCGGGACAGCTCAGCCGCAACTGAACCACTTGTGCTCAACCCAGCCTCAGCCTTGATGTAATTTTTTACCTTAGACGTGACAACTAAAACATCGCTCATTCGAAGTCTCCTTACTTGACCTGAACTTCATCCTTACTTGACTTGAATTTCATGTCAAATGTTTTGCACCTTATTTATATGGTGCCCAATGATTTTCTGGCCCAATAAGGCCGCTGCAAAATCAGAACGCTCCGTTCCAGGGCCAGAGGCGATTTCCACGATATCAGCCCCAATTACCGTCTTACGTTCAAAAATCCGAGCAATTATGGACGTCGCCTGCTTCCAGGACAGTCCGCCCGGGACCGGGGTGCCAACATGGGGCATTATCGTTGGATCTAGGCCGTCTAGGTCTACGGTTATAAAAACTCTGTCTGGGAGATTGGCCAATTTATCGTTAATGTCGGGCAGAAGATCTTCATGCAGCCCACGATTTCCTGGGACTATGGCTACGTTGTTCTCCTCGACAAACTCGCGCTCTTCCTTGCAAATCGCGCGAATACCAATGCCGAGAATATTTTGCACACCGACGGTCTCACTAATTCTACGCATAATGCAAGCGTGGCTATAGAGATTTTCCTGATAGGAGTTTCGTAAATCGGCGTGAGCATCGATTTGTACGACACCTATTTCACCGGTTCGCTTAACTAGTGCCTCAACTGCCGGGATTGTGACGGTATGGTCGCCACCGATTCCCAAATAGAGTTGCCTTGAGGGTTCCATGCGATCGATTACTAAAGAAAGCAAGAGGTTCACCTCGTCATAGGAGTGCATGATTGGGGGCAAGGGACTAGTGTGGATACGGAAGTTTTCAAAATCAATTTTCTGTTCCAAGTCAAATAGCTCTAGCTGATCGCTTGCTTTTAAGATCGCTTCCGGACCACCCGCTGCTCCGGGCATGTAAGAGATGGCGCCTTCGAAAGGGATTGGAACGACGACTACGTCGGATTCTTCGATTGGGTATTGATTTGGATTCAAAAAATATTGGACCATAAGCCTCGTCTAGCATAAAAGTCCGTATGGCACCACTGGATCAATACGGGAGAAACTTTTTGGAGAGATGGTCGGTAAAAAAGAGCTTGGCGCTTTATTCTATCCGGGAATGGGCGATGAATTTCTTTTCTATCAATGAGGAGGGTAATGTCCAGGTCACACCCAAAGGGGCCAACGGTCCGAAGCTAGACCTTAAGACACTGGTCGAGGATCTACAGGCTCGTGGGATGCGAATGCCACTGTGGATTCGTTTTCCTGACATTGTGGATTCGCGCATTCGCTTGCTAAGTGGGTGCTTTGAAAATGCCTTTAAGAGTTTTGATTACCACGGCAAGTACCGAGGTGTGTATCCGATTAAAGTAAACCAGCAGCGCTCGCTCGTTCAGGACATTGTTCGCTTTGGAGCGCAGTCGCACCTAGGGCTTGAGGCTGGGTCGAAGCCTGAACTGCTCGTTGCCTTAGCTGAAATGAAAAATGCAGAAGGATTAATTATTTGCAATGGCTTTAAGGATCGTTCCTATATCCAAACGGCCTTGCTCGCACAAAAGCTTGATCGAAAGGTTATCATTGTAATTGATCGTTACGAAGAGTTGCATCTGTTGGTCACGGAGTCTAAGCGATTGGAAATCCGTCCGAAGATTGGGTTTCGTGTAAAGTTAGAAGAGCGTGGTGCTGGTAAGTGGGTAGAGTCTAGTGGGTCCCGGTCGAAGTTTGGGCTTACGGCTACGGAAATTGTCCGTGGTATGGAAGAGCTTAAGGCAAATGAAATGCTTGACAGTCTAATTATGCTGCATTTTCATTTGGGAAGTCAGATATCTTCTATTCGTCCGATTAAGGAGTCGCTTCGTGAGGCTTGCCAAGTTTATACAGAGATGTGCAAGCTCGGTGCTCCGCTTTCGTTACTAGATGTTGGCGGTGGGCTCGGTGTTGATTACGACGGGTCTAAGACAAATTCTGAAAATTCTATGAACTATTCAGAGCAGGAGTATGCAAATGATGTGGTGGAGGCGATTCGTTGGGCCTGTAATAAAAATGGGTTTGACCATCCGGATATTGTCACTGAGGCTGGACGTGCGTTGGTGGCGCATCACTCCGTATTAGTTTTTGATGTATTAGGTGAGAATGTGGTTGTGCGTAGTGGCCGTGCAGAAAAGCCTGTGAGTGGGGTTCATTCGCTGGTTACCGATATGTATGACTTGTATGAGAAGGTGAATTCGAAAAATTTAGTGGAGACCTATCACGACGTTTTGCAGGTCAAGGAAGAGTCTCAGAATCTTTTCAAAATGGGGTATTTAGGGTTGACTGACCAGGCCGCCGTGGAGAATTACCTTTGGTATACGCTTTCAAAGATTAGAAAAATTTTGCAGGAGATTGATAAAGAGGTTCCGGAGGAGTTGGAGGCTATCGATACGATGTTGCGTGATGCCTATTACTGCAATTTTTCGATTTTTCAGAGTGCTCCTGACCATTGGGCGGTAAGGCAGCTTTTCCCGGTAATGCCTTTGCAGCGCTTGAATGAGCAACCTACTAAAAGAGTGACATTGATGGACCTGACCTGTGATTCGGATGGGATTATCAATCGTTTTATTGATATTAAGGATGTGAAGAACTCTTTAGAGGTGCATTCATTGATGCCGGGCGAAGATTATTTATTAGGGATGTTCCTTCTCGGTGCTTACCAGGAGACTTTAGGTGATTTGCATAATCTTTTTGGCGACACTGATGCGGTACACATTTCGATCAAGGAGGATGGTGGGTATTCAGTAGAGCATTTTGTTGAGGGGGATTCTGTCAAGCAAGTTCTCTCTTATTTGCAATATCATAAGCACGCTTTGATGGAGCGTATGCGTATGGATGTGGAGAGTTCATTAGCGGCAAAACGCATGACGTTTGAGGAGGGTCGTAATCTATTGAAACATTATGAAGAGGGGTTGGCTGGATATACTTATCTAACTTGACCAGACTTAACCTGGCCTAAACACAAGATGCAGTTAAATTTTCAAAAACCAGTGCAAACCAGCTCGATTCAGTTTCTCGAGTCCCATGCGGACCTTGCACGCTATCTTAAAGAAGAGTGTGCAGCCAAGGGAGCCTCTGTTCTATTTGATTCTGGGCTAGGCAAAATTTGGAAGCAAAGAGTGATTGGCTTTGGTGTTCCAGAAAAAAGAATTTTTGCGTTGCCTCAGGGTGAGAGGGCAAAGAATTGGTCTGAAGTTGGAAAAGCGATTCAATTTTTGCATAAGCAGAGCCATGAACGGAATGTTCCGGTTTTTGTTATTGGTGGCGGGGCTTGTTTGGATGCAGGGGCTCTAGTGGCTTCACTATATCGTCGTGGGGTTCCTCTTGTTTTGGTGCCCACCACGTTACTCTCCATGGTCGATGCAACAGTGGGTGGAAAGACGGCAGTGAACCTCGACGTCGAAGGTAATCTTTATAAAAACGTTGCCGGTACTTTCTATCCTGCAAAAAATATCTATTATTGGTCTGGCTGGCTCGAATCCTTACATAAAAAAGAAAGGCTGTCGGGAGTGGGCGAGCTTTTAAAGACTATTTGGCTGAGTGATTCAGATGTGGATATTGAAAATTTACGGCAGTGGATCGATGGTGAAGTGAGTGAGGATAATTTGTGGAAAAACGTTCGCAAAGCCGTAGCATATAAAATTCAAGTCGTTGAGTCTGATCCGTTGGATAGTCTTGGAAAGAGAGCGATCCTAAATTTTGGTCATACGCTTGGGCATGCGCTGGAGTCGCTTGCCCGGGGGAGTATTTCTCATGGCGAGGCGGTAGCTTGGGGGATGTGGGCAGAGTCTTATTTTGTTTGCGAGAATCGATCAAACTTTTATGAAGATATTCGTGCACGAATCCAAGCCTTGGGCTTCAAGCCTCCGGAGATAATCCACCAAATTAAGCCTGGTGCAATTGCCGCATGTTTATATTCTGATAAAAAAATGTCTGGCGGTAAAGTTCTGGTATCGGCCTTAACGGATTTTGGAGTGATTAAATCCGTGAGCGCGCCACCACATGAATTAGCCCAATTTGCCGCAAAGGCGTTTCAGGGATTGTAGTTTATCTT